>NZ_VFPG01000001.1:5504810-6116456 GCF_006716565.1 Nocardia bhagyanarayanae | reverse complement strand
ATCCACCCGGTGAAGCGCGATGTCCAGCGAAAACCGAATTTTGCAAACTCGAGCACACTCCTGGTCTCGCTGCCTGCGAGGTGCCTAACGTCGTGTGCAAGCAAGGTGCCGGGTGAGCTGATCCGCACGGATGCGATCCAACAGGAAACGCCCAAGTGGTCGAGGAGGACTCATGCGCAGCTACCTGGTCAAGGTGCACTGCTGCGGCACCCGATGGATCGTGCACGTCCCTGCGTTGGACCGCTGGACCCTGGTCACCGAAAAGTCGTCCATCAAGCAGATTGCCCGCCAGATGATTTCGATTCTGGCCGGGGCGGAACCCGCCTCGTTCGAAGTGGATCTCGTCGAGGGACGGGCACTGTCGACGGTCGGCGAGTTCGCCCCCGATCCCGGTGCGCTTCGCCGTTGGGACCCTGCGCCGACCAGAGCCCCGTCGCGGTAGCCGACGTACTTCGCCACACAGCGGTTTCGTACGCCCCGCAGACGCTGCAACCGCTGTGAAGTGTGTAAGTCTCTGTTCGCGGCCGACTTTCGGGATGGGAGGAGGGATTCAGAGCCCGCCGAGGGCCGCGAGAACTTCGAAGGCGCTGTCGGCGGTGCGCCAGAGGAGGTCCGTCTCGGTGCGGACGGTGGGGGCGAGAGTGGGGTCTTGGAGGGCGAGGCCGTTGCCGAAGATGACGACGTTGGCGCCGGCGTCGGCGAGGCGGAGGAGGGGGACGGTCGCGACGCCCGCGCCGAGCACGGTGTCGAGTCCTTCGCCGAGGAAGTAGAAGCGCCAGAGCGGTCCGAGGTCGCCGCCGTAGATCGCCTTGGTCGCGTCGACGATGAGGAAACCGTTGCTCGCGATCGCGTCGACGATGCGGAAGTAGTCGGGTGCGTTGGCGAGGGTGCCGCGCACCGCCGCGACGGAGAGCGAGAGGTCGACGGTGAGGTGGGCGTTGTAGCCCGCCATCGCCACCCGCGCCGCGGACAGTTGGCACTGCTTGGTCAGCGCGAAGTAGTGCGCCCACTGCGGTTCGGCCACGGCGCCGGTGAATTCGGCGTGCACGGCCCGCAGGAAGCGGGACAGCAGGTCGAGGCTGATGTCGTGCGCCCACTCGCGATCGTCGAAGGCGGCGGGGTCGCGTTGCAGCGGCATCACGGCGGACTGCTCGACGATGTCGAGTCCCAGCGCGAGCAGTCCGCGCCGGTCCCGGTGCTCGACGAGGATCTCGGCGATGCGGTGATGGTTGTCGACCGCTTGTTCAAGCTGTTGCATGGATGTGCCGGTCAGCGCGGTCGGGTCGGAGAGTTCGGCGATGGTGTCGATCGCGTCGGCGGACAGCGGTGTGCCGCAGGCGGTGTCGAGCGTCGAGGCCCTCGCGGCGGGCGGTGCGGGCAGGCCCGCCGTCAACGCGGCGGCGAGCGCGAGCGCGAACACCAAGGCGCGCAGGGGAACATTGCGGTCCACGACACGCGTGCTCGGCGGATTCATCCATGCCTCCGTCGGTGCTTGGTCGATAGTCGATGTCGGGTCGATCACCGGTGCTGGTCGATCGTCGATATTCGGTCGTTCACCGATGCCGGGCTCTTCGTCGATGCCGATACTCGTCCGCGCGACACGCACGGAGTTCGAAAAGTCAAGCGCCCGTGCGCAATCGACGGCGTCCGAGGTCGATCGGAAAGAAGCGTCGGATGGAGCAGGCCAAGCCTAACCGAAACAGCCCGCCGCGGCGGAATAGTCAGCCCTTGTGCAACGTGCCCGCGATGGTGCCGCCGAACACACCTGGCGTGCTGTAGGACAGCGAACCGTCCGATTGCAGCCGCACCGTCGAGGTGGAGCCGTCGTCGGCGCAATCGTTGGGACTGTCGGCGCTGAGCCGCGCGACGAACGTGAGCTGACTGTCGGTGGCGGCGGTGAGCCGCTCGATCCGCCCGCAGCGCTGCCGGGACACCTTGCCGGTGTTCGCCGAGGTGGCGACCTCCTCGCCGACTTCGCCTTCCCTGACGGTCAATTCGATGTCGAAGGTGACGAGGCCGTCCGCGGCGCTGCCGCGCCAGACGCCGACGAATGCCGTGGGCACATTGGACACCGAGGCGCCTGCCTCGGTGGAACCCCCTGCGACCGTGGTCGTCCCGCCACTCCCGGGGTCGGAGTTCCCGCGCAGCTGAGTGCCGATGACGAACGCGCCGATCGCGACCACCACGCACACCACCAACAGTCCGGCCAGCAGCGGACCTCGGCGGCGAACTCGCGCGCCTCCCGAATTCGCTCCCGTGTGCTGCTGATGGGAGATGGCATTCCGCGCCGGAGCGAACCCGGGTCGCGACGCCGCGTCCTGCCAGGCTTGGTGGGACGGGGATTCGGCGACTGGCGCGCGGTGCGGGGACGAACCCATGCGCTGCCACTGCGCCGCGGGCGTTTCCGGATGCTGCCACTGCGCCGCGGGCGTTTCCGGTCGGCCGAAACCTTGCCCGCTTCCTGACGACTGCGCCGTCGGCGACCACCCACCCAATTCCACCGGCCCCGAATCCAGATCGAGCAACCGCACCGCCCGCACGCTCACCTCTTCCAGCACCGGAGGAGGCAACCACCCGGCCCGCTCCGGCACACCGAGCGTGGTCAACTCGTCCAGCAGCTGCCGCGGCGTCGGCCGGGTGGCGGGTTCCTTCGCGAGGCAGGAGGCGACGAGCGGCCGCAGCCGGTCGGGCACGGCGTCCAAGCGCGGATCCTCGTACATGATGCGCCACAGCATCTGCATCGTGTCGCCCGTGCCGAACGGCCCGTGTCCGGCGGCGGCGAACGCCAGCACGCCGCCGAGCGCGAAAACGTCGCCCGGCGGACCGACCGGTTCACCGGTCACCTGCTCCGGACACATGAAACCCGGTGAGCCGATGACCTTTCCGGTCGTGGTGAGCGCGGTGTCCTCGACGGCGCGCGCGATCCCGAAATCGATCACCTTCGGTCCGTCCACGGCGAGCAGCACGTTGGAAGGCTTCAGATCGCGATGCACCACCCCGGCCTCGTGCACCGCGATCAGCGCCTCGGCCAGGCCGCGGGCAAGCACCAGCAGGGTGGGCTCGGCGAAAGTGCCGAACCGTTCCACCGCCTCCGAGAGCGCGAACCCCGCGACGTAGCCGGTCGCCAGCCAGGGCGGGTCGGCGTCCACGTCGGCGTCGAGCACCGGTGCGGTGAACTGGCCGCCGACCCGCCGCGCCGCCGCGACCTCGCGCCGGAACCTGGTGCGGAATTCGTTGCCGCCCACCAGATCCGGGCGGATCACCTTCACCGCGACGGTGCGTCCGCCCGCGTTGCGCCCGAGATAGACCCGGCCCATTCCGCCCGCGCCGAGCACGCCGAGGAGCCGGTAGTCGCCGATCCGTCGCGGATCGTCCATGCCGAGCGGTTGCATCGCGAAGTCGGTTCCCTTCGAACGGTCGAACATCGAAAGGCTACCGACCGCCGCCCGGCGAAACCGAACGGCGCGGCGACCCCATTTCGACGGGCAGCCGCGCCGCGCGTGCGTCAGAGCTGGGACTTGACCTTGTCCGCGATCAGTTCCAGGTGCCCAAGATCGTCGAGATCCAGGATCTGCAGATAGATACGGCCCGCGCCGATCTCGGCGTAGCGGCCGATCTTGTCGACCACCTCGTCGGGCGAGCCCGCGAGACCGTTGGTCTTCAGCTCCTCGACCTCGCGGCCGATGGCCGCGGCACGACGGGCCACCTCGGCGTCGCTCTCGCCGACGCAGACCACCAGCGCGTTGGAGTACACCAGGTCGTCGGCGCGCCGCCCGTAGGCCTCCGCCGCGGCGCGGACCCGCTCGAACTGGCGGGCGCTGTCCTCCAGCGAGGCGAACGGCATGTTGAACTCGCTCGCGTACTGGGCCGCCAGCCGCGGCGTGCGGGTGGCGCCGTGGCCGCCGATGAGCACCGGCACCGGATCCTGCACCGGCTTGGGCAGCGCGGGGGAGTCGGTGAGCTGGTAGTGCTTGCCCGCGAAGCTGAAGGTGTCGCCGGGCTTGGTCGCCCAGAGCCCGGTGACGATCGCGAGCTGTTCCTCGAAGCGCGCGAACTTGTCCGACGGGAACGGGATGCCGTAGGCGGCGTGTTCCTCGGCGAACCAGCCGCTGCCGAGCCCGAGCTCGACCCGCCCGCCGGACATCTGATCGACCTGCGCGACCTGGATCGCGAGCGGGCCGGGCAGCCGGAAGGTGGCCGCGGTGACCAGCGTGCCGAGGCGGATCCGGCGCGTCTCCCTGGCGAGACCGGCGAGCGTGATCCAGGCGTCGGTGGGACCGGGCAGACCGTCGGAGTCGCCCATCGCCAGGTAGTGGTCGGAGCGGAAGAACGCGTCGAACTCCAAGTCCTCCGCGGCTTTCGCGACGTTCAGCAGGGTGTCGTAGTCCGCGCCCTGCTGCGGCTCGGTGAAGATGCGCAGTTTCATGACATCCATCGTGCCCGAGGTATATGCCCGCCTCGAACCGCGGACCCCCGGGAGTGGCCGATGCCACTAGGGTCGGCTGCGAGCCGCCGCGTCGTCGAGGAGGACATCCGTGACCGAAGCCCCAGCCCCGCGCGTCGTCGTCATGGGCGTCTCCGGATCCGGTAAGTCGACCGTCGGCGACAGGCTCGCGCACGCGTTGCGGGTCGTGTTCGCCGAGGGCGACGACTTCCATCCGCCCGCCAACGTCGCCAAGATGACAGCCGGCGAACCGCTCACCGACGCCGACCGCGCCCCCTGGCTGGACCGCATCGCCGCCTGGCTGGCCGAGCAGTCGGGCCGGGGCGGCGTAGTCAGCTGCTCGGCACTGAAGCGCGGCTATCGGGATCGGTTGCGGACGGCCGCGCCCGATGTCCTGTTCCTGCACCTGACGGCGACCCGCGAGGAGCTGGCCCGCCGGATGTCCACGCGCCGAGACCATTTCATGCCGCCGAGCCTGCTCGACTCCCAGCTCGCCGCCTTGGAACCGCTCGGCGCCGACGAGCGCGGCATCGTCGTCGACGCGACCCGCGCGCCCGCGGACCTGGTCCGGGAGACGATCGCGGTCCTGGACAGCTGCCGCTCCTAGCGCACGCCGGGCGGCGCGCACTCGCCCGACACCACCGGCAGACAGATCCCCGTCGCGTCCGACAACATCAGCCCACCGCCGACGATCAGCGCGGCGACCGCGACCAGTCCGAAGAACAACACCCACAGCAGCCCGGGAAGGTGGGTCAGCCGGGCCAGCTGATCGGCGTCGGAGTCGACGTTCCCCGGCTGTCGCCAGCGGTGCACCCGCCCGCGCTGCATCTCGATGACCGGACGCAGACCGGCGAGCAGCAGGAACCACGCGGCGAGATAGGCGAACGCGGCCTGCACCGTATCGGTGCCGAACCAGGACACCGCGAACACCGTCGCGCCCACCACGACGACCGTGAAAAGCCCGTAGATGTTGCGGACCTTGATCAGCACGGCGGCGAGCAGCGCGATGGACGTCCACAGCATCAGCGTGATGCGATCCGCGCCGAGCAGCGCCGCGAAACCCAGTCCGAGCAGCGGCGGCGCGGGGTAGCCCGCCATGGCGGTGAGAATCATGCCGGGGCCGTAGGGTTTTCCGCTGGAGACGGTCAGCCCCGAGGTGTCGGAGTGCAGCGTGATGCTGTTGAGCCTGCGGCCGGTGAGCAGCGCGGTGAACGCGTGCCCGCCCTCGTGCGCGATGGTCACGACGTTGCGGGTGATTCGCCACAGCGGTCCGTAGCCGACGAGCACCAGCGCCGCCACCCCCGTGACGACGACCAATTGCCAAGGTGGTGGGGTCTGCGTGGTGGTGAGCCGATCCGCGATGGAGGCGCCGCGGTCGACCAGTTCGGCGGTGTTCACCGCCGCACCCTATCGGTCGCGCGCCGTAACCGCACCGGGGACGAATCCATCCGGGCGGTGTTCAGACGAGTTGCGTGGTCCCCGACTCGGCCGATCGGCGGGCCGCCGCGAGCACCCGGAGCGCCGCGACGGCGTCGCGCGGGTCGACCGGGACCGGCGCGCCGTCCAGGATCGCGGCGGCCATCTCGGCGTAGAAGGCCGGGTAGTCGCCCGCGAGCGTCGGGTGCGGTGAAAGATCCGGTTCGGCGCCGAGCAATCCCCACCGTGCGGATTCCACTGTCCCCCAGTCGTCTTCGCGCGGATCGCGACCCGCGCGCAACGCGTCTTCCTGCGGGTCCAGGCCGTAGGTGACGTATCCGGCGTCCGCGCCGAGCACCCGGAAGCGTGGACCGAGCCGAGGCGCCACCGCGCTCATCCACAGGTGCGAGCGGACACCGTTCTCGTGGGTCAGCGCGAGGAAGACGTCGTCGTCGGTCTGGATGCCGGGGCGCCGACGGTCCACCTCCCCGTACACCGAGCGGACCGGGCCGAACAGCGTCAACGCCTGATCGACCAGGTGACTGCCGAGATCGAAGAGCAGTCCCGCGCCGTCGGCGGCGCTGCCGACCTCGCGCCAGCCGCCCTTCGGCACCGGACGCCACCGCTCGAACCGGGACTCGAAGCGCCGCACCGCACCGAGCCTGCCGCTCTCGACCAGCTCGCGGACCGTCCGAAAATCACCGTCCCAGCGCCGATTCTGGAAGACCGACAGCGCGACGCCCGCTCGTTCGGCGTGCGCCACCACCTCCTCGGCCTCGCCGACGGTGACGGCGAACGGCTTGTCCACCACCACCGGGATCCCCGCGTCCAACGCACGCGCGGCCAGCGGTGCGTGGGTGCGGTTGGGCGTCGCGACGACCACCAAGTCGATGCCGCGGATGTCCTCGAACAGCGCGTCGGCGTCGGGGAAGACCCGCACCCCGTCGTGCGCGCGACGGGCCTGCTCGGCGCGCTCCGCCGACCCGGTGACCACCGCCGCCACCCGCATCCGCGGTTCCGCGGCGATCAGCGGCGCATGGAACACCGCACCGGCCAGGCCGTATCCGACGACTGCCACCTCCAGGCTGCTCATCCTCCCGACGCTACCGCCCGGCGCTCGCCCGCCCACGCGGCGGCGCTCGAGCCGCGACGTCCTGGTTATCCCGCTCACAAAATTGGTATCCCAGATGAGAATTATCGTAGTTTCGGGGCATGCAACTCACCCGGTTCACCGACCTCGGACTGCGGGTCGTCATGCGGCTTGCGGTGGTCGGCGAGGGTGAACGTCCGGGTAGCCGGGAGATCGCCGACCAGCTGGCGGTTTCCTACGCCCACGTGGCGAAAGTGATCACCCGGCTCGGCGAACTCGGCGTCGTGGACGCGCGCCGCGGGCGCAGCGGGGGTCTGGCGATCACCGAACTCGGGCGCACCGCCTCGGTCGGCTGGCTGGTGCGCCGCCTCGAAGGCGAGGGCGAAGTCGTCGAATGCGACGGAGTCAATCCGTGCCCGCTGCGCGCGGGCTGCCTGCTGCGTTCGGCATTGCGTCGTGCTCAGGAGGCCTTCTTCGAGTCCCTGGACACTCTCACCATCGAGGACCTCACCCGAACCCCCACGCGCACAGTACTTCTCGCTCTACCTCGGGTAGGGGAGACGAGCTCAGCGATTTCTGCAACGAATGGAGAATGACATGCTCTCGGCGACCGCGACGGAGATCATCCGCGCCACGCTACCTGCGGTGGGTGCGGGGATCGACGACATCACGACGCTGTTCTACCGCAGGATGTTCGCCGCTCATCCTGAACTCGAACGCGACCTGTTCAATCGGGGCAACCAGAGCCAAGGCGGGCAGCAGAAGGCGCTCGCCGGCGCCATCGCGGCCTTCGCCGCGCTGCAACTGGAACCCGATCAGGAACGCGTCGACCTGATCTTGTCGCGGATCGCGAACAAGCACGCCTCGCTGGGCGTCGAACCTGCCCAGTACCAGATCGTGCACACCTACCTGTTCCAGGCGATCGCCGAGGTTCTCGGTGAGGCCGTGACCGCCGAGGTCGTCGCGGCATGGGACGAGCTGTACTGGTTGATGGCCGAGACGTTGATCGCGATGGAAGCCGGGCTGTATCGGGCCGCGGGTGTCGCCGACGGGCAGGTGTGGCGGCAGGTGCGTGTGCGCGAGCGTCGCCACGAGTCGGGCGACGCGGTCTCCTTTGTGCTCACCTCGCTCGACGGCGCGCCGCTGCCGTCGTTTTCGCCGGGGCAGTACCTTTCGGTGGGCGTGTATCTGGAAGACGGTGCCCGCCAGATCCGGCAATACAGTTTGTCCTCGGCGCCCGCGAGTGGGGATTGGCGCATCACCGTCAAGCGGGTCGATGCCCACCTGCTGCCCGATGGTGCGATCGCCCCGGCCGGGGAAGTGTCGAACTTCTTGTATCGCAACGTGTTCGAAGGCGACGTCCTCGATGTCACCACCCCGTTCGGTGATCTGGTCCTGCAAGACGACGACGCGCCGCTGCTGCTGATCTCCGCCGGTATCGGATGCACCCCGATGATGGGCATGCTCAGCCACCTCGCCGAGACCGCCGACCCGCGCTCGATCTCGGTGATCCATGCCGATCGCGCGCCCGCCAGCCACGCCCACCGCGCCGAGCTTGCCGAGCTCGTCGACCGGCTGCCACTGGCGGTCATGCACCGCTGGTACGAGGACCTCGGCGCCCGCCGCCCCGAGAACGGGCTGCGGGAAGGCCGCGCCGACCTCGCAGAGATCACCATCGCCGAAGGCACCCACGTATACCTTTGCGGGCCACTGCCTTTCATGCTCGGCATGCGCGAAGCGCTCCTGGGCAAGGGCGTAGCGGCGCAGAACATCCACTACGAGGTCTTCGGTCCCGACAGCTGGGCCGCCGCCCCGGCCTAGCCGATATCCGAGAGCACAGGGCCTCCCGTCCCCACCGACAGCGAGGCCCATGCCGCTGCCGCTGGACCGCTCGCTGGCGACCCATGGGCAACAGCACCCGATGGTGCTCGCCGAATCGCGGAGCGGCACGGAGTCGCCTCGCGGGTCGACGCGAAGGTGGTCGTCGAGCCCGTGCGGGCCGGGGCCGCCGCTGGGAGGGGAGCGAACGGCGCGTTTCAGCGCGGGTAGCTCGGCTCGGTCGGTGCCGTGTCTTCTTCGGGGAAGCTGCCCGCCGCTAGCTGGAGCGCGTCGCCCTATACGCCTGGAGTGAAACCGGCGGCTCGTCGCTGCCGGTGAACCGGTGGGACGCCGCCACTGAGTCGGCGGCGGCCGTGTTGGCAACGTCTTGCTGGGTTCGGACGCAGCCGCGTCGATCGTCGTCCGCGACCGGTGAGCAGCCGAATCCGGGGTATGCCCATCGAGGGCGCGGGCACCGCGACCGCGGACTGCCTGCCTGTACGAGGCATAGAAGGGAGACCTGCGATGACGACCGCACAGATGATCATGCACTCCGACGTGGCCTGTCTCAACGTGCGCGACACCATGCAGACCGCGGCTCAGCGGATGCACCAACTGGATGTGGGCGCGCTGCCGATCTGTGATGGGGAAGGTCGTCCGGTCGGCATAGTCACCGATCGTGACATCGTCGTCAAGTGCATAGCTCACGGCCGTACTCCGAAGACGACGACGGCCGGTGAGCTGGCTCAAGGCGCGGAAGAACTGCACACCATCGACGCGGGTGCGGATATCGGCGACGCGCTCGCACTCATGGAGCGTTACCAGATCCGGCGGCTGCCGGTGACCGAGCGCGGACGCCTCGTCGGCATCATCACCGAAGCCGATCTGGCACGTCGCATGCCCGATCAAACGGTCGGCGAGTTCGTCGAAGCGGTGTGCGCACAACATCTTCCGGCCGCGACTTCCGACACCACGACAACGCCCTAGCGACTGACGCCAACGATCATCGGCGTGCGTTTCGATCCGGGCTCGGCTCCGAGGAGACGAGCCCGGAAGGTGGGCCAGTTGTGCGCCACTGGCTCTGTTGTTCCAGGCCAGTGGTCGTCATGCTGGGCGAATGCTTCTTCGGCGGTTGGTCGCGCTCTACAGCGGGTTGTGGATGTACGGGTTCTCCATGGCGGTGATGGTGCGCGCCGGGCTGGGGCTCGACCCGTGGGACGTCTTCCACCAGGGCGTCGCCAATCACGTGCCGCTCAGCTTCGGCGCGGTGACCGCCGTGACCGGCGCGGTGGTTCTGCTCGCCTGGATTCCGTTGCGGCAGCGCCCCGGACTGGGCACGGTCAGCAATATCGTGGTCATAGGGCTGTCGGTGGACGCCGGGTTGTGGCTGCTGCCGACGTGGGAATCACTGCCGGTGCGGATCGCCGCGATGCTCGCGGCCGTCGTGCTCAACGCCGCCGCCACCGTCCTCTACATCGGCGCGGGCATGGGTCCAGGCCCGCGCGATGGCCTGATGACTGGCCTGGTTCGCCGCACCGGCTGGTCCGTCCGATCGATCCGCACCACCATCGAGGTTACCGTCCTCGCGACCGGCTGGCTCCTCGGCGGCAGCGTCGGCATCGGCACCCTCGTATACGCCTTCGGCATCGGCCCGCTGATCCAGCTCATGATCCCCGCCGTCGATCGCCACCTCCCCGGCTTCCATACCGTCCACCGCCCCGCGCAGAGCACGGCAGGTGAACCCGCGGCCGTGGATCGCTGAGCGCAGGCCGGTCGAACCGCTTCCGCGCGGCGGGGTTCGGCCTATGCCGGTTCGATACGCGGCCGCCGAAAGCAAACGCCCCGCCCAGGTCCGGATCCGAGGGTTGCGTGTCCTTGTGGACACGCACGTCCCGCCCCAGACTGGCTGTATGGAACAGGACCGGGGCGACGTGGTGGTGGCGATCGCGGAGGGCGTGCTGCTGCTCGACGTCGCCGGACCCGTGCAGGTCCTGCACTGGGCGGGCCATCGCATCCGATTCGCCTCGCCGGACGGCGCGCCGGTGCGCACCGATGTCGGTGCGCCGCTCGGAGTAGAGGGCTCGATCGACGAACTCGCCCCTCGCGCCGACACCCTGCTCGTGCCCGGCTACGCGGTCGGCGCTCCACTGCCGCCGGACCTGGTGCGAGCGGTCGGCGCGGCCGCGACGAGCGCGCGCCGCGTGGCGTCGGTGTGCACCGGCGCTTTCGTGCTCGCCGAGGCAGGTCTACTGGACGGACGGCGGGCGACCACGCACTGGCTGGCGTGCGACGAACTGGCGCAACGATTTCCGCGCGTCGCCGTGCAACCGGACGCGATCTACGTGCGCGACGGCCTGATCGTCACCTCCGCGGGCGTGAGCGCGGGCATCGACATGGCACTGGCGCTGGTCGAAGAGGATCACGGGCCCGAGGCCGCGCGCTCGATCGCCAAACACCTCGTGGTCTTCCTGCGCCGTCCCGGCGGCCAGTCACAGTTCAGCCTGCACACCGGCATCGCGACGCCGCGAGCGGGCGGCCTGCGCGCGGCGGTGGATTCCGTCGTCGCCGATCCCGCTGCCGATCACAGCCTTTCCGCGCTCGCGGCACGCGCTGCGGTGAGCGAACGCCACCTGACCAGGTTGTTCCGCAAGGAAATCGGTATGACCCCGGCCCAGTACGTGGAGCGCGCCCGGATCGAGACGGCCCAGCGCCTGCTGGAGGCGGGCGACGAGGGCGTGGCGACCGTCGCCCGCCGCAGCGGTCTCGGCTCCGAGGAGACCATGCGGCGCACCTTCCTCAAACGGCTCGGCGTCACGCCGACCGACTACCGCAACAGATTCCGCGCGGCAGCGCGCTGAATTCCCATCCGCGCGCCGTATCCCGCGGCGCGACGGCGTATTTTATCGAACGAGGGGAGACCCATGTCCATATCACGTCGCACCGCCCTCGGCGCCACTTCGGCGGCCGTCGCATTCGCGTGGTCCGCCGATCACGCGCTGGCGCAGGCGGATCCGCTCGCCCTGCCCTCCACGCCGCTGGCGGGCAAGGCCACCGAACTGATCGACCGCGAGCTTGCGCCGCACCTGCGCAACCACAGCGTGCGGGGCTTCCTGTTCGCTCGCGCTGTCGCGGCCCAGCACGGTCTCGCGCCCGGATCCGGTTACGACGACGAGCTGATGTATCTGATCTGCGCGCTGCACGACATCGGCCTCGGCGAGACAGCCAACGGCGACCAGCGTTTCGAGGTCGACGGCGCCGACTACGCCGCCCGCTTCCTGGAGGACAACGGCGTCACCGACGACCGGGTCGACGTCGTCTGGGACGCGATCGCCGCGCACACGTCGGGTCTCAGCGATTCGCCCGTCTACCGCCGCCGCCGTCCGCCGGAGATCTGGATCGCGGTGCAGGGCATCGGTCTCGACATCGGCGGCAGCCCGGCCGACCTGCCGCCCGGCTACGCCGACCTGGTGCACGCGCGCTATCCCCGGCTGGGTGGCAGCCGGGCACTCGCCGACTCCGTCGAAACCCAGGCGCTGGCGAATCCGCGCAAGGCGCCGCCCGGTTCGCTGCCCGGCGACATTCTCCGCCAGCGTCATCCGGAGCTGCCCTACCTGACCTGGGACGCCATCCTGGCCACCAGCGGCTGGGGCGATTGACCGCCGCCTAGCCGACCGGTTCCTTCGCGGCCAGGTCGGCCTTCCACTCGCGGAAACCCTCCTCGGTGCGGCCGCGGCGCCAGTAGCCGGAGATCGACGCGGCCCATTCCGCGGGCACCTGTCGTTCTCTGCGGATGTAGCGGCGCAGGTCGTGCATCACCGCCTGCGCCTCACCGTGGATGAACACCTGGACCCGGCCGTCCCGCCACGGCGTGGCCCGCACCGTCTCGGCGAGCAGTTCGCCCGCGGGCCGCGCGCCGCGGTGCAGCCAGGCGAGTTCGACGCCCGCGGGCTTGTCCAGTTTCAGCTCGTCGTCCGGTCCCGGCACCTCGACGAAGGCGTGACCGACAGCGTCGTCGGGCATCGCCTCCAGCGCGGCCGCGATCGCGGGCAGCGCCGCCTCGTCACCGGCGAGCAGGTGCCAGTCCGCGTCGGCGCGCGGCGAGTACGCGCCACCCGGGCCGTACGCGTCGATGGTCTCGCCAGGCTGCACCGAGGCCGCCCAGGGTCCCGCGATGCCCTCGGAACCGTGGAAGACGAAGTCCGCGACGAGCACTCCGGCCTCGACATCCACCGAGCGGACGGTGTAGGTGCGCAGCACCTCGACGCCGTCGCGCGGGAAGATGAACTTGACGTAGGAATCGGTGAACTCGCTGGGCTGGAACGCGGCGAAGCCCGGCCCGCCGAAGTGGACGCGGACCAGGTGCGGAGTCAGCCATTCGGTGCGCAACACGGTGAGGGTAGTGCGGGGGCGTGCCAAGGGAACCTCCCGGAGAGTAAGTAATTTAGGTATGCCTTACCAACCGTACCCTCGCGGTGTGCCGGGGCGCCGTTCGGCTCACCGTGAGGGTTACCGCAGACGCGTGGCCGGTCGGCCGCCAAGATGAGGGCATGACCCAGATCGCGCCGACCCCGACCGATGCTCTGCGCCAGCGTTACCGCGACGCGGCGCCGGTCGAACCCGCCCACTGGAACCCGGTCCTGCGGGTGCTGCACGAACATCGGTCGGTGCGCCGCTACCTGCCCGATCCGGTGTCCGACGACACGCTGCGGCTGCTGATCTCCGCCGCGCAATCCGCGCCGACATCGTCCAACCTCCAGGTGTGGAGCGTGATCGCGGTCCGTGACGAGGCGCGCAAGGCTCGCCTTGCCGCGCTGGCGGGCGGCCAGGCGCACATCGAGCAGGCGCCGGTGCTGCTGGTGTGGACCGCCGACTTCGCCAGGCTGCGTCAGCTGGCCGACGATCGGGGCGCGCCGCTGGACGGCGCGGACTATCTCGAGTCCAGCTACGTCGGTTTCATCGATGCCGCGCTCGCCGCGCAGAACGCTGTCGTCGCGGCGGAATCGCTCGGGCTCGGCACCGTCTACATCGGCGCGCTGCGCAACAAGCCCGAACAGGTCGCCGCCGAATTGCGCCTGCCGCCACAGGTTTTCGCGGTGTTCGGCTTGGTGGTCGGCCATCCGGACCCGGCCGAGCAGGCCGCGGTGAAGCCGCGGTTGCCGCAGGCGGCGGTGTTGCACCACGAAACCTACGAGCTGTCGGATCAGCGTGAGCACGTCGCGCGCTACGAGGAACGGATCGCCGAGTTCTACGCCGAGCAGGGGCTCACCCACTCCTGGACCGAGCGCGTGCTGGACCGTCTTGCCTCGGCCCGGAGCTTGAACGGCCGCGACCGGCTGCGCGAGTCGCTGGCCGGTCACGGTTTTCCGTTGTACTGAAATACCTTACGCGGCCGCGACTTTGGCGATCAGCTCGAAGGATCGGGCGCGATCCTCGATGTCGTAGACGAGGGTGTTGAGCATCAGCTCGTCGGCTTCGGTGCGCCGCAGCAAGTCGTCGAGCTGACCGCGCACCGTCTCCGGCGATCCCATCACCTGGCCGACGCGGCGCTGTTCGATGAAGTGGCGCTCCCGCTCGGAGGGCCGGAAGGCCGCGGCCTCCTCCGGAGTCGGCAAGGCCCGCGGCCGCCCGGACATCAGGGACAGGAACGCGAGATCGCGCGGACGCGCCATGGCGTCGGCGCGTTCGTCGGTATCGGCGCAGATCGCCGAGAAGGCCACCATGGCGTACGGCTGCTCGAGACGGTCGGAGGGCCGGAAGCTGTTGCGGTACAACTCGAGTGCGGCCTCGGTATTGGTCGGGCTGATGTGGTGGGCGAAGGCGAAACGCACCCCGAGCACCGCCGCGACCTGCGCGCTGTACCCGCTGGAACCGAGCAACCAGATCTCCGGTTCCGCGCCGCGGCCAGGCGTCGCGGTGATGCCGCCGGGTCCCGCGCCGCGGAAGTACCGCAGCAGATCGGCCAGCTCGCTGGGGAACGATTCCGCCGAAAGTCCCTCACTGGTGCGCCGCAGCGCCAGGGCGGTGGCCTGGTCGGTACCGGGCGCGCGGCCGATGCCGAGATCGATCCGGCCGGGATGCAGCGCGTCGAGGGTGCCGAACTGCTCGGCCACCACCAGGGGCGCGTGGTTGGGCAACATGACACCGCCCGAACCCACCCGGATCGTCGTGGTCGCCGCCGCCAGGTGCGCGATGACCACGCTCGGCGACGAGCTGGCGATGCCCGGCATGTTGTGGTGCTCGGCCACCCAGAACCGTCGATAGCCCAGCGCCTCGGTCCGCCGTGCCAGTTCCGTGGTGGCGGCGAGCGCCGCACTGGGGCTCGCGCCGGTCTGCACAGGCGCGAGATCGAGAACGGACAGCGGGACGTCGATCATGCGGCTCCTTCAGGGCAGACGGCCACCGATGCAACGCCCTGCGTCATCGACATATTTCCCGCGCGTCAGCCCGCGTCGGCGAGTGCGCGGAAGACCGCGATCGTCTCCGCTTCGTCCTGGGTGGTGCCGTGGTCACTGAGCTTGACGACGACGGTGCGGCTCGGCGGGTCGACGTAGATGTACTGGCCGTAGACGCCGATGGCCATGAGGTCGGGTTCGGCGCCCGTCGGATGCCACCATTGCGCGCCGTAACCCCAGTCGATGACCGGCAGCGGCGAAGGAGTGGAGATCCGCTCGATCCACGCGGGCGGGATCACCTCGGTCGTGCCGACCCGGCCGCCGTCGAGCACCAGCTGACCGATCTTGGCGAAATCGCGGGCGGTGGCGTTGAGGCAGCAGAACGCCTTCTCCTGTCCGCCCGCCCGGTCGAGGTTCCACAGCGCGTCGTCCTCGGCGCCGATGGGAGCCCAGATCTCCTGCGCGAGAAGTTCACCGAGCGGTTTGCCTGCCACCCTGGCGAGCGCCATGCCGAGCAGCTGAGTGTCCACGCTGCGGTAATCGCCGCGGCTGCCGGGCGCGAACCGCAGGTCGCGATGGTCGCCGACGAAACCGGCCAGGTCCTCGGTGAGGTACATGCGTGCCGTGCCGGTGAGCGGCCAGTACGGGTTGTAGTTCTCGGAGACGTCCACGCCCGAGGCCATGTCCAGCAGCTGACGGATGGTGATGGTGTCGTACTCGGTGCCGTTGGCGAGCTCGGGCAGGATGTCGACGAGCCGGTCGTCCTCGCGCAGCTCGCCGGCCGCGACAGCGCGGCCGATCAGCAGGGAACAACGGATTTCGCCACCGACCAGGAGGACTGCTTGGTGGTCGGCCCGACGCCCGCGCGGTACCACTCGGTGGTCAGCTTGCCATCGCGTACCACCAGGAACGAGTTGGTGCCGGTGGCGGCGAGGAATTCCGCGGCCGGAACGCGAGAACCCTTCCACGGCACCGTATCCGGCAGCGGCGCCGGTGCGGCGGGGAACCGCCGCGGGGTCGGTGCGGCCGGGACCGTCCGGCTCTCGAACAGGCCGCCCTGCGTGGACGGGGGGTCGCTCAGCAGGTGCACTAGCGTGGTCGGTCCCGGAATGCGCAGCAGCGGCGTGGCGGCGAAGACGGCGCCGATCGCCACGGCAACGGTCACACCGAAGGCCAGGACGATCCGCGGCGCGTAACGGCGCAGCCGGGAGGCGGTGGGCTGGTCAGTCATGAATCGTTCCGCTCGTTGGTGTTCGACAGGGTGCGCGCGTCGACCGCGGTCCAGAATGCCTCGATCATGGTGTCCAGCACCGCGTCCGGCCCGACGGCGGCCAGCCGCCCGGAGTATTCGGCGATGCCGGGATACTCTTCGGCGTCGGCGGCGAAATACTCACGTGTCCAAGCCCTTTCATCGGCATCACGGACTTTCTGCGGCAACACCGCGTAACCCGCGCTGACACCGGCGTAGGACAAGACGCTCACGGCGAGCATGCGCTGGTAGCGGACCACATCGTCGGGGGAGAGGCCGAGCTCGGCCAAAGCGGTGAGCATCATGTCGACCACCGCGAACTCGCCGGGACCCCTTGTCGTGCGCGAGGCGATCGCCGAGCCGACGTACGGGTGACCGACGAAGACCCGCACGACCGCCCTGGCCAGCGCCTCCAGCCGCGCCTTCGGATCCAGCCCGGCGGGCACCTGTTCGTGGGCGAGGGTCAGCAGCCGGTCGCCGACGGCGCGCAGCAGCGCGTCCTTGTCCGCGAAGTGCCGCCACACGGCGGAGCGGTCGACGCCGAGTTCCTCGCCGAGCGCGCGGCCGGTGAGCCCGTCGGGACGACCGCGCGCCGCGATCCGCACCGCCGCCGCCACGATGCGATCCCTGGTCAGCCGGGTCGGTCGAGCGCTGTTGTCCGGCATGGCCCGACTCTCGTCACCGCTGTTGTCATCATTGATGACATCGATGGTGACAGAGAATGCGCGGCCGGGCAACAGCGACTTCGCACGGACCGTGCGCGTCGGCGGCTCGGCGCCCGCCGGTACCGTGACGTGCTGATCTTTCGGATGAGGGAAGGACCGCACGCATGACAGCCTCCGACCGTCGGCTACCAGCGGACGCTGTGCCAACCGCCTCGGCGGGACCGGGCGAGGAGGGCTACTCGCGCGGCCTGAACCCGCGCACGATCCAGATGATCGCCATCGGCGGTGCGATCGGCACCGGCCTGTTCTACGGCGCGGGCGGCGCCATCGAACAGGCGGGGCCGGCGCTGATCCTGGCCTATCTGGCCGCGGGCCTGGCGATCTTCGTGATCATGCGCGCGCTCGGCGAGCTGCTCACCTACCGCCCGATCTCGGGCAGCTTCGCCGAATACGCGCACGAGTTCCTCGGCCGCTTCGCCGGATTCGTGACGGGCTGGACCTACTGGGCGGTGTGGGTCGCGACCTGCATGGCCGAGATCACCGTCGCGGGCAAGTACGTGCAGTACTGGTTCGACATCGAACCGTGGATCACCGCGCTGGTGGTGCTCGCGGTGATGTTCGCGGCCAACATGATCTCGGTGCGGCTGTTCGGCGAGGGCGAGTTCTGGTTCTCCGCCATCAAGGTCACCGCGATCCTGGCGATGATCGCCATCGGCATCGGCGTGCTGGTCTTCGGCATCGGCCACGCGGCCGACCCCACGGTGACCAACCTGTGGGCCGACGGCGGCGTCTTCCCGAACGGTTTCGGCCAGTCCCTGCTCGTGTTGCAGATCGTGCTGTTCGCCTACGTCGGCGTCGAGTTGGTCGGCGTGACCGCCGGCGAGGCGCGTGACCCGCGCACCACGCTGCGCAAGGCGATCAACACCCTGCCCTTCCGCATCGGCCTGTTCTATGTCGGCGCGCTGCTGGTCATCATGTCGGTGGCGAGCTGGCGGTCCTTCCACGCGGGCAAAAGCCCGTTCGTCGAGGTGTTCGAGCAGATCGGCATCCCGGCCGCCGCGGGCATCATCAACTTCGTGCTGCTCACCGCGGCGCTCTCGTCGTGCAACTCCGGGATCTACTCCACCGGCCGCATGCTGCGCAGCCTCTCGCTGCGGCAGGAGGCGCCCGCGCGGTTCAGCGAGCTGAGCGGACGCTCGGTGCCCTACGCCGGCATCACCGCCTCGGCCGCGGCGATGGTCATCGGCGTGGTGGTGAACGTGATCTCGCCGGACAAGGCGTTCGCCTACATCACCTCCGTCTCGACCATCGGCATCATCTTCGTCTGGGGCATGATCCTGGTCTGCCATCTGATCTACCGCGCCAAGGTCGCTCGCGGCCTGCTGCCCGCCAGCGACTACCGCCTGCCCGGCGCGCCGGTGACCTCGATCGTGGCGCTCGCCTTCCTCGGTCTGGTCGTGGTGCTGCTGTTCTGGACCGAGAGCGGCCGCACCGCGATCGTCGTCGGCGCGGTGTGGGCGGTTTTGGTGTGCGGCGGCTACGTACTGATGGAGAAGCTCGGTGGCCGAGCGCGCGAGAAGGCAGAGGTATTCGTCGGCGAGTAGCCGTCGGCCGTCCGGAGTCGGAACGATCGCCCCGCGCCCGTCCCGCGCGGGGCGATCCGCATTTCGGGACCTGTTCGCTACCGTTGTGCACAGGTTCGCAAGTCCCATTCCGTCCAACGCACGGAGGTAGCGATGGCGCAGAAGACGCTGGCCGAACTGATAGACGGCGACCTGCCCCCGGCCATCGCCGCGCTGCCGCCGGACCGTCTGGCGGAGCTGGCCGAGACCGTCGAGCGCGCCGAGCACAAGGAGTTCCACGACCTGCAGGCGGCGGCGAACTCCCTGCTCGATCTGGTGCCGCGGATGCTGCGCGGCGCGGTGAAGAAGGCGGTGCGGATGTGACCGCCCCGGCCACCGACCCGCAGCTGATCAAGCTGGCCAGGACGTTGCGCGTCCCGGTGGACGAGCTCGGGTATCTGGCCGACGTGCCGGATGCGGATCTGCGCCTGTTCCGTATGCAGGTCGCCGACATGCTCTTCGAGCACCAGTCCTTTGGGCTGCGCCGAATCGCGGGCGCCGCCAAGATCATTCCGACGCCCATTCTGGCGAAGCTGGTCGGCCGCCACCACAACGCGCTGCTCGCCGCCAAGATGTCGGCGGTGCTTGACCCCGGACATGCCGTGGACGTGGCCAAACGCCTGCCCGCCGAGTTCCTCGCCGACATCGCCGCTCAGCTCGACGCCCGGCGCGCGGCGACGATCATCGCCGGGCTGCCCCCGGCCACGGTCGCGGACGTCGCCGAGCTGCTCGCCGCGCGCGCCGACTGGATCACCCTCGGCGACCTGATGGCCTCGGTCTCCGACGACGCGGCACGCGTCACCGCGGCGGCGCTGGACGGCGTCGCGCTGACCCGCACGGCGTTCCTGGTCGACGAAGCCACGCAGCTCGAACGCTTCGTCGGCCTGGTGCCGGAAGCGAAGCTCGCGGACATGCTGCGCGCCACCGCCGATCACGACCTGTGGGCCGAGTTCCGCACCACCCTGTCCGCGCTTTCCCCGGATGCCGTCGAGTCCGTCAGGGCGGCGGCCGCCGGTCTGCCCGCCACCCAGCGCGACCGCGCCCTGGCCGAGATCGAAGACCGCCGCGCCGTGGAGTGAGCGCCGGACTCAGATCGTGCCGTCGGCGCGGCGGCTCGGCATCATGGCCGAGGCCACCAGCATGACGGCCGCCATCACCGCCACGGTCACGAAGACCAGATGCACCGCCGAGGCGAGGACATCCGGTGCGGGATGGTCGGTCTCGCCGACCCGGGAGTTGACGATCGCGCCGAACACCGCGACGCCGACGGCGCTGCCGATCGAGCGGGCGAACATGTTGGCCGAGGTCACCACCCCTCGCTCGGACCATTCCGCGCTGGTCTGCGCGGCGATCAGGGTCGGCGTCGCGACCAGTCCCATGCCGGTGCCGATCACGAAACAGGACGCGGCGATCTGCCAGAGCGTCGAGTGCCCGTCGATGAGCAGGGTGGACGCGGCGCCCAGCGTCGCGAGCAGGCTGCCGATCAGCGCGCTGCCGCGAAAACCGATGCGCAGATAGACCTTTCCGGCCTGGGAGGCCGCCAGCGGCCAGCCGAGGGTGAGCGCGCCGACGGTGAGCCCGGCGACCAGCGCGCTCGTGCCGAGCACGCCCTGGGTGAACGTCGGCACATAGGAGGTCAGGCCGAGCAGCACGGCGCCGATCAACACCGACACCAGGCTGCTCGCCACCACCACCCGGCGGGTGAACACCCACAGCGGCAGAATCGGATTCACCGCCCGCCGCTCCACCAGCGCGAAGAGGGCGAGCACCAGCCCGCCGCCGGCGAAGATGCCGATGCTCGCGGGCGAGGACCACGCCCACGCCTGCCCGCCCTCGAGCAGGCCGAGGATGATCGCGCCCGCGCCCAGCGTCAGCAGTCCCGCGCCCAGATAGTCGATGTCCTGGCTGCGCCGCACCGAGTCCTCGGTGAAGCTGCGCACCAGCATCCAGGCCGCGACCGCGGCGAGCGGCAGGTTGATCAGGAAGATCCAGCGCCAGCTGACGAAGTCGGCGAACACACCGCCCAGCAGCGGACCCGCCACCGAGGACATCGCCCACACGCTGGCCAGATAGCCCTGGACCCTGGCCCGCTCGGTGAGCGTGTACAGGTCGCCCGCGATCACCATGGTCATCGGTTGGATGGCGCCCGCGCCGATGCCCTGCACCGCGCGGAAGACGATCAGCGCGACCATGCTGCCCGCGAGCCCGCACAGCAGCGAACCCAACGCGAACACCGCGATTCCGAACATGATGACCGGCTTGCGTCCGACCGTGTCGGCGAGTTTGCCGTAGATCGGCACCGTCACCGCCTGCGCGAGCAGATAGATCGAGAAGAGCCACGGGAACTGGGCGAATCCGCCGAGACTGTCGGTGATGGACAGCACCGCGGTGGCGATGATGGTCGAGTCGAGGGCGACGAGTCCGGTCGCCAGCATCAGCGAGCCGAGAATCGCTCCGCGTTCGGACCGGAGCCCGATGGACGACTGCGCGGTCTCGGTCGCCACCAGCGGCCCCTTTCGTTCGTTCGACTAACCACCTTCAACGAACGTATCGCCACCTCGACTATTCCCGCATGGAATTTTCTCGCTCCTCGGGACGTCCGCGGACCGCGTTCTCACTAGGCTGGCCTGGGCGCCCGGCTTCCGCTGCGGCGCGATCGGACCAGGGAACGAAGGGGCGGAAATGTCACTGCTGGAACAGTTCGGCGCGACGCGGCCGGGCGACGCGAGTGGGCTCGTCTACGGAACCCCGCAGGAGACTCCGGACGGATCGGTCATCGTCACGGTCGCCAGGGCCGGCGGCATGCTGCGGTCGGCCGCGCGACCGGTCGGCCTGTATGTCGTCAAGGACGGCCAGGCCACCTGGACGCCCGCCGTCGACGCTACTCGGGTCGCGCTGTTCGGTCAGACGATCGGCCTGGTGGCGGCGACGCTCGCCCTGCTCGCCATCGTGCGGCGCCCGCCGTGGCCGGACCTGTCCCGCTGAGATCGGTCGCGCGACCTGCTTGGGAAAAAGCCCAGCTCGCCCGTCGTGGAAAACGTTCCGGCCGTGCGGCATCCGACCCGCCGCGCCGGTGATTGCAAGACAGACCGACGATCTCGGGCCGAGTCGTGCGACTATTGGACGAAGGTCGCGAACCGCGCGGGCGCACATCATCGGCGATGGGCACACCCGCACGGCACGGCCAGGCGGCGCCGCCGGTGTTTCGTGGTGATCCGGCGCGGGTGTCGGACCCGGCCAGTAAGCTCGGCTCAACCGTGATGCGACAGCGACAGTTTGGTTTTCCGTGAAGGGGGAACGATGGACACGCTGAAGCTCGACCCGGCGGCGATGGCCGCCTACACCGCGATAGCGGAGACCGTGGCGCAGCAGTTGGCGCAGGCCTCGGCCGCCGCGTCCGGCGCGGTGAACCCGCAGAAGCTCGACGCCGATCTCGGCATGGTCGGCGCGGAGTTCGTCGCGCGGTTCACCGCCGCGGTGTCCGAGCACACCCAGGCACTGTCCACCGCGGGCCAGCTGGTGGCCGCCTACGGTCAGGTGCTGCGCGATTACGGCGCCGCCATGCAGACCGGTGACGCGGAGACCGCGACGGCTCTGGCGAAGACCGGGGAGGAGCTGGCATGAGGCGGCTCAGCGGTTTACGCCGACGGCGACCGACCGAACAGACCAGCACCGATACGCTGCCGGTCGTCAGCAACGATCCGACATCGGACCCGCCGATCGTGGCGGCGCTCGTGCAGCCGATGCTCTCGCTGCGTGCCTCCCTCGGCACCGGCGCCACCCTGCCCGACCGCGCCATCACCGGCGCGCTGTCCGCGGCCGCCACGCACGCCGCCGATTCCGAAGGCCCGCACCGAGACGGTCTGTACGCGCTGGAGTCCACGTGGACCTCGCGCGGCGCGGACGCCGCCGTGCCCGCGCTGCGCACCACCCAGACCGAGATCGGCGAGATCACCGATCGCGGGCCCGCCTATCTGTCGGTGCTCGGCGACGCGCAGGCCACCAGCGCCCGCGCGGCGCGTCGGGTGGATCAGATCATCGCCGACTTCCGCCGAGATGCGCGGGTGATCCTCGGCAACGCGACCGCCTCGCCCGACACCGACGCGGTCATCGAGCGCGCCGCCCAGGCGCTGCGCGACGCGATCGCCACCGTCGGCACCGCGCGCACCGAGATGAACGACCACACCCGCAGGCTGGACGAGATGGGCCCGCTCACCGTCACGCAGCCCGGCGGCATCGGCGGCACGAGCCAGCCGTCCATCGGCGGCACGGTCACGACCACGGTCCCCGGGACCACCGTGCAGGGCCAGCCGCTGGACCCCCAGCAGGCCGCTCAGCTGCAACTCCAGCAGCAGCTCATCTCGGCGGGCGTGCAGCTCGGCACCGCGGCCATCTCGGCGGGCGTTGACATCGGCACCCACCTGATCGACAAGATCGTCGAGGTCGGCACGCACGCCATGGACACCGTCGCCGCGTCGGCGGACAAGGCGATCGAGAAGGCGATTCCGGAGCTCATCAATCCGGGCAGCACCACGAACGGCAACGGCAACGGCGGCGGCACGTCCGGCACCCCGTCGAAGGTGATCGACTTCGGCGGCGGCTCGACGCCGTCGAATCCGGCACAGAACGCGACCGGACCGAGCGCGAAACCCGACGCGCCCAAGCCGGAGGCCAGGCCGGCGCCGCCCACGTCGATCATCCCGCCCACGCCCGCACCGCAGGACGCGCCGCCGCCCAGGTCGGCGCCGGAACCGACCGGGCCGCCCGGCACGCACGGCGGCGTCGCGATGCCGCCGCCGATCGGTGGCGATCAGGACCGCAGGCCGCGCGACGGTCAGCTCGGCGTCACGGTTCCCGCGGCCCTGATCCCCGAATCGGTCACCGTCCCGGCCGCCGTGATCGGCGACTTCGGCGATGACGCGCCCTGACCAGGGCCCGTCGAACAAGGAGCAGGGACAGCCGAATCCGTTCGACACGGGTCTGCCGATGTTGCGCTTGCCCGCGCCGCCCACGGGCAAGCGTCGACGGCGGCGGCCCGCGGGACGTCGACCCGGATCGTCGTACAGCGCGCCGCTGCGCACGCCGGAGCCGCCGCGAATTCCCGAGCCGCCGCACGTGTCCGGGCTGCCGCAGGTGAGTGGACCGCCGCGCACACCGGAAGAGGCCTACCCGCTGGAGCCGCCTGCCGCGCCGCCGGTGCGAAAGCCGCCGCGCCGGATGGGCGAGTGGGCCGAATGGCTCGACCCGCCGACCCGCGCCGAGGAACTTCCGGAGCAGCCGACGGTCGAGATCCGGGTACCGGTCGACGACGAGCCGGAGCCGGACCGGCGCGTCGATGACAGCAAGCCGTTCGTGCCCGCGATCATCGACCGCACCGGCGGCAATCCCGGTCCCGCGCTGCGCCGTCCGCGTCCCCGGCCGCAGGAGCAGCAGCCGGAGCGTGGCAACAAGATCCTGGCGGTGCTGATCGTCGTCGGGCTGCTCGTCGGGGTCGGCTCGATCATCTGGGCGGTGCTACCGAGTTCGGGAACGCGCACCGTGACCGCGCCGACCAGCTCGGTGTCGGCGGCCGACGACGCACCGGCGCCCGCGTCACCCACCCCGACGGGACCCGATTCCCCCACGGCGGTAGCGACTCCCGGGTGCGAACAGCGCCGCACCGGTGATGTCGTGTCGGGCACCGGCATCGGCGGCACCACCGACGGCCCCTCGGCGATCCTCGCCTTCGAACGCGCCTACTACGTGCAACGTTCGGGCCCGGCGGCGCGCGCTGTCGTCGCCGCGGACGCGACGGTCCCGCCCGCCGAGCAGATTCAGCGCGGCATCGACCAGGTGCCGGTCGGGACCCGCTACTGCGTTCAGATCACCCGCACCGCCGTCGGCGCGGGAGATGGGCAGTCGCACTGGGAGGTCCGCCTCACCCAGCAGTATCCGGGTCAGCAGCCGAAGGTCTTCACGCAGATCATCACCACCAAAACCGTCACCGGCCGCACCCTGATCACCGGCATCTCGATGGCTTGATTCGCCTCACCCCCAGGTGAGCGGGTCGAGGTGGAGGTAGAAGCGCTGCCGGTCGGCGTCCAGGTCGGCGCCGTAGCGTTCGGCGAAACGCCGGTCGGCGTCCAGCGCGCTCCGCTCGTCCGGCCAGGTCTCCCGCGAATTGGCAAGCAGCAGGGCGATATCCACGTACGGATCGGCCACGCCGAGGCGGCCCAAGTCTAGGAATCCGGCGAACGACCCGGTATCCGGATCGAGGACGATGTTCGGCAGGCACAAATCCCCATGGCACACCACGGATTCCGCGGCCTCCTGCGCGATCCGCCGGTCCACCTGACCCGCCAGCCGCGCCAAGAGCACCGGCGGCGGCGTGTCGTGCTGTTCCTCGGGCAAGAACTCCGGGTTCACCGCACCGCGGGCCACCACGTCCTGCGCCTTCGCGAACATCGTCTCGACACCCCGCTCGAACGGGCAAGTGTCGGTGGGTATTTCGTGCAGCACGCGCACCGCGTCGGCGATCGATACCCATGCGGCGGCGAGCTTCTCGGCGGACACACGGTCGGCGGGCACGCCGTGGACCGCGCTCGTCACCAAGCAGGCGGCATCGGCGACGTGCCGCCATTCGAGTGGACGCGGGCCGGAAATGCCACGGTCACCGAGCCATTCGGACCGATCGTGCTCCTGCCGTAGCTCCTGCACCGAATCCTCCGCGACGCATTTCGCGTACCGCGAGCCGTCGGCGGCGCGGAACACGGCGGCCCCGGACTCCCCGCTGTCGACCGGTTCCCACTCGGTGTCGGCAGGCAGAATGGAGCGGAATCGGGTCAGCGCATCGGACACGGCATCGACGTTAGCAGCGCGATCGAGGCGCGGAACCGAGCGCGAGGGTCGACTCCGGATCGCCCTCGGCGAGCAACCTGCCGTTCTCCAGTAGCAGGCAGTGGCTGCCGCGCAGCGCCTCGTCGCGCTGGTGGGTGGCGTGCACGACGGTGACCCCGCGTTCGACGACGTCTTCGAGTAGATCCGTGATCCTTTGCCGCGCTTCGGCATCCAGCCCGGTGGTGGGCTCGTCGAGGAGCAGCAGGTCAGCCTCTTGGGCCAGCGCCTGCGCCAGCAGCGCCCGCTGTCGCTGCCCGCCGGAGAGCGTGTCGAGGCGCCGGTCTGCCAGGTCGGCGATGTCCATGCGCGCCAGGCATTCCTCGACAACCGCGCGATCCGTTCGCCGCGGGCGACGCCACGGCCCGAGGTGGGCCCACCGTCCCATGGCGACCGTGTCCCGGACCGTGATCGGCAGCGTCGCGGGCACCGCGCTGTGCTGCACGACGAACGCGGTCCGCCGGATGCCCGGCCGCTCGATGGTCCCCGCCAGTGGCTTCAGCACCCCCGCGAGCGCCGCGAGCAGTGTCGACTTGCCGGACCCGTTGTGGCCGAGCACCGCGGTGATCCGGCCCGCCGGGATGGTCGCGGAGACATCCGCCAGTGCGGCACGGCCGCGGTAGCCCGCCGACAATCCGGCCAGTCGCAGGTCCGCTCGGTTCACACTGTGTCTCCCGTCACTCACTTGTAATGATAACCATTTTCATTCTATGGTGTCGCCTCATGGAGTGGTTGATCGCCCCGTTCGAGGTGTCGTTCGTGCAGCGGGCTCTCTGGGGCGGCCTGCTCGTCTCGTGCCTGTGCGCGATCGCCGGTACCTGGGTAGTGGTGCGCGGCATGGCTTTTCTGGCCGACGCGATGGCGCACGGCATGCTGCCGGGCATCGCGATCGCGGCGCTGCTCGGCGGAAACCTGTTGGTGGGCGCGGCGTTCAGCGCGGGCGCGATGGCGCTCGGGGTGTCGGCGCTGACCAGGAACGAGCGGCTCTCGGCCGACGTCGGCATCGGTTTGCTGTTCGTCGGCATGTTGTCGATCGGCGTCGTGATCATCTCGCGGGCACAGTCTTTCGCGGTCGACCTGACCGGCTTCCTGTTCGGCGACGTGCTGGCGATCCGGGACCGGGATCTGGTCTACCTGCTTCTCGCGTTGCTGGTCGCGGCCGCCGTCGCGCTGCTCGGTCACCGGGCGTTCGTGGCGTTGGCCTTCGACCCGCGCACCGCGCACACGCTCGGGCTGCGGCCGAAGGTCGCGCAGGTGGCCCTGGTCTGTCTCATCACGCTCGCGATGGTGGCCTCGTTCCACATCGTCGGCACGCTGCTGGTCTTCGGCTTGCTCATCGCACCACCCGCCGCGGCGATGTTCTGGGCGCACCGGCTTCCGGTCATCATGGCCGTGGCCGCGCTGCTCGGTTCGCTCGCGACAGTGATCGGACTGCTGATCTCCTGGCACCTCGGTACGGCGGCGGGCGCAACCATCGCGGCGGTCGCGGTGGCGCTGTTCTTCGTTTCCGCGTCGTTCGCCGCGTTGCGCGGCCGTATTCGTCTCTCGGGCAAGAGGTTAGGGCCGTTGGCGCTGGCGGCGGTGTTGCCGTTGGCTGGTTGTGGCGCCGACCAGGTTGCCGACGAAGCCGAACCGGCGCCGCACGGCTACGTCGAGGGTGCGGAGGAGACCGCGGAACCGCAGCCGCGACTCGTTCTGGCGGACAAGGATTCCGGCGCGGTGCGGGTGCTGGACCTGATCTCGGAGCAGGTCACCAGCCTCGCGCCCGCCGCGGGAGTCACCCGCATGGCCGGCGACGGCCGCTACGCGTATCTCTCGACGCCGGCGGGGATCCGAATCGTCGACACCGGCGCCTGGCTGGTGGATCACGGTGACCACGTGCACTACTACAAGGCGCCGATCCGAGACGCCGGCGCGTACGCGGGCGGGCCGGTGGTCGCCGCGGCGGCGGACACATCGGTGGCCGCGCTCGTGCTCGACAGCGGCGACACCGCGCTGCTGGACCGCGCCACCCTGGACGCGGGCTCGGTACCCGACCGCGACGCGCACGCGGGCGGCCCTGCCGTGCCGTCCGGGGAACACACGGTGGTGGCGCGCCGGTCCGACGGCCGAGTGGAGGTTCGGGGACGTGACGGTGCGGTGGTCGCCGCGGTCGCCGAGCCGTGCCAGGATCCGCGCGGCACGGCGAAGACCCGGATCGGCGTCGTCTTCGGTTGCGCCGATGGCGCTTTGGTGGTGAACGTCCAGGAGGGAAGTGCCACCGCGACCAAGATCGCGTACCCGAGGCCGGTCCCGCAGGCCGAGCGCGCGGTCGAATTCCAGCACCGCCCCGGCAGTGCCACGCTGGCGGCCAAGGCGGGGGAGCGCGGGACGTGGCTGCTCGACGCCCGCCGCAAGACATGGACTTTCGTCGAGACCGGCCCGGTGCTCGCGACGAACACCGCGGGGGAAGGCGCGCCGCTGCTGACGTTGTCCGCCGACGGTGTGCTGCACGCCTACGACGCCGCGACGGGTAGCGAGCTCGCGCGCAAGCAGCTCGTCGAGCCCGGCTCCGCCTCGGGCATCGTGGTCGATTCGAGCCGCGCCTACGTCAACGATCCCGCTGGGCGAAAGGTGCTGGAGATCGATTATTCCGACCTGCGGATTGCTCGCACCTTCCCGCTCGACATCGCCCCCGCGCTGATGGTGGAGGCGGGCGAATGAGGGCGGCCGCGCGTCTCGGAATCCTTCTCGCCGCACTGCTCGTGCTCGCCGGGTGCGTGTCCTCGGGCGCCGAGCGCCGCGAGATCATCGTGACCACGAACATCCTCGGCGATCTGACCGAGGCGATTGTCGGCGACGCCGCCGAGGTGACGGTGCTCATGCGGCCCGATGCCGATCCGCACTACTTCGCGATCTCGGCGCAGCAGGCCGCGCGGCTCGAGCGGGCCGGGCTGATCGTGCACAACGGGCTGGGTCTGGAGGAAGGCGTGCAGCGCCACGTCGACGCCGCCGCGCACGCCGGTGTCGCGACGGTGGCGGTCGGCGACCGCGTCGACCCGCTGCGCTATCGCCCCGAGGTCGGCGCCGACCGGCCCGACCCGCACTTCTGGACCGACCCGCTGCGCGTCCGCCGTGCCGTCGAGGTGATCCGCGACGAGGTGATCGCGCACGTCGCGGGCGTGGACGCCGGGGCGGTCCGGGAGCGCGCCGAGCGCTACCTCGGCGAACTCGATCGGCTCGACCGGTGGATGACCGAGCGATTCGCCGCCATCCCGGCCGAACGGCGCAAGCTGGTCACGAACCACCACGTGTTCGGTTATCTCGCAGAGCGTTACGGCTTCCAAGTGATCGGCGCCGTGATTCCGGGCGGCACCACGCTCGCCTCCCCGAGCCCATCGGATCTGGCCGGACTCGCCGACGCCGTGCGCGCTGCCGGCGTCGGCGCGATCTTCGCCGACTCCGCCCAGCCCGATCGCCTGGCCCGCGTGCTCGCCGAACAGGCCGGGCTGCACGTCCGAGTCGTCCCGCTGTACTCCGAATCGCTCACCGGGTCGGGCGGCGGCGCCGAGACCTACCTGGCGATGATGCGCGCCAACACCGAGGCGATCGCGCGCGGACTGGCCCCATGAACGCAGTGTTGGAACGAAAAAGGGAGCACCACATGCACTTTCGGCCAAAGAACGGCAGTGCGCTCGCGCTGTCGGGTCTGCTCACCGCGGCGCTGGCGCTGGCCGGATGCGGCTCGGACGAGGCCGAGCCCGCGGGCAAGCGGATCGCCGAGCCCGTCGCGGTCACCTACGACGGCGGCATCCACGTGCTCGATGGCGCGACGCTCGAATTGCGCGGCAGCACAGCGCTCGAAGGCTTCAACCGCCTCAACCCGGCGGGCGACGACCGGCATCTGATGGTGTCGCACAAGGACACGTTCCGGGTCTACGACGCCGTGGCGGCCGAGTTCACCGATGTCGAATTCCCCGGCGCCAAGCCGGGTCACGTGGTCCAGCACGCCGGGCGGACGGTGCTGTTCGCCGACGGTACCGGCGAAGTCACCTCGTTCGACCCGGTGCGGTTGACCGACGGAAAACCCGCCACCGAGGTCTACAAGGCAGCCACGCCGCACCACGGCGTCGCCATCGAGCTGGCCGACGGGTCGCTGGTCGTCACGCTCGGCACCGAGGAGAAGCGCACCGGTATCGCGGTGCTCGATTCCCAGCGCAAGGAGATCGCCCGCAACGAGGACTGCCCCGGTGTGCACGGCGAGGCCATCGCCGCGGGCGACACCGTGGTCGTCGGCTGCCAGACCGGCGCGCTGGTCTACCGCGGCGGCGTCATCACCAAGGTGGCGAGCCCGACGCCCTACGGCCGCATCGGCAACCAGGCCGGCAGCCCGGAATCGACCGTCGTGCTCGGCGACTACAAGAAGGACAAGGACGCGGAACTCGAACGGCCGCAGCAGGTCTCACTGATCGACACGGTCACCGGCACGCTGCGGCTCGTCGACATCGGCACCAGCTACACGTTCCGTTCGCTCGGCCGCGGCCCGCAGGGTGAGGCGCTGGTGCTCGGCACCGACGGCCGCATCCACGTCATCGATCCGGTCGCGGGAACGGTCACCCGCACCATCCCGGTCATCGACTCCTGGCAGGAACCGCTGAAGTGGCAGCAGGCCCGCCCGGCCCTGTTCGTCCGCGGCGGCGTCGCCTACGTCTCCGACCCGGCCACCAAGAAGGTGCACCGCGTCGACCTCGCCGCGGGCGCGGTCACCGCGTCGGTCACCCTGCCGGACAGCCCGAACGAGTTGAGCGGCGTTCTCGCCCACTGAGCCCGTATTCGCGGCAGCGCCCTGAGCGCGGTTCGAGGTAATGCCCGGATTCCGGCCGTCACATGAGGGGAGGCCGGAATCCGGGCAACGCTGGGTCATCCGCAGCAGGCGGCGCCCGAGGCGACGGCGTCCCGCTTGGCGGACGTGCCGCAGCACGCGCCCTCGGCGACGGCCTCCTCGGCGGTGCCGCAGCACGGCCCCTCCTCCTCGGATCGCGGTGCGGCGCCGAAGGTTTCGCTGTCCGCGAGCACCGTGTAGACCTCCCACCGCTCGGCGTCCGGCGCGGTCACCCAGACCTTGTCCTGGGTGGCGAAACAACATGTCGTCGCCATCTCCTCCTCGGTGAACACGCCCGCGCCCGAGAGCCGCGCGATCTCGGCGTGCACCTGCTCGGAGGATTCCACCTCGACGCCGAGGTGGTTGACGCTGCCGCCGTGGCCCGGGTTCTCCAGGAGGACCAGTTTCAGCGGCGGCTCCGCGATGGCGAAGTTCGCGTACCCGGGCTTGCGCTTGGCGGGTTCGGTGGCGAACAGGGTCGAGTAGAAGGTCACCGCCCGATCGAGATCGTCGACGTTGAGGGCGAGTTGGATGCGAGACATGACGAACACCTCCACTTGTGAGACATATATCGAAGAACTTTCGACTTGAAGTCTCGTCTCCTTTTCGACATATGTCAACAAGGTGCGTAGGATCGGTGGCATGCCGAAGGCTCTGCCCGTGATCGATATGTCCGCTCCCGTCTGCTGCGCCCCCGTCGCCGCGGGGCCGATCGACGACGACGCCGCGCTGGAGGTGGCTCTGCGGCTCAAGGCGATCGCCGACCCGGTGCGGGTCAAGCTGATGTCGCTGTTGCTGACCACCGCGGCGGGCGAGCAGAACACCGGCGACCTCGCCGCCGTGGTCGGCCTCGCCGAATCCACCGTCAGCCACCACCTCGGCCAGCTGAAGAAGGCGGGCCTCGTCGAATCCGAACGCCGCGGCATGAACATCTACCACCGGGCGCGGCGAGACGCGCTGTCGGCGCTGTGCGTCGTGCTGGACCCGAACTGCTGCACGTAGTCGCCCGCCCGGTCGCGATTGATCGCGAAACTAGCTGTCGGATAATAGTTTTCGCAACGTCAGCCGAGTAGGCGGCTGTTCAGTGCGGCGAGGTAGTCGCGGCCGTAGGCGCCGTTTTCCAAGTCGTCCACCAGCACCTTGGGCAAGTCTTCGGTGATCTCGGGGGAGCGTGCGGCGGCGGCGAGGGCGATGGTGGCGACGGTGTCCACGTCGCCGGTGAAGGCGACGCAGGTGCGCAGCAGTTCGCTCATCGTGGTGCTGGTGGACAACGCGGTGAGGGCCGCGCCGACGCTCATGCGCCCCTTGGAGCCGACCTTGCCGCGCCACGGTCGTGACCATCCGAACGGGACGTGACCGTCCATCCACTGCGGCAGCCGCGCCAAGGGGCCGAGTTCGTAGTGGCAGTAGTGCACCGCGAGCGCCGCGGCTTGCGCCGAGGCGATCCCGGCCGGGGTGTCGTGGGTGACGGCGGCCTGCACCGCCGCGTGACGCAGCACCTCGTCGACGGTGGGCAGCAGGCCGATCGGTGTGGCCCGCATGGCCGCGCCGCTCTTGTCGCTGTCCGGCCGGATGCGGCGCAGGAACTCCCCGCCGTCGTGCACGGATTGCAGGAAGTCGTAGAACCGTCCGGCGTAGCCCTCGCGCTGGTCGCGGTGGAACGCCGACACGAATCTGTCGGCCAGCTCGCGCGGCGTCCACGGATCCCCGTCGACGAGCAATTCGGCGATGGCCAAGGTCATTTGGGTGTCGTCGGTGTACGCGCCCGGACGGATGCCGAGGTGCCTCGGGTGCTGCACATAGCCGCGCAGCGTGTTGTGTGCCGCCACGAACGCCGGATCCGCGTACTCGAACCCGGCACCGTACGCATCGCCCACCGCCAACTCGACCAGCACCCGCTGCCCCCTTCTCGTCTCGGGATGATGTTCGCAGGCGGCCGACCGTCTGTCGAAGCCTTTACGGCTGCAAGTCCAGGACGGCGCCGCCGGTGGCGAAATCGGTCGGCGCGGAGGAGTGATCGTGCACGATCAGCCATCGCCCGTCGATCTTGCGGTAGCAGACGGTCCACCGCATCCAATAGTCGAGTTCGGCGCCGTCGTTCATCGTGCCGATCATGCGGTTCAGGCTGTAGCTGAACGCGACGTCCCCGCCGACGGTGATCACGAGGTCGCGGATCTCCATCTCGATCGGACCGTCGAAATTGGCGAACGTCTCGTCCCACGGCTTGCGGTACTCGGACATGCCGACGTACCGCAGCGGTGGGACGATGTCGAACGAGACGGTGTCGGGATCGTGCAGAGCCGCGGCGGCGTCCACGTCCTTGTCGCGGAAGGCCTGTTCCCAGCGATCGATCACCTGCCGGATGGCGGCTTCGTCGCCGAGCTCAACGGGGGATGGCATTGCCGTCTCCTCGGAAGTGTGGGTTTCGGTGTCCTTTCTACCCGCGGTGGCGATTGCCTGTCGTCCCGATTTCCGAATGCCGCGCGTTGAAGCCACTGGCGCGCAGATGATTTGGTCTCTCGACTACAGCCAGTCGCTGCGGTGATCGGCCACCCAGCTCGCGAACGAGCGGGCGGGCCGACCCAGAATCGCTGCCACTTCCTCGGTCACGACCGGTTCGCGCTCGAGCTCGCGGGCATAGCGGTTCATCAGTGCCCGCACGAACTCTTCGTCGAGACCGCGCGCGATCATCGCCGCCTCGGCCGCCTCGGCCGGAACCTCTTGATAGCGAAGGGGTTTGCCGATCACCTCGCCGATGATCGCGACGAGCTGCTCGAGGCTCGATGCCGCCGGGCCGGTGACCGAGAGGCGTCGGCCCAAGAGCGTGTCGTCAACCATCGCGCGCGCGATGACATCGGCGACGTCGCGTTCGTGGACAACGGCCTCCGAGAACGCCGCGTACGGACCGAATACCCTATCGCCCGAGGCGATTTGGGCCCGCCACATGGTCAGGGTGTTCATCGCGAACGAACTGGGCCGCACACTCACCCACGGCAGGCCGCAGCCGATCACCGCCTGCTCCACCTCGGTGTTGCGGTCGCCGTTGAACCGGGACGGCTGGTGCGCCGGATCGTCGTCGGCATTGATGGCCGACATCACGACGACGCGTCGAACCTCCTGTGCGACCGCGCGGCGGAGCAGGTCGTCGACGTGGTCCTTGGTCGCGCGCGGGTGAACGAACAGGGTTTCGGCATCCGCGAGATCCAGTTCTTCGGGCGAGACCAGGTCGACGCCGTCCGGTAGCGCGGCATCGGCTCGCCGGGAAACGGCTCGGACCGGAAGTCCGGCCGCTGTCAGGGACTCCAGCAGTGGGCGGCCGATCACGCCCGTGGCACCGGTGACGACGAACATGCTGACTCCTCTCAGGCGTAAGATATGAATCTCATACTATCTTGGAGCCGTACGAAAGCCATCTGGTTTTCATAACAGTTTCCCGCTGGCTGGACCGGTCGGCCTCCGGCGGGTCGTTGGTGGGGGCTGGATCAGTCGCCGAGTTCGTCCGCGGAGTCACGGCCCGCCTGCGCGGCGCGGCGCAGGAATCCGGCGATCAGCTCCAGTTCGGCGGCCGAGTACTCCTCGCAGAGGGCGTCCATCCGGCCGACCATGCCCGCGAACAGGCCGTACAGCTCGTGATTGCGGTCGCCGAGCGCCCGGACCGTCACGGCGCGCCGGTCGGTCGCCTGCGGGTCGCGTTCCCTGACGACCCACCCGCCGCGCTCGAGCCTGTCGAGAATGCCCGTCAGTGTCGCCGGATGCAGATTCGCCTTGCGGGCCAGCACGGTGGGCGTCAACGGCCCGTGCAGATTGATCAGATCCAGGCACGTCCAATCGACATCCCTGAGTTCCACCTTGCCGCCGAAGCGCCGATTCAACAGGGCCAGTTGCGTATTCAACTCGCGCAGCCCTCGTTTCACCGTCTGCGCCTCGCGGCGATGCCGCCGTTTCGCGGCTTCCGGACTCATCGCGTCACCTCTACTCCCTCGTATGGTTTCCATATCATACGAGCCGCGACGCCGCCCGAACCTGCGTCGACCGTCCGTCGCCGGGTACGCACCGACCATGAACACACCGAACATCGACCCCAAGACCGCGGAGGCGATGCAGGACGAACCGGACTTCGCCGACGAACACACCAAGCCCACCCACGCCGACGAACACCCCGCGGGCGAAGACCTCGAGACCGACGAGTCCACACCCCGCGAACACGGCGGCATGGACCCCTGACGCTTCGCTCACCGACCAGAACCGATGTGTCGATGAGCGCGCAGTGATCAAGGCAGCCAGGTGATGCGGCCGCCTTGGAAGTCTTGGGCTTTGCCGCCTTCGTAGTCGTACTCCTCGCCGGTGGGGTAGCCGTAGCGACCGTTCTCGGCGCCCGCCCGGACCCAGTCGTCGCGGATGGCGCCCCAGACGGCGTGGGCGCCGGTGCGCGGGGACCAGTAGACGGCGCCGCCGGTGAAGAGGTTGTAGCGACCGTTGTTCGCGGAGGGGGCTTCGTCGGTGATGGGAAAGCCGAGGGCGCCGCCTTCCCAGCCGAGCGCGCCCCACTTGTCGCGGATGGCGCCGCCGACCTGGTGCGAGTCGGTGCCGAGCGACCAGTAGATGGATCCGCCCTGGAAGTGGTTGAAGCGCCCCGGCCCGCCGGGCGTGACGAGTTCCCCGGTGACGGGGTAGCCGAGCTTGCCGTTCTCCCAGCCGAGCGCGCCCCACTTGTCGCGGATCGAGCCGCCGACCTGATGCGCGCCGGCCTCGGAATGCCAGTAGATGGCGGCGTTGCGCTCGAAGGCCTGGTAGCGCCCGCCGCGGCCGGCGTCGAGTTCGGGGGTGACCGGATCGCCGAAGACGGCGGGTCCGCCCGCTCGGTCGTATTCGACCTCGATGGCGCCGCCGACGTCGAAGGCGCCGACGGGGCGCGCGGTGGCGGCGCCGATCCCCGCGGTGAGCGCGACCGCCAGCGCGGTGGTGACGAGGGCGCCGCGGCGGGACGCGGACGGGCGGGTGGTGCGACGTTGTCGAGTCAAGTCAACTCCCTGACAGGTGGGTACCGGATGGCGGACCGGGATCGCGACGCGCCCGGCGCTGACGTGCGGAGACAGCGACGGCACGCGCGGCGCTGGGCCGCCGGTGCCGGTGTCGTCATCGACACGAGGTCCATCGGCGATTCGCGCGCGGTCGTTAGCGAACCTTGCGATCTCGTCCGATTCACGGAGCGGGTCCGCGCAGAGTCCTACGTGGTGACGGTCAGGATGTCCTCGATCGGCAAACGCGGCGTCGGCGGCATGGGATCGGGCTCCGGCGCGGAGCCGACCCGGACGACGACCTGTGGTCGCAGGTGGTGGGGTAGCAGTCCGGCGATCACACGGCGCGCCGCGGGCAGCTCGGTGATGTGGGTCAACGGACAGGTCGAGAGTCCGGCGCCGGTGCATTCCAGCAGTACCGCCGACAGCGCCTCGCCGGTCCGCAGCCACTGCGCGGGCGAGTCTTCGGCCGAGCTCAGCGCCAGCAGCCGGGCCCTGTCCTCGGGCGTCGCCCGGCGGGTGGTCCCCGGCGCGGTGGGGAAGTCGCGGCGCACGGGCACCCGTCCGGCCTCGGCCGCGGTGGCGAGCGCGGTCGGCGGAATGCCCTCGGAAAGATCGAAATGCCCGGTCCACCACCGTAACTCGCTCTGGTACGGCTTGTCGTAGCGGCGCAGCGCCTCGGCTCGATCGGAGGCGGCGGCCAGCCGATCGCGCACCGTGTCGGGCAGATCGTCGAGGGTGACCTCGCACGTCCGTGCCACTTCCGTCACGCCGGGCAGCAGCGCGTCCCAGCCTTCGGGTTCGTCCATCGGAAGCCGGTCGGAGTACCTGCGCCCGATGACCTTGGCCTGCGTGCGGATGCGTTCGGGCGGATCGGGCCAAGGCCGGAAGGCCAGCGCGGCCAGATAGCGCGGCCGCGCCGGATCGGGCAGGCGGACGACATCGGTATGCCAGCCGTTCGCGGCGAAGGCGGTCCTGGTGTGGTGCAGCATGGCGCCGCAGCTGATCACCTGCTGGCGACCGTCCGGGTCGGCCATCGGAAGCGACCGGTCGGGATCGCTGTGCAGGTGCAGCCGCTTGCCGTCGAAGATCAGGCGCCAGGGCTGGGAGTTGTGCAGGGAGGGAGCGCGGCGAGCGATCTGCAGCGCGGCGGCGACGGCCGATGCGTCGGGAACTGCAGATCCGGCACGAGCGTTTTCTGCGGTCATGCCTATCGAGTATGGCACGAGGTGGCCAGGCATTTGCGGAGTCGACGTGCGGGGCGACGATCGGCGCAGGAGCCGCAGGTAGACGCGCCTTTTCCGAAAATCGCCGATATGGCGCCGTCCGCTGTGTTGTGCTCGACTCGTGAGCCAAGTGCACTTGGGGCACATCTTCCACGTCGCCGGGCGCCCCACCGTCCAGAACGCGGCGGACGCGCTGGTCTCCGTGCCGGACGGCGCGCTGGTCGTCGGCGACGACGGTCGGGTCGCCTACTGCGGCGGCCGCGACGAGATTCCCGACGAATTCCGCGGTGCGGACGAATTCGACCACCGCCCTGGGTTTTTGCTCCCCGGCTTCGTCGACGCCCACATCCATTTCCCGCAAACATTCGCCGGTGACGCCTACGGCGGCGGCCAGCTGCTCGAATGGCTGACGCTGTGCATGTATCCGGCGGAATCCCGGCTCGCCGATCCGGTGTTCGCGCAGCGGGCGGCCGTCGAATTCTGCGCCAGGCGCATCGCCGTGGGCACCACCGCCGCGATGGTGTTCGGGTCGGCTTTCCCGCACGCCCAGGACGCGCTGTTCAGCGAGACGCGCCGCTGCGGCCTGCGCATGGTCGGCGGCCGAGGTATCCAGACCGCGGGAGAGGAGGAGTCGGTCGCACCGCTGGTCACCTCCGAGGACGAGGCGATCCGGTTGACCGAGGCGGAGATCGACGCCTGGCACGCCGCCGACACCGGCGACGTCGACACCGCCTTGCTGCACGTGGCGATCGTGCCCCGTTTCTCGCTGTCGGTGACCCGCGAGACGCTGCGCAATCTCGGTGAGCTCTACGACTCGGTGCGCGGTCGCGGCGTCTATTTCCACAGCCACCTGAACGAGAACAACCGCCCCGGCACCGGCGAGGTCGACAGCACCAAGCAGGCGTACCAAGTGAATTCGTACCTCGACACCTACGACGGGAAGTTCCTGCCCGGCTCCCAGGCCGGCGGCAAGAGCATGCTCGGCAGGCGCAGCATCCTCGCGCACTGCGTGCACTGTCAGGACGCGGAACTGGGGCGGCTGGCGCAGACGGGCAGTTCGATCGCGCACTGCCCGGTGTCCCAGCAGTTCCTCGGCTCCGGGACGATGCCGTGGAAGCGGACGATCGCCTCGGGCGTCACAGTCGCGGCCGGAACCGACTACGGCGGCGGCGACGAATGGTCGATTCCGAAGGTGCTCGCGGCGGCGTTCAAGGTGCACATCTCCGAACCGGGCGCGGACGGCGTGTCGATGCATCCGGCCGAGATGCTCTTCACCGGAACGCTGGCCGGTGCCCGGGCCTTGGACATGGAGAACCGCTTCGGGAACTTCGATCCCGGCAAGGAAGCCGACTTCGTCGTCGTCGACCCGGCACGCGAACCGGCGCTGGAAAGCGCACTGGCGCAAGGGATTCGATCCGACGACCCGATCCTGGCTCGCGATCAGACGCTGTTCGCGCTGCTGATGGGAATGGGCGAGGCGGCGGTCGCGCAGGTCTACGTCCAGGGTCGCCGCATCGACGACCGTTAGCGGAGCGCCGATGAACGCCACCGCCGTCACCGTCTTCCACCGCCCGCCCGATATCGCGGCTTTCGCGGCCTGGCTGGATCGGATGTCCGAAATAGCCTCTCGGGCGGAAGGATTCGTGGAGAGCTGCCGCGCGGTGCACGACGAGCCCGCGCTGGAACCAGGATTCAGCACGACTTTCCGTTCCGAGGCGCTGGTGAACGAATTCCTCGACTCGGCGGCGAGAATGGAGTTGCTCGCCGAAGGGGAGGCGTCCGGATTTCATCGCAAGAGCTCGGACCTGATCATCGTCGAGGGGGAGCTGCCGCCGCCGGGCATCGCGGTGTTCAACCACAGTGTGGCGAATGGCAAGGTCGCCGAATTTGTAGCGGCGGAAGCCAATTTGGTGGCTTTGAGCGCCACCTTTCCCGGATTCGAGGGTGTCGCGCTGTTCTGCCGGGGCGACACCGGCCGGTGGTTCTCGGTGCTTCGATTCCGCACCGCGCACCATTTGGCGGACTGGATGCGCTCGGAGCAACGAGCCGCGGCCCTGCCGGCCTTGCGCGCCGGACTGACCGAGGATTTCTCGGCCGTCGCGCACACCACGCCGTTCGGCTCCACGCTGCGCACCGTCGACGGCCGGACCCGGGTGACGCCCACCTGGAAGATCGCGATGCTGGTGCTGCTCGTGCTGTATCCGACGGTGATGACGCTGTCCCGGTTCCTCGGGCCGGTGCTCGACGAGAACGGGGCGCCGCCCTGGCTGGCGATGTGGTTGAGCCAGATCGTGAGCGTCGCGCTGATGAGCTGGATCCTGTCACCCGCGGTCGCGGCGTGTTTCCGGCGCTGGCTCGACCCGGTCGACGGTGCGGGGTGGCGGGTCAGCGCGCTCGGCGCCGCCATAGTCGTCGTCCTCTACGCGCTGACGTTGCTGCTGTTCGCCACGGTGAAATGGCTGCACTACTGGGACTACAACCGTTGAACTCCCCGCGTCTCACCTCGCGAGCGCGCTCCCGCCGATCGAGACGTAGACCAGCATCAGCATGAACAGGAACCAGCCCGCGCCCTGCCAGATCGGCCAGACCCGCCCCTGCCGCCAGCGCAGATAGGTGATCACGAACGCGCCGATTCCACCCGCCACCAACACGAGGGCGGGGACGAGCAGCACCGCGATGCCCGAGGCGGCATCGCACAGCAGCGGACCGGACAGGCACTCGTCCCGCCCTGCGGCCCAGACCGTGGCAACGAGGGCGACGAGTGCGGTAATGCCGACGATCGCGAGGTCGTAGCGGATGGCCTGGCGCAGTCCTTCCGGATCGGACCAGCGCTTCTCGACATCGTTCACCATCCGGCTCACCTCCGCTCGCGGTCACGGGCGTCCGCGACACCCGTGACCGGAGTTGCCGGACCGTCAGGGCTCAAACTCGGACGGTCAGCGCGTGGCCGACAGATCCGGCGGGTCGGTGTGATGGTGCCGCATTTCGAACCAGTAGGTGGCGAACACCGTGCCGTAGGCGGCAATGACGACGGACGCGGTCACAACGAGCATCAGCAACAGCAGTGGAAGCAGAAAAGCCATGTACCCTCCCCGAAACAGATGTGAGGTCGGCGTCGAAACAGGGACGGCGCCGCGTCGCGCCCGTGCCCTTTCTTCCATCCCCCTGCACCCTTCGAATTTTAGAACCGCGGGGCTTGTGTGGCACGGGTGAACAGCTGTGAGTCAGGTCATGCCGATTTCGGTGTGTCTGCCACATCACATGATCTTGCTGAGGTTGAATTGAACGGGTCGACGAGTTTTTCGGAGTAACGCGCCCTCGTGAAGACGAATCCCGAGCATCACCTCAGCATCCGCGAAGGAGCATGACAGTGAGCACGATCCTCTGCGCGCTACACGACACAGTTCTCGCGCAGGTCAGTAATCCGACCCCGGAAGCGCCGCCGATGGCGGACAAGCTCATGCAAATGGGTCGGTACTTCACCTGGCTCGTCCAGCTGTCGGGGATCACCGCCATCACCTACGGCGGTGGCCGTTTCGCCTGGGAGAAGTGGAACGGCGGCGGTTTGCAGTCGCCGAAGATGGTGGCGAGCGCGATGACGGGAGGCGTCGTCGCCACCAGCGCGGGAACGATCATGAACGCGGTGATTTAGCCGCCAGACGGGTCGCACGCCGCGAACGGAACCGACTCCGCCCGCGGTGTGCGACCCTTTTCACATCGACATTAGTTGTGTGCAACTTAGTTGCTCGCTACTGTTCATGGGGCACCGCAGGTTCTTCCAGAAAGGCACCCCATGAACACCCTCTACACCGCACAGGCCACCGCGACCGGCGCCGGACGCGGCGGACAGGTCCGCTCTTCCGACCAGGCGCTCGACCTCGAACTGAGCGTGCCGAAGGAGCTCGGCGGCGCGGGTGGCGCGGGCACCAACCCGGAGCAGCTGTTCGCCGCGGGATACGCCGCGTGCTTCCACAGCGCGCTGCAGTTGGTCGCCCGCCGCGAGAAGGTGAAGATCGCGGACTCCTCGGTGACCGGCGCGGTGGGCATCGGCCCGAACGGAGACGGTTTCGGCCTGGCCGTCACCCTCACCGTCGACCTGCCCGGCCTCGACTCCGGCGTGGCGCGCTCGCTGGTCGACGCGGCGCACCAGGTCTGCCCGTACTCCAACGCCACCCGAGGCAACATCGACGTCGACCTGGTGATCGCCTGAAATCGCAAGCCCGCGAAGTCGATTCGATTCACCTGAGCCCCGCTCGCGCGCTCGCATCGGTTTGCCCGGTGCGCGCGGCGGGTAGGTGAGGAGCGTCCCCTAACCGGCGAAGGAGGCGCTCATGACATCGGACAGCACGGTGGCGGCCGAGGGCGAGACGGCGACGGACAGCGCGGTCGGACGGCTGCGCAGCGTGGTGCTGGACTGCCCGGAGCCACGCGAGCTCGCGAAGTTCTACGCCGCGCTGCTCGGCGGGGTGATCATCGACGAGGACGACGAGGACGAGACCTGGGTGGTCGTCGTCGACCCCGACGGCAGGCGCCTGGCGTTCCAGACCGCACCGCGCTACAAGCCGCCGCGCTTCCCGGATCCCGAAGCCTCCCAGCAGTTCCACCTCGACATCCTGGTCGACGACATCGACGTCGCCGAGCCCAAGGCGGTGGCGCTCGGCGCGCGCCCGTTGCAGGCCAACGACGGCGACCGGTTCCGCGTCTACGCCGATCCGGTCGGGCACACCTTCTGTCTGGTCTGGCTCGACGGACGATAGGGCCGCGCCGGATACAACTCGCTCGGCGTGGGTAGGCGGGCGGTATGAACCAGACACGCCCACTCGCCCTTGTCACCGGAGCTTCCAGCGGAATCGGGCTGGAACTAGCGAAGCAGTTCGTGGAACACGATTACGACGTGGTGGTGGCCGCGGAGGACAAGGCCATCGAGACCGCCGCCGACCAGGTGCGCCGTCCCGGTGTGGAGGTCCGCGCGGTTCAGGTGGATCTGCGGACGCCCGAAGGCGTGGAGCGGCTCTACTCGGCGGCGACCATGGACGAGCGGCCGCTCGACGCCGTCGCGTTCAACGCGGGCGTCGGCCGCGGCGGCGACTTCGTGGCGACCGACCTCGACGACGAACTCGACATCATCGCCCTCAACGTGCGCTCGACGGTGCACCTCGCCAAGCTCGTGCTCGGCGACATGGTGCGGCGCGACACCGGCAAACTGTTGTTCACGTCGTCGATCGCGGCGACCATGCCGGGCGCGAAGCAGGCGGTGTACAACGCGTCGAAGTCGTTCGTGCAGTCCTTCGCCGAGGCGCTGCGCGAAGAGACGCGCGGCACCGGTGTCACGGTCACCGCGCTGATGCCGGGTCCGACCGACACCGACTTCTTCCGCAGGGCCAAGATGCTGGAGACGGTGGTCGGCAAGGGCCCGAAGGACGATCCCGCCGACGTGGCGCGCCAGGGCGTCGAGGCGCTGTTGCGCGGCGACCAGAAGGTTGCGGCCGCCTCGCTGGGCACCAAGGTGCTGACGACGATCAATCACGTGCTCCCCGATTCGGTGAAGGCCGCGGCCAACCGCGTCGCCTCGGCCGCTCCGCTGCCGCACCGGCACTGAGCCGCCCATGGCCGTCGAGCTGAACCGGGTCGTTCGCACGCCTCTGCTGTACTTCTTCATCCTGGGCGACGTGCTCGGCGCGGGGGTGTACGTGTTGGTCGGCGAGATCGCCGGGGCGTCGGGCGGCGCGCTCTGGCTGCCGCTGCTCACCGCCCTGGTGCTGGCCTGCCTCACCGCGGGCTCCTACGCCGAGCTCGCCACGAAGTATCCGAGGGCGGGCGGCTCGGCGCACTACGTGACTCGTGCGCTCGGTCCGGCGGCGGGCACCTTCGTCGGATTCTGCATGCTGGCCGCGGGCGTCGTTTCCGTCGGCGCGTTGGCCAGGGGGTTCGCCTCGGACTACCTCGCCGCGCTGGTGACGCTGCCGACCGTCGCCGTGGTGGTGGTCTTCCTGTCCACCCTCGCCGCGCTGAATCTGCGCGGTATCAAGGAGTCGCTCGGCGCGAACGTGGTCGCCACCGCGATCGAACTCGGCGGCCTGCTGCTCGTCATCGGTCTCGGCCTGTGGGTGTTGCTGCGGGGCGACGGCGACCCGAGCAGGCTCACCCAGGTGGGGACGGCCGAGCGCGGGGCGGTCGGTGCGGTGCTGGCGGGCGCGGTTCTCGCGTACTACTCGTTCGTCGGCTTCGAGACCTCGGTGAATCTGGCCGAGGAGGTGCGCGATCCGCGCCGCGCCTATCCCCGGGCGCTGTTCGGCGCGCTGCTCACCGCGGGCGCGGTATACGTGCTGCTCGGTGCGGTCGCGGCGGCCGTCGTGCCCACCGAGGTACTCGCCGAATCCAGCGGACCGCTGCTGGAGGTGGTCCGGGTGGCGGGCGGCGTGCCGGAGCGCCTTTTCGCGGTGATCGCGCTCGTCGCGGTGGCCAATGGCGCCCTCCTTACCGGCATCATGGCCTCGCGACTGGCTTACGGCATGGGACGCGACGCTCTGCTGCCCGCCGCGCTGGCCAGAGTGCTGCCCGGCCGCCGCACGCCGTGGGTCGCCATTCTCGCCACCACCGCCGTGTCGCTGGCTCTCGCACTGACCGGTGAGGTCGGCTCGTTGGCCGAGACGCTGGTGCTGTTGCTGCTCGTCGTCTTCACCGCGGTCAATGCCGCCGTGCTGATCCTGCGCCGCGAGCCGGTGGAAACCGAGCACTTCCAGGTGCCGTTGGTGCTGCCCTGGCTCGGCCTCGCGTCGTGTCTGTTCCTGTTCACCCGCATCGGCGCGGAGGTGTGGTTGCGCGGCGGAATTCTGCTCGGGCTCGGTCTGCTGCTCGGTGCGGTCAACGCCGTCCGGTCGCGTTCGTCGAGCGACCATCCAGTAGCTTGGCACGCAGGGTGGCCCCGTGGTTCGAAGGAGCCGACGAGGCCGCCGCGGAACCAGTTTTCGCACACCCCACCGGACCTGACGAACGAAGAGAGCTGATCGATGCCGACCTCTGAAGCGCGTGCACACATCGGTGTTACCGGCCTGGCTGTCATGGGCAGCAACATCGCCCGCAACTTCGCCAGGAACGGTTACACGGTCGCGCTGCACAACCGTTCCGTCGCCAAGACCGACGCGCTGCTCGCCGAGCACGGTGGCGACGGCGATTTCGTGCGCACCGAGACCATCGAGGAGTTCGTCGCCGCGCTGGAGAAGCCGCGCCGGGTGCTGATCATGGTCAAGGCGGGCGACGCGACCGACGCGGTCATCGAGGAACTCGCCGCGGTCATGGAACCGGGCGACATCATCATCGACGGTGGTAACGCGCTCTACACCGACACCATTCGCCGCGAAGCCGCCATGCGCGAGCGCGGTCTGAACTTCGTCGGCGCGGGCATCTCCGGCGGCGAGGAGGGCGCGCTCAACGGTCCGGCGATCATGCCGGGCGGCCCGAAGGAGTCCTACGAGTCGCTCGGCCCGCTGCTGGAGTCGATCGCCGCGCAGGTCGGCGGCACCCCGTGCTGCACCCACATCGGCCCCGACGGTTCGGGGCACTTCGTCAAGATGGTGCACAACGGCATCGAGTACGCCGACATGCAGCTCATCGGCGAGGCCTACCACCTGTTCCGCGACGCGCTCGGCTTCGACGCCAAGCAGATCGCGGACGTGTTCACCCAGTGGAACTCCGGTGATCTGGAGAGCTATCTGGTGGAGATCACCGCCGAGGTGCTGAACCAGGTGGACGCCAAGACCGGCAAGGCGCTCGTCGACGTGATCGTGGACGCCGCCGAGCAGAAGGGCACCGGCCGCTGGACGGTCAAGTCCGCGCTCGATCTCGGTGTGCCGGTGACCGGAATCGCCGAGGCGGTTTTCGCCAGGGCGCTGTCGGGCTCGCGTGCGCAGCGCAAGGCCGCGGTCGGTCTCGCTTCCGGCACGCTGGCCGAAAAGCCCACGGATGTCGAGCAGTTCACCGAGGACATCCGTCAGGCGCTCTACGCCTCGAAGGTCGTCGCCTACGCGCAGGGCTTCGATCAGATCGCCGCGGGCAGCGCCGAATACAACTGGAGCCTGCGTCCCGGCGATCTGGCGACGATCTGGCGCGGCGGCTGCATCATCCGGGCCCGGTTCCTGAACCGGATCAAGGAGGCCTACGACCAGGATCCCGACCTGCCGAGCCTCATCCTCGCCCCGTACTTCCGCGAGGCGATCGAAACCGCCATCGACAGCTGGCGGCGGGTGGTGTCCACCGCGACCCTGCTCGGCATCCCGGTCCCGGCCTTCGCGTCCTCGCTGTCGTACTACGACGCGCTGCGCGCCGAGCGGCTGCCCGCCGCGCTCACCCAGGGGCAGCGCGACTTCTTCGGCGCGCACACCTACGAACGCATCGACGCCGAGGGCAAGTTCCACACGCTGTGGAGCGGTGACCGCAGCGAGGTGTCCGCGGGCTGACCCGGGAGCGCGGTCTCCCGGCCGTGTTTCGCGCCACATCGCATCACAAAGTTTTCGGCTCGCTCGTCCAAGTCGGTGAAAGCCACCGGGCGAGAAGGAGGACGAGATGCGGGTACTACTGGCGGGCGCGACGGGCGCGATCGGGCGGCCGCTCATCCGGGCATTGGTCGACGGCGGTCACGAGGTGCTCGCCGTCGCTCGAAACCCGAAGAGCGACGGGACGATTCGCGAACTCGGCGCCGAGCCGATCATCGCGGACGTGATGGATCGAGCGGGGCTGCTGCGCGCGTTGCGCGGCCGCTCCGCCGACGCGGTGCTGCACGAGGCGACGGCGCTGAAGAGCGCAGGCCGCAACCTGACCGACGACGATCCCACGAACGCCCTGCGCCGCACCGGGACCGCGAATCTGCTCGCGGCCGCGGAACAGCTCGGGGCGGGCCGGTTCCTCACCCAATCGCTGATCACCGGGTACGGATACGTCGACCACGGCGCCCGGCGGGTCACCGAGGACGACCCGTTCGGGATCGAGGACGGCGGATACGCCGATCCGGTGATCGCGGGCTGCCGCGCCACCGAAGAACAGGTGTTCGCCGCGGACCTGGACGGCATCTCCTTGCGCTACGGGCTCTTCTACGGTCCTGCCGCGTTCAGCGACCTGTTCGCCGGGCTGCTGCGCAAACGCGTTCCGCTGGTTCCGCTGGGCGGCGGCGGGGTGATCAGCTGGATCCACGTCGCCGACGCGGCGGCCGCGACCGTCGCCGCGCTGGAGCGCGGAAAGGCGGGCAACGCCTACAACATCGTCGACGACGAACCGATCACCTGGCGGCAATTCCTCGACACCGTCGCGGCCGCGCACGGCACCCCGCGCGCCCTCGCCGTGCCGACTTGGCTCCTGCGCTTGGCCGTGCCCTACCTGGGGTGCCTGATGTCGGACACCACTCTGCGCGTCGACAACACCAAGGCGAAGCGGGAGCTGGGGTGGGCACCGGTGTATCGCTCGGTGGCGGAGGGTCTCGGCCGGGCGTGAGCGTGACGGCGAAACGGGTGTTGTCACCCGAACTGCCGGAGGGCCTGCGTCATTCGGCACGGGTCGGCGCGAACGTGGCGCGGATCCTGCGCCGCGAATGGGAAGCCTTGCCGCCGGAACGGACGGCGATCGCCGCGCCGCCGGACACTTCCGCTACCCGTCTCCCGCCCGATACGGCGGCCGGGACGGCACCAATCTCGGCATGGCCGTCATCCGTGAATTTGGCGCGCCGGCATCACCGAACCCGAGCACGGGTCGGGCGCGGGCTCGCCGTCGTGCAGCATTTCTTCAACGAGAACCGGATTCGGCAGGCGGCGTCGAGTTTGGGCGCGGCTCAGTACTGCGGCGAATAGACTGTGCTGCGAGGCCGTCGACCGCGCCATGCAGATCCACGGCGGCATGGGCTACTCCCGGCACACGCCCTTCGAGCACACCTACCGTCACCACCGCCGATACCGGATCACCGAAGGCGCGGAGGAGATCCAGATGCGCAGGGTGGCCGGTTACCTGTTCGGCTTCATGGACCGATCTCGGCCCAAGGGAGTCGGGCAGGGCTGATCGGGGGCCTCCGCGGCTCGGCTCGCGCCTTCCTCGCCTTCGTCGGCTCGACCGTCCGCGGCGGCCGTCCGGATCCGCGCGACAGCGCTCGCTGTCAACTTGTCGCCGCACATGCGCGCCCCCTTCGTTCTTCGGCCATTGATCGATGATGACCGGAAGGTCGCGCCCGCACACCGCCTTGCCACTGCCCATGACACAGATGTTGTGAATCGGTCGATCCGCGAACGGAGATCGAGAGCGTCGAGGGCCCGCCCGGTGCGGCCGGGATGCGTACAGTGCAAATATGCCCGAAGAAGCGCAACCCGGCGCGGTCGAGGCCGCCGCCGCGGGCACCGAAGACGTGCTCTCGCTCGCGGCCCAACTGTGCTTTGCCCTCTACTCGACCTCGCGTTCGATGACCGCGGCCTACCGGCCCTACCTGGACGCCATGCGGGTGACCTATCCGCAGTACCTGACACTGCTCGCGCTCTGGGAGACCCCCGGCATCACGATGAAGCAGCTCGCCGACCGGCTACGACTCGACTACGGCACCGTCTCCCCGCTCGTGCAGCGACTGCAGACCCGCGGCCTGGTCGAGAGCGTCCGCAGCTCCCGCGACCGCCGGGCGGTCCAGCTCCGCGCCACCCCCGCGGGCCTCGCCCTGGAACAACAGGCCAGGCAGATGATCGGCGCGGTCATGCAAGAGGTCGGCTACCCGCTCGACACGGTGACCGCTCTACGCGACCAAGTCGCCGCCCTCGGCGCCCGCCTCGACACCGTCGTCGCCGAACGCGACAAGCGGTAGGGCGGGATCGCCACGCCGGCAACGAGTGGTCCTACCCGTGCGGATCTCCGCACTTCGATGGCCGTCACGGCAGCGCCGAAACGGTCACCGCGCCAGCGCGAATCCGACAGAGCAGACGGACGCCTATTCGGCGGGGCGGCGGAACGGGCGTGGTCCGGCCCGGCGCTCGGCGCACGTCACAGTCCACATCGCGCGCGGACCGGAACGTGAGCCGAGCGTCGGGCGGGGCCCATTCGGCATCATCGCGCGCAGGCGGTGGGAAGGGGTGGCCGAGCGGTGGGTACAGAGGGTGATCATGCGTCGACCGCCCGGCGGGCGTAGGCGCGGACGTCGGCGTCGGTGTCGTCGATGGCGCGCTTCAGTGCGTCGCGGGCGGACTCGTCGGCGCGCCATGTGGTCAGGGAGAGGACCGCGGCCTTGCGGACGTCCAGGTGCGGGTCGAGCAAGGCTTCGGTGAGGAGCGGGACCGCGAGGTCGGGTGCGGCGCCCGCCAGGCCGCGGGCCGCGCCGACTCGCACCTGCCAGGCCGAATCACGCAGTGCGACGGCGAGATTCGTGGCGTCGTCGGCGTCCGCGCCGAGTGCGGCGAAGGCGGTGAGCGCTGCCGCGCGGACCAGGGGGTCGCGGTCGGCGGACAGTGCGCGGATGACGTCGACGCCGCCGTCGCCGATGGCGGCCAAGCCGTTGGCGACCGCGATCCGCACCTCGCGGTTCGGATCGTCGGCCAACGCGGCGACTCCGGGGCGATCGTCGAGCGAGACCAGCGCGCGCACCGCCTCGATGCGCACCCGGTGGTCCGCGTCGGAGGACGCCACGCCGAACTGCGCCGCGCTGCCTGCGCGCAGCGCGCGCAGCAGGTCGACGACGGTGGCGCGCACCAGCGGGTCGGCGGAGTTCAGGTGCTCGGGCAGTCCGGCCGCATCGGGCAGCACCTCCACCAGTTCCCGCAGGCTTTCGGCGGCCACGCGCCGAACCGACGCGGCCGTGTCACCGAGCGCGTCGGCGAGGGCGGTCGCGAATCCGTCCGGCGTGTGCTCGGTGAGCACTGAGATCGCTGCCGCCCGCACACCCGCGTCGGCGTCGGCGAGATAGCTCGAAAGATCGTGCACCGTAGGCGAATCCAAGGCGAGAAGGGTGACCAGCCGGGGCGAAGGGGGAGTGGCGGGCGACGAAGCGACAACCACCGTATCCCCGCGCTGGGGCGGCCTTCCCGATCGTAGCTCGGGCTGTTCGACCGCGACGACGGTGGGATCGACGGAGGGCACGTCGTCCAGCCCGGGCACCGGCACCAGATACGGCGCGACCGGCCGCTTCAGGAACTCCATCTCGCCGTTCGCGTCCTTGCGCAGGTTCAGGTGGTAACGCCAGGCGTTGTCGTCGCGCTCGGGCAGATCGGCGCGCTCGTGATAGAGGCCCCACCGGGATTCGGTGCGGGTCAGCGAACTGCGCGCCGCCATCTCCGCGCAGTCCCTGATGAACGACACCTCCACCGCGCGCATCAGCTCGTGCGGGGTGCGCGCCCCGATGCCCTCGACCTCCGCGCGCATCCGCTCGAACGTCTCCACCGCGATGGACAGTTTGGTGGCCGTCTTCGGCGGCGCCACATAGTCGTTCACGAAACGGCGCAGCTTGTATTCGACCTGCGGCTGTGGCGGCCCGTCCGGCTGGCGCAGCGGCCGGTAGACGAGCTCGTGCGCGGCGGTCAGCTGATCCTCGGGAAGTTCCTGCGGCGCGTGAAGTTCCGCGAGCGTCGAGGCGGCGTGCGCGCCCGCCAGATCGCCGTAGACGAACGCGCCGATCATGTAGTTGTGCGGCACACAGGCCAGATCGCCCGCCGCGTACAGACCGGACACGGTGGTGCGCGCGTGCTCGTCCACCCAGACGCCGGAAGCGGAATGCCCACTGCACAAACCGATCTCGGAGATGTGCATCTCGATGTCGTGGGTGCGGTAGTCGTGGCCGCGATTGGCGTGGAAGGTGCCGCGGGTGGGGCGTTCGGTGGTGTGCAGGATGCCCTCGAGCGTGGACAGCGTCTCGTCGGGCAGGTGCGAGACCTTCAGATAGATCGGCCCGCGCGCGGATTCGATCTCGCGCTTGACCTCCGCCATCATCTGACCCGACCAGTAGTCGGAGTCCACGAACCGCTCGCCTTCGGCGTTGACCTGGTAGCCGCCGAACGGGTTGGCGACGTAGGCGCAGGCCGGTCCGTTGTAATCCTTGATGAGCGGGTTGATCTGGAAGCACTCGATGCCGGAGAGCTCCGCGCCCGCGTGGTAGGCCATCGCGTAGCCGTCGCCGGCGTTGGTCGGGTTCTCGTAGGTGCCGTACAGGTAGCCGCTGGCGGGCAGCCCGAGGCGTCCACACGGCCCGGTCGCCAGGATCACCGCTTTGGCGCCGACCGCGACGAATTCGCCGGTGCGGGTGTTCAAGGCCGCGGCGCCGACGGCGCGACCGTTCGCGGTCAGCACCCGAACGGGCATGAGCCGGTTCTCGATCCGGATCCGCTCGCGCATCTTGCGTTGGCGCAGCACGCGATACAGCGCCTTCTTGACGTCCTTGCCCTCCGGCATCGGCAGCACGTACGAGCCGGAGCGGTGCACCCGGCGCACCGCGTACTCGCCGTATTCGTCCTTCTCGAACTTCACGCCGTAGCGCTCGAGCCGCTGCACCATCGCGAAGCCGCGGGTCGCGGTCTGGTAGACGGTGCGCTGGTCGACGATTCCGTCGTTGGCCCTGGTGATCTCGGCGACGTAGTCCTCCGGCGTCGCCTTGCCTGGGATGACCGCGTTGTTGACGCCGTCCATACCCATGGCCAGCGCGCCGGAATGGCGCACGTGCGCCTTCTCCAGCAGCAGCACGTTCGCGCCGTGTTCGGCGGCGGTCAGCGCGGCCATGGTGCCTGCGGTGCCGCCGCCGATCACCAGCACGTCGCAGTCGAGCCGGATCCGTTCGGACAGCTCGGGAATCTTCACAGTTTCTCCAGGATCTCGTTCCGCACGGCCTGCCGGTCCACCGACTGGCGCGGAGCGGGGACCTCGACGACGGCGCGCAACGCGGCGGAACGCTCGTCGTGCCTGCCGAGCACGGCGATGCGGTCGCCGAGCAGCAGGGCCTCGTCGAGGTCGTGGGTGACGAAGACGATGGTGGTGGGATGGGCGCGCCAGGTGTCGATGAGCAGCCGCTGCATGGTGGCCCTGGTCTGGGTGTCCAGCGCGCCGAACGGCTCGTCCATCAGCACGGCCCGCGGGGCTCCGGCGAGGCTGCGCGCCAGCTGAACTCGCTGCCGCATGCCACCGGAGAGGTCGCGCGGCAAGTAGTCGGCGTAGCCGGTCAGGCCGACCTCGGCGACCCAGCGCTGGGCGAGGGCTTTGCGTTCGGCGCGGGGCGTGCCGCGCAGGTGCAGTGCGAGTTCGATGTTCTGTCGTGCGGTGCGCCACGGCAGCAGCGCGTCGTCCTGGAACACCAGGGCGCGGTCGGCCGACGGCCCGGTGACCGTGGACCCGTCCGCGCGCACCGATCCGGCGTCAGGACTGCGCAGTCCGGCGATGGCGCGCAGCAGCGTCGACTTGCCGCAGCCGGATTTGCCTACCACGACCAGGATTTCGCCCGCGGCGATGTCCAAGTCGAGCCGGTCGACGACGGTGCGCGAGCCGTAGGCGATCCGCACGCCGTCGAGGGTGAGCCGCATGCCCGCGGTGGCGGGTGCGGCGGGAGCTGTTGTCGTGGCGGTCATTCCGCAACCTCCCTGGGCAGCCAGCGGGTGATCCGGCGACCGGCCAGCTCGACGAGGCCGGAGGTGGCGAACCCGAGCACGCCGATGGTGATCATGCCGACGAAGACCGCCGGATAGTCGACGATGGTGTAGGCCTGCCAGGTCCGGTAGCCGACGCCGAGCCGCCCGGAGATCATCTCCGCGGAGATGAGGCAGATCCAGGCGACGCCCATGCCGACCGAAAGACCGCTGAACACACCGGGCAGGATGCCGGGAAAAACCACTCGCACCAATACATCTCGCCGCGAGGCGCCGAGCGTGCGCACGGCGTCCTCCCAGATCGTCGGCAGCGCGCGCACCGCGTGCCGGGTGCTCACCAGGACGGGGAACAGCGACGCGGTGAAGGTGATGAAGACGATGCCGGACTCGTCGCTGGGGAACAGCAGGATCGCCACCGGCACCAGCGCGATCGCCGGGATCGGGCGGACCAGCTCGGTGAGCGTGCCGAAGACGTCGGCCAGCAGCCGGGAACGCCCGAGCCCGATGCCCGCGAGCACGCCGACCACCGCGGCGAGCCCGAAACCGGTGACGATGCGGATCAGCGACTGGGCGATGTCCAGGTAGTACTGGTCCTTGCCCAGGTGCTCGCCGAACTCCGCGACGATCTCGGTCACGGTCGGCAGCGAGTCGAAGCGCAGCCCCGCCCGGACGTCGTTGACGGTGAGCAGCTGCCACAACCCGACCGCCGCGAGCACCGAGGCGACGCGGACGGTCCGCGAACCCCACTCGGAAGCGCCGCGCCCCTTCGCGGTCGCCTCCTCGGCGACCGCGGCGACGGCCACGGCGTTCATCCGCGGACTTCCGTAACGGCCTGGTCGTAGGAGACCGGCGTGGCGGCGGGATGGGCTTGTCGGTAGCGCTGCGCGGCGCCTTGCGTGGTGAAGGGCAGGTACTTCACGCCGTCGCGCAGCCACACCGCCTTGTCGGCGAACCAGCGGGTGCCGAGCTCGGCGTCGGGCACGTAGACCGCGCGGATCACCTTGCCCTGGGCCTTGGCGGCCTGCACGGCGCGCAGCAGGCAGGTGGGGTCGGCCGCGGGCTGCGGCCGGTCGGCGCCGTCCACCCACAGCTCACCGGCCAGCGCCGGGTCGGCGACCGCGGTGCCGCAGACCGGGTCGTTGCCGGTGATCGCGCTCGGGTTGGCGGTCGTGGCCAAAGCCCGGTCGTAGTCGCCCTGTCCCGTCTCGGCGAAGGTCTTGCGCAGCGGCGCGTCGTCGACGAATCCGTCGACGTTCAGCTCCGCGAAGTCGCCGATCGACTTCAGGTACGGCACATCGCCTTTCAGTGCGGCGATGAGGCTCGGCTTGAGCGTGGTGTCGAAATGGGTGCCGCCCGGGCCGTTGTAGAGATACACGACTTCCTGCGGCAGACCGGAGCCGTCCGCGACGATCCTGGCCGCCTCGAAGGGACGCTCGTTCAGGAACTTCGTGGCATCGAGCTGCGCGGCGAGGAAAGCCTGGAGCACCTCGGGATGGTCGGCGGCGTACGAGCGGCGTGCGACGACGCCGTGGAAGGTGGGCACGTTCAGTTCGGCGCCGTCGTAGAGCAGCTTGGCCTTGTTCTGGAAGACGAGCAGCCCTGGCCAGGCGACGAATTGCGACAGCGCGCCGACCTGATGCGACTCCAGCGCGGTCGCGCCGACCTGCGGCTGCTGGTTGAGCACCTCGACGCCCTTGGCCGGATCGATGCCCGCCCGCGACAGCGCCTGCACGAGCGTGCCGTGGCCCGCCGAGCCGACGCTGGCCGAGATCTTCTGCCCGGCCAGATCGGTGATCGCGCCTGCGGGCGAATCATTGGGCACCACAACCATGTTCAGCGCGCCCTTGGGGTTGTACCCGGTGACCGACACGAGCGCGGTCTTGGCACGTTCGTTGGCCTGGGTGCGAGAACCGTTGATCAGCAACGGATAATCGCCCATCGACCCGATGTCGATCTTCTCGGCGACCATCTGCGCGGTGATCGGCGCGCCGGTGTCGTAGTCCTGCCACTCCACCTGGTATTTCGCTCCGCCGCTGTCGGTGATCTTGCGCAGCCGCTGTTCCAGATAGCCCTGGGCGCGCAGCAGCGTGCCCGCGGTGACGGTGTTGATGGTCTTGGACTGGTAGCCGACGACGACCTTGACGGTGCCCGCCGGGGTGTCGTTCGAGTTCTCCAGTGAGCAGCCCGCGGCGGCGAGTGCGGCGGCGAGCAGGACGGGAACGAGACGTGCTTTCATGAGACTTCCAGATCAGCGGAGCAGATAGGGCATGTTGACGGTGACCGCGCCGGTCGGGCATCGGGCCGCGCACGGGCCGCAGTACCAGCACTCGTCCACGTGCATGTAGGCCTTGCCGTTGTCGGGGTTGATCGCCAGGGAGTCGAGCGGGCAGATCTCCACGCACAGCGTGCAGCCCTGGATGCACAGCGATTCATCGATGGTGACGGGGATGTCGGCGCGCTGATCGACGAGTGCCATCTATCGGACCTTCCATTCGGGTGTACCGCGGGACAGGCTGCCGCGCATGGTGATTCGGTCGCCGCGCATGCGGATGTACTCCAGGTCGACCGGCCTGCCGTCGTCGAGGCGGGTCAGCCGCTCCAGCATCAGCAGGGGGGCGCCGTCGGGAGTGTCGAGCGTGGACGCGGTGTGCGGGTCGGCGGCGATCGCCTCCAGCGCCAGATCGGCGCGGCCGAGCGAGCGGCCGCTGATCTTCTCGAGCAGCACGAAGATGTCGGTGTTCTCGAGGTCGTTGGCGAGCACTTCCGCGCCGATGTCGGGGACCAGGTAGGTCAGGTCCAGGCTCAGCGGCCGTTCCGCGAGGTAGCGCAGCCGCTCCAGATAGACGACTCGCTCGCCTGGTTCGAGACCGAGCCTGCGGGCGACCGCGGGCGGCGCGGTGATGTGCTGGGCGGTGCGCACTTCGTTGCGCACCGTGCCGTGGCCTTTGAGGGTCTCCTGAAGACCCAGCAGTTCGTCGAGGCCGTGGTCGTACTTGCGGTTCCCGACCCGGGTGCCGACTTTGGGGGCGCGGTCGATGAGGCCCTCGTCCTTGAGCAGGGCAAGGGCCTCGCGCACCGTGTTGCGCGACGCGGAGTGTTCCGTGGCGAGCTGCTGTTCGGTGGGCAGCACCTCGTCGAACGCGCCCGCGTGGATCTGGTGGCGCAGCACGTCGGCGACGCGGCGCGCCTGATCGGCGCGCAGCTGCCGCACCGGGGCCGGTTCCGCACCCATCCGTTCCGCCTCTCTTTCGCTGACCTGCACGGATAGCGACGATAGACGCGAAAAGAGGGCTCGAATTCCAGCTCGCGCGCCGCGCGAATCAGGGGATGTTTCTTCGCCAGCGTGGACGGGCGACGACCTGCGGAAACAGGGTGGCTAACCGCTATTGCGCCACTCTGTTTCCCGGGCTCGGGTTTCGATCACGCAGATTCGAATGACCGAATCTCAGCGTGCTCAGAGCCAGTCGTCGCGCATTTCCAGCGTGGTGCGGTCCAGCGCGTCGAGCAGGTCCAGCTGCGGACCGGTCTTGGGCAGCTCGTAGCGGAAGAAGTAGCGGGCCGCGGCGCGCTTGCCTTCGTAGAAGTCGCCCTCCTGGTCGGCCGCGGCCACCAGCTGCTCGAGCCAGATCCACGCGACCACGATGTGGCCGAACGCTTCCAGGTAGATGGTCGAGTTCGCCATCGCCGCGGCCGGGTCGCCCGCGGCGAACATGCCCGCGGTGACGAGCAGCAGACGCTGCCAGGACGAGTCGAGCTCCACCGCGAATTCCTCGGCGTCACCGCCCTTCTCGGTGGCCGCCTCGATGGTCGCCGCGATGCGTTCGCCGAGCAGGCGCAGCGAGGCGCCCTCGTGCTGGGTCACCTTGCGGCCCAGCAGATCCAGGCCCTGGATGCCGTGGGTGCCCTCGTGGATCGGGTTGAGGCGGTTGTCCCGGTAGTGCTGCTCCACGTCGTACTCGCGGGTGTATCCGTAGCCGCCGTGCACCTGGATGGCGAGGTTGTTGGCCTCCAGACACCACTGCGAGGGCCAGCTCTTCGCGACGCCGGTCAGGATTTCCAGCAGCAGCGTGTGCTCGCGGGCGGCCTGCTCGTCGGCGGCCGTGCGGCGCAGGTCGACCAGCCGGTTGCAGTAGAGCAGCAGCGCCAGCGCGCCCTCGACATAGGCCTTCTGCGCCAAGAGCATTCGCTTCACGTCGGCGTGCTCGATGATCGGGATCTGCGGGGCGGCGGGATCCTTGGCGGTCACCGCGCGACCCTGCTGCCGCTGCCTGGCGTACTCCACGGACTTCAGGTAGCCGGTGTAGCCGAGCGCGGTCGCGCCGAGGCCGACGCCGAGCCGCGCCTCGTTCATCATGTGGAACATGTAGGACAGCCCGCGGTGCGGCTCGCCGACCAGGTAACCCACCGCACCCGCCGCGCCGCCGGGGGTGTGCCCGCCTTCGCCGAAGTTGAGCACCGTGTTGGTGGTGCCGCGGTAGCCCATCTTGTGGTTGAGCCCCGCCAGCACGACGTCGTTGCGCTCGCCCAGCGTGCCGTCCTCGCGCACCAGGAACTTGGGCACCACGAACAGCGAGATGCCCTTGGTGCCCGCCGGACCGCCCGGGATCTTGGCCAGCACCAGGTGCACGATGTTCTCGGTGAGCTCGTGATCGCCGCCGGAGATCCACATCTTCGACCCGAACAGCCGGTAGGTGCCGTCGTCCTGCGGCTCGGCGCGGGTGACGATGTCGGCCAGCGACGACCCGGCCTGCGGCTCCGACAGGCACATGGTTCCGGTGAACCTGCCCTCCACCATGGGGCGCACGAAGCGCTCGATCTGCTCCGCGGAACCGTGCGCGGCGAGGAGGTTGGCGTTGCCGACGGTGAGGAACAGGTAGCCGGCGGTGCCGACGTTGGCGGCCTGGAACCAGCTGAACCCGGCGGCCTCCACCGCGGCGGGCAGTTGCAGCCCGCCGATCTCCTCGTCCATTCCCGCGCCGACGAGGTTGGCCTTGGTGAACGCCTCGACGGCCGCCTTCACCTCGGGGATGATCGTCACCCGCTCCCCGTCGAAGGTCGGCTCGTTGCTGTCGTTGCGCTTGTTGTGCGGCGCGAAATACCTGGTGGCGACGTCCTCGCACAGGTCGAGGAAGCCGTCGAAGGTCTCCCTGGAATGCTCCGCGAAGCGGGGGAGTGCGGTCAGTTTCTCGACCCGCAGCCATTCGTACAGCAGGAAGTCGAGATCCCTGCGGGAGATCAGGTTGGAGCGCACGGCCATCCTCTCGCGACGTCACTGCCGGGGCGCGGAACGGCCCCGGGGTATTTGATACGTTACTACCAATTTGTCGCGAATGGGTGAGGCTATCCGGATCCGGCCGCCGCGGCCGCCACAGCGTCCAGCAATGGGGTTCGCCACGCCGCCCGGCAGATCAGCAGATCCGGTAGATAGGGGCGGGGCCGGTTGTACTCGAGCGGGCGGCCGTCGACGCGCGAGGCGTGCAGCCCCGCGGCCAGCGCGACGCCGACGGGCGCGGCGGAATCCCATTCGTACTGGCCGCCCGCGTGGAGGTAGGCGTCGGCCTCCCCGCGCACCACCGCCATGGCCTTGGCGCCCGCCGAACCCATCGGGACCAGCGTCGCCCCGACGGCGTCGGCCACCTCGCGCGCCCACGAGGGCGGTCGCGAGTCGCTCACCAGCAGCCGCGGCTCGTCCCGGGCGGGGGCGTTCGCACTCGATTGGTCACTGACGTGGACCATGCCCAGCGCGGGCTGCGCGACCGCCGCGGCGGTGATGCCGCGATCGCGTTCCCACAGCGCGACGTGCACGGCCCAGTCCGAGCGGCCGGGGATGGCGTATTCGCGGGTGCCGTCGAGCGGATCGATGATCCATACCCGGTCGGCGGCGAGCCTGCGCGGGTCGTCCGCGGATTCCTCGGAGAGCACCGCGTCGCCGGGACGAGCCGCGGCCAGTTCGGTGAGCAGGAAGTCGTTGGACAGCGCGTCGCCGCGCTTCCCGAGATCGGGCAGGTTTTCCTCGCGCAGTGCGCTCAGCAGGCTTCCCGCGCGGTCGGCGAGATCGGCGGCGAGACGGGCATCGGTGATCATGGTCAGTCCAGGTTGTCCAGCAGCGCGAGTACGGTCGCGGCCATCGCGGCCGGGTCGCCGTCGGCGGGACGCAACGCCAGATCCGGCGCGGTGGGCGCCTCGTACGGGTCGTCGATGCCGGTGAAGCCGCGGATCTCACCCGCCCGCGCCTTGGCGTACATCCCCTTCGGATCGCGCGCCTCGCAGATCTCCAGCGGGGTGTCGACGAACACCTCGACGAACGGGATCCCCGCCGACTCGTGCGCGGCGCGCACTCGGTCGCGGTCGGCGCGATACGGGCTGATCAGCGAAACCACCGCCACCACACCGGCTTCGGCGAACAACCTGGCCACCTCGCCGACGCGGCGGATGTTCTCGACCCGGTCCTCGGCGGAGAAGCCCAGATCGGCGTTCAGGCCGTGGCGCAGGTTGTCGCCGTCCAGCAGGAAGGCGGGACGCCCCGAAGCCACCAGTCGCCGCTCCAATTCGACGGCGACCGTGGACTTTCCGGATCCGGACAGCCCCGTCAGCCAGACCGTCGCGCCGCGCGTGGCGCGTTCGTCGCGACCCACCGCGGTCGAGTGCCAGACCACCCGCGAGGCGGGCAGCGTGGCGCCGGTGATCATGCCCGCGGCGACCGTGTTGTTCGTCGCCTCGTCCACCAGGACGAAGCTGCCGGTGGACCGGTTGCGGCGGTAGGGATCGAAAAGCAGCGGCTGGCGGGTGCGCAGCTGAATGCGTCCTATTTCGTTGAGCGACAAGGATTCCGCGTTTTCGTCGCGGTGCAGGGTGTTGACGTCGAGCCGGTAGTCCAGGCTGCGGACCTCGGCGGTCGCGGCGCGGGTGGTGTGGCGGACCGTGTACGTGGCGCCGGGGGTCAGCGCGGAGTCCTCGGCGAACCAGCACACCATGGCGTCGATGTCGCGGCCCACCTGCGGGCGATTGGCCGGGCGGCAGATCAGATCGCCGCGCGAGATGTCGATCTCGTCGGCGAGCTGCATGGTGACCGCCTGCGGCGGAAAGGCTTCGGCCACCGCGACGCCGCCGGGACCCCAGATCGCCGCGACCGTGGTGGTGAAACCCGAAGGCAGGACGGCCACTTCGTCGCCCGGCTTGAACACACCGCCCGCCACGGTGCCCGCGTACCCGCGGAAATCCTGGGCGTGGTTGCGGGTCACGTACTGCACGGGGAAGCGCGCGTCGATGAGGTTGCGGTCGGAGGCGATGTACAGGTCCTCGAGGTGATGCAGCAGGGGAGTGCCCTCGTACCACGGCATGCTCGCGCCGCGGTGCACGATGTTGTCGCCCTGCAGCGCCGAGACCGGGATGAAGGACAGGTCGGCGACCTCGAGCTTGGTGGCGAAACCCGCGAATTCCTCGCGGATCTCGGTGAAGCGATCCTGGGACCAGCCGACCAGATCCATCTTGTTGACGCACAGCACCAGGTGCGGGATACCGAGCAGGCTGGCGAGGAAGGCGTGGCGGCGGGTCTGCTCGACGACGCCCTTGCGCGCGTCGACCAGGATGAGCGCGACGTCGGCGGTGGACGCGCCGGTCACCATGTTGCGGGTGTACTGGATGTGGCCCGGGGTGTCGGCGATGATGAACTTGCGCCGCGGCGTGGCGAAATAGCGGTGCGCCACGTCGATGGTGATGCCCTGTTCGCGCTCCGCCCGCAGACCGTCGGTGAGCAGCGCCAGGTCCGGGTACTCGTCGCCGCGCTCGCGGCTGGTGCGCTCCACGGCGGCGAGCTGATCGGTGAAGATCGTTTTCGAGTCGTAGAGCAGACGGCCGATCAGGGTCGACTTGCCGTCGTCGACGCTGCCCGCGGTGGCGAGACGCAGCAGGGTGGTGGCCATCAGAAGTACCCTTCTCGTTTGCGATCTTCCATGCCCGCCTCGGAGATGCGGTCGTCGGCGCGGGTGGCGCCGCGTTCGGTGACCCGTGCGGCGGCGACCTCGGTGACCACCTCCGCGGGGGTCGCGGCGGTGGATTCCACGCATCCGGTGCACGTCGCGTCGCCGACGGTGCGGAAGCGCACGGTCGTCTCGTAGGGCTGTTCGCCATCGAGCAGGCGCAGGAACCTGGTGTGCGCCAACAGCATTCCGTCGCGCTGCACGACGGGGCGGCGGTGCGCGTAGTACAGCGAAGGCAATTCGATCCGCTCGGCGGCGATGTAGCTCCAGATGTCGAGCTCGGTCCAGTTCGAGAGCGGGAACACCCGGATGTGTTCGCCGGGCCGGTGCCTGCCGTTGTACAGATTCCACAGCTCGGGGCGCTGGGCGCGCGGGTCCCACTGGCCGTACTCGTCGCGGAAGCTGAAGACCCGCTCCTTGGCGCGGGCCTTCTCCTCGTCGCGGCGGGCGCCGCCGAAGACCGCGTCGAAGCGACCCTCGCGGATGCTACGCAGCAGGGTGCCGGTCTGTAGCCGGTTGCGCGAGGCGCGCGGACCGGTGTCCTCCACGACCCGGCCCGCGTCGATGTCGTCCTGCACCCGGCCGACGATCAGCCGCAGCCCGAGGCGCTCGACGGTGCGGTCGCGGAACTCGATGACCTCGTCGAAGTTGTGCCCGGTGTCGATGTGCAGCACCGGGAACGGCAGCGGCGCCGGCCAGAAGGCCTTGGCCGCCAGATGCAGCATCACCACCGAATCCTTGCCGCCGGAGAAGAGCAGCACCGGGCGTTCGAAGGTGGCTGCCACTTCACGGAATATGTGTGCCGACTCGGCCTCGAGCACGTCCAGATGGGGCAGCTCGTAGGTGCTCGCCGTCGACTTCGCGTACTGGCTCACGCCCCAAAACTAGAACACGTTTCGGTGCGCGGTCAACGGGTCGATCGCGTCGGGGTTCGCTCGCCGGTGCCGTGTTCGGTGGGTTTGCGACCGCCCGACGCGCTCGTCACCGCGTCCGCCGCGGCGACCAAAGCCGCTCCGCGACGGGCGATCTCGGCCCCCGTGATGGACGCTCCGACGTACATCGTGAGCACCATGTTCTGCCTGCCGTCGCCGCCGTAGGTCGGCGCGGCGAGCAGGCTGACCGGGTGTTCCTTGCGCGGCCGTAGATCGGCCCCGAGGTACACGCGCTCGCCGAGGCTGGTGACCAGCTCGCCGACGAGTTCGCGCAGCTCGTCGGGCAGGTCGCGGGCGGCGACCCCGGCCAGCAGCGAGTACAGCCGCCGCCCCGCCGCGGTGAGGCTCTCGACCAGGTAGCCGCGCTCCCGGCATTCGGCGACCACCTGGCGCAACCGCGCCTCGTCCTGCTGGAGCGGGACGGTCGGCGGGGTGGCCAGCCACGCGTCGAACGCGGCGTCGGTGTCCCATAGCACGTACATCAGGCCGACGGGCGGCGCGAAGTGGTACGACGCGCCCATCTTCACCATCCCGGGGCCCGTGCTCTCCAGTACCGAGATCCGGTCCCCGACGACGGCCGACGCGGTGCAGGTCGTGCGGTACTTGGCGCTGAGTTCGGCCAGCTCACCGCGCGCGATAGCGGAGATCGCGAAGCCGTCCTGGGCGACCCGACCGGCCGCGATCAGCGCGGGTCCGAGGCCGTACACGTGCGTGTGCGGGTCGCGCACCAGGTAGCCGCCCGCGGTCAGCTCGGTGAGAATGCCCAGGCAGGTGGGCTTGGCCATGTCCAGCTCGCGGGCCAGCTCGGAGAGTCCGAAGCGCTTGCCGCGCTGCTCGACGAGGAAATCCAGCAGCTGGACCACCCGTTGGGTGGGGGCGGATCGGCGCGCGACCATGGACAACTCCTAGAACACGTTCTAATCTGGCTCGTATCGAAATGTACCAGAGCGGTACATATTTGGACCACCGGGAGAGCCTCTTGCTGACCCAACCGTTCGCGGACGCGATCGCCGCCGCCGAGCAGATCATCACCGAAGCGCCACACATCCGGACCGAACAGGATCTCGTGGAGGGCTACGACTACCTGGCGGGCAGCATTCGCGCGGCCTTGCAGATGGCATGGGCCTACGAGCGGGACTTTCCGTTCTTCGTCCAGTCGACCGGCCCGTACACCAAGATGGGCCTGGACAACCCCGACACCCTGTACTTCCACTCCTACCTGCGGCCGGACGCGGAATACCTGGTGACCGGCACCCGCGGCACCACGAGGGACCTCAGCTTCCAGGTGCTCAACGGCAACTATTCGCCGGTGGACGTGCCCGACAGCGAGACCGCCTTCGACGACCGAGCCTTGGACCTCGCCCCCGACGGCACCTACCAACTGCGGCTCGGCCCCGGCGAGGCAGGCCCCGGCTATGTGCACCTCGCGCCCGACTCGGCGATGCTGGTGGTCCGCGAGGTGTTCAGCGACTGGTCCACCGAGAAGCCGGGCACCTTGCGCATCCAGCGCGTCGACACCATCGGCTCCGCGCCGCCGCCGCTGACCAAGGATGTGCTGACCAAGCGTTACGGGATCGCGGGCAAGATGCTGCTGTCGCGGCTGAAGACGTTCCTGGCCTTCCCGGAGTGGTTCTACCTGAACCTGCCGGTGAACACGATGACCGAACCGAGATCGACGCCGGGCGGACTGACCACCCAGTTCTCCTCGGCGGGTCACTACGAACTCGCCGACGACCAGGTCATGATCATCACGGTCCCCAAGTCGGACGCGCCCTACCAGGGCTTCCAGCTGGGCAGCATGTGGTACCTGTCGCTGGACTACATCAACCACCAGACCAGCCTCACCGCCGACCAGGCGCGCGTCGATCCGGACGGGATGATCCGGCTGGTGGTCAGCGAGCGCGACCCCGGGCTGGCCAACTGGATCGAGCGCACCGGGCACGCCAGGGGCTATCTCCAGTTCCGCTGGCAGCGGCTCTCCCGGGATCTCAAACCCGAGGACGGTCCGGCCGTGGAGATCGTGGAGTTCGACGAATTGTCCACGCGGTTGCCGTATTACGAGCAAGCGCGGGTGACGCCCGAGGAATGGAAGGCACGGATCGCGGCCCGTCAGGTGGCCGTCGCGGAGAGGATGCTCGGCTGATGTTGTTGCAGGACAAGGTGGTCGTGGTCTCGGGTGTGGGGCCGGGGCTCGGCAGGGCCATCGCGGTGCAGGCGGCCAAGGCGGGCGCGGACTTGGTGCTCGCCTCGCGCACCGAATCGCGGCTGACGGAGGTCGCCAAGGAGATCGCCGAGATCGGCAGGCGCGCGGTGGTGGTGCCCACCGACATCAACGACGAAGCGGCGGTGAACAATCTGGTCGAGACGGCGTCGAGCGCCTTCGGCCGGGTCGACACGCTGGTGAACAACGCCTTCGCCATTCCGCCGCTGGCGGATCTGGCCGACGTGGATCTCGATCAGGTCCGCGCGGGCTTCGAGACGAACGTGCTCGCCGCGCTGCGCCTGACGCGATTGTTCGTTCCCGCGCTCACCGAGACGAAAGGCTCGGTGGTGATGATCAATTCGGCGGTGCTGCGCCACTCCCGGCGCACCTTCGGCCCGTACAAGATGGCCAAATCCAGCCTGCTCGCGCTGGCCCAGAGCCTGGCGACCGAGCTGGGCCCCAAGGGAATTCGGGTGAATTCCGTCGCCCCGGGCTACATCTGGGCCGACAACCTGAAGTGGTATTTCAACTACCTCGCCCAGCAGCGCGGGGTCACGCCGGAGGAGGTCTACGCCGAGACCGCCTCGACCATCGATCTGCGCAAGCTGCCCGAGCCCGACGAGATCGCCGATGCCGTGGTCTTCTTCGCCTCGCCGCTGGCGCGCGCGATCACCGGCGCGTGTCTGGACGTCAACGGCGGCGAGTACCACCACTGATGAGGAGAGAGCAGAGCATGATCGGCAGGGACGACATCGGCACCGTCGAGGATCTGCACGCCTCGGCGACCAAGGTGGTCGGCCTCGACGACTTCGGCGACGACGGCTATCGCGAAGGGCTGCAAGTACTTCTGGAGTCCTATGCCAAGGACGCGGAGCTGACGTCGTTCGGCAACAAGGTCAATCGCGCCTTCCTGCGCGGCGCGCTGATCGCCAGGCTGCTCAGCGAGAACGCCTGGCAACGCCACCCCGAACACGCGGACGTGGCGATCGAACGGCCCGTCTTCGTCACGGGTCTGCCGCGCTCGGGCACCACGGCCGTGCACCGGCTGCTCAACGCCGACCCCGCGCACCAGGGCCTGGAGATGTGGCTCACCGAGATGCCCCAGCCGCGCCCGCCGCGCGAGACCTGGGCCGGCAATCCGGTGTATCAGCGCATCGAGGCGGCCTTCGAGAAGCACCACGTGGAGCATCCGGAATTCATGGGCGTGCACCACATCTCGGCCGATCAGGTGGAGGAGTGCTGGCAGCTGCTGCGGCAGTCGGCGATGTCGGTGTCCTACGAATGCCTCGCCTATCTGCCGGGATATTCGGAATGGCTGGCGGGCCGCGACTGGACCGACGCCTACCGCAGGCACCGCCGCAACCTGCAACTGATCGGCCTTCCGGACGCGGATCGCCGCTGGGTGCTGAAGAATCCGAGCCACCTGTTCGCGTTGGACGCCATCTTCGAGGTGTACCCGGACGCGCTGATCATCCAGATGCACCGCGACCCGCGCACCATCATCGCGTCGGTGTGCAGCCTCAACGAGCAGGCCTCGGCGGGGTGGTCGGAGAAGTTCCGCGGTCCCGTGGTCGGCCGGACCCAGCTGGATCTGTGGGCGCGCGGCGCGCAGCGGTTCTTGGAAGACCGCAAGCGGCACAACGCCGCTCAGTTCATCGACGTGTACTACGACGATTTCGTGGCCGATCCGATCGGCACGGTGGGATCGGTCTACCGGCACTTCGACATCCCGCTGAGCGCCGAGGCGGAGGCGGCCATGGCGGCGTTGCACACCGAGAGCACGTCGGGGGCGGCGCGGCCCTCCCATCGGTACTCGCTGGACGATTTCGGCCTGACGGTGGATCAGGTCGACGAACGTTTCGGCGAGTACCGGGCGGCGCACTTCCCGGATCGCTGAGGGGTTTCGCCGGTCGGCCCACGCGGTCGACCGGCGAATCTGACACGCACCGCAAAATTGCACCGCATGCAATTTCGGCAGTCAGGGGTGGCGAGTCCGCGAATCATGCTGCGGACCAGTACTTTTCACCTTCGACCCCTGGATTCCATCCTGGATAAGACATCCATCGCACAGTTGCACTGAGTGCAATCCTCATGTGATGTCGTCGTCCGTGGCCGCGTGTACCACGACGGTACCGTCTCGGTGGCCCTCCTGCCACTGATGAAACGCGTGTCCGCATCCCGAGTCTTGCGCGCCTGCCGGTTCGAGAAATCTCTCGACTTCCCGGTTTCTATGCTGACGGGCATGTCAACGGATCTAGGGTTCCGCTGCTCGTGCTGCGGCCAGGAACACGATGGACTGCCATTCGGCTACGGCACGGTCGCACCCGCCTACTGGAACGAGGACCTCGAGGACAGCTCGGGCAACGTCCTCGGTGACGAGCACTGCGTCATCGGCGGGGAGCACTTCTTCATCCGGGCTCGCCTGATCCTGCCGATCGAGGACTCGGAGAACGACTTCGAGTGGGAAGTATGGGTGTCACTGAGCAAGTCCAACTTCGACCGTGCGACGGAGCTGTGGACCAGTCCGGAGCGAGTGCAGGAGCCACCGTATTTCGGTTGGCTGTCCACCGAACTCCCCACCTACGAATCGACGACCCTGAACTTGAAGACCAAGCTGCACAGCCAGCCAGTCGGCGTTCGTCCGACGGTGGAACTGGAGCCCACCGATCATCCGTTGGCCGTGGAACAGCGAACCGGCATCACCCTCGCCCGCGTGCAAGCCATCGCCGAACAGGTGCTCCACCCTCGACGCTGACGACCGCCACGGAATCCGAGCTGGGCACTTGCCGCACTCGACGAGGCGAGGGCAGCAGCGTCGAGCGGACTCGAACTACGTTCCTACGCCGAGCTGCCCGCCTGGCAACCGATGGTACGCATCGACCGTCGCGTGTCAGTATCCGGCGCGTGGCTCGAAACCAGGGTCGGGCAGCGATGGCGGCTCGGCAGGAGGCGCGGGTTGCTGTGTGTGCGGCACGATGCGCGGCTGCGGAGCTGGGGCAACAGTAGGCGCGGCTGCTCCCGCGTTCGGCGGTGCGGATTCCGGCAGGTCGGCGTTGCCGGGCACATCGTCGACGGTGACGGTCGGCGGAGCCGGAGCGGGCGTCGGCGTCGCACTCGTCCCGGAATTCGTGGCGATCACCGGGGATTCGGCAGGCGCCGGATCGGAACTCCGACCACAGCCGGCGAGCACCAGCACGGCCGCGCCGAGCGCCACCGTGGACCAGCGAATTCGGTATCTCTGGACGGACACGCCGCAAGGCTAACCGTGCGCGTGGAGACGGCGCAGTCGTCCGTTCGACCGACACCACCACCGCTGGCGCGAGGCAATACTGAAGTGCCTTGTGTCGTACAGCGATTGGATTAACCATGAGATTCCGCCGGGCGAGGTCCTCGGCTGTCGCAGTTCTCACCGCGATCTCAGCGGCGACCCTGCCCGCGACCGCGGTGGCCGCCCCGTCCGGCGGCGCGACGACGGTCGTCCTGGGCGATTCGTTCACCGCGACCGCACCCGTCATCGGGCACGCCGACGACGGGTGCACACGATCACCCTCCTCGTGGCCGAATCAACTCGCGCGAGCCGGCCGATCGGCGGAGACCCCAGGGTTCGTGGACGTGTCCTGCAACGGCGGCACAATCGACACGGGTCGCGGCTGGACTCTGGTCCACCAGGCCCGGAAAGCGTCCGCGCAGAACGCTTTCGGCTCGGACACGCGCGTCGTCCTGATCCAGATGGGACTCAACGACGTATGGGGCGCCTCCACTGGGACGGCGTTCCCCTCGACCGACTGTCTGCTCAACATCGTCGCCGGATGCGGGTTCGACGCCACCGAACAGCACCGGCTGCCCGACTACCGCGCCGTCACCGGCACAGGCTATGCGGATCGGGTGCGCGACGTCGTGACGTTCGTGCGCTACCACGCCGCGAACGCGCGCGTGGCCCTGGTCGGATACCCGGAGGTCTTCCTGTCGGGACAGCAGGCCGCCTGCATGGATCTCGCCGGGATCGGGCGGGTCGTGCAACCGCGCGCGGAAGGCTACATCGCCTACCTCGACCGGATCCAGGAGGCGCAGCGGGAAGCCGCGACGCTGCTCGAAATCGAGTTCATCGATGTCCGCGCCATCACCGCGGGGCACGGCAGCTGCTCGGCCGAACCGTGGATCAGCGGCCTGGACGGCGCCGACTCGCTGTTCGACGGCGCGCCCATCCATCCGAACGCGCAGGGCAACGCCGCGGTCGCCGCGCGAGTCCGAGAGCGGTTCGGGCTCTGAGCACGGTGCCCGCGACCCCGCCCGCGCCTGGCGCCCAGCTGCCCGCGCTGACCGGTGCGCGATGGTGGGCGGCTGCGGTGGTCTTCGTTCTGCACGCGTTGGTGTTCCTGCCGGTCTACCCGTTCCAGAAGTCGGAACTCTTCCGCGCTCTCCACGCTGTCGTCCCGATGCAGCAGGGCGCGGCGGGGGTGACCTTCTTCTTCGTCCTCTCCGGCTTCGTGATCTGCTGGTCGTTCCGCAGGGGAATGTCGGTGCGGGGGTACTACCTGCGCCGGCTACTCAAGATCTATCCCACCCATGTGATCTCGGCGCTGGTGCTCGTACTCGTGGTCGCGGCGCCGCTGGCCCGCCCGGTGGTGTGGCTGCCGAACCTGCTGCTCGTGCACACCTGGGTGCCGAAGTGGACCACGCTCGGCGGGCTCAACGTACCGTCCTGGTCGCTGTGCGCGGAACTGCTTTTCTACCTGAGCTTTCCGCTCGCGCTGCCGCTCGTCGCCCGGATCCCGCGGTCTCGCTTGTGGCCGGCCGCGGCCGGGCTGCTGGTGTTGATCATGGTGTTGCACACCGGCCTTCATCTCTGGGTGGACGGACCGAAGGGTACCGCCAACGTGTTCGCGGCCCGCCTGCTCCCTGGTGATGTCTCACCCGAGTTCGAAATCCATGTCTCACCAGAGTGGTTCGCGCAATCCGACATCCCCATCCCCGCCTCGTACTGGCTCGGCTATCCCTTTCCCGCATCGCGGCTGCCCGAGTTCTACGTTGGCGTCCTCGCGGCCCGCATGGTCGCCGAAGGCGTGTGGCGCAACACCCGGCTGAGCACACCGCTGGCCGCCCTGGTTCTCGCCTACGGCGCGACCTGGTTCGTCCCGATCGACTACAAGATGTCGGCATTGCTGGTGGGTCCGACGGCCGCGGTGGTGGCCACTCTGGCCGCTCGCGATCTGGCGGGCATCTCCGGCATCAACGCGAGCAGGCCACTGGTCTGGCTCGGTGACATCTCCTTCGCGTTCTACATGATTCAGTTCCCGGTGATGGTGCTCGTCACCAGGCTGTTCATCGGCGGGCGTCGGTGGTCGGCCGGCGGCTGGGCGATGTGGGCCGGGGTCAGCTTCATCGCATCGATCATCGCCGCCGCCGCGATCTATCACGGCGTCGACAAACCCCTCATGAATCGCTTCGCGAAGAGGCCACCGCGAGATAACCGGTACGCGGCGCCACGGGCTCACTCCCCGATCAAGGCGCTCACCAAGCGGTAGGCGATCTCGTTCGCTGGCCGCCCGCCCGCGGGTCCGTCACGCAGAGTGCACAGCACGATGATCGAGACGTCGGTAACGGGGTCGTACCCCATGAACGTCTGGAAGCCAGGAATGGCGCCGTCGTGCCCGATCATCGGGCCGAACGACTCCAGCCCCAAGCCGTAGCGGATACCCGCGGGATCCCGCCGGTCCAACGGGGCCGCGCTGTCGAGGCGTTCGCGCTGCAACACCGGTCCGAGCATCTCGTCGCTGCCGACCAGCGTGCGCACGTAGTTCTCGAGGTCCTGCGCCGTCGAGACGACGCCACCCGCCGCCCCGATCCACGAGGGATCGAGGTTCGTCACGTCGGTGGGCAGCAGGGCGCCCGTGCGGGCCGCGGCGATCTGCTCGTCGGGAAGTGCCGCCGAGGCCAGCGCCGAAGTATTGGTGCCGTAAAGGTATCCCCGCGGCGACGGCGCGGGCAACGACGCATCGCCTGGCTCTGGGTAATACGTGTCTGTCATGCCGAGCGGAACGAAGATCCGATCGGTCAGCAAGGTGCGGATGTCCTGACCGGTGATCTGTTCGAGCACCGCCGCCAACAGGATCGTGTTCGTGTTCGAGTACCGGAAATCGGTGCCGGGTGCGAAGTACGGCGACGAGGCGAACCCGATCCGCAACAGCGCGTCCGGCTGCCACACCCGCTCGGGATCGTCGTCCATCGCCGCGGCGAACTCCGGATCCTCGTTGTAGCTGAACAGACCACTGCGCATATTCAGCAATTCGGCGATCGTGATGCTGTTTCCATTCGGAACACCGGCGCGGTACCGCGACACGGGATCGTCGAGCGCGAGCCTGCCCTCGCGGACCAGTTGCAGCGCGACCGTGCCGACCATGGTCTTGGTGGTCGAGCCGACGCGGAAGAAGTCGTGCACCCGCACCGGATCGTCCTGCCCGAGGGCGCGATCCCCGAAGGCCTGCTCCCACAACATGTCCGGCGTGCGGATACGCACTACGGCCCCCGGGACGAGCAGCGCGTCGAGCACCCTGCGCACGATCGGTTCCGCGATCCGGCCCAGCGCCGCGGGTTCGGGTGTGGTGTCCTCGACCACGGGCTCCCGAGGCACGGAACTGCCGCCGGACGCCAGCGCGACCGCGCAGACGACGACCACGCTCGCCCGGAACCAACGCCAGCTGCCGCTGCGAAAAGACCTCATTTGCCCCTGTTTCCGAGGACGGACATCGAGCCGTCGTTGAAGTTGGACACGTAGACCTGGCCCGCGGCCGGGTCTACCGCGATCCCGTGCGGGCGGGCACCGACGCGGATTGTCTGCGTCGTCACGTTGTTGCGGGTGTCGATCAGCGAGACGGAGTTTCCCGATCGCACATTGTCCAGTCCGTGGTTGGTCACGAACACCGTCCGGCTCGCTCGATCCACCGCGACGCCGACTGGTCCGGATCCTACGGGCACGGTCGCGGTTACCGCGCGCGTGCGCGTATCGATCACCGAGACCGTGCCGTCGGCGTGATTCGTCACGTACGCGGTATCGGTGCCGGTATCGACCGCCACGCCCCACGGCTGGTTGCCCACCCGAATCGAGGTGACCACCGACCGCGCGGCGGCATCCACGACAGCGACCCTGCGGTCTACCGACTCGGGCGCGCCCGCGATCGCCACGAAGACGCTGCGTGTGGCCGGATCGAAGGCTACTCCGTACGGACGGCTGCCGACTGGGATCGTCGCGACGACGGCCCTGGAGCGCAGGTCGATGACCGACATCGTGCCCGCCTCGAAATTCGTGACGTACGCGGTCCGTCCGGCCGGGTTGACGGCGATGCCGTAGGGACCGGCGCCGACGGCTATCTGGCCGACGACAGTTCGGTCACGCGTACGGATGACGGACACCGATCCGTTTCCGGCGTTGGTCACGTACGCCAGGCCCGCTGCCGAATCGACCGCTATCGCAGTCGGTTTCGCGAAGTCGGGTGAAGTGATCGATGCGGTGGCGCCGGTCTCGGTGTCGTACGCCGACACCGTGTTGCTCACGCTGTTGGTGGCGAACACGGTGGCCGTCTCGGTATCGGCGGCCACGCCCCACGGCTGTGCACCGACCGGGATCGTGGTGGTCACCGTCGCCGGGGCGGCGGCGACGGGCAGCGACCCACCGGCCACGGGCGGGTCGTCCTCGCTCGAGGTGGTGCTGGTCAGCAGTCCGGCGACAACGACAACGGCGGCGATAGCGCCGATCACCCACGCCCGCAACGGAACTCGTTGCCACCACGGGGTGCGGCCCCGAGCCCGGGGTAGCGGGGGAGTGGTTCCCGGCGGGACGACGCGGGGCCGCACCGGTGTCCGAGTGCCCGCGCCCGCGGCGGCGGCGTCGAGCGCCTGGCGCCAGTCCGCCGGGCGGGGCCGCTGACCGACCGGGGCCGACAGGCCCGTGCGAACGAGTTGACGCACCGCGGCGGGCACACCGGCGGGCAGCCGGTCCGGGTCTCGTGTGCTCTGGTGACCGGCCAGCAGGCGCAGGACGAGCAGCGCGAACTTGTAGGCGTCGGACTGCGGGGTGGCCAATTCCTCACCGGCACTGACCGTTCGGACGTCCCAGTCGGGTGTCTCGAACTGATCGCTGACCGACTGGGAGCGCATCCGCATGGCGTCGCAGTCGATGAAGTACACCCGCCGGTCCGGTCGCAGGGAGAACAACAGGTTCTTCGGCGACAGGTCACCGACCGCGATGTGATGGCGATGCAGCAGCGCCAGCGCTTCCGCCGCGTCGCCGAGCAGTTCGTAGCGGGCGCGATCGGTCAGCGGGATGCCGCGCTTGGCCAGGTAGACGTCGTCGTTGAGCAGATGCTGGAACTCGGCGGTCACCCGCCGCGTCCCCGCCACCGTCACCATGTCGATGAAGAACTCGTCCGGAATCGCGGGCATCACGAACCCGAGCACGGTGGTCGAGTGATCTTCCTCGACCAGCCGGCACGGCCACGCCGCCCGTTTCAGCAGTTCCATACCTTCGGCGAACGGCAACGACTCCAGATAGGAGGGCATGTTCTCGAGCACGTCGACCCGGATGTTCGGCAACACCGGGGACTTGTACTCCTTGAACACCAACGTTTTCGCGTGCGCCATTTGTACACCCGGCGCTGGGTAGACCACTCCCTGGCCCCCGGAGGCCAGCTTCTGCACCGCCCCCAGCGTCCCGCGCTTCAACCGTTGCTGCGCCACGGCGGCTCCGTCAGCCGCGTGGCGGCCATATGGCCACCAGAGTCCGGTCGTCGTCGAACGTTTCCCGCGAGAAGTCCAACGCGTGGGCGAATTCGAGCTGCGACGGCACCCGGTCGCCGAGCAACCCCGCGAACAGCCCACCGACGTCGCCGTCACCGCTGCCGAGCGGATCGCCGAATCCGTCGGTTCCCACCAGCAGCACCTGACCTGGCTCGACGATTACGGGCTGGGGTGCGACGTCGTTGGGCACCCTGGGCAGACCGACCACGGCCGAGGACGACAACCCCGAAGACGACTGCTCTTTGCCGCCGAGTACCGGGACGAATGTCCCGTTCGTCAGCAACCAGACACCGGAATCGCCGACGGCGGCGACCACCGCCGACAGACCGCCGTCGGGGTGGGGTTCGCACACCGCGCAGGCCAGGGTCGTGGCGAGCATCCGTTCCGCCTGTTCGGCGTCGGCCTCCGGCAGCGACAGCACCGCGGCCGCTTGTTCGGTCAGCGTCCACGCGGCGCTCTTGAACAGGGACTGCCAGCCGCCGTCTTCGAGCGGTTCCGGCGGTTCCTCCAGCCACCGGGTGGCATAGCGGACGACGGTGGAGGAACCGATGTGGGAGTACTTGGCCGACGACACACCGTCGGCCACGGCGACGACCAGGCGCTCACGCTCCGGGTCGACGGTGATGGCGAAATCGTCCTGGCGTGGCGCGCCGCCGTACCGGTGCAGATACCCCCGGACCGATGCCGCCCGCACCGTGAACGCACCGCTGGACCAGCCATCGATCACGGTGTCGGGCCGATACGGCGTCCTGCCGTACTCCTTGTCCACCGTCTTGGGCTCGAACGCGGGCGTCGGCGCACCGACGACGATCGGCTCCCTCGATGGCCAACCCGGCGGTGTGACTTTCGGTATGTCCGCACGGCCGGTGAGCTCCGCCGCCGCCTCCGCTTCCAGGGACGAATCCGCCGCCGCTTGCTCGACTTGCTTGCTCCGCTTGCCCAACCACCCCATCAGACGGGGTCCACGTCGAGCGAGACGAAGTCGTCGGGCTTCTCCACCTGCAACGTCGCCTGCCCGGTGGCCAGCGCCGTACCCGAATTGATCACCGACTGGGTGAGCGCCGTGACGAACTTCGAGATCGCGACACCCGTGTCGGTCCCCGCCGCGGCGATGAACGCGTACTTCGGGGCGGTCGCCACTTGCCGGATCACATCAGCGTCGGCCTGTCCGATGCCGAAAGCCAAGATATTCGGGTGTCCGGGGAGGCTCATCAGTTGCGTGCGCGCAGCCTCCCAGCCGTCGCCGGGATTGGGGGCGCCATCGGTCAGGAAGAAGACGGCGGGCCGGTTCACCAGATAGCCGTCGGACTTCAGTTCTCGGATATCGCGCGGGATGCGGTTGCTCAGTTCGGAAAAGGCCGCGGCGAACGATGTCGAACCACGGGCGCGCAGTTCCGGCACGTGGTCCACGTATCGCAAGTCACTCGGCTCCAGGTAGCACACCGCGTCGTCGGAGAATCCCAGGACACAGAACCTGACTTTCGCCGCGGCCATCGCTTCGCCCTGCAAGGTGTCGAACAGGGTGACCAGCCCGGTATTCAAATCCCGAACGTCGTTGACCATCGAATACGATTCGTCGGCAACGAAATAGACCGGCAGTACGGTCGCCTTCGGTTCGTTCATTCGGCACACGCTCCCTTTCCCGATTCGCCCTGAGCACGCCGAACACTACAGTCGCGCAACGGATTCCACTGTCGGCCATTCGACGGACAGCGCACCGCGAACTACAGGTCGTCGATGCCGATGAGCGCGTCCTGCAACGCCCGCACGACGAGCGCGGCTTTGGTGGGCGCGGGCCGCCCGACAGCCGCGTATTTGTCTCTGATCCGGGACAGATGGGTATTGACCGTGCCGGGTGAGATATACAGACGCTGGCCGACTTCCACCTTCGAGTCCGAGGCGAGCCAAGCCAGCAGCACCTCGATCTCACGACCACTGAGGGCCGGCCGCCTCGCGATCCCGCGCGCGTCTGCCCGCGTGCCGTCCTGGCGGCCGAATGTGATGCTCATGAACTATTCCTTCAACAGATTGTGCGTTGGGCGCCCGACTTCTCTCCTGCTACACCCGACGTGATCCATCGACAGGTGATTCCGGCGCATCGAATCCGGTGGTGACCATTCGTGTCACAACCGGGATGCGCCGGACGAAAACCTGCTCACACCTATTTCCAGCGACCGAACAGCTCGCGGATACATCGCCGCGCCAGCACAAATGTGGCGGCGATCAACAGCAGGCCTGTCGCCGAACGGAGTTGGTCGCCACCGTCGCCGGACACTCCGGTGTAGGCGGCCTGGGCATACCAGATGAACACGATGTCGACCAGGAGCAGGACCGCGAGCACATACCACAGGCGGACTCTGCGTACCGCGTTGTTGTGGATGATATTGACGGTCTGCGAACCGTTCTGACTGGACACCACCGTGCCGCCGCGCTTGGCGATATTGACCTGATTCTGTGCGTTGACACTGCTGTTCGATCCCGGGCGGAAGCGCACTTCATCTCCCGCGGGGATCGTTCAACGTGACATTCTGTGGTCCGTTCTGATTGGCGACCACGATGCCGCCGCCGGTCGCGGAATTGGTCTGCGTCTGCGGCGGAGACCTCCGCGCAGGCCCGGCCGCGGGCTGATCCTGCGGCTCGGGAACGGGCGACAAACGTTTGATCAGACCGGCGATATCGTCGTCGAGCGATTGGTGCCGGATACGCCAGCCCTGCGAGAGAGTCAGTTTCCGGATGTCCTCCGGCAGGCTCTCCGGCACCGGGAGCGGCGTGTCGTCCAACAGAACCGGAACCACCGGAATTCCGCGCTCGAACGCGGTGCGCAATTCCATGCGCACCCAATCGCGCTCGTTGTCGATGCACCGTACCCCTCGCTTGTCACGGGCATCGAGCCAGTGCCGACCGATCACCGACACCATCACATCAGTGTCGTCGAGCGCGGCGCGGATGCGACGGGAATACAGCACGCCGAGCGCCAGCGAATCCTGATCGCGGAAGACGTGCACCCTGCCGAAATGGCGCGCCATCTGCTTCGAGATCTGACCGACGGCGTATACACTGTCAATCGTGCGATAATTCAGGAATATTTTCATACTATAGGCAATCCCTCGAAAGAATGTCTCTCCCCACGGGCTGGATTCCGTGCAGGACCGAGCCTCGCCCGGCGGGCGAAAACCAAAGCAGGCGACCAGTTTGCTACATCCTCTCCTCGAATGCCGCGCTCCGTGAGGCCACCCCGACTACCGGCCTACCGCTATATCGGTTCCATTCTGCACCTGTAGCCAGAATTTTGCGGAGCGAACGCGATTGCCGGTCGGGTCATCGAAATGAAAGATTGCACGACGATCCGAAAAGTGCCGGTCGGTTTATAACCCGGCGCCCCGTACGCGGTGGTCGCACCCGCGTCGACTAATGCCGTAATTCGTCCATCCCACTATCCTCACCGGTCCGTTCATATGCGGTACAAGCGCCGTCGCCGCACCCGGGCCACGGACACCGAGCCCGCACGGCAGGTCACTCTCGTTCCTGGCGCGCGAATAGCACGCGGTCGCAAGCACATCCGCCCAGCCGCGGCCGCCGTTCCGGGCTCTTCTCCAGCATCCGGTAGTGGGTGGGAACCCGGCAGGCGTTGTCCGTTGCCCGATCGACCGGCAACGGACAACGCCTGCTCAGCGCTTCGCCAGAGCCGCCATCAGGGCAGCCTGGATGTCATGTGTCCCGCGGTGCCCACGGAAACGAGTGATCGTCCGCGCGAAGTCGCGCAGATCGGCTCGGATCGTCGCCGAATCGACCGAGCGCACGACGTCGAGCAGTGGCCCGATGAGTTCGCTCGCCCGATCCGGCTCGCCCAGCGCGGCGTATACCAGCGCGCGGCGCGTACCGAATCGAGCGTGATCGCGGTCCGAGGGCAGCGGCCGCGACATAGCCCGCTCGAAGAGCGCGGCAGCGGCTGCGAGGTTGCCCAGATCGTATTGGCACCACGCCTCGATGAGAAGCGGACGACCGTGCATGGCAGAAGGTCCGAGCTGCTCGTCACCCTCGAGACGCTGCGCTTGGTCGAAAAGGCTTGCCGCCGTGTCCAAGGCGCGCATCGCGCCGGCATGGTCCAGGCCGATGGCGTATCCCTGGGCCGCGCCCAGTGCGGCCAGCCAGCGGATGCGGGGGTGGATGGCGTCGTCGGCGAGCACCTGCTCGGTTGGCCCGGTCGTCGCGGAGGAATCACCGCGGTACAGGCTCACCACCGCCCTGCGGACAAGGGCATAGCTGGTCATGTCTTCATCGCCGGCGGCCGAGGCCAGCATGACCGCACGGTCGGTCCACCACAGCGACCCGCGGTCGTCACCGCACTCCTGCGCCATCCACCCTGCGAACTCGGCGGTGCGGGCGGCGTGCCGCAGCAGCCGCCGCTGATCCTCGCCCGTGCTCTGCCGGGCCGAGGAGGCCGCGACGTGCGCCTGCGTGATCGCCATAGGCAGCACCAGACTGGGACTGCTGGTGCGGCCGAGGCGCTTCGTCTCCTCGAACAGAACGGCCAGGCCGGGCAGTGTGTCGGTGGAGGTGGGGGCGGGCTGCGGCACCTCGGTCACGGCGGGCGCGCCGGCTTCACCGATCTCGAATATCCCGGAACCGTCGGAGTACAGGCGCAGGTTCCAGTGCGCGTGTGTGTATCCGGGTGCCTCAGGGGCGGGTCCGGTGTCGCGCTCCGGCGGGGTGTCCGCTGGAGCCAGTGCGTGCAGTGCGCCACCGGCGGACAGGACCGCGTCACACTTGCGCGACAGTTGCGCGGAGGGCGACTTGTGCCCGTTCTCGACCTTGCTCAAATGGCTACGGCTGTAGTGCACGAGCTCCGCCAGCTCGCCGAGGGTCAATCCCTGCTGTGTGCGCCGTCGTCGCAGCTCTCGGCCGAATGCAGCTCCTGTCATGTACTTTTCCTCGAACCATCGTCTCCGGTCGCAGAACTTTTTGCACGACAGCCTCTTCCGCCCCGTCGCGGGCGTGCCGAGGGCGCCAACAGCAACCCTTCGGTTTTCGCGAGTGTACCGCCGGTAACCGTGTGGCACAGGAGAAGCGCTGGATGGCCGCCTCGGCGGTGCGCTGACGAATCACGCTGTGTCAGAGAAAGATTGGACCCACATGAATACCGACTATCGAGTCAAGCATCTCGAGATGTTGCAGACGATCATCGCGCGACTGAGTCAGCAGTCCTTCACGGTGCGCGGGTGGTCGGTGACCCTCGTCTCGGTGATCTTCGCGCTCTTCACCGCGCAGTCCCAGGACCGATCGGAGTTGATTCTGCTGGCGCTGGCGCCCGCGTGGATCTTCTGGGGACTGGACGGCTACTACCTGAGCCTGGAACGCCGCTACCGCCGCCTCTTCGCCTCTGTGGCGCAGCAGTTGCAGACCGCATCGCCATCCGGCCCGCACCCGTTCGACATGATCTCCGATTCCGGCCAACCGTTCCGCGACCTTGCGCGCGCCGCCGTCGCGCCCAGCGTGGCGGCGATCCCGGCGGTACTGACCGCGCTGATCATCGGGTACTGGGCGTTCGTCGTCACGACGTGATCGCCTGTCGCCTCGAGGCCTTCCGCCGGGCCGCCGCGCGTCATAGCGTTGAGTTATGGCAGCAACGCCGCGACGCCTTGCTCTCGCCGACGTCATCGCCCGGCGGCGTTCGGCGTGGGTGCCTCACTCGGCCGGGCTGTCGGTGGGCGTGTGCGGCCTGGTGCCGGACGCCGAGTCGGTAGCGGCGTGGACCGGAGCGGTAGCGGATTCCCTACTGATCCGCTGCCGTCCGGACGATCGGAGAACCGAACCATGAGTGCGCCGCGCGAGCCCGCGATCGCGGTGATCGGTGCGGGGATGTCGGGCATCTGCATGGCGATCACGTTGCTGCGGGCGGGTTTTCGTGATGTCACGATCTTCGAGAAGTCCGATCGCTTCGGCGGTACCTGGCGCGAGAACACCTATCCCGGCCTGACCTGCGATGTGCCGTCGCGGTTCTACCAGTTCCGCTTCGCGAAGAACCCGGACTGGTCGCAGTTCTTCGCGCCGGGAGCCGAGATCGAGGAGTACTTCACACGGGTGGCGCGCGAGTACGGGCTGCCGGGCATCACCCGGTTCGGCACGGAGGTGCGCGGCGCGGTGTTCGACGACGGGCGATGGACGGTGACGACCGCGGACGGCGCACGCGAGCGTTACGACTTCCTGCTGTGCGCCACGGGCATCCTGCATCACCCCCGAACGCCGGACCTCCCTGGTCTCGCGGATTTCGCCGGCGCGGCCTTTCATTCCGCGCGCTGGGACCACACCGTCGAGCTAGCGGGCAAGCGCGTCGGCGTGCTCGGCACCGGCTCCACGGGCGTGCAGATCGTGACCGATCTGGCGGGAAAGGCGGGCTGAGCATGTTCCAGCGCACGGCGCAGTGGGTCGCGCCACTGCCGAACGGCCGCTACTCCCGGCTCACCCGCGCCGCGCACCGGCGCTTCCCGGCGCTCGACGAGCTCGGCTACGCGGTCACCCACCGGATCTTCGAGTTCCTGATGGGCGCGCTCATCGAGCCGGGGCCGAAGCGCAAGCTGGTCGGTGGGTTGTGCCGAGCGAATCTGCGCTCGGTGCGCGACCCCGCCCTGCGCGCCGCACTGACACCGGAGTACGAGCCGATGTGCAAGCGGCTGGTGATCTCCGGCGGCTTCTACCGCGCCGTGCAGCGTCCCGACGTGGAGGTGGTGACCAGCGCCGTCGACCATGTCGTGCCGCGCGGTGTCGTGACGGCCGACGGCCGTGTGCGCGACCTGGACGTGCTGGTGCTGGCGACCGGCTTCGACGCGCACGCGTTCATGCGCCCGATGGGCATCGTCGGGGCGGACGGCCGGACACTGGACCAGGCCTGGGCGGACGGCCCTCGGGCCTTCGAAACCGTTGCGCTGCCGGGTTTTCCGAACATGTTCCTGCTGATCGGACCGCACAGCCCGGTGGGCAACTATCCGCTCACCCTGATCGCGGAGACCCAGGCCGAACACATCGCCGGCTGGATCCGCCGCTGGCAGGCGAGGGAGTTCGACACCGTCGAACCGACCGAGACCGCCACCGACCACTACTACGCGCGACTGCGCGCTGCGCTGCCCAAGACGGTGTGGGCCACCGGTTGCCAGAGCTGGTACCTGGGCAAAGACGGCAACCCGGAACTGTGGCCGTGGACCCCCGCCCGCCACCGCGCGCTCATGCGGCGACCGCCGGACCCGGCCAACTACCGGTTCGCGGGCACCTCGAAGTGACCCGTCGTTACTGCTGGCCCGGCTTCAGGACGATGAAGAGGCCGTTGGCCTCGGCGCACAGGCGGTCGCCGTCGTGCAGGGTGGCACGGACGTAGACTTTGCGACCCTCCTGGCGCTCGGCCCACGCGTGCAGCCGGAGTTCGGTGTTCAACGGGGTGATCGAGCGGTAGTCGACGGTGAGCGAGGCGGTGCGGGTGACCGCGCCCGCGTGCACGGCGGCCGCCATGCCGAGCAGGTCGTCGAAGCCGATCGCGATCTGGCCGCCGTGCGCCGCCCGGTTGCCGCCGAGGTGGTAGGTGCGGAAGGTGATGCGAGCCTCCACGCCGTCGCGGTCGGCCCGGTCCACCACGAAGGGCGGCAGCGTGATGTTGCCGCGGGCGGGCAGGTCGACCCGGGTCCAGGTGGGCGCGGACCACTCGTCGACGACGGCGGCGTCGAGCTTGTCGTTGAGCTCCTTGAGGATGGCGATGGTCTCCAGCGCCAGCTCGTCGGACGGCGACGACAACCGCGCCCGGTCCATCAGGCCGCGGACCTGCTCGATGAAGGCGCCGTAGTGCGGCCCGCCGCGGGAGATGTCGACGTCCTGGGTCGCGGCGTCGATCAGCTCGGTCATCGGCCGGAACCCGCCCTCGTGGTGCTCCTCGGTGGGTAGCCGGTCGCTCGGCACCGCGTCGCCGGCCCGCTGTTCGTTCATGACAACAAGTTATCGGTTGCCCGTCGGATGCTCCCGCGCCGGGGGCGGCCGCGCGGGCGGTCCGGTTCCGGCGGCCCCCGGCCGCGACCGGAATCCGCTGCCCCTACGCTGGGTAGCCGATCACCCATCAGGTCACCGAATACACCACGCGAGCTCGGCACGGCGGGCCCCCGACCGCCCGGCGGCCGTGCCCTCGCGAACGGCGAAAGGCGTTGCACCGATGCGTATTACGGCAGTCGTGTTCGACATGGACGGCGTGCTGATCGATTCCGAGCCGGTCTGGGAGCGGGTGCGGCGCGAGTACGTCGCCGAGAAGGGGGGCCGCTGGCTACCGGACACGCAGAAGCGACTGATGGGCATGAGCACGGGGGAGTGGTCGGAGTACCTCAGCGGCGAACTCGGAGTCGGCGAGCCGCCCGAACGCGTGGCCGACGACGTCATCGAGCGGATGGCCGCGCACTACGACCGGAGCGTGCCGCTGCTCCCCGGAGCGGTCGCCGCGGTGCAGCGGATGAGCGAGAACTGGCCACTCGGGGTCGCCAGCTCCTCGCCGAGAACGCTGATCGACACCGTGCTCGGGCGAACCGGGCTGATCGAGTTCTTCGACGTGACGTTCTCCACCGAGGAGGTCGACCGCGGCAAACCCGCGCCGGACGTGTACGTGGCGGTCGCGGGCTTCCTGCGCAAGAAGTCGACCGACTGTGCGGCCGTGGAGGATTCGAGCAACGGGCTGCGCGCCGCGCACGCCGCTGGCATGCGGGTGATCGCGGCGCCGCGACCGGAGTATCCCCTCGACCCCGACGCGCGGGCGCTGGCCGATCAGGTCATCGACGGGCTCGACGAACTCACCCCGGCGCTGGTCGCGGGGAACTGAGCGAACCGCCGGTCAGCGGCGATACGACTCGAGCAGGGTGCGGGCGGCCGCGGTCAGGTCGTCGTCCAGCCAGTCCGGCAGCGCGGGGGCGTGCGCGTGCCTGCGCAGCGCGGCATAGGGCAGATCGACGATCGCGCGGCTGACCGCGTCGATCTCCCGATGGCCGTCCGCACCGAGCAACTCGCGGGTGATACGGCGCAGCTGCTCGATCAACCGGACGTTCATGGCCTCGAGCCGGGCGTGGAACTCGTTGTCCGGGCCGCCGTCGAGCAGGTCGCGCGGGCGCAGCTCGAGCAGCAGCCGGGCGTCCTCGGGCAGCTCACGACCGAACCGGATGGCCGCACCGGCCATGGCGACACCCGCCTCGACGGCGTCGTCGTGGTTCGCGGCCGCCAGGGTTCGCTGCTGAAAGCGGTCCAGCGAGCGGAACCAGACCGCGCTGAGCACGCCGTTGCGGTTGCCGAAGCGGTGATACAGCGTGCCGACCGGCGCGCCGCTGGCTTTGGCGATGGCCGCCACGCTCGCCGCGCGGGGGCCGTCGGCGAGCACGAGAGCGCGTGCTGCGTCGAGGATCACATCGGTGTCGTGCTTGCGAGGTGGCGCCATCTACTAGTACGTTCCTTCTATATGGAGCGATTGTCCTATATCGACCAGCATGCCAGAGATGTCGACGCGAATCGCGACCGGACCTGGAAAGCGCTGCTGAAAGTCATGTGCACGGATCCGCACGACCCCGCTTCGGTGCCCTCCGGATTCGTGCTGGACGCCGCCGAGGAACCGGCCCGCTTCGCGATGAGCGGTCAGCACTGGTTCTCCCGCTACGAGCTGGTCTTCGAACTCGAGGACGAGGGACGGAACCGAACCAAGGTCCGGGCGACGAGCAGGGGAGATTTTCCCGGTCTGCACGGCAAGATCTATCGCGCGCTGGTGGTCGGCAGCGGCGGCCACGCGTTCCTGGTGCGGCGCATGCTCGGCCGAATCGCGGCCGCGGCATGATCAGCGGAACGCTCTGGGGCGCAACAGAAGCCGAACGCGACGACCCACTGCCCTGTGACGAGCTGGAACCCACCGCGCTGCAAGCGGATCGCGCCATCAGCATCGCCGCGCCGCCGACGGTTGTGTACAGCTGGCTGTGCCAATTGCGAGTCGCGCCATACAGTTACGACCTGCTGGACAACTGGGGTCGCCGCAGTCCGCGCGAACGCGACCCGCACCTGACCGAACTCGAGGTCGGCCAGGACTTCATGTCGGTCTTCCGGCTCGACTCGTTCGTCCTGGGACGCCACATCACACTCGTTTCCGGACGGATCGCCGTCACCTACGCCGTGCGTCCGGAGGGTGCGGGCACTCGGCTCGTGGTCCGTGCGCGTTTCGGCACACCGCGGATCGTCGCCCGGCTGCTCGCCTTGGGCGACGTCTTCATGACGCGCAAGCAACTGCTCACGCTGCGCGAGCTGGCCGAGGCCGAAGCGCGGCTCGACACCGCGCACCGTGACGGCGACTGAGCCCCCCGCCGTCACGGGGCGAAGGTACGCAACGGATCGACCTTCGCCCGCGCGGTCCAGCGCCCGCGGTCGTAGGCGACCTCGACGGGGTGGTCGAACGCCGCGGACACGTTGCCGGTGGTCAGGGTCTCCCGGGCGGGGCCCGCGGCGACGGTGCGCCCCTCGGCGATGAGCAGGGCGTGGGTCGTGCTGGTCGGCAGCTCCTCGAGGTGATGGGTGACCAGGACCGAGGCGACTTCCGGATGGGTGCGGTCGAGGTGGTCGATCGTCTCGAGCAGTTGTTCACGCGCGGCCACGTCGAGACCGGTGGTCGGCTCGTCGAAAAGCAACAGCCGGGGTTCGGCGATGAGCGCGCGGGCGATGAGCGCGCGCCCACGTTCGCCTTGCGACAGGGTCGGCCAGGTGTTGTCGCCCTTGCCTTTCAGTCCGACCGACTCGATCATGGCGTCGGCCCTGCGGACCTGCTCGGCGGTGGGCGTCCAGCGCATCGGGGTGTCGATGGTCGCGGTGAGGCCGGTGAGCACGACCGCACGGATGCTGAGCGGGTAGCGCAGCGGATGCCGCGGGTTGACGTGGCCGATCGCGTGGCGCAGCGCGGCCAGTTCGACCCGCCCCATCCGTTCGCCGAAGATGCGCACGGTGCCGGAGGTCGGGAAGGTGACGGCGCCGCAGAAGCCGAGCAGCGTGCTCTTGCCCGCGCCGTTGGGGCCGAGCAGCGCCCAGTGTTCGCCCGCGCGCACGGTGAGCGAGATGCCGTCGATGATCTGCTTGCCCTCGCGGCGGAAGGTCACGTCGGTCAGCTGGAGCACGGGCGCGGTCACGGGTGTTTCCTCCCTCGGATCGATCACGAGAACGCCGCCTTCAGCGCGGTGAGATGGGCGCGGCTGAATTCGGCAGCGGCGGTGGGGTTTCGGTGCGCGATGGCGTCGGCCAGCCGGATGTGCGCCTCGTGGTCCTCCGGTTCGGAGGGGACGGGGCGGATCCTGAGCATGTCGATCATGGCCTGGCGCAGGCGCGGCAGGAAGGTGTCGAAGAGCTGGGTCAGCACGTCGTTGTGCGCGGCGAGGATGACGGCGCGGTGGAACGCCATGTCGGCGTCGACGTGCTCGTCGACGGGTTCGCCCCGCGCCTCACGTGCCGCCAGCGCGCGGCGGATCGCGCGCAGGTCCGCGGGTGTGCGCCGGGCGGCGGCGAGCGCGGCGGCCTCGGCCTCGATGGCGATCCTGGCCTCGATCACCGACGCGATGGCGGCTCGGCGCAGCACCACGTCCCACTCCTCGGTCACGTCCAGCGCGGTGACGAACACGCCCGCGCCCTGGCGGCTGTCCAGCACACCCTTGCCCGCCAGCTCGCGGATGGCTTCGCGCAGCGTGGAACGGCCCACGCCCAGCTGCGCGGCCAGGGTCGTCTCGCCGGGCAACCGGTGCCCGAGCGGCCATTCGCCCGCGCGGACGCGGGCGAGCAGCAACTCGGCAGCCTGCGCGGCGAGCGGGTGGCGGCGGACCTGCGAGACCATCCGAACCTCTCTACTTGTCTGAGGAGTTGTGTAGAGTCTAGCCATCATGACGCGCACGCTTCTGCTTAGCCGCCACGGCGGGGCCTGATTCGACCGGCCGCCCGCCGTGGGGCTTCGTCGTGGCCGGTCACTCTTCGTATGCGAAGGCCGCCTCGGCCGGAAAGCAGACCATGACAACGCGTGTTTTCCCCACCATCCACACCCCTGCGGGCCCCGTCGCCGACGGTGCGCCGCACTGGAACAGGCAGCGGCGTTCGACGATGCCGTCGCACCGCTACCGGCCGGTCCACGACCGCGTGGAAGTTCCCCTGACACAACGTGATTGGCCGAACGCGCGCATCACCGCCGCGCCCCTCTGGGTTCCGGTGGATCTGCGCGACGGCAACCAGGCGCTCGCCGAGCCTATGGATCCCGAACGCAAGCGGCGTTTTTTCGAGTTGCTCGTCGCCATGGGCTACAAGGAGATCGAGGTCGGCTACCCCTCGGCCTCGCAGACCGATTTCGATTTCGTCCGGCTGCTGGCCGAGACCGATCTCGCGCCCGAGGACGTGACGATCGTCGTCTTCACCCCGGCCCGCCGCGACCTCATCGAGCGCACGGTGGAATCGGTGCGCGGCCTGCGCAACGAGGTCGTCGTGCACATGTACACGGCCACCGCGCCGACGTGGCGGGAGGTGGTCCTCGGCAAGGACCGCGACGCGCTGCGCGAGCTGATCCTGGCCGGCGGACGCGATGTGCTCGAGTTCGCCGGTGATCTGCCCTCGGTGCGGTTCGAGTTCTCGCCGGAGGTGTTCAATCTGACCGAACCCGATTTCGTGCTCGACATGTGCGACCGGATGACCACTTTGTGGGACGCGACCCCGCAACGACCCGTGGTGCTGAACCTGCCCGCGACCGTGGAGGTGGCCACGCCGAACGTGTACGCCGACCAGATCGAGTACATGCACCGCAACCTGGCCCGCCGCGACAGCGTGATCCTCTCGGTGCACCCGCACAACGACCGCGGCACCGGCGTCGCCTGCGCGGAACTGGCGGTGCTGGCCGGTGCGCAGCGGGTGGAGGGCTGCGTCTTCGGCAACGGCGAGCGGACCGGCAATGTCGACCTGGCCACGCTGGCGTTGAACCTCCACGCGCAAGGCGTCGATCCGATGATCGACTTCTCCGACGTGGACGAGATCGCCCGCACGGTCGAGTACTGCACCCGCATGCCCATCCACGAACGGCACCCGTACGTCGGCGCGCTGGTGCACACGGCGTTCTCCGGAACCCACCAGGACGCGATCAAGAAGGGCATGGCCGAACACCGCGCCCGCGCCACGGCGACCGGACGGCCGGAGCGTGAGATCGAGTGGCGGGTACCGTATCTGCCGATCGACCCGGCCGACCTCGGCCGTTCCTACGACGCCGTCGTGCGGGTCAACTCGCAATCCGGCAAGGGCGGCATCGCCTACCTGCTGCACACCGAGTACGGCCTGGACCTGCCGCGGCGGTTGCAGATCGAGTTCGCCCGCCGCGTCCAGGCGCACGCCGACGACACCGGCCTGGAGATCACCGCGGCCGAGCTGCACGAGCTGTTCACCGCCGCGTATCTGGACGACCAGGAACCCGCGCCGGTGGTGCTGAAGGAATGGCGCGCGGGCGCCGGGAGCACGGACATCACGCTCACCGTCGACGGCGCGACGTCGACCACCCAGCACCGCGACGTCGGGCCGGTCGAAGCGCTCACCGAGGCGCTCGCCGCGGCGGGGCTGCCGGTGCGGGTGCTCGGCCTGACCCAGCATTCGATCGGCACGGGCAGCGACAGCAGCGCGATCACCTATCTGGAATATCGCGTGGGCGAGCGGACCGATTGGAGCTGCGGCCGCGCCGACTCGGTGCTCGGCGCCTCGCTCGCGGCGGTGGTCCGTGCGGCGAACCGGGCGGTATCGTCCCGCTGAATAGCGGCAAAACGCCCGCCGTGTCGGCCATACGTGCGAAGGTATTCGGCGTGGTGCGGCACGTGACAGGAAACCTCCCCGCGGAGGTGACGAGCTTCGTCGGACGCGGTGATGAACTCGCCGCGGCGAAGCGACTGCTGTCCACCACGCGGGTGCTCACCCTGACCGGCCCCGGCGGCGTCGGCAAGACCCGGCTGTCGCGCCGGGTGGGGGAGTCGGTGCGGCGGGCGTTTCCCGACGGCGTGTGGCTGGTCGAGGTCGCGCACGTCCAGGAGGGGGATCTGGTGGCGTTGAGCGTCGCGCAGGCGCTCGGCCTGCGCGACGACACCAGCGCGCCGCTGGCGGGGCTCACCGAGTTCCTCGCCGACAAGAACCTGCTGCTCATCCTGGACAACTGCGAACACCTGATCGACGCCTGCGCGGCGCTGGTGAGCAGGCTGATCCCGGCCACCACCGGGGTGCGGATCCTGGCGACGAGCCGGGAGCCGCTCGGCGTGGACGGCGAGCAGGTCATGCCGGTCTCGCCGCTGCCCGTCCCGGCGGCCGACGAGCTGACCGGGGAGATCGCCGCGGGCGACAGCGAAGCGCTGCGCCTGCTCATCGACCGCGCGGCGGCGGCCAATCCCGAATTCCGGGTCACCGCGGCGAATCTCCCTGTACTCGCGGCGATCTGCCGCCGCTTGGAGGGCATTCCGCTGGCGCTGGAGCTGGCGGCGCTGCGGCTGCGGATGTTCACGCCGGACCAGGTGCTGGCCCGCCTCGACGACGCCATGCGGCTGCTGACCACGGGCCTGCGCACCGCGCCGCGCCGCCAGCAGACCCTCGAAGCCGCGATCAGCTGGAGCTACGACCTGTGCACGCCCGACGAGCAGCGGCTGTGGGAGCAGCTCGCGGTGTTCGCGGGCGGTTTCGACCTGGACGCGGCCGAGGCGGTGTGCGTGGTCGATCCGCCCGGCGTGTTGGTCGACGCGCTGACCGGACTGGTCGAGAAGTCGGTGCTCGGGCACCGGCACGACAGCGACGGCAGCGGCCGCTACACCATGCTCGAACCGCTGCGGCAGTTCGCGCTGACCAAGCTGGCGGCCGCCGGAGACGAACGGGCCGTGCGCATCCGCCACCGCGACCACTACCACCGCATCGCTCGCCGCGGCCGCACCGCCTACTGGGGCGGCGAGGACGTCGCCTGGTTCCGTGACGTCACCAGGGAGCACGCGAATTTGCGTGCGGCACTTCAATTCTCGCTGTCGGATCCGGACGGCGCGCACCGTGCGCTGGAGATCGCGACCGAACTGCGTCCGTTCTGGGAGCACTACCGGTTCCTGCTGGAGGGTTACCGCTGGCTGGTGGAGGCTATCGGAAAGGACAAGGCGCACACGGTCGATCGGGCCCGCGCGCTGGCGGCCGCGTCGGTGATCGCGGCCATGCTGTCGGACAACGCCGAGGCCACGCGTTACGCCCGCGAATGCGTCGAGCTGGCCGCCGAACTCGACGCCGCCGAGGTCCTCGTCGAGGCGACGTTGCTCTCGGCGCTGCTCACCTTCAGCGAGAACGATCCGCACCGCGCGCTGGAGATCGCGCTCACCGCGGCCCAGCGCGCCAAGGAGGTCGGCCACCACGGCACGGAGATGGAAAGCTTCGCTTTCGCCTACGTGTGCGCGCTGGTGCTCGAGGACGAGCGCGCCGACGACATCGCCGAACGCTTCCTGGCCAAGACCGCCGAACACGGTTCGCATCTGCTGGGCGGGCTCGCGTATTGGGCGGTGGGCACGAATCATTGGCGCCGCGGCGAGCAGGAGCGCGCCGCGGGCGACCTGCGGCGCGCGGTCGAGCAGTTCCGGCTGTTCGACCGATGTGTCTGGACCGCTTCGGGTTTCGACGGACTGGCCTGGGTGTCGGCCGCTGAGGGCGACCAGGTGCGGGCTGCGCGGCTGATGGGCGCGGCGTCCACGGTGCGGCGCGGCAGCACACAGCGACTCGCGCACGCCATGACCGAGGTGGTCGGCGACAAGGTGCGCGAGCAGCTGCATCGGGGCATGGGGGACAGGGAGTTTCGCGCCGCGTTCGACAGCGGCGCCGCGCTCGGCACCGACGAGGCGGTGCGCTACGCGCTGGGCACGGCGCCCCTCGTCGTCGAACGGGCGCCGAAGCCCGCCGCGGCCGACGTGCTCACCCGCCGGGAGAAGGACGTCGCCAAGCTGGTCGCCGCCGGATACAGCAACAAGCGCATCGCGGCCGAATTGGTGATCTCGGTCCGCACGGCGGAAAGCCACGTCGACCACATCATGACCAAACTCGGATTCGAGTCACGGACACAGATCGCCGGGTGGGTCGCCGAGCATCTGCCCTGAAACCTCGAGCGCCGAAACGTTTTGCGTTCTCAGTCGCCGGTCCGGCCGTCGATGCGTTCGCGCAGCAGATCGGCGTGGCCGTTGTGGCGGCGTACTCCTCGATCTTCGATTTTCGGTGCGGGCGGGCCGTGGGCGCGCCCGCACCGTCCGGCTACAGACCGTGCTGGAGGAAATCGGTGACGGCGCGTTCGAAGGCCGCCTTGCGTTCGATCTGCACCCAGTGTCCGCAGCGCCCGAACAGCCGCAGATCGACGTTCGGCAGCTGCCGCGAGGGCAGCAGCGCGCCCTCGACCGGGGTCACCCGATCGTCGCGGCCCCACAGCATCAGCACCTCGTTGCGCAGGCCACGCAGTCGCGCCCAGAGCGGAACCCGTTCGGCCAGTGCGGGATCGGCGAACGTCGCGTACGCGTCGCGGATGGCGGCGATGGCCGCGGGTTCCGCCGCGGCGGCCAGGCGCGCGTCCACGAGCTCGTCGGTGAGGATCCGCTCGTCGAAGACCATGGTGCGCAACCAGGACAGCACCCGCTCCCGCGTCGGGTCGGCGGTGAAGTCGAGCAGCCGCCGGATGCCTTCGGACGGTTCGGGACCCAGCACGTTGACGCCGACCCCGCCCGGCGCCATCAGTACCAGCCGGTCGACCCGTGTCGGGTGCTCGAGTGCGAAGAGGGTGGCCACCGCACCGCCCATCGAGTTGCCGAGCACATGCGCGCTCGGCAACTCCAAGGCGTCGAGCAGGCCGAGCACCGCGTCGGCCGAGATGCGAAGGTAGTTGCGGTCGTACACGTCCGGGCGCGCGCTGGCGCCGAAGCCCGGCTGGTCGAGGATCAAGCAGCGGAAGTGCTCGGAGAGCGTCGCGAGGTTGCCGCCGAAGTTGGCCCAGCCCGATACACCGGGACCCGAGCCGTGCAGCAGCACCAGCGGCGGACCCGAGCCCGCCTCGTGGTAGCGAAGTTTCAGCCCGTCGACATCCACCCAGCGGGTGGTGTCCGCCGCCGTGAGCGTCACCGTCACACCATCCGATCTTCGACGGTCAGGCCGAATTCGCCGCGGCCGAACATGGCCAGCGCGCGCTCCACGTCGTTGATCACGTGCACGCTGCCCGCGTGCGCGTCGCGCCAATGCCGTTCGATGGGGTTCGGCTTGCGGATCGAATGCCCGCCGGAGTTGTCGAAGAGCAGCTCGATCGCCTGGATCGCCCGCTCGGTGCCGCGCACCTGGTCGCGGCGGGTGCGCAGGCGCACCTCGTCCGGAATCGGTTCGCCCGCTTCGGCGTAGCGCAGCTGCTCGGCGATGTTGCGCTCCATCTGGAGGATCGCGGCGTCGATCTCGGAGGCCGCGCGGGCGACCCGGACGTGGGCGAAGCCGTCCTCGGCCACCTTCTGGCCGCCGTAGGACAGCCGCACCCGTTCGCGCATCCGCTCGATGTGCGCCTCATAGGCGCCCTGGGCGGCGCCGATGATGGGCGCGGTGATGGTGTTGGAGAAGACGCCCGCGAACGGAATCTTGTACAGCGCGGCGGGATTCGCCTCCTGGCCGGGTCCGCGCAGCTGCGACTGCTCGGTGGCGCTGTAGGCGCGGTGGTGCGGCACGAACGCCTTATCGATGACGATGTCGTTGCTTCCGGTGCCGGACAGGCCGACCACGTGCCAGACGTCGTCGATGACGTAGTCCGCGCGCGGCACCAGGATCGTCAGGTAATCGCTCGGCTTGCCGTTCTCGTCGGGGGCGAGCGCGCCGAGGAACGCCCACTGCGCGTGGTCACAGCCGGAGGAGAAGCTCCACCGCCCGCTCACCTCGTAGCCGCCCTCGACCGGGGTGAGCAGGCCCGTCGGCGCGTACGACGAGGAGATCAGGGTGTCGGAATCGGCGCCCCACACCTCCTCCTGCGCCGCAAGGGGGAACAGCGCGAGCTGCCACGGGTGCACGCCGAGCACCGAGGACACCCAGCCGGTCGACGGGCACGCCGAGGCGATCGCGCGGATCACCTCGTAGAAGTCCACGGGGGAGGACTCGTCACCACCGAACCGGGCGGGCTGCAGCATCCGGAACACGCCTGCCTCGGTCAGCTCCCGGATGCTCTGCACCGGAACCCGCCGCTGCGCGTCGGTGTCCGCGGCTCGTTCGCGGATCGCCGGAAGCAGATCCCGGACCCGATCGAGCACCTTGTTGGTCATGACGGGTGTCCTCCTGTGTTTCGTCGGGCGGGGACCGCCTGCGCGGCCCCCGCCATGGTGGTGACGCTAGGGCCGTCCGCCCCTCGTCCGGTGGTGTCAGTCCCGGTGATCGGAACCGTGTGAGCTGGGGTTCTCCGCGCTCAGCGGGCGGCGGCGCGGCCCGCGAGGCGGCCGAAGAACGTGCCGTCGCCCAGCGAGGTGCCGCTGATGTAGCCCTCACCGTGCAATCCGGAGCCGGCGCGTCCGGCGGCGAACAGGCCGGGGATCGGCGCGCCGCCGAGATCGAGCACCTCGCCGTCCACGGTGGTGTGCAGGCCGCCGAGGGTGAACACCGACGCGCCGGTCCCGCGCCGGTCGCCGGTCTCCGCCGGCGGGCGCACACCGGCGCGCACGTCGATGGCGGCCAGTGGCGGGGTCAGCGGACGCAGCCACCGCGCCGCCTTGTGGAAGTCGGGATCCGTTCCGCGCGCGGCGAATTCGTTGTATCGCGCGATGGTGGCCGCGAGTGCGCCTGGCGGCGTGCCGAGCAGCTGTTCGAGTTCCTCGGCGGTCTCGGCGACGTGGGTCGGGCGCACGCCCCAGCGCTGCGGTTCGGGCACCGCCTCGTAGGCCTGTTCGTCCAGCACCACCCAGACGTCCATGTCCTGCCGGAACAGCGCGGCCTGGCCGATGCGGCCGGGGTAGGTGTCCTCGTTGACGAAACGCGCGCCGCGTCCGTTGACGACCATGCCGCGGGCCGCGAAGCCGGGTATCAACGAGATGCCGACCTGCCCCGCGGACATGTGGCGCACCGCCGCGCCCACCGCCTGCGCCATCCGGATGCCGCTGCCGTCGTCGGTGCCCGCGCTGACCTTCGTGTGGTGCAGCAGCCGCGGGGCGTGCGCGGCGAGCATCCGATCGTCGTCGACGAATCCGCCCGTGGTGAGCACGACGCCGCGCCGCGCGCGCACCGTGAACTCGCGGCCGTAGCGGCGCGCCACGACGCCGGTGATCGTGCCGTCCTCGGCGCGGATCAGGTTCGTCGCGTAGCTGTCGAATCGCGCCTGGGCGCCGGCGTTCTCGGCCGCCGCGGTGAGCACCTCCATCAGCAGGCGGCCACCGAAGTCGTTGGCGGCGGGCCGGTGCCCGCGCGGAGCGGGTGTCGCGAGTTCGGTGAACGGCCAGCTGTTCTCGCCGAGCCACATGAGTCCGTCGTCGGTCGGCGGCACCCAGGCAGGCGCGTCCCACAGGCTCGGCTTGAACGGCACGCCGCGCGCGACGAGCCAGTGGAAGTGCGCGACGCTGTCGGCGCAGTAGCGCTCGATCTTCGCCTCGTCCGCGCCGGGGCCGAGCGCGGCGCGCAGGAACGCCGCCATCTGCTCGGGGGTGTCGGTGAAGCCGCAGGCCTGCTGGATGGGTGTGCCGCCGCCGAGGTAGATCTCGCCGCCCGACATCGCCGACGCGCCGCCCGGCCCGCCCGAGCGTTCCAGCACCAGCACCCGCGCGCCCGCCTCGGCCGCCTCGAAAGCCGCTGCCGCTCCGGCACATCCGTAGCCGACGACGAGGACGTCGGTGTCGATGTCGTAGGCGCCGACCTCCGCCGCGGCCCGCGGCGCGACCGACCGGGCCGCCGTGCCCACAGTTTCCCTCATGCCTGCGACAGTCGCCCCTCGCCGGGCGCCCGGACACCGGTCATCTCGGTGGCCGATAGCCCCCTCCCGCTCAGTGGGACTGAACCGGTTCGGGCGGTCGCGCACTGGCAAAGGTGTGTGAACGGCGTCACGTTTGTGGGTGGCGCAGTGAGGAGAGGATATCGATGCGGGTCCTGATCACCGGAATCACCGAACCGAGCGGTCGGGCGGTGGCGCGCATGCTGTTGGCCGCCGGGCACGACGTGGCCGGTCTGGACCGCCGGTGGCACCGCTTCGTCGACCCCCGCGTGCGGTTCACCGCGGGTGATCCGGCCGATGCCGCGGCCTGCGCCCGCGCCGTCGCGGGGTGCGACACCGTCGTCCACCTGGCCGGTCCCGCCGTCGGCGCGGTGGCCGCGGCCGCACGGGAAGCCGATGCGCGCGTGGTGGTTCCGGTCGTCGCGGGGGCGCGCTCGGCCGGCGTTCCGGAATCCGAAGTCGCCGAGCGGCTTCGGACATCGGGAGCCGATCACCTGCTGATCCGCACCGCGCTGGTCGCCGGTCGCCGCATCGGTCACGAGACTCGGCGCGCCCTCGAACCGATCCTCGGCGCCAAGTCCGGCGGCGGCTTCCAGCTGCTGCACAGCGACGACTTGGACCGCTTCCTGGTGCTGGCGGCGACCTCGCCGCGGGTCGGCGTCGTCGAACTGGCCGCGCCGGGCCTGGTGACGACCGACGAAGTGCGCGCGATGATGCGCGCCGCCAAGGTCCGCTACTCCGCCTGGGTGCCGGGCTGGTCCGCGCGCAGACCGCTGCTGAATTCCACGGCGGCGCAGGAGGACTGGGGCTTCCGGTGCGGCTGGACCGCGGTCGAGACGGCGGCCGATCTGGTGCGCGGACTCGTCGGCCGCAAGCCGTCGGGCGGTTCCTTCCGTACCCGCAGCGGCGCGATTCCGTTGCCGTCCCATGTCATTCCCTCGCGTGCCGCCACGTCGGACCGGCACCGCTTGGTCGACGTCGCGCCCGAAGGTCTCGAGGGCGAGTTCGACGACCGCGTCGACCCGCGCTATCCGGTGCACACCGCGACGAACACCTCCGAGGCGCTGCCCGGCCCGATGACGCCGCTCACCATCGACCTGCACGCGGGCGCCATCCGGCTCGCCAACGAGGCGATGGGCACCATGATCGCGCTCGACGGAATCGCCTTGGAGCACTGGACGAGCCGGGTGACCACCGTGCTCGGACACCACATCTACATCAACGCCTCGATCGGCGTGCTCGCCGCCGAGAACATGCCGGGCTGGGACGAGGAGAGCATCCGCCGCGACGCCTACGGCAACATCCCCGACGAGATCCCGCTCCAGCCGCACGGAAAGCCGCCGATGCCAACGGGTTTGGCGAGCACCGCGGCCACCGCGCGGGCCACCTCCCGGGTCATCGCCACCGCCCGCCGCTTCGCCGCGACCGCCGAACTGATCAACGCCGCCTCGCACACCGAGGCGCTGACCGCCGAACAGATCGCCGAACTCACCGACGAACAGCTGCACGTGCGCGCGCTGCTCTGGCGCGACCGGCTGCACCAGGCGTGGCAGGCGGCCTCCATCGGCGTCATGATGACGGGCGCGGCCACCGCCGTGCACGCCCGCGGCAAGAACGCGGGCGAGGTCCCGATCGACCTGAACCGGCTGGAATCGGCGAAGCCGATGCTCGCGGTGGAACGGCTCGCCGCCCTCTGCCGTGCCGATTCGGCGCTGCTCGAGATCGCGGGCACGGGTGACGTCGCGGCGGCGCGCGCCGCCTCGCCCGCCTTCGCCGCGGCGCTGGACGAGGAACTCGCCCGGATCGGCCACCGCGGACCCGGCGAATGCGAGCTGATCAACCCGACCTTCGGCGACCGTCCCTCATTGCTGGTCACCGCCGCCGCGCGGGCCGCCCGAATGCCCGCGCCCACACGCGAACCCGTGGATTCCGCGCCGAGCCGCACCGCCCGGATGGCGGCGGGCGCCACGGTCGCCAGGGAACGGGCCCGCGACGCCGTCGTCCGCATCACGCATTGCCTGCGCATGGCGGTGCGGGAGCGCGCCGACCGGCTGATCCGCGCGGGCAAGCTGCGCGAGATCGACGACGTCTGCTACCTGAGCCTGGACGAGATCTTCTGCCTCCCCGCCGATGCGGCCGAGCGGGTCGAGCGCCGCCGCGCCGAACGCAAGCGCCTGCGCGACATCCGGATGCCCGATGTCGTCGCCGGACAGTGGGAACCGGTCGCCGACGCGGGCGCGCTCGCCGCCGACGAGAGCCTCACCGGTATCGGTGTGTGCCCCGGCGTGGTGGAAGGCACCGTGAAGCTGGTCCTCTCGCTCGACGACGACATCGAACCCGGCGACATCCTGGTCGCCTCGGTGACCGACACCGGACACACCGCGATGTTCGCCTACGCCGCCGCGGTGGTCACCGACATCGGCGGCTCCGCCTCGCACGCCGCCATCGTGGCGCGCGAATTCGGCATCCCCTGCGTGGTGGACACCAAGACCGCGACCACCAGCCTGTCCGACGGTCAGCGCGTGCGCGTCGACGGCGCGGCGGGCACGGTGACGCTGCTCGCCGACTGATCACGAAAAATTCTGTCCCGGAGGCGATTCGGGCGGAAACGACGGTACCGCCGCGTCCGGGTAAGCGGAGCGGCGGCGGTGCCGTGCTCACACTTGGGCCCACCGTGCGGAACCGGGTCCATGAACGAAAGGAACACCTTCCGTGACCATTTCACGCGCGATGCGCGGTGTCGTAGCGGCCTCGGCCGCGGTACTGCTCGGAGTCCTGCCGGTCACCGTCGCCCCTGCCCTGGCGGGCCCGGCCGTCCCCGTTCTCGAATCGCCGGGCAAGGCCGACCGCCCGATGGGCTTGGCGCACGCGCCCAACGCCCGCGACATCGGCGGCTACCCGGCCAAGGGCGGCAACCGGATCGCCAACGGCGTCGTCTACCGCGCCGACGCGCTCGCCAAGCTCGACGCGGGTGAACAGCAGAAGCTGGTGGAGCTCGGCATCACCCAAGTGATCGACTTCCGCAGCCCCACCGAGGCGGGCCGCGATCCCGACAAGCTCCCGTCCGGCATCCGCCGCACCGAGCTGCCGGTCTACGACCCCGCCAACGACTTCTTCGTCATGGTGTCCGGGCTGATCCAGGCCGGTCCGGCCAAACAGCAGGAGGTCCTCGGCGACGGCAAGGCCGCCGAGATCATGCGCACCTACTACCGCTGGTTCGTCACCGACCCGACCGCTCGCGGCCAGTTCGCCAGCGCGTTCCGCGAGATCGCGGGCGCCCAGGGCGCGGTCCTCTACCACTGCACCGCGGGCAAGGACCGCACCGGCTGGATGACCGCCATCCTGATGAGCGCGCTCGACGTGCCCAAGGGCCAGATCTACAACGACTTCCTGGAGTCCAACGACAACCTCGCCGCGGGCAACAAGCACCTGCTCGACGCCCTCGTCCAGCAGGGGCTCGTGCAGGATCCCACGCTGTGGGAGCCGATCGTCGGCGTCGACCGTAGCTTCCTCGACGCCGCCTTCGACCAGGTTCAGCAGTCCTACGGTTCCTTCGACCGCTTCCTGAGCGAGGGGCTCGGCATCGACAACGCGACCCTCGAAGCGGTGCGGGCGAAGCTGCTGACCAAGCACTGAGCCGCTGCTCGAGCACTGATCGGTCGGTCAGCAGGATCGCCGCCGTCCTGGCGTCACGTCAGGGCGGCGGCGCGCTCGTCTGCGCTGACGACACGGCATCGGCACGGACCTCGTCCCGGCGGCGCTCATCCCCAGAAGCCTTGTCCGTGAGCGATTTTCGACCAGTCCGCGGAACGAGCTTCCGGGGCGGGCTAAGATCAACTTCTCCGCGCTCGCGGGGATTTCGAGTTTTTTACTTTTCAGCTGGTGGGGGAAGATCTTGCGCGACCCAGCGGACAACCATGCCGACGATCCCACGGGGTCCGCACCGGTGGAATCGCCGGATTCGGCGCCCGCCGTGCCGGATCTCGCACCTTCGTACACGGCCGTAGCGTCGGATGCGTCACCCGTGCCGCCGGCCGCTGGGCCGCACCCGTCGCCAGCGAACACGGCCGTTGTGCCGTTACCCTCGCCCGCGAACCAGGTCGACCGCAGCGGATCGTCGGAGCGCCGCAAACTTGTGTCGCTCGCGCTCGCCGCGGCGGTGTTGCTGGCGGCGGCCGCGGTGCTCGTCGGATACCAGTTGAAGCGCTCGGAGCCCGCGGCGATGGCCGTCGACGAGTGTGTCGCGCTCCGCACGGGCGCGCCCGTCGAATACGGCTGCGCCGACAGCCAGGCGCTGTACCGCATCGTGGCGCGGGAAGCCGTGGTGTGGCCGCTGGAGTCGGCGTGCATGAAGTACTCCGACGCCACCAAGGCCGTCGCGGAACCCGTCGCCACGGGCGCGCAGCCCGAGATCGCGCTCTGCCTGGCGCCGACCCGGTTCAACAGCGACGACCCGGGCGCTCTCCAGGCGGACGACTGCGTCACCGTCAAAGGTGCGGGCGAGACGGTGACCCGTGTCCCTTGCGGGTCGAGCGGCCTCCTGTCCAGGGTCGTCAGCACGGAGTTGCATCGTCAGGTACCGGTCACCGACCGGGCGTGCCGTGAGCAACCGAAAGCCAGGCAGGCCTTCGCCCATTCCTCGCTCGGCGGCCGAGCCATCGTCGTGTGCGCGGTGGCGACCGATCCGAAGGACATCGACAACGCCGTGGTCGGCGACTGCACCGGCAAGGATATGACCGCCCTGATGCGCTGCGACCAACCCGGTGCGTACCTGCGTATCCTCACGGTGGGCGTCGTGCATCAGAAGCCGTCGCGGCCGGAGTGCCGCGGCGTTACGGGCGCCAACTCCTCCTCCATGGCGCACAACGACAAGACGGACCTGGTTCTGGTGGTCTGCCTGGGCCCGGTCCCGCCGAACGATTCGGCGTACGCGCAGGTCGGCGACTGCGTCGCCGTCGACAAGAGCGGAGGACCCGTCCAGACCCAGGTGCTCGACTGCGCCCAACCGGCGGCCACCTATCGGGTGATCGAGCGGCACGAGTCCGACGACGGTGTGTGCCCGGACCAAGGCTCCGCCCGGATCACCTTGGATTCGGGCGTGACGAACGGTTCGACGATCTGCCTCAGCCGCAAGTGATCGTCGTTCACGCCGGGTCGTCGAGCAAATGCCGCGGCGCGGCCTGCCGCCACGAGTCGAGCACGATCGCCTCCAACTCGTCCCGGTCGTCGAGCGCCGCGAGCCGCACCCGAACCCACGGATTGTTCGCCTCGTGCGCCGCGATCCAGAACTTCTCCGGCTCCGCCACCACCAACTCGTCCCGATCGACCGGGGGACACCGCACCGCCATCGACGTCTCGTTCTCCGGCAACGTCAGGAACAACTTCCCCGCCACCCGGAAAATCGGCATCCCCCAAGCGAACTGCTCGCTCGTCTCCGCCAACGACAAGGCATAGGCACGGACATCGTCCCCGGTAGCGCTCATGCCCCGAATCCTTCCAGGCGTCACCGACATCCGGCGGGGATGGTCCGGCCTGTCCGTCGACCTCGGCCGCGCGGCGCGGGCTCGCATCGCTTGCCGCGTGTCGTCACTTCGACACGCTGTGCAAGGTCAGGGTGTGGTCGATGCAGCGGGTGACGAAGGCGCTGTCGAGCGGCTGGTCGCTGACCAACAGCCGGAAATACAAAGGGGCGGAAAGGGTTTCGAGGACTTCCCGGGGGTCCACGTCGTCGGGTAGCTCGCCGCGGTCGACGGCTCTGCGGATGACGTGGGATGTCCGTTCGAATCGCTCGTTCCAGAAGCGGTGGCGTGCGGCGGCGACATCCGGGTCGGCGGATAGGGCGATGGTGGTGCCGAGCAGGCGCGCGATGCCGGGGCGGGAGATCAGGTGCGAGATCTGCTCGGCGAGTTGTCGCAGATCTCCGCGCAGAGTTCCGGTGTCGGGTGCGGGGTTGCCCACCGCCGCCATCTCGGTGACCGCCTCGGCGATCAGTGCGGTGCGGGTGCCCCAGCGTCGATAGATCGTCGTCTCGGCGACACCGGCTCGTGCGGCGACGTCGCCGATGGTCAAGCCCTCGATGCCGTGTTCGGCGACCTGATCCAGGGTTGCGGTGAGTACGGCTTCCCGCACCCGTGCGGAGCGTCCCCCGGTCCGCTTGCGCGGCGCCGGGGGCGTCATCGACTGCTCGTTCTCGGGATCACGTCCGCGCTGGTTCATGGTCTGTCCGCTCGACTAAAAGCTATTTCGATTTGCGTTTAGTCGATACTAGCGCCATTCTTAAAGCAAGAATCGATAGCGTTAACGAGCGGCTGGGTCTCTGTGGTCCCGCGGTGAGTGGCGCGCCTACGGCCGAGTGGGCGTCGCCGCACCGGGGAACCACTTCGCAGGCAGAAAAGAGGTAGGAACCATGGTCGAGGCCATCGAGGTCCGTGCGATCGTCGGCGGGAAAGCGATCTCGCGCGAAAGGGTGCTGGCATGGGAATCCCGCCGGGCCGACGCGGTGCTACGGAAGTTCGCCGCACGCCTGGGGCGGCGCGGCATGGCCGAACTCATGCCCGACCGAACCCTCGATGAGTTGCGCGGCGCTCCTCTCGACGTGCGGCGATCCGAATCGACGACGCTGAAGACCCGGCTGGGTCATGCCGGTGTCTACGCCATGCTCAAGCGCGAGCTGGCGCTGTCCGAGCGTGTGACTCGGATCGGTGTCGCCGCGAGCCGAGGGCGGACCGAACATGCCATCACCCGTCTGGAAGTACCGGGCTACTCCGCCGAGCGGTTCGCCGCATGGTTCGACAATCTGACCGCCGCCAACGCGGAAACCGACATGATCGACGCCTGCCCCGACCACTACCTGCTACGCGGCCTGCCCGACGGACGCCAGGAAGTCGTCGAAACAACCGGCGGATCACCGGCGGCGTCGCGGTTCGTCATCGACTACACCGACACCCAAAACCTGACCATCCCGATCGATCCCGGCTACCCCATCCAGATCGCGGGCCAAGCCCTTCTCGACGACGGTCTGGCCATCGGCGGTGTGCGCCATCAGTTCCGTGACCGCGAGGGCACACTCGAGGCCCTGCTGACCGCGCAATTCCCAGCTACCGTGCCCGCCAGGCTCATTCGCCAACACGAGTGGCATCTGGCGGTGGAGTTCAGCAACTGGATGATCGCGGCGGCACCGGTCGCGGCCACGTCGTGAGGACTGGGACGGCGCACCGCATGGCGACGACGCGCGAAAGCCCGGCGGCGAGGATGCCGGGAGCGCTCGCCTTCGGCGTGTGAGCGGGCATCACCTCTGGCGACGCTCACGTCCCGAAAACTTCCGGATCCCAACTGCATTCGTGAGCCGCACCGCACTTTCGCGAAGTCGAGCGGACGGCATGTGGTCATCCATCGGTTGCGGCGTGGTGCCGAAGACGCCGTCGGCGCGAATTCCGCCTCCGGTCGGGGTCCGGTTTGCTAGCGTCGAGCTGGCGATTGCTGATCGTGTGCTAGATGGATGTCGCGTGACGTGTCAGTGCGGACGGCGAACCATTGGAGGCGGGCGTGACGAAGAATTTCGGTGTGGTCGACCGGCGTTCGCTCTTCGGCATCGGGGCCGCCCTCGCGGCGAGTGTCGCGGTGAGCGCGTGTGATTCCGACGAGAAGAGCAGTACGAATACCGCGACGAGCGGTACGTCACCGTCGAACGATCCGACGGCGGTGGCGGCGGACGCGTATGTGTTCGGGTATCCGCTCGTGTTGATGGACGCGACACGCGCCGCGGCGGGTCCCGCGAATGTGTTCGTCCATGCCGATCAGTTGCCGACACCCGCCGATCGAACCGTGGTTCGGATGAATCTCGACACTCTGTATTCGCAGGCGTGGTTGGATCTGCGGGCCGAGCCACTGGTGCTGCAAGTTCCCGAGATGGAGCCGGACCGATACTGGCTGATGCAGATGCTCGACGCCTGGACCAACACGGTGCACAACCCGAGCAGTGCGCGGCCCAAGGTGCGATCCGGCCAGCAGACTCCGCCGTTCACATATCTGCTGACCGGGCCTGGCTGGTCCGGCGAGGTCCCGCCCGACATGACACAGTTGGCGATGCCCACGAACACCGTCTGGGTGATCGGCCGGGTGCAGGTCGACGGCGACGCCGACATCGCCGCGGTGCGGGCGATCCAGCAGAAGATGAAGCTCGCGCCGTTGAGCGCCTGGCAGGCCGACTCCGACCGTGCCACCCCGGGGGTCACGGCCGAAGTCGGCCAACCGTCGGCCAATCCGTCCAAGCAGGTCGCCGACATGGACGGGCCGACTTTCTTCGCCAAATTCTCGGCGCTGATGATGGTCGATCCGCCGGCCCCGGACGACCAACCCGCCATGCTTCGTTTCGCGACCCTCGGTATCACCCCGGGCGGCACCCCGACCGCTGACGCGGCCGTTCTCGACGCGGGCGCGCAGTCCGCCAAGGAGCAGATCGCCGATTATCAGGACCCGCAAATTCGCGCAGCCAACGGCTGGAAGTACTCGACCGATCTCGGCGCTTACGGAACGAACTATCCGCTGCGCGCCAAGACCGCGCGGTTCGCCCTCGGCGCGAATCTCCCCGAAGACGCGCTGTATCCGAGCCTCACCGGTACGGCCGACGCGAACGGCGCCGCCCAGCGGTTCCGGTTGCATTTCGCCGCCGACCAATTCCCGCCGGTCGACGCGTTCTGGTCCATCACCGCCTACGACGCCGACAGCTTCCTGATTCCGAACCCGGCGAACATCTACGCCGTCGGCCATCAGATCCCGATCACGAAAAACGCCGACGGGTCGGCCGATATCGCCGTGCAGAACGCCGATCCCGGTGGCTCGGTGCCGGTCGGCAACTGGCTGCCGATTCCCGCGAGTGGCAAGTTCTCGCTGAGCATGCGCCTTTACGCGCCGAAACCCGAAGCAGCCGAGGGGAAGTGGGAACCACCCGCGCTCGAGAACGTCACCTGAGCGCGGCCGCACCCTCCTTCGTCAGGCGGTATCCGCGAGCGCTGCTTCAGGATTCGACTCCGGTCGCCATATCTCGACGCTCCAGAGTTCACTGTTGCGCCCGTACACGGCAACCGCCGAGACCTCAACGCGGAATCTCCGTCCGTTGAGCCGACTCGCTCAGCGATGCGGTACTGGCCGGGGGAAAGCGCCGGACGGTGATGTGGGAGGCGGAGCGGGTTGGTTGGGGAGGAGGGGGATCGGCCGTCGTAGGTCGACCACGTTCGCCACCTTGAATACGCGTTCGCGCCTCATGATCGGCCCGACTTCCGGGGCGCCGAGCGACACGGTCACGGTGCAGTCACCGGGACCCAATGCCACGAGCATCCCGTTGCGAACGATGGCCGCGAGCGGCTGAACCCGCACTGCCACATCGAGTTCCAGCGAGAATTCGCCGACCTGATTCTCACCGACGACGACCTCGAGGCGTGGACAGCAGGTCCGGGTGACTTCGTGTGCGTACAACTCGACCCGCTCGACTCCGCCCGTGCGGGTTCGCATCGCCGCGCCGCGCAGCCGCTCGTAGCGGCGCCACCCGGCGACCGCGACCCCGCCCAAGTCGATCTCGAGCAGTCCGTCGACGGCCTTGGCCACCTGACACACCGCCGCCGACCGCAGTCCTGCCGCAACCACCGGCGCCCGCCGCAGCGCCAGCTCTTCGACACCGCTCGTGCGCAGGCGCTCGGCCAGATCGCCTTCGACGACTTCACGGACCGCGCCGCCGAACAGCGCCGACCGAGCCGTAATCGTTGCCGGACTCGTCATCGTGGAACCTCCTTCACCTCTAGCCGCGGCGCGCCCACACTCAGCAGCACCCGCACCGCGGGAGCTTCGGTCGGCGCGGCGACCTCGCGAACGTGGATAGACGGGCTCATATCCCCGACCACCTGCACACGAATTTGCGGGGGAAGCGCATCACGAGTGTGCTCGGGCGATGAACCGTGCGGACGCCCGCGCCGTCGGTGCGTGACGAACGCCGCCCCACCGAGCGCCAGGAGGAACGCGCCGAGGCCCAGCGCATCGCCGATGCGATCGTCCGGCGGCTTCTCTCTCCCTCCCAGCACAGCAGTCGACGAACTCGTAGCGATCGGGGGCGCGACAAGCGACTCGGTGGTGGTCTCGACTGTCGGTCGAGCGGTTGTGGTGGGTGGCTCGGTCGGCGTGGTGGTCGTGGGCGGTTCGGCCGGGCTGGTTGTCGGTGGGGTGGCCGGGCTGGTTGTGGGCGGTTGGACCGGGCTGGTTGTGGGCGGTCTGACCAGGTTAGTTGTGGTCGGTACGACCGAATTCGTTGTGGGCGGGTCGGTCGTGCCGGGCGGATTGGTCGTGTCGGGCGGATTGGTCGTGTCGGGCGGATTGGTCGTGATGGGGGGATCGGTCGTGATGGGGGGATCGGTCGTGTCGGTCGAATCACAGCATCCGGACTCGTCCGGCCACCCGGGCGCGGTGTTCGTCGGCGTCGACCCCGCGATCGGCACCAGCCCCACGCCGAGCGCCCCCGCCGCCGTCACAGCGACGAGGAAGGCTCTGGCCCTGCTAGTCATGCTCTCCTCCAAGATCCGGATCACGACACTCGATCCGTGCTAGAGGCCAAGCCTTCGCCCCTCGCGACACGCCGACGCGAGTAGTCGGCTACCTGTTTCGAACAGCTGGCAGACCCGTCCGGCAATCGGAGTGCAACTGCCTGGCGGCTCGAACTCGACGATGTCCGGTACAACGGGATGGCACGTATGGAGTCCGCTGTGCGACCGCTCGATCCCTCGCGGGGCGCGTCGACATAGTTCTCGCCGCTCTCCGGTGACGCTGCGGTTCGCGGCGGCCAAGCGAGTTCACGACCGGTCTCATACTCGACGAGGCGCTCGTCGAGTGAGCAAGCTCAAACATCCGGCGGCACAGCGGATTCGACCGCCGCGCGAACGCAGTACTCGAACCGGTACCGCAGATACTCGGGCCGTACGCCGGTCCGAGGGTCGGCAGTGGCCGGCCGACACCGTGATGATCATGGCCCGAGCTGTTTGGAATAGTTATCCTTCAGAAGGAGCCGGTGCTCGGTAGCGCCCGATCCCGCATCGAAGGATCGCCCGAGGTGCGAGTCGCGAGTATTCGTCGATGCTTTCGTGTGGGGAGTGCAGTTGATCGACCGTGTCATCTCTCGAAAGCGGCTGGCGGCCATGGTCGCCGCGCTGCTGCTCGCCTCGGGTCTGGCCGCATTGGGTAGTCCGCGCGCGTACGCGGCCGATATCACCGAGCGCAGCTACACCAACGCGGCGGGCACCCGCAGCTACTACCTGCACGTGCCGCCTGGCGACACGGCGGGCAAACCCCTGATGATCTACCTGCACGGCTGCACCGACCCCGAGGCGCAACTGGCCGGCAACGGCTTCTCGCTGACCAGGATCGCCGACGAGCTGGGTTTCGTCCTCGCGTACCCGATCCAGACCAGGGACGCCAACGAGCGCTGGTGCTGGAACTGGTTCGACCCCGCCAATCAGGAGCGCGATACCGGTGAGCCCTCGATCGTCGCGGGCATCACCGAAACTCTGATCCAGGAGTTCGGGATCGACCGCGCCCGCGTCTACGTCGGCGGCTACTCGGCGGGCGGCGGTATGAGCACCGTCATGGCGGCGACGTATCCGGATCTGTACGCCGCCATAGCCCCGATGGCGGGTGGACCGCACGGCATGAGCATGCGGCCGCCCGTAGCGGATCTCACCGGCGCCACCATCGTCGCGTCGATGGGTTCGCGAGCCCGCCCGGTCCCGGCCTTCTTCCTCCAAGACCTCGCCGATCAGACCAGCCTCTACCCGATCGGCCGTGCCAACATCCTGCAGTGGCTCGGCGCCGATCGGCGGGCGGGCAACCTCACCCTCGCCGACACGCCGACCGCGGTTACCACTACTGCGGACCCGATCCCCGCGACCATCGAGCACTACACCGGAAGTGGCTGCGAACTGGCACAATTCATCACGCCCATCGGACCCGACCACATCGGCGGCGGGCTGCTCATGCAATCGTCCTCTGGACTCACCTTGCAGCGCCGGATGATGGACTTCCTTCTGGCCCACCGACTCACCGGTCCACGACAGTCCTGCTGAGAGCTGTTCCACCATCGGACCGGCGACTACGTATGCGCCGCGCTGAAGACGACCTGAGAGCTCCTAAATGGTCGACGCCTCGATCATGGAACTCGACGAAGCGGCGTCCTGATACTGACATCGCGCCCGGAGACCACCGTCTCCGACCGCAGCACGCTGCGCGCCCACCATGCGCGCAGTAGTCCCTCGGCGCCCACGCGAACACGCCGCCGGGTCCCAACGGCGGCGCGATGGCCGAACACTTCGAAATCGCTGTCCTCGATACGATCCAGGATTTCCGAGTACAGCAGCAGCGCAGTAGCCACGCAGGGACGCGAGCGCGGTGCCAGTCGCTCGATGCCACCACGCGCGAAATCGTAGATGCGCCTGGTGACCTCGTGTTGTGCGGCAAGCGCGCGGCGCACCCGGGCATCCCCTCGGCCACGGCCACGGCACCACAAGAGCAGTTCCCGGTCGACGCCGTGAACGGCCAGTTCGTCGGCGGGCAGATAGACACGATCGCGAGCCAGGTCTTCGTCGACATCCCGGAGAAAGTTGGTGAGCTGGAACGCCTTACCCAGCGCCGCTGCGTACGGCTCCGCCTCCTGCCTCGATGCCGTCGTGCCCAGAATCGGCAACAGTTGGAGACCGATCACTTCAGCCGATCCGTAGACATAGCGGTCCAGTGCGCCGCGATCCGGGTAAGTGGTCACCGACAGATCCATCCGCATCGATGTGAGAAATGCGTCGAAGAGATCGTCCGGTATGCGGTAGCGGTCGGCGGTGTGCAAGACCGCGGCCAGCACCGGATCGCCGCCGACATCGCGGATTTTCAATTGTCTTGCCAGGCTGTCCAATCGGGACGCTCGGTCGGACGTCGCGAGTCGTGTATCGAGGTCGTCGACGATGTCGTCCGCGCGGCGAGCGAAGCCGTAGAGCGCGTGCACGCCGGGTCGCTGGTCGGGGGCGAGCAACCGCGTTGCCAGGAAGAACGTCTTACCGTGCCGGGCATTGAGTGCCCGGCAGTGTTCATACGATCGGCGTAGTGATCGATCGGTGATACCTGCCGCATCGAGTTCGGTACGCGTCATCTCGGGTGTCCGATCAGTGGTAGGAGTGTGCGGGATTTCCCGGACGGCGGGCCGTGCCGGAGCGCACCGGCCCGGTGACACGGTCGGCGGCTAGACGCCCGGAGATCAGCACCGGCGGGATACCGACACCTGGCACGGTCGACGCGCCCGCGAGCACGGCATTGTCGATACCGCGAATCATGTTGGCGGGCCGAAAGGGTCCGGTTTGGGCAAAGGTATGTGCCAGAGCAAACGGACTGCCTGCGAGCATGTCTTGGGCGGCCCAATCCGTAGGCGTGACCATGCGCAGGAGCCGGACGTCTCGCAACGCCGATTTTCCCAGACGTTTTCGGGCGATATCGAGAACATGCTCGGCGTAATCGTGACCGAAGCGCGGCCAATCGATTCGTCCTTTTTCCAAATTCGGGACCGGCGCGAGGATGTAGAGCAGATCCCGTCCCTCCGGCGCCAACTCGGGGTCGCCTGCCGTAGGCCGAGTCACCAGCAGCGATGGATCGGACGGGACCCGGCCCGCACCGATGATGTCGTGAAAGGCCGACTCCCAGGCCGCGCCGAACAGCAGAGAATGATGCGGGATCGCGAGCGGATCGCACGAGACGTGCAGTATCGCCGCGGAGGGGGCTGCGACCACCGGAACCGGGCGCCGTGAACGATGTCCGAGCAGTGCGTAGGTGCGATGTCTTTCGGTTGTCAGAACCACTGCGTCACAGGCTATTCGGTCGCCTCGATCGGTGTGGACGGCATGAACGCGGGCGCCTCTGCGCGCCAATGCCGTAACGGTGGTCTGGTAGCGGAATCGCACACCGGCGGCTTCGGCCGCGGCGGCGAGCGCGTCGGGCAGTGCGCGCATACCGCCCTTCGGGAAGTACACGCCCGCCATCGTGTCCATGTAGGCGATCACGGCGGGCGCGGTCGGGTGCGACACCGGCATACAGCGACTGGAAGGTGAACACGCGCCGCAGGTCGGGATCGGTGATGAACCGGGCGACCTGCCGATCCCAGTTGCCGAAGCCGCCCAGGCCCGCCAACTCGGCGAGCGCCGGAGTCAGCATCGAGCGCGGCGAGTCGTAATTCGTTGCGATGAAGCGGTCGAACTCGACGTCGTAGAGCCGCCTCAGCCATTCACGCAGTCGCCGATAGCCTTCGGCTTGGTCGGCGCCCGCAAACTCGGTGATCGCGTGCACCATGGTTGGCTCGTCGCTGTGCACGTCGAGGAAGCGTCCGTCGGCGAACCGGGCGCGATAGGCCGGCGCGACCGGCATCAATTCCAGACGATCTCCGGTCTGTTCTCCGACCGCGTCGAAGATCTCATCGATCAGCTCGGGCATCGTCAACACAGTCGGACCGGTGTCGATTCGACAGCCGTCCAGATCCAGCCGACCCATCCGCCCGCCCGGGACAGTGGCGCGTTCGATCACTGTCACCGCGCGCCCTCGTCCGGCCAGATGGATGGCAGCCGACAGACCCGCCAGCCCCGCCCCTACCACCACGACATGGTCGGTACAGCCTTTGACAGTGCGCATCGCGTACCTCCTCTACAGCTGCCGCGCCGTGCACAACAGCGCCATCTGTGCCAGCGCCACCCGCAGCCCGATACCGAGGGAGCTTTCGCTCAGCGCGTGCATTGCGGCTTCGACGCGATCGGCGATCATCGTCTCGATGTATGCGGGCGCGCCGGATGCGGCGACCAGGGCACGACAGCGGTCGATCGCGGGGCGATCGAGCACCGGCCTGCTCATCAGTTCCGACAACTCGTCCCGCACCATGGGATCGGCGAATTCGAGGGCGACGACTATGACACTGGTGGCCTTGTGCTGACCGAGATCGCTGTCGGTGGGCTTGCCGGTGAGCGCTGCCGAGCCGAAGATTCCCAGCAGGTCGTCGCGCAGTTGAAACGCCTCGCCGACGCGAGTTCCGAAGCGAGCCAATATGTTCAGTGTGTCCTGGTCGCACCCGGCCATCGCGGCGCCCAGCTCCAGTGGGCGCCGGACGGTGTAGTTTCCGGATTTCGCGCGTGCGATGGCGAGGATGTGATCAAGGTCGGGCCGACCGCGCACGTCGTTGATCAGGTCGGCGAATTGGCCGATCGCCAATTCGATGCGCATCGCGTCGTAGCCCGGCCACACACGGGCCAGAGCTGCGGGCTCGACACCGCTGTCTCGCAGCATCTGCTCGGCCCACACCAGGCACATGTCGCCGAGCAACGTCGCCGCCGACGCGCCGAAGCGAACCGCGGAACCAGCCTTGTGATCGCGCCGGTGCCGCTCGGCAAGTCGTACATGCGCTGCCGACGCGCCGCGGCGCAGCACGGCATCGTCCATGACGTCGTCCTGCAACAGGGCGAAGGCGTGCAGCAGCTCCAAGCTTGCCGCCGCACGCAACGCGGCGCCATCCGGTTCGGCTCCGCAGAGCCACCCCAGATACATCAACGTCGAGCGCAGGCACTTCCCGCCGGTGGCGTAGTGCACCAGAATGTCCTCGACACCCCACGAGTCGAGTCCGTCGATTCGTAGATCTCGGAGGAAACCAATCAGTTCGGCGAGTACTCGCCCCCGCACCTCCACGCGCCAGCGCTCGAATCCTGGGCCGAGATCGGACACGCTTTCCGCGGGCGGCGGGCCTGCGGGTGTCCATAGCGAATTCACCGATGGGGCGCTCACCGGCTCCCTCTCCTTCGAACGCTCGGAGCAGTGCGCCACTCGTCGGCAGGCGTCCTCGGCGCGCGAGGCAGATCCGTCGCGATCGCCGTCATGGACGCCAGATGTCCAAGAATCGGACTGGCGGCTAGCAAATAACGGCCCATCATCCCTCCGCGAAGCTTCGAGAGCGGTCTCACCCATCGTACGCCAAACGATGCACTAATGATTCATCTCCTGTGTTCAATGCTGAATCGGGACCGAGCGGGACACGGCCACGGCATCCTGGCCCGAGGAGCATCAGCCGCTGCGTTCCTGCTGCTCGTGACATAGATCGTTACAGTGTCGCCGTTCGGCTGTAGGCATCGGACTCCTGATCCCGACTGGCAAGTGCGGCCGAAGCGGACCGACCCTCTTCGCCGGTTATCGATTCACAAGTGATCCGCTGATCCAACTGGTCCCACAGCCCACGAACGAGGCCTCGCTCACAACGGGAGACTGCCTCGCTACCCAGTGAGCCAGCGGCAGATACGTGCGTTTCCCGACGCACTCCCGCGCCGACCGGGCTTCGACATCATCACGGCCTGGCTCGATATGCAGCCGAGGTCGTTCAGGACTCGCGCGTGGGTGATGGGTAGCCACACGTCACTTCAAGATCGCGGACATCCGAGTGCATCAGCTACTCGCCGCACCGAGCGGGATCCAGTACCGCCGCGCCGGTCCGAGTTCGGTGTCCCGGATTTCCTCGAGCACCCCACCGTGCCGTTCGATCGTCTTCGCCGAGGCGATATTGTCCGCCGCGCAAATGGCCAGCACTCGGTCCATGCCCAAAGCCCGCGCCTCGTCGAGCATCCGTCCCAGCGCCCACGTCGCCAGTCCACGGCGGCGGGCCGACGGCCGGATGCCGTAACCGATGTGACCCGACCGTTCCGCGAACTCGTCGGACCGGAGCGCGATCCCACCGAGCACCCGGTCACCTTCGACGATCCACCGGTAGATACACGACCTCGCACCGGACAGCCGCGCGACCCACGCCGCGAACCCGTCCGGCGACTCGACCTCGTCCGACGCCCGCAACCCGAAACCGTCCTCGTGCAGGCCCGGCCCCCACTCCGCGTGCGCCTCGAGCCACGCGGCATGCAGACGCGTGGTCGGTGCGATCAGCTCGGGCATAGCGTGACCCTACCGAGCCACGGCCTCACGTCGCCGTCGCCCGGCAATTCGGCCACTGGCGCGTTGCGACTTCGCCCTGCTCACGGGCGCCGCGGGTCAGCCGTAGAGGGCGTCCCGCGCGCGGGCGTAACTCTCGCGGGTGGCGCGACCGGTGGCGGCGCCCGCCGCGGAGACGTGGATTTCCGCGGCCCTGCGGGTCGGCCACGGCGGGGGAGCGGGCGTACCCGCGAGGGCCCAGGCGGCTTGACGAGCCGCGCCGAGGGCGACGTATTCCTCGGGTTCGGGGATCGTGACGGGACGGCCGAAGATCTGCGCGGCGATCGCGCGGACCAGCGAGGAACGGGCGGCGCCGCCGATGAGGAGGACGCGGCGCGGTGCGATGCCGGTGGCGACGAGGCGGTCCAGGGCATCGGCCATGTTGCAGAGCATGCCCTCGTAGGTTGCGCGGGCGAGGTGCCAGGGATGCATGGTCCGTGGACGCAGACCGTGCAGGCTGCCCGCCGCGTGCGGCAGGTTGGGGGTCCGTTCGCCCGTGAGGTAGGGCAGCAGGACGAGTCCTTCGGCGCCCGGGGGAGCCTGGGCCGCAAGGGCTTCCAATCCGGGTAGGTCGACGCCGAGAAGCTGCGCGGAGGCGGTGAGCACGCGTGCCGCGTTGAGCGTGCCGACCAACGGGAGGAACGAACCGGTCGCGTCGGCGAACCCCGCGATCGCGCCGGACGGGTCGGCGCTGGGAGCGCTGCCGCGCGCGTAGACGGTGCCGCTGGTGCCAAGAGACACCACGATGTCGCCGGGCTCGAGCCCCAATCCCAGTGCGGCCGCGGCATTGTCGCCGGTCCCCGCCGCGACCAGCACGCCCGAGGCGGTGTGTCCCGCGATTTCGGCGGGACCGAGCACGCGAGGTAGCAGGGGTGTTCGGCCACGAAAAGCAAGTGATACCAGGTCTTCTCGGTAGTGCTCCGAGGCCGGCGACCAATAGCCGGTGCCCGACGCGTCGCCGCGGTCGGTGACGGGTTCGGCGTCGCGGCCGCGCAACCGCCAGGTCAGATAGTCGTGCGGCAGGAGTATGCGCCGTGCGCGGTCGGCGAGCTCGGGTTCGTGATCGGCGAACCAGCGCAGTTTGGTGACGGTGAACGCGGCGACCGGCACGCTGCCCACGGCGTCGGCCCACGCGCTCGGACCACCGAGCTCCCGAACCAGATCCTCGGCCGCCGCGGCCGAACGAACGTCGTTCCACAGCAGTGCGTCTCGGAGAGGTGTGCCGTCGGCGTCCAGCGCCACCATGCCGTGTTGCTGCCCGGCCACCGCGATCGCGTCGACCCGGTCGAGCAGCCCGTCGCCCGCGGCGCGCAGCGCGTTCCACCAGGCTTCGGCGGGCACCGCGGTGCCGTCGGGATGCGGTGCGGTGCCCCGCTCGAGCACCGCGCCGGTCGCCGCGTCGCAGACGACGATCTTGCACGACTGGGTGGAGCTGTCCACCCCGGCCACCCGCGTCATCCCGAGCGGTCCGGCCGGATTTGGATCTTGCGGCCCACGCCGTCGCGGAAAGCCGTTAGGGCGTCGGCGAATTCGTCGAGCGCGAAGCCGTGGGTGATCATGGTGTCGGCGTCGATCACGCCCTTGCCCATCAACTCCACCGCCCGTCCGAAACTGTGCAGCACCGCCATCGAACCGACGATGGTGATCTCGTCGTTGTAGATCCGGAACGGGGAGATGGCGGCGGTCGCCGCGCCTGGCGCGACGCCGAACTGCTGATACACCCCGCCGCGCCGGACCCTGGTCAAGCCGTCTTCGATCGCGGGGATCGCGCCGGTGCAGTCGATGACGACCTCCCACCCCTGCGGGCGGTCGAAGCTGTCGGCCTCGGTCCCGACAGCGTCCGCGCCGAGTTTCTCGGCCACCGCCAGCCGCGCGGTGTCGAGATCGACGACCGACACCGACGCCGCGCCCGCCACCCGCGCCAACTGGAGCATCAACAGCCCCATGGTGCCCGCGCCGTAGAGCAGATAGTGGGCGCCGAGCGCACGGGGAAGCACGTCGAAGGCGTGCACCGCGCAGGACAGCGGCTCCACCAGCGCGCCGTGGCTCAGCGAGACCGAGTCCGGCAGGCGGTGGCAGTTGGCGGCGGGCACCGCGACGTACTCGGCCATCGCCCCGTCCACGGTGTCGCCGATCGCGCCCCAGCGTTCGCACAGATTGCCGCGGCCGATCGCGCAGTAGTGGCAGGTCCCGCAGAACAGCGAGGGATCCACCGCGACCCGATCGCCCATCACGACGCCCACCACCTCGTTGCCGACGGCGACCACCTCGCCCGCGAACTCGTGCCCGGGCACGATCGGATATGGCGTCGGCGGGAACTCGCCGTCCACGATGTGGGCGTCGGTGCCGCAAATACCGACAGCGGCGACGCGCACCACCACCGCGCCGGGACCGGGGACCGGATCCGGTACGGTCTGCACGGAACAACGACCTGGCGTCTCGATGACCACCGCGCGCATCCCTCTACCTTGCACCCGGAGCGTCGTGCGGCGATGCATTTCGAGTATTCGCGCCCGCGATCGGGCAAACTGACCCGGTGCGTGCGGACCCGAGTCGACCAACCGACGATCCCGATCCGGCGGCGGTTCGGACCGAGTTCGACGCCGCCGCGCCCGAGCATCCGTTCCTGGAATTGGCCAGGGGCGAACGAGACTGGATCCGGGCCCGTCGCCTACCCGACGGCATGTACGAACTCCAGCACTGCCGCGGCGAGGACGCGCGCCGATTCGAGTTGTACACCTCCGATCACTGCCTGGTCCGCGACCTGCTGTGCGGCTGGCTCGACGACGCTCCCGGATGGTCCGAGGCCGCGGTCTGGTCTCCGGTCGATCCGGCGATCGAGGAACTCGAACGGGTGCGCAGCGAATTGGCCGGGCTGCTCGGAGGTTTGACGGTGCTCGACGACCTCGGCACCGGACTGGATCTGGCGCTGGCGCGCGCCGACGAGCTGATGGGCGAGCTGGACGCCGCCGCGCTGGAGCTGCCGGGTCAGCCCTGATACCACCATGCGGTGGTGGCGATCTCGGCCCGCTCCAGCGGCAGGTAGGTCCCCGGATCCGACCAGCCGAGCGCCTGCACGGTGACGCGCAGCTCGCTGTGGAAGCAGATCGGGTCGCGCACGTGCCACCGGTACATGCCGAAACGCTGGTCGGCCTCGTAGCATCGGTCGGGCGGAAGCACTTGGGGCAGACCGAGATACGGCGTCGAGTAGGTGCGGTAGCGGCCGTCCATGTCGAAGTTCCACGCGCCGCCGAAGTAGTCCTCGGTGCCGGTGCCGCAGATGCTCGGGTGGTCGGTGTCGCCGTCGAGGTAGAACTTCAGCTCGCCCTCGCCCCACCACCCCGGGTCGCCGGGCCGGATGGCGAGATAGGTGCCCACGTAACGCCCTCGCCCGGTGACGTCGTCGAGAATGGTGTGCACCGCCGGGCTGCCCAGCGGTGCGCTGCGCCGCCACGCGGCGTGCAGGTAGCCGGCGTCGCCGGGTACGTCCTCTTCGGTGTAGGTGATCTGGTAGTACACCGGCACCGCCCGGTCGGCGCCGTTGTGCAACGTGATCCGCGCGCGTCGGCGAAAAGGCATGGGCCAGTAGCTGTTCAGACCGCCCGCCGGGGCGACCACGATCATCTCCGAGTTCACCAGCGCGAGCTCGTCCCACGCGTTGCAGAAGAAGTCGCCGAGCGGCAGCCGCACGGCTGGTCGCGGCGCGTCGTCCCAGTGCATGCGCAGGGTCAGGTCGCGGAGTGCGGTGCGGTCGGTCGTCAGCCAGAAGTGCCGGACCACACCCGGGCCCGTCACGTCGGCCAGGATCGCCGTGTCGCCGGGATCGAGCAGGATGGACGGCGAGACCTTCCATCCGACGCCCAGATCACGTGCGGCGTGTGCGCCGGTGCCGTCGGTCGCGCGGGCTCCCATGCCGGGTGCGCCGGTGGGGTTCTCGGCGCTGATCGACCGCGTGCGCGCGGCATCGAGCCGCCACAATTCCGATGGCGACCCGGCCGCGGTCACAGCCCGGGCCAGCCGTACTGGACGGGTCCGCGAGCCGGTCCGGCCATACGGGCGGCGCCCGCGGGGGCCGCCCCGACGGGTTCGGCCTGCTGTGGGTCTCCGCCCTGCGCGGCCAGTTCTTTGCGGACCTGATCCATGTCCAGCCAGCGCACCTGCTGCACGACCTCCTCGAGATCGGCGGCGGGCAGGAACCCCGGCTGGGAGAACACCAGCAGGCCCTCACGGAAGGCCATCAGCGTGGGGAACCGGTCGACCTGCGCCATCGCCGTCAGCGCTACTTCGGCCTCGGTGTCGACCTTGCCGTGCACGATGTCGGGGTGCAGATCGGAGGATGCCTCGTACACGGGCGCGAAATGGCGGCACGGGCCGCACCAGCCCGCCCACCAGTCGATCAGCACGATGTGGTTGCCGTTGACGACGTGGTGAAAGTTCTCTTGTGTCAAGGTCACTGTGGGCAATTCGGGTCCTCCCTGCCGGTTCTGCCTCATGCATCCTGGCACGACGTCCGAGGATCAGGAAGGCGGGTGCGCTCTGCGTTGCTCGGCCGCGAGGAAATGCGCGATCTCGGCGGTCGCGGTGTAGAGCTCGCGATAGCGGCGGTAGTACGGCTCGTAGTCGGCGGTGCGCGCCGGATCGGGGACGACGGTGTCGGCCACCGGGTTCCACGCCGAGGTGTCGAGACCGGCCGCGGTGGCGGCCAGCATGGCGTCACCGAGGCAGGCGCCTACGGTGTCGGCGGGCAGCTGCTGGGGCAGTCCGGTGACTTCGGAGACGATCCGCGTCCACAGTCCGCCCTTGGTGCCGCCGCCGACGGCGACCAGCCGCCGCGCCTGCCCGCCCGCCTCGGTCATCGCCTCCAGGTTGTGCCGGACGCCGTAGGCGATCGACTCCAGCGCGGCGCGGTACAACTCGGCGCGGCCGTGGCGCAGCGTGAGTCCCGCCACGACGCCGCGCGCGTCGGGATCGAAGAGCGGGGTGCGTTCGCCCGCGAAATAGGGGAGCGCCAGCAGGCCGCGGCTGCCCGCAGGCACCGCGGCGGCCTCGGTCACCAGCTCGGTGTAGTCGCCGCCGACCAGATCGCGCAGCCATTCGGTGACCGCGCCGGAGGTGGCCATGCCCGCCGCGAGAGTGTATGTGCCTGGCCATGTTCCGCACGTTCCCCAGAGACCGGGATGCGGGACCGGCTCGGTCAGCACCTGCACGAGGAACATGGTGGTGCCGTACATGACCATGGCGTCGCCGGGTGCGCGCACGCCGACGCTCTCGGCCTCGGCCCAGGCGTCGATCGTTCCGGTGGTGACCGGCAGACCCGCGGGCAGGCCCGTCGCCGCGGCGGCGGCCGTGCTCACCCGGCCGACGATCTCGGTGGGCCACGCCAGTTCGGGCAGCGCCAAGCCGGGCGCCACTGCTTCGGCCCAGTCCGCCGCCCACTCGCGCTTGCGCAGATCGTAGAGCGGCACGCACTGGCTGGCGGATTGGTGATCGAGCACGTATCGGCCCGTGAGGCGGTGCACCAGAAAGGAACTCGCCATCAGCAGCAGCTCGGTGCGGTCGGCGACCCGCGGTTCGTGCCGCGCCAGCCAGCGGAGTTTGGGTCCGACCGCCTGACTCGTCAGCGGCGAACCGGCCCGATCCAGCACGGCGTCCGCGCCGAATTCCGCGTTCAGTTCCGCGATTTCGGCGGTCGCACGGGTGTCGACGCCGTAGAGAACGGCCGGCCGCAACGGATTTCCGGCACCGTCGGCGGGCAGCAGGCACGGCCCGATGCCGGACACCGCGAGCCCGTCGACGTCGGCCCCGCCCGCCCCCACCAGCTCGGTGGTGATCGCGATGAAATCCGACCACCACACCGCTTCCGCGTCGTGCTCCACCCACCCCGGACGCGGCGTCGAGACGGCATGAGCGCGTTCGGCTCTCGCGACGACCGTGCCGTCCGCGCGCACCAGCACGCCCTTGGAGGCCGAGGTGCCGATATCGATGCCGAGGAACACGCTCACCACCGTTCCCGCTGACCGGCCGGGGTCATCGCGGGTCGCGGGTGAACTCGTCGAGCGCGACGCCGAGCAACTCGCAGGTCGCACGCACCGCCGCACGGTGGTCGCCCGGCACGCCGTGAATGTGGTTGGCGCCGAAGCGGGACAGGAAATCCTCGGCGCGCGCGTCGAGCCGTGCGAACGCGTGCGGCCACTCCCTGGTGGACTGTTTCATCAGCGATTCGTTGGTCTGCTCGTCGTAGGCCTCGAACTCGCCCAGCATCAGCTGCATCCGGTAGTCGCCGTCCTTGCGGGTCAGCCGGGCCAGGGTCATCGTGCCCGGCGCGGCGAGGTGATGCACCGACGCGCCGCCCGCCGGAAAGAAGAACACCTCCGGGTAGAGGTGCACCCGGGCCAGGTTCTCCGCCGGATCGGCGCTGCGGGCGGCGAACCAGGTCGCGTGCTGACCGGAATTGCACAGATCCCAGATGTCGCGATCGGCGTGATAGTGCCGGACGTCGGCGAACAGCACGGGGGTGCCCGCGAGGTGTTTGAGCAGCTGCATGGTGAGCGCGCCGTCCATGTCGGCCTCGGTGGCGCAGACGTGGGTCTCCTTGGGGCCGTTCCAGTCGTAGGGGTCGTTGAGGAACGCCTCGGTGACGTCCATCGTCGCGAAGTACTGGGTGAGCTCCGGCTGTCCCTTGATGCCCGAGAAATCCAGCCGCCACTGCGCGATCAGCTCGCGCACGGCCAGGTACGAGCGGATCTGGCGCTCCAGCAGCTCCGGGGTGAGTTTCGCGCCGTCGTAGTGCACGGTGGCGTGACGTTCCAGCCACTCCCGCGCGGCCTTGGCCTCACCGGCGTCCGCCTGGTCGGCCCGGCGCACGATCTCCCACTGGTCGATCTCCTCCACGTCGATGCCGAACAGCCGCTGCCACTGATCGGTGTTGGCGACGGCGGTGTTCATGCCCATCGGCCGCCCGCCGAAGCGTCCGAAAGTGCTGCCGCGCAACGCCGAGACGGCCGCCGCCGCCGTGGCGCGCACCCCGATCGCCTCGATCAGCGCGGCGTCCTCCGGATCGCCCCACAACCGGGTGTGCGCGCGGCCGATCTGGTCCAGCGCGCCACCCGCGGCGAGCATGCCGACCATTCCCGGCTGCACCGGGTCGATGTTCGAGAGCAACAGCAGCGGGCCGGGTGTCGCGCCGGCGGCGAGCATGCTGAAGTGCGGGAAGGCCCAGACGGCGTAGTGCAGCACGGTGAGGTCGACGCCGGCCGCGGCCACCTCGCGCGCCACCGATCCGGCCAGCGCGTTGTCGCTGATGATGTCCGTGCCGCGCACCACCTCGTGGCCCGCCGCGGTCAGTGCGGCGACGAGACGGTCCTCGGTGGTCCGGATGAAGTCCGCGATGCCGGTGTGCACGTAGTCGCGGCCGTCGGAAACGCTGATCACGCCGATACGGGCCATGCCGTTACCTCCCCGCGGGTGGGTGGGCGGATAGTCGACTCGCTCAACAGATACCAGGCGACCCAGCCGGATCGGCACCTTTCGGCGTAACGGAGCCGGGATCGTCACACAGGCGCCGTGGTCAGCGCGGCACGGCGATGCCCGCGGGCGGCGGCGGGAAGGTGAGCGGCGCGAGGTGGACACCGCCCTGCCCCCAGCCCGCGCTGGTGACCCACCAGCGGTCCGCGTGCCGGACGACCTCGGCGGCGTGCGCGGCCACGTGCCCGATCTTGTCGCCGATGCGGAAGCGAAAAGGGTTGTCGCTGCGGAAGATATCGGTGCCGACGTAGCCCGGCCGTGGGCCGATGAACAGGTACCAGCGGTCGTCGTGGCGCACCACGAACGGCGACTCGGTGTTGCCCGCCTCGGTGCCGATCGTCGGATCGGCGTAGGCGATGTGCCGCTCGCCCCAGCGCCACAGGTCGGTACTGAGCCGGTAGGCGACCACGTGGTGACCGCCCTCCGGTGCGCTCGTCGCGCAGTAGTACATCGCCCATTTCTCGCCGATGCGCAGCACCATCGGGTCGCGGGCGTCGTAGCCGTCGCGGAACAGCGGCCCGCCGGGCGCGCGCTCCCAGCGGACGAGGTCGGTGGAGGTGGCCAGGTTGATCGCCGCACGGGTGCGGTCCGGTCCGCCAGCCGCGTAGAACATGAAGTATGTTGCGCCGGAACGGATCACGTACGGCGCCCAGAGGTGGGTCTCGCCGTGGTAGCCGGGATCGACCGTCAGCGCGGGCTCACGTTTCGTCCACGGGCCGAGCAGATCGGGCGCGGTGGCGTGCGCGAATTCGATCTCGTGGAACGGATCGGCGGGCTCGGGGTGAGTGATGCCGAACAGGTGCCATCCACCGTCCCGATCCCGCACGATCGTGTGGTCGTTGATGTACCACGGATGCGCCGCACCCGCGCTCGGGTCGTAGATGTTCGTGAACCGGCCCGCCCGGACCACTTCCCGCGTCGCCATACGACCATGATCCCGCCGCGGAGCCGATTATTGCGTCGATGGTCGTACACGAGCCTGAGATACTGACGGGTCCCTACCATGAGGAGGAATCCGCCCGTGAGCCATTCCGGGGTGCTGCCACTGCTCGATCACGTCGCTGCCGCCGTTTCCGAGGCGATCAGCCGAATCCGTCCCGACGCGGCGGGAGCAGACCCGGTTGTCCGACGATCCACGCACGCCGACTTCCAGGCCAACGCCGCCCTCGCGCTCGCAAAACGATTGCAGGTCGAGCCGATCGAACTCGCCGGTGAGATCGCGGTGGCACTTCGTGCGAGCGGGACGCCGGAGCTGGCGTCGGTGCAGCTGTCAGGTCCCGGCTTTCTCAACCTCACGGTGTCGGATCGGTCGATCTGGAACCAGGTGGCGGCGCGGTTGGCCGATGAACGGCTCGGTGTGTCTGCCTCCGGACGCGGAACTCGGGTGGTGATCGACTATTCCGCGCCCAATATCGCCAAGGAGATGCACGTCGGGCATTTGCGCACGACGATCATCGGCGACAGCCTCGCGCGGGTACTCGGCTTCCTCGGCGCCGAGGTGATCCGCCAAAATCACCTCGGCGACCGGGGAACTCAGTTCGGGATGCTCATCCAATACCTCGACGAACACCCCGACGCGCAGTGGCGCCACGACGATCTGACCGGGGATGCGTCGTCGGTGTCGGCGCTGGACGGGCTTTACAAGGCCGCGCGTGCGGCCTTCGATGCCGATCCGCGATTCGCCGATCGCTCGCGTGCCCGGGTCGTCGCGTTGCAGGCGGGTGACCCCGCGACGCTGGCGCGCTGGAGCGAGATCGTCGCCGAATCGGAGAAAGCGTTCGGCGAAATCTACGACCGGCTCCACGTGCTGCTGACTCCCGAGGACTACGTCGGCGAGTCGTTCTACAACCCGATGCTCGCCGAAACGATCGATGAACTGGTCGGCAAAGGCATCGTGGTGGACAGTGACGGCGCTCTGGTGTTCTTCTCCGAAGAAGTCACCGGTCCGGATGACCAGCCCGTTCCGCTGATGGTGCGCAAACGCGACGGCGGATACGGCTACGACACCACCGACCTGGCGACCATCCGATACCGGATCAACACCCTCGCCGTGGACCGGTTGCTGTATGTCACCGACTCCCGCCAAGCCCTGCACTTCCAGCTGGTGTTCGAGGCCGCTCGCCGCGCGGGCTGGCTCACCGACGATATCGCCGCCGAGCACATCGCCTACGGCACGGTCCTCGGCCCGGACGGCAAACCGTTCAAAACCCGCGCCGGTGGCACCGTCCGGTTGCTGGACCTGCTCGACGACGCCGTCGCGAAGGCGCGCCAGGTCGTAGCCGAGAAGAACCCCGAGCTGCCGAGCGCCGAACTGGATGAGATCGCCGAGCAAGCCGGCATCGGCGCGGTCAAGTACGCCGACCTGTCCACATCGCGGGTCAAGGATTACACCTTCGACCTGGACCGGATGGCGGCGCTCAACGGCAACACCGCGGTGTATCTGCAATACGCGCACGCCCGGATCCGTTCCATCTTGCGCAAGGCCGACCAACCCGACGCCACGGTGAACCCCGAGCTCAGGCTCGCATCCGCCGAACGAGCGCTGGCCTTGGCGCTGGACGCCTACGGGGGCACCGTCGACGAAGTCGCGACCACACTCGAACCCCACCGACTGTGTGGATACCTCTACGACCTGGCCCGCGACTTCACCACTTTCTACGACAACTGCCCCGTCCTGGCCGCCGAAGAACCCACCCGGAACAACCGACTCGCGCTGTGCCGACTCACTGCCCGAACGCTGCGGCACGGGCTCGGGCTACTGGGAATCGCAGCGCCAGAACGCATGTAGAGCCGGCCGTCGGCACCTGGCAATTCGCTGAAAGCGGTTCTCGACATGCCGCTTTCGATGTAGCACTCGTCGGGTGCTGTGGTCAGTTCTCGATCAGCACCCGGCGTAGGTCGGTCAGCTCGCGGTCGGTGAGGCCGTGTGCGCGCAACCAGCCTGCCGCGCCGCCGTGGTCGGTGTGCAATCTGGTCAGGAATTCGCTCATCACTGTGGGTTCGACCGCGAGGATTCCGGTGCGTACCGGTGGTAGGCCGTGGTACGAGGGGAGGGCGTCGAGGCGGGCACGAACCCGGGCCATCCGTTCGCCGGAGAGGGCGTAGTCCGCGGCGATGAACTCCGCGGGCACGCCGACGGCGTCCAGCAGCACCGCGGCGAGCACGCCGGTGCGGTCCTTGCCCGCGGCGCAGTGGAAGACCACCGAATGCCGTTCGGTGTCGGTGATCAGCCGCACGGCCGACAAGACGGATTCGACGCTGCCGTCGAGTAGTTCGCGATAGAGCGCGACCAGGTCGTAGTGCTTGGCGTCGGGTACGAGGTCGGCAGGGGTGGCGGTGGTGGCGGCCGCCTTGCGCACGGGCAGGTTGACCAGCTGCACGGCCGCCTCGCCGAGCAGGCCGTAACCCTCCCGCTCGACCTCGTCGGGATTGCGCAGGTCGATCAGCGTGCGCAGGCCGACCTGCCCGGTCAGCAGGATCAGATCGTCCTCGGTCAGATGCTGCGGAGTACTGGCCCGGTACACCGTGCCGAACCGGGTGACGCCGCCGCCGGACACGGGCAGCCCGCCGAGGTCGCGGACATTGTCGATCTCGGCGAATTCGACCCATCGCCGCGGGGAACTGTCGGTGTGCATGGCGGTCAGTGGGCCCGGCCCGCCGCGGCCTCGTCAGCGCGGCTGAGCCCGCACAGACCGATGAGGTCTTCGTGCAACTCGAACCACACGGTGTGGTAGCTGTCCATGATCGGACGCGCCACCCAGGTGTGGTCGCCGCCGTCGATGCGCTCGACCGCCCGATCCAACCGGCCTGCGTAGCGGGACAACCGGGGCGCGATCTCGCCGATCCGGCGCACCAGCGGCACGACTTGGCCGTGCAGCGTGCGCAGCCGGTCCAGCACCGCGGCGTCGTAGGCGGCGTCGGTGTGGTCGTTGACGGTCGCGGCGTCCTTCATCTGCCAGGCGGTGATGATCTCCTTGAGTTCGGCGTTGAACGCGCAGAATTCGTCGTAAGCGGTGGCGATCACGGTGGGATCCACCGTCTCTCGTTCCGCGGCGAGCAGGCGGGTGAGCTCGGCGCGGCCCTCCGGCGTGAGACGCACGCCGACCGGAGTGCTCGCGCACAGACCGCGCGCGACGAGATCAGCGCAGCGCTCACCGGTTTCGGTGGCGTCGCCCGCCAGGCTGTCCGCGACGGCGTCGGCGGAGACCCGGCCCTTGATGCCGATCAGGCGAAGGAGGTCGAGGTCGGGGGTGGCGTGCTGCTGCGTCCGGCTGTCGCGCGGGGTGGTGTGCGGCAGAGCCTCGTCGGACGCAGGCGAAGTCCCTGCTGTCATGTGTCCATTTTCGGCCGAACCGGTTGTGGAGAAGGCGTTTTCGCCGTCCCGTGCGCCGAGCAGTCCGACCAGTTCGTCCGGATGGACGGCGGCCCAGCGCGCGAGCTGCGCCACGTCCTCGATCACACTGTCCTCCACCGCTTTTCCGGTGACCTCGCCGAGCCACACCGCGCCGGCGCCGCCGTCGACGGTGACCACGCGCCCGGCCAGTCCCGCCACCACGCCCGGCCCGCACCCGACCACGCACGGCCTGCCCAGTTCCCGGCTGACCAGCGCGGCATGCGATGTGGCGCCGCCGAGTTCGGTGACGATGGCCCGCGCCGCGATCATGCCGTGCAGGTCGTCGGGGCTGGTGGTCGGTCGCGCCAGGACGACGTCTTCGCCTGCGGCGGCGCGGGTTTCGGCCTCGTCGGGATCGGTGACGACGATGCCGGAGGCCAGGCCGGGGCAGGCCGACTCGCCGCGGGCCAGCGGCGGTTGATCGGTCTCGATGCCCGAGGCGGGCCGCAGCACCGTGCGCACCTGCTCGGCGTCGACGCGGGACAGCGCCGTCGCCGGATCGATGAGCCCCTCGCCCGCCATGGCGACCGCGGCGCGCACAGCCGCGCGGGCCGACCGCTTCGCGGGCCGCGACTGCAACAGCCACAGCCTGCCGGACTCCACGGTGAACTCGATGTCCTGGATATCGCGGCCGTCCCGTTCCAGCAGGTCGGCGGCGGCGAGTAGCTGCCTGTGCACGTCGGGCATGGTGACCGCGAGCTCGTCGAGCGGACGCGGGGTGGTGCGGCCGGAGACGACGTCCTCGCCCTGGCCGCCGACCAGCCATTCGCCGAACACGGCGCGCTCGCCGGTGTTCGGATTGCGGGTGAACAGCACGCCGGTGCCGGAGAGCGCGTCGAGGTTGCCGAACACCATGGCCTGCACGGTGACCGCGGTGCCGAGGTCGTCGGAGACGCCGCGGCTGCGGCGATAGGTCTTGGCGCGCGCGGAATCCCAGGATCGGAAGACCGCCGCGATGGCGCCGCGCAGCTGTTCCCACGGGTCCAGCGGGACCGCGGCAAGCGGATCGCCGAGCACGATCTCGTTGTACTGCGAGCGGAACCGGGCGTGGGTGTCCGCGGCGTAGCCGGGGTTGCGCGTCTCGGCGGCGAGCGCGCGCTCGACGTCGTCGTTGATGCCGAGATTGAGGACCGTGTCCATCATGCCGGGCATGCTCACCGCCGCGCCGGAGCGCACCGACACCAGCAGCGGTCGTTCGGTGTCGCCGAAGCGCCTGCCGGTGCCGCGCTCGAGCGCCGCGACACCCGCCCGCACCTGGAGCCAGATCTCCTCGCTCAGCGTGCCGCGCGCGCGGAAGTCGGCCCAGCCCTCGGTCGTGACGGCGAACGCGGGCGGCACCGGCAGGCCGAGCGCCCGCATGTGATCGACGCTCCACGCTTTGCCGCCGATGCGGTCGCGGCTCAGGCCGCAGGTGCCGTCGAGTTCGGCAACGGACGGTGCGGTGCTCTCCGGGGCGGCGCGTTCGGGTCGCTCCACGGGCTCCACTCCGATCGTCATGTCACTCCTTCTGGGTTCACGTTCTCGACTCACCACCGCCGTCGGCGGGGACGCGGGCCGATGACCGGCGTGCCAGTGGGACGGCACACCGGGGCGCCCGGCGAACGGCACGGCATCGGCGCGACTTTCAGCCTGCCCGCGGGTGTCGGTACGTGCGTACCCGTCGTCCCGGTCAGCAGGACGAGCCTGCCCCCGCTGCGGGTCAGCGAAACGGGTCGGTGTGCTCGCGGAGTTTGGTGAGCGCGCGGCGCAGTTGGTTCATGGTGCGTTCGCCGAGCACCTCGCGCCACTCGGCCTCCACGGCGGCGACGGTCCGGTTGGCCAACGCGGTGACGGCCTCGCCGCGCTCGGTGAGCCGAACCAGCCGCGCCCGCCCGTCGGCCGGATCGGGCACTCGTTCCACGTAACCCGCCCGTTCGAGCTGATCCACCAGGAATCCGGCGGTCTGCTTGGTGACCTGGGCCTGCTCGGCGAGGAGGGTGAGCCGGGTGCCGTCCGGTCCGAGCCGCTGCACGAGACGGGCCTGCGCGACGGTGATGTCGGCATAGCCCGCCGCCGCGAGCGCGTCGAAGACCCGCTGCTCCATCGCCCGATATGGGATGAACATCAGCACTCCGACATTGAGCTCGTCGGTGGCGGATTCCGGCACGTCCACTCCTTGCTTTTCGTCAGATAGCCTGACTATATTCGTCAGTGTGACTGACTTATTCTAGGCCGATCCGGAGGTGGATCATGGACCGGGACCAACAATGGCGGGTCATCGAGGAGCAGCGCCTCGCCGTCGCCGATCTGCTCGACGGACTCGCCCCTGACGAGTGGCTCGCGCCCTCGCTGTGTGAAGGCTGGCGGGTGCGCGACGTGGCCGCACACCTGGCCATGACTACTCGGCCGCCCGGCCCTGCGGCGATGCTGCGGGAAGCGGTGCGCGCTCGCGGCAGCTTCCATCGGCTCAACCACGACGTCGCGGTCCGCTGTGCCGAGGAGCCCGGGCGCGACCTGGCGGCGGAGCTGCGCGCGACGGCGGCCTCCCGCACGCTGCCCCGAGTGACCAACTACCGCAACATCTTCTACGACGTCATGGTGCACGGCCAGGACATCGCGATCCCGCTCGGCCGCACCCTCGAGCTGCCGCGCGCGGCCGCCGCCGTCGCCGCGACCCGGGTGTGGGGGATGGGGTGGCCGTTCTGGGCCCGGCGTCGGCTGAAGGGCTTGCGATTGGTGGCCACCGACTGCGACTGGAGCGTCGGTCAAGGGCTCGAGGCGCGCGGCGGTATCGCGGATCTGCTGTTGCTGATCACTGGTCGGCAGGTTGTCGTGCCCCGGCTCGCCGGTCCCGGCGCGGCGGCGCTCGTCACGCGCCTGCCGAACCGGAATCCGGACTGAGCCAGCCGGTTTCGACGGTTCGGCTGGACTGTGCTCCCTGCTGCGCTGTGTTTCCCAGCTGCGCTACGCCGCGTCCGTCAGGCTGCGGCGCAGGTAGTCCGCGGTGATGGACCGTCGATCCGCCAAGAGCTCCGTCGGCGTACCGGCGAAGACGATCTCGCCGCCGTGCTTGCCGCCGTCGGGCCCCAGGTCGACGATCCAATCGGCACGCTTGACGACCTCCAGGTCGTGCTCGATGACGATCACCGTGTTGCCGCCGTCCACCAGGCGATCCAGCAGCGTCATGAGGGTGTCCACGTCGGCCATGTGCAGCCCGGTGGTCGGCTCGTCCAGCACGTACACCCCGCCGCGGCGGTGCAGGTGATCGGCCAGCTTGATGCGCTGCCGTTCGCCGCCGGAGAGCGAGCTCAGCGCGCGGCCGAGGGTGAGGTAGCCGAGGCCCACGTCCGCCAGCGCCCGCAGCGGCGTCAGGATGCGCGCGTCGTCGTGCTCGTGCCAGAACTCCAGCGCCTCGGACGCCGTCATGTCCAGCACATCGGCGATCGATGCCCCACGCACCTGATAGCCGAGCACCTCGGGCCGGTAACGGCGGCCGTGGCAGGTCTGGCATACCGTGGTCACCGGATCCATATAGGCGAGGTCGGTGAAAATGATTCCGGCCCCGCCGCATTCGGCGCACGCGCCCGCGGAGTTGAAGCTGAACAGTCCGGGCTTGACGCCGTGCGCCTTGGCGAACAGTTGCCGTAGCTGATCCATGATTCCGAGATACGTCGCGGGACTCGACCGCCGGGAACCGCCGATGGCCGACTGGTCGACCGCCACCGCGTCCGGATGCGCCGCGAGGAACGCGCCCGACACCAGCGTGCTCTTGCCCGATCCGGCGACTCCGGTCACGGCGGTGAGCACGCCGGCCGGAAAACGCGCGGTCACGTTCTTCAGGTTGTACCGATCGGCTCCCGACACAGTCAGCCAGCCCGTCGGTGTGCGCGGGCTCTCGTTGACCGGTCGCGTCTCGCGCAGCCGTTCGCCAGTGAGTGTTCCGGAGGCGCGCAGTTTCTCGACGCTGCCCTGGAACACCACCGTGCCACCGTCGGCGCCCGCGCCGGGACCCATGTCCACCACGTGGTCGGCGACCGCGATGACGTCGGGGGAGTGTTCCACCACCAGCACCGAATTGCCCTTGTCCCGCAACTGGATCAGCAGTTCGTTCAACCGGTGCACGTCGCGCGGGTGCATGCCGACGCTCGGTTCGTCGAAGATGTACGTCATGCCGGTGAGGCTGGAGCCGAGGTGGCGGACGACCTTGAGCCGCTGCGCCTCGCCGCCGGAGAGCGTGGACGTCTCGCGGTCGAGGGACAGGTACCCGAGGCCGACGTCCTCGACGCGGCGCAGCCGGGCGATCGCGGCGCCCGCGATGGGCGCGGCCACCGGATCGTCGATCGCGGCCAACGTCTCGATCAGATCCGACACCTCCATCCGGCCGTAGTCGGCGATGCCGAGTCCGCCGATCCGGCTCGCCAGCGCGGCCGCGTTCAGTCGCGCACCATCGCAGGACGGGCAGGTCTGTTCGCTGACCACCGCCATCGCCGCCGTCCGGTTCTTCTCCGAGAGCGCGCTCAGGTCCCGCTTGATGTAGAGCCGGTCGAAGCGTTCCAGCAGGCCCTCGTAGGCGTTGTGGCCCATGGAGCCGGTCTTGTTGAGTCGCGGCACCCGGAAACCATTGCCGTGCAGGAACAATTGCCATTCCTCCGCGGTGAAGTCGCGCAGCGGCTTGTCCGGATCGAAGAGGCCGGATTCGGCGTAGATCTGCCACTGGAAGGTGCCGACCGCGAAGGGGGAGAAGCGGATCGCCCCCTCGTTCAACGACTTTCCGGTGTCGAGCAGCTTGTCCAGATCCGCGCGCACCACGTGGCCGAGTCCGCCGCACTCCGGGCACATGCCGAGCGGGTCGTTGAACGAATACCTCGTCGCCTCACCGGCGCTCGGCACGCCGTGCCGGGAGAACAGGACGCGGATGATCGACTGGATATCGGTCATGGTGCCGACGGTGGAACGGGAGTTGCCGCCGATCGGTTTCTGGTCCACCACGACGGCGGGCGCCAGGTTGTCGATGACGTCGGCGTCCGGGCGCTCGTACTTGGGCAGCCGGTTGCGGATGAACCAGGTGAATGTCTCGTTGAGCTGGCGTTGCGACTCCACCGCGACGGTGCCGAACACCACCGACGACTTCCCGGAACCGGACACCCCGGTGAAGACGACGATCTTGCCCTTGGGAATTCGGAGGGTCACGTCGCGCAGATTGTGCACCCGTGCTCCGACGATCTCGATGGTCTCTGCGTTCACCAGCGCCACGGTAGGCATCAATGAGGTCGGGATCGGTCCTCATTGCACGGCATACTGGGCGCTGTGACCGATACCGCCGCCCGGCTTCTCCAACTCCTCGCGCTGTTGCAGACGCGGCGGGAGTGGAGCGGGCCCGAACTGGCGCAGCGCCTCGGCGTCACGGTGCGCACGGTGCGCCGCGATATCGAGCGGCTGCGCGAGCTGGACTATCCCGTGCGCTCGGGGCTCGGCGCGGTCGGCGGCTACCGGCTGGAATCCGGGGCCGCGTTGCCGCCGCTGCTGCTCGACGACGAGGAGGCGGTCGCGATCACGCTCGGCCTGCGCAACGCCGCGCTCGGTGGCGTCGCGGGCAGCGAGGAATCGGCCGCGCGGGCGCTGGTGAAACTTCAGCAGGTACTGCCGGATCGGTTGCGCAGGCGGGTGGACGCGGTGCAGACCAGTACCGTCGACCTGGCCGGACCGCCAGCTGGTCCGCAGGTGGACCCCGAGACCTTGGTGGCGCTGGCGGCCTGCGCCCGCGACCACGAGCGAATCCGCTTCTCCTACCGCGACAAAGACGACGCCGAGTCGCGCAGGCTGGTCGAGCCGCACAGCCTGGTGTCGGCCGGGCGCCGCTGGTATCTCGTCGCCTGGGACGTCGACCGCTCCGACTGGCGCACGTTCCGGGTGGACCGCATCACGTCCACGCTGCCCGTCGGGGTGCGTTTCCCGCCGCGCGAACTCCCCGACGCCGACCCCGCCGCCTTCGTCACCCGCTCGCTCGCCCGTGCCCGTCCCGTCCAGCACGTCGAACTCCTGGTCCACGCCTCCGCCGCCGAACTCGCCGACCGCTTCCGCGTGCGCACCGCCGAAGTGGAACCCCTCGACGACCACACCTGCCTGCTCCGCACCACCGCCGACTCCCTCGAATGGACCGCCCTCCGCATCGCCCACCTCGACCTTCCCTTCGAAGTCCGCCACCCCCCGGAAATGTCCACCCACCTCCGCACTCTCGCCACCAAACTCCTTCGCGCGGCTGGCGATTCGAGTTGACTCCCGGTAGGCCCGAGACGACAGAGGCGCCCGGGATCGGGTCTCCTCAGTGGTCCGTCGCACCGGCTCTTCACGCCAGGGGCGCGCCTGATATGAAGGTGCGGGTGGGACGTAAGAAGTTGCTGGAGCCGACCCTGACGGAGTTGCCGCACGGGCCGCACGGGCTTGCTCGTGAACTGGTGACGGGGTCGCAGCGGCAACGGCTCTTGTACGGGGTGACGGTCGTCGTCGCGGATCGCGGCTATCTCACCGCGACGATCGCGGATATCGCCGCGGCGGCCAAAGTTTCGCGCCGGACGTTCTACCAGCACTTCCCGGACAAGGAAGCGTGCTTTCTGGCCGCGGCCGAGGCGGGCCGGGATCTGATGATCGAACATCTCGAGCGCGTGATGAGGGAGGTATTCGCCGAACCGGTGGAGCCGCTCGAGGCGCTGCGGCTCGGAATTCGCGAATACCTCACCCTGTTGCGTGACGAACCGTCGTTCGCCCGCTCGTTCTACCTGGAGACCGCCCCGGCCGGGTCGCGCGCGATCGAGTCGTTCGAGCGATGCCAACACTGGTTCGCCGGGTTCATCCGATCGTGGCGTGCAGGGGCAGGCCCCGTTGATCCATCGGTGCCGGATGATGCATATCTGGCGGTTACCGATGCGACCAACGAGGCCGTTCGCAGGACCCTGCGCGCCGGAGGTGACTTGCTCGAGCTGGAGGACATCGTGCTGTACATCCACCGCACGCTGCTCGGGCTGGGAACCCCTGCCGACTAGGGCACGACCTTGTCGCCCGGCCCGGTGAGGTCGCAGGAAGTGTCGTCGCTGGTGTTGCCGCCTTCGGAGACAATCCTCGCGAACACCTTCGCGCAGTTGTCCCGAACAGTGCCCGAGGTGTTTCCACTGATAGTGGAGTTCCGCAGTACTACGGTGCCCACTGGAACATTGATCACATCCGTCAACAGGCGTGGGAGGGTGTCGAGGTAGGCGGGCGCCACGTTGATGCCGCCGCCGGCGTCCGAGGCGCTGTTTCCGGTGATGGTCGCACGATCGAACGTCACCACGCCCCGCCCACGGACGTCGACGCCGCCGCCGCGTCCGGCGAATCCACCTGGGCGGTACCACACTCCGGGATTGACCACGCGGTTGTCGGAGATCGTCGAGTCGGTGAAGGTGCAGGTGTTGTCGCATCGGACGCCGCCCGCCTCGCCGGATGTGTTGCCGGTGATGAGTGTGTTTCTCGTCTGTAGGTCCGACCCCGGCACGTTGAAGATCCCGCCGCCGTACCCGGCGCTGTTGCCTCGGACCACGACATCATCGAGAACGAGGTTCGACGAGTTGGAGATTCCGCCGCCGCCGGTGTCGTAGTACGGGATCTCGTGCTGCGCGGTGACTCCGCCGGTCACGGTCAGTCCCGTCACCGTCACGGGCGCGGAGATACTGAGCACCCTGTCGATCCCATTGGCGTCCAGCACTGTCCGGTCGCGACCCGCGCCACGCAGGGTGGTCGGCGCGGTGAGGTTCAGGTCTCCCGTGGTCGGATCCGGGTTGCGGCCCTGCACTTTCTGTGGGTCGGGAGGAATCGTCAAGATGTAGTGCCCCTCAGGCACCACGACTGTGCTTCCTGGCCGGGCATTGGCCGTCTGAATCGCCGCTCGCAGTGTGCAGGCGCCCGCGGCAGTACGGCATAGCCCGCTTTGGGGATCGGCCGCCACGCCGTCCGCCGTGGTGTCGACCGTGATCACCGTTGGCGAACCAGGTGCGTCGTCGGCGTAGGCCGCCCCGGGAAATCCGCTCGCTGATCCGACGATCAAGGTTGTGATGGCGACGGCGCGGGCCGCCGCCGGAGATGTGCTCGTCCTCATACAGTTTCTGATCCAATTCACGAACATCGAGTAAGGTACGCCCGCGTATGAGTGGGGTACGCGAGCGTCTACCACTATGTCGCAGACCGATGCGAATCGCGAGTGTTTCCGGAAATCCGTTTCGCAGTTACCGATTCGCCTCGGTCGGCGCAACGCTGATCAATATCGGCCGTCCCCGTGACACAGCGGAACGGCTTCACGAGTGCCGGCCTTGTGCCGTGAGACCGAAGGCGGTCGCCGTGAGTTCTCAGCCCCGCCGGAACCACTCGAGACTCTGCCCGTGCGGCCCCGAATAGGCCACCGGCACACCGTCTTCGGTGAGAACGAACCGATCACGCGTCTCGGAGCACGGTTTCGGCAAAAGACCCCGGCCGACGGGAACGACGCCGCAGCCCTCGTTGGCGATCCAGGTGCACCCCAGCTCGCGCATGGTTTCGACGAACCGAGCCCGCTCGTCGGCATCCAGGTAGGCGAGGACGGCGCTGCCGAATACCACGACCTGCGCATTGCCCGGAGCGGCACGCACCAATTCTTCGATGGTGTCGTTGAGATCGCCGCCGATGAGCTCGGGCGGGTCAGCGCGGGCGATCGCCGCCGCACGATGCAGGCGGTCGAGCCGCTCCTGCTGTTCCGGCCAGATCAGGCACTCGAGCCAGCGCATGTGCTCGGCATCGCCGACGTCCAGTGGGTTGAGGTCGACGCCCACCCGGCCGATCACCGCGGGGAGACGGTCGGGTACCGGCGGGTCGCTCATGGTCCTGCAGGACAACCGAACCGGCGAGGGCCCCGACCACGGATCCAGCCAGGGGCGGTCGTCGAACGGCCCCTGCGGCGCGCCGACATACCGCGCCGAGGCCAGCACGAGATTGGGCTGACGCTTCGCGGCGGGCAGCGACTCGACGAGCGCGAGCACTTCCGTATCGTCGGCGGTCCGCCGTGACCAGTCCGCATAGCACGGCGAGTGGCCGTGCGCCTCGAACCGTGCGAACCGTCGATAGCGTTGCGCGGTATCCACTTTCACCCCCCGGACGTACTAAGCGGTACTCGTACCGCCGACGCTATCAGGCGGCGAGGCTCAGAGGGCGGGGTGGAAATCGATGTCGCGGTGGGTGCCGGGTGGGCGGTGCTCGGCGAGGGGGTAGAGCCAGCGGACGGAGGCGCGGATGGGTTCGAGGTCGGGGAGTTCGATGGGGTGGCCGTCGTTGTCGAAGATCATGCCGAGCAAGTGGTATCGGCCGTCGGGGAGGCCGAGGCCCGCGGCTTGCTCGGCGGACAGGTCGACGCGGGTGACACTGTGCCGTGTCACCCGCAGCGCTTCGACGGTGGCCGGGCGCACGGCGGTGTCGAGCGCGGTGACGACGGCGCGGAAACGACATCCGCGCAGCCGCCACAGTTCCCATTCGCCGGCGCGCATCCGCGCGGCGCGCGCGGGCAACCGATGGGGTACCTCGACTACATAGAGTTCCCCGATCCGGACATCCCGAGCACGCACAGTTCCAGCTTGCCACCGGTCGCCGGGCCCGTAACGCCTTGTTTGCTCAGTTGACCTCGTTCTTCATCTGGGCCGTGATGATGCGTTGGTAACCAGAGCCGAAAAGCCGGGGAAGCAGATCGATGACGCGGGCGTCGGCACCGACGAGGATCTTGGCCTTGTCCTTCTGGATGCCACGCAGGATGATCTTCGCCGCGGCCTCGGGGGTGGTCTTGGCCAGCCGATCGAAGTTGGCGGCGAGCGCGTCGCGGTCGCGATCGCCGCCCGCGCGGGCCTTCCAGGCGATCTCGGTCTTGACCATGCCCGGGTGCACGCTGCTCACGCCGACCGGATGACCGGCGATCTTCATCTCCTGGCGCAGCGCGTCGGTGAAGCCGCGAATACCGAACTTCGTTGCGTTGTAGGCGCCTTGGCTCGGGCACGCGGCCAGGCCGAACATGCTGGACACGTTGGCGATGTGCCCGTCACCGGAGGCGATCACCTGCGGGAGGAACGCCTTGGTTCCGTACATGACGCCCCAGAAGTTGATGTTCACGATCCACTCGAAGTCCTCCCAGCTGAGTTCCTCGACGGTGGCCGTCAGCGAGACGCCCGCGTTGTTGACCAGCAGGTTGGCCGGTCCGAAGTCGGTGTGCACCTCCTCGGCGTGCGCGTAGAACGCCGCGCGGTCGGTGACGTCGAGCTTGTAGGCGCGCGCCTTCGCGCCCGCCTGCTCGCACAGCGCGGCGGTCTCGCTGACGTTGGCGAGGTCGCGTCCGGACAGCGCGAGACGCGCGCCGTTGCGCGCCAATTCGAGCGCCAGCGCCCGCCCGATCCCCGCCCCGGCGCCGGTGATGACGGCGACCTTGTCCTGGAAGTTCTTCACAGCAGTTGTCCTCGTGTCATTTGGTGGTGAAGCCGCCGTCGGCGACGAATTCCGCGCCGGTGCAGTAGGCCGACTCGTCGGAGATCAGGAACAGCACCACGTTGGCCAGCTCCTCGGGGGTGGCGGCGCGGGGGAGCGGCTGGTCGTGCACCATCGAGTTGGAGCGGTCCGAGGTGGCGGTCATCTCGGTGGCGACGACGCCGGGATGCACCGAGTTGACCCGGATTCCGTCCACGCCGAACTCCTGGGCCGCGGCCTTGCTCATGCCGCGCACCGCCCACTTGGACGCGACGTAGCCGAGGATGTTGGAGAAGGCGATGATGCCGCCGATCGAGGAGATGTTCACGATCGAGCCGCCGCCCGCCCGGCGCATCGACGGCACAACGGCTTTCATCCCGAGGAACACGCCGACCTGGTTGACGTCGATCACCTTGCGGTAGTCCGCTTCGGCGAGCTTCTCGATCGGATCGACATGCACGATGCCCGCGTTGTTGACCAGTCCGGCGACCGGACCGAAGGCCCGCTCGGCTTCCGAAACCACCGACTGCCAAGCGTTTTCGTCGGTCACATCGAGCGGAAGGAACAGCGCCCGCTCGCCGAGTTCGGCGGCGACCGCCTTGCCCTCCTCGGCGAGCACGTCGGTGATCACCACCGACGCGCCATGCTCCGCGAGCTTGCGCGCGAACGCCGCGCCCATGCCCCGCGCACCACCGGTCACGATGACCGTCTTACCGCTGACCCTGTCCATGTTCTGTCCTTTCACGCTCGATCGAGATCGGCGAGGTGGTTGGCGGCGATGTAGCCGAACACCATGGCTGGGCCGATGGTCGCGCCCGCCCCGGCGTAGCTGTTGCCCATCACGGCGGCCGAGTTGTTGCCCGCCGCGTACAGTCCGGCGATCGGCGCGCCGTCGGCGCGCAGCACCCGGGAGTGCTCGTCGGTGAGCAGGCCGCCCTTGGTGCCCAGATCGCCGGGGACCATCTCCACCGCGTAGAACGGCGGCTTCTCGATCGGCGCGAGGCACGGGTTCGGCCGCACCGTCGGGTCACCGTAGTAGCGGTCGTAGGCGGATTCGCCGCGGTGGAAGTCCTCGTCGCGCCCGGCCAGCGCGAAGCCGTTGAACCGCTGGACCGTCGAGGTCAGCGCGTCGGCAGGGACGCCGATCTTGTCCGCGAGTTCTTCGAGGGTGTCGGCCTTCTTGATGATGCCGGCGTCGAAGTACTTCTGCGGGATGGCCTGCTTCGGAAAGGTGCCGAGGAACAGGTACCGGTCGCGGAAGCGCTGGTCCATGATGAAATGCGCGGGCACGTGACCGACTCCGGACGCATGGCGCTCGTACATGGTGTGCACGACGTCGACGTAGCTGGCCGACTCGTTGGTGAACCGCTGTCCCGCGTCGTTGACCATGATGGCGCCGGGCTGCGAGCGTTCGGCCAGGCAGAAGAACGGCGGTCCGTCGGGGTTGCGCACCGACGGACCCCACCACGCGTCGTCCATGAGATCTAGTGCCGCGCCTACGTTTTCGCCCGCCCGGATGCCGTCGCCGACGTTCTCGGTGGCGCCGACGGTCCAGTCGGTGCTCACCGGCGCGGCGAAGTACTGCTCGCGCATTTCCAGGTTGTGCTCGAAGCCGCCCGCGGCCAGCACGACGCCGCGGCGCGCCCGCAGCACGATCGGCGCGCCGTCGCGCTCGGCGCGCACGCCGACCACGGCGCCGTCCTCGGTGATCAGTTCGGTGAGCGGCGTGTTCAGCCACACCGGCACGCCCGCGTCGCGCAGCGCCAGCCACAGCCGGGCGACGAGCGCCTTGCCGAGGCTCAGCGGCAGGCGCCCGCGCAGCTTGTTCATGACCGCCTTGGCGCCGACCTTCATGGCCGTGCGCTTGCCCTTCCAGGTGCGCGCGATCATGTTGAGATCGTGGAAGTCGCTGACGGTGAAGGCGATTCCCTTCGGGCCGGACATCGTCGGCTGGTTGATCAGCGCCAGGTCGTCGCCGAGCAGACGGCCGTCGACGATGGCAGGCTCGATGCTGCGACCCTGGGCCAGACCACCAGGCAGTTCCGGATGGTAATCGGAATACCCACGGTCGTAGACGAATTCGAGATGCGGCGTGCGCGAGCTCAGGTAGGTCATCATGCGCGGGCCGTTGTCCAGGAAGGCGTCCTGCTTGGCCTGCGGAACCCGGTCGCCCACCACGGATTTCAGGTAGACGCGGGCCAGATCGGGGCTGTCCGGGACGCCTTCGCGCACCAGCACGGGATTGTTCGGAATCCACACGCCGCCGCCGGAGCGCGCGGTGGAACCGCCGAAGGTGCGGCTCTTCTCGATCAGCACGACCGACAGGCCGCGATAGGCGGCGGTCAGCGCGGCGGTCATGCCCGCCGCGCCGGAACCGACGACCACCACGTCGTAGACGGCCTCCGTGGACTTCTGCTCAGACATCGTCTGCCTTCCTGACTCAGTAGCCCGCGCCGGTGAGCATGCCGCCGTCGACGACCACCTCGGTGCCGGTGCAGTAGCCCGCGGCGTCGGAGACCAGGAAGACCACCGCCTCGGTGACCTCCTCGGGACGGCCCCAGCGCGGGATCGGCAGGCCGGCGAAGAACTTGTCGCCGTCCACGCCGGAGGACGCGTTGGCGGTCATCGGCGTGGCGATGCCGCCGGGGTGCACGGAGTTCACCCGGATGCCCGCCTTGCCCAGCTCGCGCGAGGCCGACTTGGTGATGCCGCGCAGCGCGAATTTGCTCGCGCTGTAGGCGGAAAGGCCCGCCGCGCCGATGAATCCCTCGACCGAGGAGATGTTGACGATGGATCCGCCGCCCGCCTCGGTGAGCGCGGGCGCCGCGGTCTTGATGCCCAGCCACGAACCGGTGACGTTGACGTTCATGATGGTGCTGAAGTCGGCCAGGCTCATGTCCGCGATGCTCTGGAAGCGCAGGACGCCCGCATTGTTCACCAGCACGTCCAGCTTGCCGAACCGCTCGCGCGCGGTGTCCACCGCCGCGGTCCAGTCGGCTTCGCTGGTCACGTCGTGGTGCACGTAGTGGGCGGCCGCGCCGAGCTCGGCCGCGAGTTCCGCGCCCTGCTCGTCGAGCACATCGCCGAACACCACCCGCGCGCCTTCGGCGACGAAGCGGCGCACGTGTTCGGCGCCCATCCCGCGCGCGCCACCGGTGATCAGCGCGACCTTGTCTTCGAGTCGACCCACTGCGTTCCCTTCTCTCTGCTGCCTCGCTTCGAAGCTAGGACCCCGGCATCGGCGCGCGGGTGCACAGTCTCATCCAGCGAGACATGCACCTGACCTCCACGGCAGCATCGGAAATATTCCTACTAGGCATATTGAGAAGTGGAGGCAATGCATGAAGTTCTCGATGATCTTCGAGGCGCAGATGACCGATCCGTCGGCCGAGCACGAACGGCAGGTGCTCCGCGACTGCGTGGAGCAGGCCGTGCTGGCCGAGGAGATGGGCTTCGACACCGTCTGGGCCGTCGAGCATCACGGGTTGAAGTGGTACGCGCACATGAGCGCCCCGGAGATCTTCCTGACCTGGGTGGCCGCGCGCACCGAGCGTATCCGGATCGGTCACGGCGTGGTCTGCATGCCGTTCAACTTCAACCATCCGGTGCGCGCCGCCGAACGCGCCGCCATGCTCGACGTGCTCTCCAACGGCCGGGTCAACCTGGGCGCGGGCCGCGGCGCCACCCCGCAGGAGACCTCCATGTGCGGGGTCGATCCCGACCGCACCTACCAGGAGGTCGAGGAGTCGCTGCGCATCATCGGCAAGGCCTGGCAGGACCCCGAGGGCGAATTCGAGTGGCACGGTGAGCTGCTCGACATCGACCCGCACCCGATGCTGCCGCGCCCGATCCAGCTGCCGCACCCGCCGCTGTTCATGGCCTGCACCAAGAAGGACACCCTGAAGCTGGCCGCCGACTACGGCATCGGCGCGCTCGTCCTCGGTTTCGCCGGTGTCGAGGAGATCGCCGAGCTGCGCCGCACCTACGACCAGGCCATCGCCGAGCGCACCGGCGAGAAGTTCGTCTCGACCGTCGTCAACGATCACTTCGCGGCGCTGTGCCCGACGATCGTGCTGGAGGACCGCGAGAAGGCGCAGCAGATCGGCGCGCGCGGCCAGCGGTTCTTCGCGCAGTCGATCAAGCACTGGTACGGCGCGGGCCCGGTGCCGGACGAGGCCGTCGACCCCAACGCCGACGAGCTGGCCGCCATCAAGCAGGCCGCCGACGACCACGTCGCCTACCTGCACGAGGCCAAGATCCCGGTGAAGGCGGGCGCGACCTCGGTGTTCAACGCCGAGCACGCCTACGGCTCGCCGGAGGACGCCATCGCCTACGTCGAACGACTGAAGGCGGCGGGCGCCGACGAGATCCTGTGCCTGATCCAGATGGGCACCGTGCCGCAGGAAGCGTGCCTGGAGACCATCCGGCACTGGGGCGAGACCGTGATCCCGCACTTCCGGAAGAACGAGGAGTGAGATGACCACGCTGGACGGGAAAGTCGCGATCATCACCGGTGCGGCCCGCGGCCAAGGCGAGGCCGAAGCGCGGCTGTTCGTCGAACTCGGTGCGCGCGTCGTGATCACGGACGTACTGGCCGACGAAGGCAAGACGGTGGCCGAATCACTCGGCGACGCCGCGCGTTTCGTGGCGCACGATGTGAGCAGCGAGTCCGAGTGGGCGGCCGCCGTGCAGACCGCCGAACGCGAATTCGGTCGGCTCGACGTGCTGGTGAACAACGCCGCGATCTACACGACCAAGGCGCTCACCGACACCAGTGCCGAAGAGCTGGAACGGATTCTGCGGGTCAACCTCGTCGGCTCCTTCCTCGGCATCAAGGCCGTGGCGGGTCCGCTGGCGGCCGCGGGCGGCGGATCCATCGTCAACATCTCCTCGCAGGCCGGTCTCCAGGGTCTGATGGGGCACGCCGCCTACGGCGCGTCGAAGTGGGGACTGCGCGGACTGACGAAGACCGCCGCGCTCGAGCTCGGTCCCGCGGGCATCCGCGTGAACTCCGTGCACCCCGGCCCGATCCACACGCCGATGATCGGTCACCTCGGATTGAGCACCGGCCCTGGCAGTTTCCCTGCCCTGCCGCTCGGTCGTGTCGGGCTACCCGGCGAGGTCGCCGATCTGGTCGCCTTCCTCGCCTCGGACGCCTCGGCGTTCGTCACCGGCGCGGAACTCGCGATCGATGGCGGCTTGTCCGCCGGGCAGTTCATTCCACCCGGCGCGCAGCTGCCGGGCGTGGAGTAAGGAGCGGATCGTGCCGTTGAAACCCGAAGCCCGCGCCATCGTGGAGCTGGCCTCGGCCGCCTTCCCGAAGCTCGGCACCGAGGTACTCGACGCCGCGGAGGCCCGTCGCCTGTTGGCGGCGCGGCCCGCGGCGGCCGTCGAACCGATCCCGGTCGGCCGGGTCGAGGAGCGGACGGTGCCGGGGCCGGACGGGGCGCCCGAGGTGCGAGTGCGGATCTACTGGCCCGTCGACGCCGGGCCCGGCCTGCCCGTGGTGGTGTTCTGCCACGGCGGTGGATTCACCATTTGCAGCCTGGACAGCCACGACCGGTTCTGCCGGACGATGACCAACGGCGTCGGCGCGATCGTGGTCTCGGTCGATTACCGCCAAGCGCCCGAGCACCGGTTCCCAGCGGCCGCCGAGGACGCCTACGCGGTGGTTCGCTGGGTCGCGGACCATGCCGCCGAGCTGGGCGGCGATCCCGCCCGGATCGCGGTGGCGGGTGACAGCTCCGGCGGCAATCTGGCCGCCGTGACGACGCTGATGGCCAGGGACCGCGGCGGGCCCGCGCTGGCGCATCAGCTGCTGATCTATCCGATGCTGGACCCGTCCTGCGACACCGTCTCGTACCGGGACAACGCCGAGGGTTACTTCACCACGGCCGCGCACCTGCGGTGGTATTGGCAGCAGTACCTGGGCGCCGACGGCGACGGCGATCACCCCTACGCCGCGCCGCCGCGCGCCGCCGACCTGTCCGGACTGCCGCCCGCCCACGTCCTCACCGCGGAGTTCGATCCGCTGCGCGACGAGGGAGAGGCCTACGCCGCCCGGTTGCGCGCGGCGGGCGTCCCCACCGAAATGGTCCGCTACGACGGGGAGTTCCACGGTTTCGTGAGCATGGCCGATCATCTGCCGGACGCCGAAAAAGCTGCCGCCGTGGCGTTTTCGGCCGTCCGCCGTGCCTTCGGGAGCGAGCAATGAGCATCGAACGGATCGGGACGATCCTGCCCACCGACGACCTGCCCGCCACCGTCGCGCTGTTGAGCGCGCTGTTCGGCGGGCCGCCCACCTTCGTCGACGGCGACCGGTGGGCGCAGTTCGACGTCGGTCCGGCCCGCGTCATGGTGGCCGGAAAGGATCGTGAAGGGGACGCGGCAGCGCTCTCGATCAAGGTCGCCGACCTCGACGCCGCCATCGCCGCCCTGCGCGGGGTGGGCGTCGCGCTCGCGGATCCGGTCACCGGTCCGCACGAACGGCGCGCCGCGCTCGATGCGACGCCGGGCACGCCGTGGTCGGTCGTGCTGTACGAACCTCATGATTCCGCAAAGATTTCGGGTTGAGCGCGCGACGAGCGCACCTCCGTCACGAAACCGGGCGAATCGGGCGCACCGCGTTGGTATCTTCGCACGATGTCCGACACGCGGGACCCTCAGCTCGACGAGGAGCTGCCTGATGCAGGGCAGCGGCCTGCGATCGACACGCTCGAGGTGGACGATGCCGAGCGACCTGCTCGCGAACTGAGCGGCTGGCCCGAGCGGGTGGTCGCGGTCGCGGCCTTCGCGATCGCGATCCTCGCGGTGTGGCAGGTGTTTCGGCCGCTGTCGCAGGGCAGTCAGTACTACCTGGTGGTGTTCCTCGCGGGCACGCTGCCGCTGGTCTTCCTGGCGTATCGCTCGGGACTTCGGCTGCTCGACCGGGCCTCGGGGCCGGGCGTGCTGGACTGGGCGCTGGCGGCGGTGGCGCTGGTGGTCTGCCTCTATCCGGTGCTGCCGTTCGAAATCGGTTCTGGCGGCGGCGGATACAACGAATTCCTGAACCGGCAGGGTCTGCTCGATCCGGTGGACGTCGCCATGGGCACGGTGCTGCTCGTGCTGGTGCTCGAGGCCTGCCGCCGGACCACCGGATGGGTGCTGCCCGTGGTGTGCCTGGCGTTCCTCGCCTACGGCTACTACGGCGGGCTGCTGCCGCAGCAGTGGACCATCGCGCACGCGGGCCTGGACTTCGGCCAGATCGTGGACGCGCTGTACAACTCGGGCAGCGGCTTCTACGGCACCCCGCTCGATGTCGCCGCCACGTATATCGTGCTGTTCACCCTGTACGGCGCGGTGCTCGAATTCTCCGGCGCCGCACAGTTCTTCGTCGATCTGTCGGTGGCGGCGTTCCGTCGTTCCCGCGGCGCGGCCGGGCGCACCGCGGTGGCTTCGGGCTTCCTGCTCGGCACGGTGTCCGGCTCCGGAACCGCCACCGCGGTCAGTGTCGGCGCGGTCACCTGGCCGATCCTGAAGCGCGCGGGATATCCGCCGGAACAGGCGGGCGGCATGCTGGCCGCGGCCGGTGTCGGCGCGATCCTCTCGCCGCCGACGCTCGGCGCCGCGGCGTTCATCGTCGCCGAGTACCTCGAGGTCTCCTACGTGACGGTGCTCGGCTGGGCGCTGATCCCGACGGTGCTCTACTACCTGGGCATCCTGCTCGCCGTGGAGATCGACGCCCGCAGGCTCGGCACCAGGCCGGTGGAGATCGGCGGCACGTCGGCTTGGCGGCTGCTGGCCCGCTTCGGGTATCACTTCCTCTCGCTGATCGCCATCGTCGTGCTGCTGCTCCTCGATGTGAGCGCGACCCGGGCCGTCGTCTACGCGACCGCCCTCGCCTTCGCCCTCGCTTTCCTCGACGCGCGCACCCGCAGCCGTGCTCGTTCGCCACGGCAGGTGTTCGACGCGCTCAGCAACGGCGTCCGTTCCGCGCTGCCGGTGGTCGCGGTGTGCACCGCGGCGGGCGTGATCACCGCGATGACCACCAAGACCGGACTCGGCGCCCAGCTGGCCGCGCTGCTGGTCCGCTTGGCCTCGGCGCTGTCGGACAACCAGACCGTCGTGCTCGCCTGCACCGTCGCCTTCGCCGCGGTCGCCCTCGCGCTGCTCGGCCTCGCGGTACCGGTCACCGCCTCGTTCATCATCGGCTGGGCGATCATCGGGCCCGCCCTGCTCGCGCTCGACGTGCCTGCGCCCGCCGCGGCCATGTTCGTCTTCTACTACTCGGTGCTCTCCGAGGTCACCCCGCCGACCGCGCTGGCCGCCGTCGGCGCGTCGGCCGTGACCGGTGGCCGCACGGTGCCGACCATGTGGCAGGCGCTGAAGTACGCGCTGCCCGCGTTCCTGGTGCCGATCGTGTTCGTGCTCACCGAACCCGGCGAACACCTGCTCGGCACCGGGCCCGTGCTCGGTGTGCTGTGGACCAGCGTGGTGGCCTGTGTCGGTGTCGCCGCACTGGCCTCGGCCACCGGCGGCTGGCTGCTGGGAATCGGACCGGCGCCGGTGGCCGCGCGGGTGCTCGCCGGGGCGGGCGGATTGGTGCTGCTGTACCTGGAACCCGTCGCATTGATCGTCGGGCTCGCCGCGCTCGCGGCCGCCGCCGGGTACACGTTGCTCTCCCGAAGGAGGACGAAGTGAGAAGAGTCGCAACGATTGTCGCCGTCACCGCCGTGACGGCCGGTTTGCTCGCGGGCTGTGGTGGCCGCCAGGACGCACCGCGCACCGACGCGGGCGGCGCGGTGACCTGCGAGGTGAAACAGGATTCGCGCGTCGGCATCGCCACGGGCAACGCCACCGGCGTCTACTTCGCGCTGGGCAACGCCTACGCCGAGCAGGTCGCGCAGGCCACCGACGGCACGGTGAAGGCCACCGCCGCCGAGACCGGCGCGTCGGTGCAGAACATCCAGCAGCTGGTGGCGGGCACCTACCAGGTGGCCTTCTCGCTCGCCGACACCGCCGCCGACGCGGTGCTCGGCACCGGCGGATTCGACGGCAAAAAGCAACCGGTGCAGGCGCTTTCGCGGCTCTACCCGAACTACACCCAGGTCGTCGTGCGTAACGGGGCCAATATCTCCTCGGTCGCGGACCTGCGCGGCAAGCGTGTCTCCACCGGATCGCCGAAGTCCGGCACGGAGGTCATCGCACAGCGGGTGCTGGCCGCCGCCGGAATCGACCCCGAGCGCGACATCTCCGCGCAGCGGCTGGATCTCACCAAAACCGTCGACGGCATGAAGGACGGTTCCATCGACGCCATGTTCTTCTCCGGCGGCCTGCCGACCCCCGGCATCACCGACCTGTTCACCTCGGCGGGAGACAAGGTCCGCTTCCTCGACATCGCCGATCTCGCCCCGCGCTTGCGCGAGGTGAATCCGGTGTACGAGCCGGGCACGATCCCGGCCGCGACCTACGGTCTGCCCGCCGACGCGGCGACCATCGTCGTGCCGAACGTCCTTCTGGTCCGCGACGACCTCGACGCCGATCTGGCCTGCGTGCTGACCAAGACGTTGTTCGATCGCAAACCGCAACTGGAACAGGCGAATTCGGCCGCCAAGGGGATCAGCAGGGACACCGCGAGTGCGACCGCGCCGGTGCCGCTGCACCGCGGTGCGGAGCACGCGCTCACCAAGTGATCGGTCGGCACGCGATCGTTCGCGTGCCACGGTAGGGCGCCCGCGCCGATTGCGGTGCGCCTTCACCCGACAGTGTCGCCCGCGGAAGCATTTTCGCGACGGAATCCGGGCATGAATCGGTTGGTCCGTGCCTGGTAGTCGCGGTAGCCCGGCCTCTTCTGCGCGCTGTAGTACTCGGCGGGGACAGCGCCGGTGTAGAACACGAGACACCAGTACATGATCGCCGACAGCGCGAACAGTCCGAGGCAGGCGCCGATCGCCGCGACGGGTGTGAATTCATCGAATGCTCGGCGGAGCACCGGCAGGCACAGGACGATGATCGCGTTCCACTGCATCCACTGGAAGAAGTAGTTGGGGTGGCGGCTGTAATTCCAGAGTCCGACGTCGCAATGCCCCCGCGAATTCGTCGTCGACATCGACCGGACGAAACGAAGTTTCTGCAGGTCGGCGACCGACTCCAGCACCCACGACACCGCCCACAAGACCATGCCTGCCGCTGCGACCGCGCTCATTCCAGCACCGTCGATCCCGATCACCAGCGCTGCCGGTACGGCCATGACGGTGACGTTCGAGACTGCCTGGACCAGGATCTCGGCTACGAGGTCGAGCCGCTCGCTGCCCAGGGTGGCCTTCGCCCACCGCTTTCGCTGGAACCGGTAGCGCGGCAGCTCGTGGTCGAGTTCGCCGTGGCGCCACAGGGCGAGCGCGGCGATACCCATGCGGCCGCCCATCACCAGGAATACGACGGCCACAGCTATGGCGAGCGGGGATCTGTCACTCATCGCGAGCGTCAGGACGCCGAGGGCGACGAGGCCCCAGGGCCACGCGATGTCGACATAGGACATCCGGAGAGTGCGCCATCCCGGGATGCAGGCAGCGCCCACGAAGACGACGAACTGAACGCCGAGGTTCACCAGCAGGAAATCCCGCAGCGCCGACTCGGTGAGCATGGCGCCGAGGACGACCAGGGAAGCGAGGGAAGGGAGCGCGCGGTTCGCTAGTCCTCGCGCATTGCTGGATGGGGACGGCATGCGCAAACGGTAAGATACAAGTTAGCAACTTGCAAGTGGTGGTACTAGCCTTCGGATGGTGACCAGAGTTCAGGCGAAGCCACGGCGAAGCCAAGCCGAACGACGAGCCGAGACCCAGGATCGGCTGCTCAGGGCGACGGTATCGATGCTCGTCGAGCAGGGGTTCGTCGCGTTGAGCGCTGCGGCGGTGGCCGCTCGCGCGGGCGTTAGCCAGGGCGCGATGCAGCACTACTATCCGACGAAGGTCGCGTTGGTGAAGGCCGCTCTCGAGCGAATCGTCGAACGCTACGTGGCCGATGTACAGGCCCAGGTGGGCCCGTTGCCGCCGGGGGCCGGGAGGTTCGAGGCACTGCTCGACTTGCTGTGGGAAGTCCACAACCTGCCGATAAGTCGTGCACTGCTCGAGCTGTACGCCGTCGCCCACAACGATGGGGATCTCGCCGACGTCGCGGCCATGCTGGCGAACCTCGCGACTACCGCCGTCGGTGATCTGGCTGGTGAGCTGGTTCCCGAGGTCGCGGCGCGAGACGGCTTCCACGAATGGTTGCTCACCACCCTCGCCACGTTGCGCGGCACCGCACTGCTGGCGGTACCCGGGGCCGAACGGGCCCACCTGGACTGGCCCGCACTCCGTGACCGGCTGACGGCCTCACTCCCGCCACCGCCGTAGCCGGATTCCGGCGCCCTGCTGATCGGCCCGGCGAGCTGGTCGGCGGACACTCGATCGCCACGGCGGGACCGTCCCGTGGTGAAGCGCGCACGCCTCGAACTGCGCCTGGCTGTTCACTGCGCCGCGATGGCCGCCGTCAGCGCTCGGGCGGTGGCCAGCGTCGCGGCGATGTAGTCGTCGCGTTCCGGCTTGGTCGTGCTGGTCCGCAGCGGACCGAGCTGCACCTCGAAGGAGGCCGATCCATTCGCGTCGAACACCGGCGCGGCGAGGTAGCTCAGCGGTAGGTCGGCGGCGGAGTCCAGCTCGCTTCGGGTGAACGGGCGCGCGGTGAGCGCGGCGAGCTGGCGCAGCGCCCGCGCGCGCAGATTCGGTTGCAGCAGTTCGCTTCCCGCCGCGGCGAGCAGGTCGGCGAGCAGGTCGACCAGTCCGGCGTCGTCGGCGCGCGGCCGGAACAGCGCGACACCGCGCTCGCGCACCAGCGTCAGCAAGGCGCTCGCGGTGCGGCGGTCCGGCTCTGCGGTGGTGGCCAGCCAGGTGTTCTGCTCGGCCGCCGAACGCCACGGCATGACGGCCGCGCCCGCGGGGAATTGCAGCGGGATGCGGTGGCCGACAGGGATTCCGGGCACCGTGCGGTCCGGTCCGTGTCGCACGTCGAGGACGGTGAGGTGGTCGGGTTCGATGCGGCTCAGCGTCGCCCCGCAGCCGGTCTTCGCGGTCAGCTCGGTGAGCAGTTCGCCGACCCCGCGCGGCAGCCGGGCGGCGGTGAGCGCGACGAGCGCGGGTCCGACGCGATAGCCGCGCTCCGGGACACGCACCGCCCAGCCCGCGGCGTCGAGCTCGGCGAGCACGGCGGTCGCCGTAGCCCTTGCGATGCCGAGGCGTTCGGCGATCGTCGCGATCGGCAGCGGCTCCGTCGCGGTCGCCAGCAACGACACGATCTCGACCACGCGGCGGGTCGGCGGAGACGGCGAACGGTGAGCGGCGTCGAGTTCGGTGGGCTGCATGGGTCTTCCCTTGTGCCGGTGGGGTCGTCGACTTACGATGACGAATATAAGTCATTGTGTGTCGAATATTCGACACAGGATCGGAGAAGCGGATGATTCTCGATCGGTTTCGCATCGATGGGCAGGTCGCCGTCGTCACCGGCGCCGGGCGCGGGCTCGGCAGGGCCATCGCCCTCGCGTTCGCCGAGGCGGGCGCGGACGTGCTGGTCGCGGCGCGCACCAAGAGCCAGTTGGACGAGGTCGCCGAACAGATCGCGGCGGTCGGCAGGCAGGCCCACGTGGTCTCCGCCGACCTGAGCGACGCCGACGCGGCCGCGGGCTTGGCCGCCACGGCGGTGGACCGGTTCGGTCGCCTCGACATCGTGGTCAACAATGTCGGCGGCGCGCTGCCGTGCCCGCTGCTGGACACCACGCCGGAGGCGATGGCCGAGGCGTTCGCGTTCAACGTCGGCAACGCGCACGCCCTGGTGCGCGCGGCGGTGCCGCGCATTCTCGAAACCGCCGGTGGCGGTTCGATTCTCAACATCACTTCGACCATGGGTCGTTTGCCCGGCCGCGCCTTCGCCGCCTACGGCACCGCGAAAGCCGCTCTGGCCCATTACACCCGGCTTGCCGCGCTGGACCTGAACCCCCGCATCCGGGTCAACGCCATCGCGCCGGGCTCGATCCTGACCTCCGCGCTGGAGGTGGTCGCGGCGAACGACGCGATGCGCACCCAACTGGAGACCAAGACGCCGCTGCACCGCATCGGCGAGCCGGAGGACATCGCCGCCGCCGCGCTCTACCTGGTGTCCCCCGCGGGCAAGTACCTCACCGGCAAGGTGCTCGAACCCGACGGCGGCCTGATCACCCCCAACCTCGACCTCCCGATCCCGGATCTGTGACATGACTTATCGCGTAGTGCAATGGGGCACAGGCAATGTCGGCCACCACGCCTTGGCAGGCGTCATCGCCAACCCCGACCTGGAACTGACCGGCGTGTGGGTCTCCGGACCCGACAAGGCCGGTACGGACGCGGGCGTTCTCGCCGGGCTGGACCGCTCGGTCGGCGTCGCCGCCACCAACGACGTCGCCGCGATCCTGGACGCTCGGCCCGACTGCGTCGTCTACTGCTCGATGACTGACAACCGCCTGCCGGAGGCGATCGAGGACCTGCGAATGCTGCTCGCGGCGGGCGTCAACGTGGTCGCGTGCGCGCCGGTGTTCTTCCAATACCCGTACGGCGTGCTGCCCGACGAGCTGCTGAAGCCGGTGCAAGAGGCTGCGGTGCAAGGCAATTCGTCGCTGTGGGTGAACGGCATCGACCCCGGATTCGCCAACGACCTGCTGCCGCTGGCGCTCGCGGGCACCTGCCTGCGCATCGACCAGCTGCGCTGCATGGAGATCGTCGACTACGCCAGCTACGACAACCGCGCGGTCATGGTCGACATCATGGGCTTCGGCAAACCGCTGGACGAGACACCGATGCTGTTGCAGCCCGGGGTTCTCTCGCTGGCGTGGGGCAGCGTGGTGCGCCAGCTCGCCGCGGGCATCGGGGTGAAGCTCGACGCCGTCACCGAGACCTACGAGCGCGTCCCCGCCCCGGAATCGTTCGACATCGCCACCGGCCACATCGCCGAGGGCACCGCCGCCGCACTGCGTTTCGAAGTGCGCGGCATGGTCGGCGACCGGGTCGTCACGGTACTTGAACACGTCACCCGCCTCCGCCCCGACCTCTGCCACGACTGGCCCCAGCCCGCCCACCCCGAAGGCTCCTACCGCGTAGAGCTCACCGGAGATCCCAGCTACACAATGGATTTGGTGACCTCCAGCCCGCGCGGCGACCACAACTACGCGACCCTCCTCGCGACCGCCATGCGGATCGTGAACGCGGTACCCGCGGTGGTTTCCGCCCCGCCGGGGATCCTGACAGCGCTGGACATCCCGTTGATCACCGCGCCCGCGATCAGATCCTGACCGCCGCTATCGCGGGCCAATGTTGTTCGGCCGCACGTCGACTGCCGATCGCACGTCCGAGTTCGTCGGGTCGAAAGGCGCGACTTCGATCCGGGTGAACGTCACCTCGCCGAGTTCGCGCAGTCGTTTTCGTCCTGCACAACTCAGCGGAGGGCATGGAGTGACCACATTCGTCTTGATCCACGGCGCTGGGGATGTCGGTTGGTACTGGCATCTGGTGGAGGCCGAATTGCGTGCACGCGGCCATGAGACCGTAGCTCCGGATCTTCCGTGCGACGACGACTCCGCGGACTTGAACGACTATGCGGACACAGTGGTCAGGGCGGTGGGCGATCGGCAGGATCTGGTGGTCGTCGGCCATTCGTTCGGTGGCTTCACCGCGCCGCTGGTGGCCGATCGGTTGCCGGTCGGCGTACTTGTCTTGGTGGCCGGGATGATTCCGTCGCCGGGGGAGTCCCCGGCGGACTGGTGGACCAACACCGGTTATGGCGAGGCCGTTCGGAAGCAGGCCGAGTTGGACGGCGGTAGAACCGGCAACGCCGACCCGTTCGTCAGCTATTACAACGGTGTGCCGCGTGCCCTGGCAGAGGAGGCGTCGAGTAAGGAACGCGGAGATTCATCGACTGCCTACGGTTCGCCGTGGCCGCTCAATAAATGGCCCGAAGTGCCAACGAAATTCCTGTTGTGCAAGAACGATCAGTTCTTTCCAGCCGACTTCTTCCGCCGGCTCGTGCCGGAACGGTTGGGCATCGTTCCGGACGAGATCCCAGGTGGTCATTGCGTCGCGCTGAGCCACCCCCACGAGCTGACCGCCTCGAGGCGTACGCCGCCGAGCACGGATTGATCGGCGGCCACTAGCGATAGCCTGCAACGACACCGGCACGGCGGGCTCCGCCCCGAGAGGGCAGGTTGATCATGTGGCTACCCCGTCCCGGTGAACCACATGTAGTCTGCGGTCGGAGGGAGGGCCCAATGTTGATCGATTACGTTCCCGATAGGAATCTATACCCTTTCGAGTCGCGCTGGTTCGACTCGTCCGTTGGCCGGGTGCACTACATCGACGAGGGGACCGGACCGCCGATCCTGTTCTGTCATGGCTCTCCGACGTGGAGTTTCCTGTACCGCCACATCGTGAAGGACCTGCGTGGCCGGTATCGATGTATCGCGCTCGACTCCCTGGGTTTCGGATTGTCCGAACGCCCTGCGGGTTTCGGTTACACCATCGCCGAGCACACCGCGATTCTCGGCGAGCTGATCGATCATCTGCAGCTCGATGGTTTCGTTGTGATGGGACAGGATTGGGGTGGACCCATCGGTCTGAGCGCGGTCACTGCGCGCGCGGATCGGGTGCGCGGGGTTGTGCTGGGCAACACCGTGTTCTGGCCGGTCGAAGCGCTGGCCAACCGGGCTTTCAGCGTGATCATGGGTAGCCGTCCGATGCAGCGGCGAATACTCGAACAGAATTTCCTCGTCGAGCGCGTTCTGCTCGCAGAGCTCGGGCGCAAGCTCACCCCGGCCGAGGCCGACCACTACCGCGCGGTGCAGCCCACCGCGGAAGCTCGGCGCGGACTTGCCGCGACTCCCAAGGAAATTCGCGCCGCACGCCCGCTACTGGCCCAACTCGCCCGCGACGTGCCCGCCCTGCTCGGCGACAAGCCGGCCCTGTTGGTGTGGGGAATGCGGGACATGGTATTCCGTCCGAACGCATGTATCCCGCGGATGCGTGCGGCCTTCACCGATCTCGACATAGTCGAGCTGCCACGCGCGCGGCACTTCATTCAGGAACACGAACCAGAGGCGATCGCGGCGGCGATCACAAAGCGATTCCCGTAAGTCGACCCGTCGACGGCGGGGCTTCCGGGAAACGGAGGGAGATCGACGGTAGTCAAATGGTGGCTGAACGATATTCAAAAGCCGCCATTTGACTACCGTCGATCCAGCGCACCGCCATTTCTCTATCGAGCGTAGTCAAATGGTGGTTGGGGAGCTGACGCAGTGAGCGAACCTCTGTTGCAGCCGCACAAAGTAGACGGACTCCGACCGGCAAACTGTGCAGTGGTGGAGTGGGGGCTCGCCGAGGTCTTGAACAACGCAAAGCTCTGTGGCCCAGGGCATTTGGCTGAGCAGTCACCTGGCGAGGGCGTGAGCGAGCTGGCTGGCGACGGCGGTCATCCCCTCGATATTCGGGTGGTAGGAGGTGGCGACGAGGCCGATCTCCGGTGCGTCCGAGTTCAGGGGGCTGTTGAAGCCGTAGGTCCACGGGGAGGTGGCGCAGGCGTTGTGGTCGTCGGCGTTCGGGATCGACACGGTTTCCACGCCGGTTTCGTGGGCGGCGGCGCGGGTGGCGGCGATCAAGCCGTCGTAAGTGCGGCGCGCGGCCTCGGCATCCGATTGGGAGAGGGCGCTTTCGCGCAGATGGCGCCGTCGTGGTCGAGGACCGGGAGGTATTCGACGAGCAGGACGGTCGCGTTCGGTGCTGCCGACTGGACGGCGCGCACGACGTCGGCGATCGCTCGTTGCACCCGTTCGAAATCGGCTGGGGTGGGTTCCGCGGAATCGCCGAGGACGCTCGTGCAAACCTCCGAGGCCAGGAACGAGACCACGGAGAGCGCGCCGACGAGTCCCGGTCCGCAGCTGCGCGCGATCATGCCGCCGATCAGCCCGAGATCGTTGCCGCCGATGGTGATCGTGACCAGTTCGGTGTCCGGTGTGACCGCGCCGATCTGCGGCGGCATCACCGGCCCGCTGGGCAAGCGCTGTGGTTGGTCGAGGATGTTGGCGGTTGTGGCGCCTGAGCAGGTGACGTCGACGAGCTCCAGGCCGAGCGTTTCGGCGAGTTGCCCGGGGTAGTTGCGGGCCGAGGGCAGGCATCCCTCGTCGAGCATCGGCGTGATGCCCGGACCGGCGGCGTACGAGGCGCCTAGCGCGACATAGCGTGCCCCGGCGGCGACCGGCTCGGCGTGCGTGGGGCCGATACCGGTGGTGGCGCTCAGTGCTGCCGCGGCGGCGACCAAGGCGGCGAAGCGCGAAAGACGCCTTCCCGCTCGGAGATTCGCCGCGGTGCCGTCCCTGCGGTCGTCCTCGGAACGGACCGATGAGATCGAGCCCCGACGACGTGCACTGCGATCACTCATGAGCCCAAACTCTAGGCGCACATCCGGTTGTGTTCCGGCCGTGGACGTCGGGCCCGGCTCCGACGTCGCGTCTGCCTGCGCTCCCCTGGACACCACGTCCGTCCGGGCAAATCGGTGGCGGAGTCGTCCGATCCGGAACGCAGAGTTCGTCTCTCGACGCTCCCGAGGAGCCCTCAGATGTCCAGCGCATCAAGCGCCCGATCCACATCCCTCTCGTCGTTGTAGAGGTGGAACGCGAACCGCAGCGCGCCCGCCCTGGCCGACGCGATGACATCCGCCCTCTCCAGCCGCGGCGCGAGATCGGCGGCGCCGGGGACCACGACGATCGCCGAACGCCCCGGCCCGGGCTCCCGGCCGAGCGCGGTGAGACCCGCACGGAAACGGTCCGCCAGATCCAGGTTGTGCGCGTTGATCTTCTCGACGGTCAGCTCCTCGATCAGGCTCAGGCCGGCCGACGCGGCGACGACGCCAAGCCAGTCGGGGGTCGCGTCGAAGCGGCGGGTGGTAGCGGCCAGCGCGCGCGGATCGTAAAGCTCGGCCCACCGGTCCTCGGCCGCGTACCAGCTCGGTCCGATCGGACGCAGTTCGGCGGTGGCCTCGGGCGCGGCGGCGAAGAACGCCGTGCTGCGCGCGCCGATCAGCCACTTGAAGGTCGCGCAGACCCAGTAATCGGCGTCGGCGAAGTTCAGCGGTAGCCAACCGGCGGCCTGGGTGGCGTCGACCAGCAGCCGGGCGCCGTTGACCGCGGTGGCGGCGCGGAGTTCCGTCAGATCGGTGATCCGGCCGTCGGCGGACTGCACGACGCTGACCGCCACGAGCGCGGTCTCGGGTCGCACCTGCGCGGCCAGCTCCGCCAGCGGAACCACCCGCACTGCCAGGTCGCCGCGATGCACGAAAGGCATGGACACCGAGGCGAATTCGCCTGCCGCGAGCAGCACCTCAGCGCCGGGTGGCAGCGCGGCGGCCACCAGGCCGACCAGCCCCGCGACACCGCTGCCGAGCGCGATGTGGTCCGGGTGCGCCCCAGTCAGCAGCCTGGCGAACTTCGCGCGCAGCTCGGGCACCAGCGCGTCGTCGGTCATCGGCCCGCCCCGTCCTGCGGCCCAGCGGGCGCTGGCCTCGGCTGTCGCGGTCAGCGCCCGCCGGGACGGCAGTCCGTACGAGGCGGTGTTGAGATAGATGGTCTCGGAACGGAATTCATCGGGCGCTAACGAGGACATGTTGTGCAGCATGCGACGGCGATCCTGATCCGTCCAGCGCCAGCGTCCCGAAAGTGGACTGTTCTGCGCGCGAGGGCCCGTCGGCGTGTAATTCCCGCCGCGCCTCGGTCGCGCAACTGGCTCAAAGGGCGGTCGCCCCGAGGTGCACCGGCGGCGGTCCGGAGACCGATCTGCGCGCGGGCCTCACTTCCCGTCGCCGACCAGCGCCCGGCGCGCCTCGGCCACGCAGTCGGCCCACGGGCGGTCGCCGAGTTCGGTGACGCCCGATTCGCCCATGAAGGCGCTGGACACGACGACGTCCGGGGTGAGCTCGGCCAGCAGGTCGAGACTGGCGAGCAACGTCTCGCGGTCGCTGTGCCCCTCCAGGTATCCGGCCCACCAGCCGTCCTGGCCGAGGATGATCGTGTCGCCGGTGAACAGGTACCGCTTGCCGTCGATGGTGGCCAGGTAGCTGGCGCTGCCGACGGTGTGACCCGGCGTGGGGATCACCTCGAGCCCGGCGATCGCGACGTGCCTGCTGTCGAACGGGTCGTCTACGGCGGTCTGGGTGACCTCGACCGCGTCGGCCTTGTGGACGTGCAGCCGGGCGCCGAATCGGTCACGGACTGTGGCCAGCGAGGACGCGATCTCGTCGCGATGGCTCAGGTACTGGTGTGCCACACCGCCGAGTTCGGCCATCCGATCGAACTCCGCGGTGAGCGTGGTGTTGTAGAACAGCACGTTGCCCTCGGGTGTGGTCCACAGGTAGGCGTTGGTGGTCAGGCCGGGAAATGGGCTCAACGTCTCGGTCTGCCACAGCCGGGGTGCGATCTGGCGCATGGTGTGCTCCTTTCGGTCTCACCCCTGAGGCGCTGGATCGAATCCAGCGATGCTGGATCACAGCGTCCAGCGGATCTCGCGCTGTGGTTGGTAGCGGCAGACCAGCCCGAGCGAGACACAGGCGCGCAGATGCTCGGCCAGCTCGGGATGCACGCCGTCGAGGCGGCGCAGCGCGTCGCGGATGCGGGCCGACACCGTCTTGCGCGCCCGCTCGGCGTCGTCGCCGAGCCTGCGGGTGCGTCCGGCGAGGCCCGCGGCGCGGCGCAGTTCATCCAGCAGAGCCGCGCGCTCACGGTCCAGCTCAACGGCGCGATCGTCGCGGCCGAGGTCGGTGGCGCGATCGATCTCGGCGTCCAGGGTGCTCAGCCGCCGCCGATACGAGGCCTTGGCCTGGTCGTCCAGCACCGGGTCGGAGCCCAGCGCGGTCGCCGCCCGCACGATCCCCTTGTCGGGTGCGCTGGACAACTCCAGGGACGGGATGTCCTGACCGGGATGCCCGACGAGGACGTGCAGATCGCGCAGGCCTTTGGCGTCGGGCGGGTGTGCGGTCCGTCCGTCGAACCGCAGCACCCAGACCGCGCCGTCGAAGCGGAACTCGTTGTCAGGCTGAGGCTTCGGTTCCGGCGTGGTCGCAGGCTGCCGGTGCGAGAGCAGCCGCAGTTGATCGCGGGCGGCGTCCAGCCACGGTTGGGCACGCAGGCGGTGCGCGACCTCGGCGGCGGTCTGGAAATGCTCGGCGGCGGTGGCGGTGTCGCCCGCGGCCTGGCAGACGCGCCCGAGCCAGTAGGCGTAGGGGCCGTACACCGCGCCGCCGCCTGCCACCACCGCCCAGTAGCGTTCATACGGAATCAGCCTGGTGCGCACCGTCTCTCGCAGTTCGGCATCGTCGAGGACCAGCGCGGCGTGCGCCTGGGCAACCAGGACGCCCGCGTGGAAATGCCGGGGATAGACCCGATACAGCGATTCGATGTCGGCGGCTCGGTGCGCCACCCGCTCGGTGTCGCCGCGGCGGGCGGCGGTGATCAGCTCCGGAACGGCCGTGTAGTCGCCCGCGAGCTCGCGGTAGCGGCCGACGAGCGATCCGGCTTCGTCCAGGTCGTCGGTGAAAAGCGCCAGGGTCCAGCGTTGTTCGAGCCACAGCGGCACCAAATCGACCTCACCGAGCCGAGCGCCGAGCGCGTACGCGTCGTCGATCGCGGCGCGCGCTTCCGCGAACCGCCCGCGCACCATGGCCAACGCGCCGGTGCGTGACAGCGCGACGAAACGATAGCGCGGCGAGCGCGCGCGTTCGGCCCGCGCCGTGAGATCGGCCAATTCGGTGTGCGCGCGGGGATCACCCAGCTCGAGCAGCGCGACGAAGCGCAGCAGCCCGGCCTGCAATGCCGCGTCTCCGACGTGGCCGAGAGCGCCGAGTTCGTCTGCGAGAGCGAGACGTTCGCGCGCGGTGCCGGGCTGCCAGATGGCGTCGTGGCGGGCGAGCAGCGCATCGGACAACGCGGTGTCGTCGCCGGATTCGCGGGCCAGCGTGAGGGTTTCGGCGCTGATCCGGTCGACGGTGTCGTGCCGGGCGGTGCCGGTGTGCACGCGCACCCTGGTGCCCGCGGCCAGCACCCGCACGGCGAGGGGATCGGTGCGCGGACGTTGGGTCAGCAGCAGTTCGTGCGCGCGTTCCATGAGGTCGATCTCGCGCTCGGCCTCGCGTTCCGGATCGGGCATGCCGAGTTCGTGCCTGCCGAGTGCCGCGCGCGCGAACAGCTCGGGCGCGCGATCCGCGGTGGCGAGCAGACTGTCGTAGGTGTGCCGGGCCGCGACCAGCTCGCCCGCATCACGTTGGGCGGCGGCGAGTCCCAGGGCGATACGGCCGCGCAGCTCGGTGTCGGCGTCCGGGACGAGTTCGAGCGCGTGCGCGTAGTGGGCGGCGACCTCGCGCGCGGCGAGTCGTCCGCAGGCGTCGTGCGCCGCCGCGAGCAGGTAGCGCAGCGTGCGCTCGGGGTCGACCGCGTCGCCCGCGCGGTGGGCGTGATGGGCGAGATCGCCGGCCGTCGCGCCGGAGACCGCACGTGGGAGGCGTTCGAGCGCCGCGAGGATCGCCGCGTGCCGCGCCCTCGTCTCGGCCGGATCGAGGCGGGCGAGCAGTGTCTCGCGGATCAGGTCGTGGGCGAAGGCATAGCGGTCCCCGTCGTTGGTCACCAGCCGGGCCCGCACGGCGGTCGCCAACAGGTCGGTGGAATCGGCGCGGCCGGTGCTCGCGGCGAGGGCCGGAACGGTGAACTCGCGACCGAGCAGCGCCGCGGTGGTCAGCGCGTCCACCGCCGCGGCGGGCAGCGGCGCGAGGCGCGCGTCGAGGGTCTGGCGCACGCCAGGGGTGAGGCTGTCGAGGGGACGACCCGCGTCCCACAGCCGTGTCGCCTGTTCGATCAGGAACGGATTGCCTCCGGTGAGGGCGCGCAGCGTGGCGACGATCCGCTCCGGTGGACGCTGTCCGGTCAGCGCGGTGACCAACGAGCCGATCTGCTCGTCGTCCAGACCGGTGAGCTCGATGGTGTGCGCGGCGGCCGACACCTCGCCGAACACCGCGCGCAGCGGGTGGTCGTCCGCGGCGATCTCGGTGTCGCGCACCGTGCCGACCAGGGCTAGGCGCTCGAACCACAGGTGCCGCGCTACGAACGCGAGAACCTGAAGCGAGGCGGGATCAGCCCGGTGCAGGTCGTCGATCACCACGAAGACCGGCCGCACGGCGCAGGCGGCGAGCAGCGCCTCGGACACCGCGTCACCGATGCGGAACAGCGAGGCGCTCGCCGGTGCGCCCTCGCGGGACTCGCCGATCAGGTGGGACAGCGCGTTGCCCGCGGCATCGTCGACCGCCGCCCACTGCCCGGGCGTCGCGACCCGGCGCAGCCCGCGCAGGACCTGGACCCACGGCCAGAATCCCGGCGTGCCGTCGCCTTGCCACGCCGTCGCGGTGAGCACCAGCGCCGCGTCCGGTCCGAACTCACCGACGACCTCGGTGACGAGCGCGGTCTTGCCGATCCCCGCCTCGCCGGACACCAGCGTCATACCGCCGTGGCTGGACACCGTGCGGCGCAGCGCTTCCCGCAGCAGCGCCGCCGGATGGTCCCGGCCGATCAGCGGGATTGCGGGCACCGTCGCCTCCTCGATGGTCTCCGACGAGACTATCCGCAGGGGCCGAACGGGCGGGGCGGACTCAGTTCGGGAAAGCGCCCGCGCCGGGGGCCGCGCCGGTGGCGATCGGTGATCCGCTGGGACGCAGCGCGGCCGCGTCGAACGGGATCACCGAGCTCGGCCTGTTGCTCGCCCGCACGAGGGGCTGGAGCAGCGCGGCCGGATCGAACCCGGCGATGGGCGAGACGACCGGTGCGGACTGCGGGCCAAGGCTGCCCACGTAGAGCTTGGCGCCGTCGGCGGTGAAGTTGACCGAGACCGGCGCATCCACGGGGACCGTGCCCGTCACGCGATCGGCCGCCACGTCGACGACCTGGACCGCGTTCGCGCCCGGCGTGGCCACCAGCAGCCGATCGCCGTCCGGGCTGAACGCGCCCGATACCGGGGCGCTGCCCGCCGGGAGCGCGATGGCGCCGAGCCGCTGCCAGGACTCCGTGTCGATCACCGAGACGTTGTCGCCGAGCGCGTTCATCGCGTACAGCTTGCGGCCGTCCGGGGAGACCGCGGCGAACGCGGGCACCGAGCCGTCGATCTGAATGCGTTCGCCGAGCTGGAATCCGCTCTCGGGGTCGAACGCGGCGGCGGTCGAGTCGGCGAACACCGCGTAGAGACGTTCACCGTCCGGTGCGATGGCGGCGGCGAGCGCGAGCGACGGCAGCGGCATCGACCGGACCAGCGTGTTGGACGTGGTGCTCAGCACGTCGATGGACGGGCGAGCGGTGACGACGTAGACGAGGTCCCGGACCGGATCGGTGATCGGTCGCGTCATGCCGTCGGTGCCGCTGATCGGGATGCGGGCCGTAACGCTGTCGGTGGCGCGGTCGATGACAGCTATGTCGTCGGCGCCGATGAACGGTGGGTTGAACGCCTGAACGTAGAGATGCTGTCCGTCCCGCGAGGCCGTCACCGCGGAGGCCTGCGGTCCGACTCCCTCGATTCGGCCGACGATCCGGTCGCTACCGGTGTCGAGAACGACGACCGCGCCCTCGCCCGCGACCGGGATGTAGGCCAGCGGCCCGGTATCGGCGGCCCCGGCGGTCGGCGCGAGCAGCGACAGGGCGGCTGCGGCGAGCGCCAACGCGCGCGACGATCGCCGCCGGAACCGGTTTGCCATCGTGGGACCTTTCTGGTGGGTATCCGAACGGACTATTCCGCGTAATCGCCGCCGCCGCAAGCGGTTGCCGCGCTACCGGGGCGTATTGGTCCGGATTCCGCGCGTCCCGGCGGTGTTCGGAGGCGGCTCAGGCCTCGTCGGCCCACATGTTGCTGAGCAGTCGATGACTCGGTGTGTCGGCGAGCGACTGGCTCGACTCGTAGATCCGTCGGTAGCCGGTCTCGGTGATGCGCCACCGCCCGTCGGCGTCGCGACGGTAGCGATCGGCGTAATATCCCGCGCCCCGGATCAACACGCCGTATTCGGTGGCGATGACGGTGTCCTCGAAGGCCCACGACCCGGTCGCGGTGTCGCCGTCGACGGTTATCTCGGGATGATTTGCGATGTGCACGGTGACGATGGTGGGTCCGACGTTCTGGCGCATGAAGTCGGTGATCGCTTCGCGGCCGTCCAAGACGAGCGGCTCGCCCATCGCGTGCGTGCCGTAGCGCCCGACCGCGTCGACGGCGAGGGTGTCGGCGAACTCCGCCCAGAGCTTGAGATCCAAGGTCCGGAAGTACCGGTACTTCAGTTGGCGCACGGCTTCGACGGCGGCGAGATCCATCCGCACAGCCTGGCACGACACGACCGGCTGGACAAGAACGTGTTCTCATTCGCCCTCGGGACGAATCCGCGCTCCCCGAATGGGTAACCGACATGCGGGTGCGGAACCGATCCGCGCCGCTGCCGTGCACATCCCCGTCACGAGGAGGAGCCGTGACCGAGACGCCCGTGCCCGCCGATCGCCCCGCCGAACCGTCCGTCGACCAGCGGCACGCCTTGCAGACCGCCGCGGCCCGCTTGGAGAAGGAGTTCGAAGGCGTCGCGCCCGACGCCGCCATCGAACAGTTCCTGCAAGCCGCGTACGACCACATCGCCGACGACGCCACCTTCGACAACTTCCTGCCCCTTCTCGCCGAGCGCTACACGCGGGAATGGCTGCACGCGTTGGCCGAAGCCAAGTCGTCGGCGTAGATCACGCTCGTAGCCGCGCGGCCAACTCGGCGACGCCGGGACCGGTCAGCCTGTCGAAGGCCGCCTCGCGTCCGGTCGCGAGCAAGAGCAGAGCGGAGACCGGTCCGGCGATCTCCGGTCCCGCGCCCGCGTGCCAGCCGGTGTCGGTCGCGGTGAGGCGATAGCCGGACAATTTCCGTCGCGCATGGAACGGCCAGCCCATCGTCCATACCCGGTCCAGCGAGAATCGCGCGGCGGCCACGGGCATCTCACGGTGCAGGCCCAGCGGGACGGCGATGTCCTGTCCGTGCACCAACAGGTCCATCAGGCGGTCGGCCGGAGTGGTGCCGACCGGGGTGAAGCGGGCGTCGATGGTGTCGCGGAGTTGAGCGATGAGGTCCTGTGGGGTCGACCGGTCGGCGAGCCGGACGGCGGTGTCGTGTGTCAGCCGGTTGATGTCGCCGCGGGCCCGGACCAGGTTCACCAGAAGTGCGCCGAGGGTCGCGCTGCTGGAGAGCACCACGTGCGCCACGACGTCCGAGACCCGCCATCCCGCGCACAGCGAGGGACGCTGCCACGCGGATTCCGGTAGCGCCATGAGCATTTCGGCCAGTTCGGTGCGCTCGCGGGCGACGGCGCGCCAGATGTACTCGGTCATCGTTCTCTCCTTCCGTACGGGTCCGGGGGTTCGGCCCGGGCGTACGGTAGGAACTCCAGTCGGGTGGAGGTTCAAGGGACTGTGAGCGGAGACACACGGCGCCGCGAGATCGGTATCGGCGAATTGGCTGAAGCGACGGGGCTTTCCGTGCGCACGGTCCGGTTCTACTGTGACGAGGGGCTGGTGGAGGCGCGGCGCAGCACCAGTGGTCATCGGCTGTTCGACGCGAGCGCGGCGATCGAGCGGGTGACGACGATCCGCAGGCTGCGTGCGCTCGGGTTGGGGCTCGTTGCCATCGGCGATGTCTTGGACGGACGCCGATCGCTGGACGATGCGGTGGCCGAGGAGCGAGAGCTCGTGGAGCGTTCGTTTCGCGAACTGTCTTGGCGGCGTGCGTCTTTGCGTGCGGTCGCGGCGGCGGCTCCCGGTGAGCGGGAGGCGACGCTCGCGATACTTGCGGGCGCTGTGGACGGCGGGGCCGCCCACGACGCGCTGGTGCGTTTCTGGCGTGGAATTCTCGCTCCGATGGCGGTGGAACAGTTCGACGGGCTCGTGTCGATGGATATCCCGCCGCCGCCCGTCGATCCGGGGGTGGAGCAGGTACTCGCCTATGCCGAGATGAGCACGCTGGTCGCGGATCCCTCGCTGTATAGAGCCGTGCGGCAACAGATCTGGCGCTCGGGGCCCGTGCGCGACCGGCGCGGGCTGCTGGACGGAGTCGGGGAAGCGTGTGGTGCGGTGATCGCGATGCTGGCCTCCGGAGATCGTCCGCGCCCGGGCGCCGAACTCGACCGATTCGTCGCCGCCCACGCCGAGGCGCGCGATGTGTGCGATACCCCGGCTTTTCGGCGGCAGTTGCTCGTCGGCGCCACGGACGCGGATCGGCGCATCGATCGGTACTGGGCGCTGACCGAAACGGTGACCGGCACACCGATAAGCACTGGACGCGCGCATGGTTGGCTGTTCGAGGCGCTCCGTCAGTCGGTGTCCACCGACGCGTGGGCGCGCCCGACCGATGGTTCGTGACAGACGGACGGAAGCGGATCCGCGCCGCTGATTCCATCAGGCACCATCATTTGGTGATCAATAGGATTGGTGATCAATAGGATGTCGACGACAAGAGAGGTTTCCATCGGTCGGTGAACCGAATGACCGGCCCGGCAGGAACGAGGTTTCCAGATAGCCGTTGACACGTTCGACGATGCCCTTCGATTCGGGGTCGAATGGTTTGCACTGGGACGATGCGGGAGCCAGCATCCCGGTGAACGCGGCTACTCGGGCCGCCTGATGCCCGCCTTTGCCGATACCGGATTTGTTGCCCCACAACAGCTTTCGTGGCACGTTGCCCAACTGTTCCGGCAGCAGCAACCATGATCGCCGGGCCGATACTCGAGCCGGTCGGCTGGATCCTTCGGCGCGTACTCCGGGCGCAGTTCAACGACCTTCTTGCGGAACCACGACGGTGACCCTGACCAACCCACAGGCTCGGCGATCACCGCCGCTGGCATCATCGGGAACCGCGCCAACAGTGCCCGCACCACGGCTCGAACTCATCGAACGCCGACGGGCCCGACACCCGCTGATACCGCGGTGGCGATTCGGACTTGATCGTCCGCGACACCGTGTCCCGCGAGATACCCAACCTGGTCGCGATCGCCCGCATCGACAGGCCCTCGCTCGCATGGAGATACCTGATCTGCGCCCAATCCTGCACTGTGATCACCCTTCCGATCGTGGATGGGTGGCCTGCTCCTTCAAAGAAGCTTGATCAGCACATTCGTGCCGCGGCTCAACCTCGACGCGAGCGGATGGCGCGGGGTGCGAGCGGGGGCGTGGTCGACCGGTGACCGTGGCCAGGGCTTCGGCGAGTTCGATGCCGGAGTCGTGTGGGTGACGGTGGCTCCGAGACTCGAGGAGCCCGGCCATCGGCAGCGCGAGATCGGCCGACGGGCCTCGGAGGTGAACCCGAGCAGCGTCTGGGCCACCGCGGCGCACACTGGCGCGGGGTCGGTCAGCGCCGCCGTCCTGCCCATCTATCGCGGTACTGCTAACTCGTCGTCAATCTTCGCCACCGGCGCGGCCGAAAGGGGCTCGATGCCGTTTGTCGAACAACGGTCGACCACCCTTCGCCTATGCGCGCCAAGGACTTCGGGTCCACTCGTCTGGCATCTCCGGCTACTGGTCCGTTGTCCATCAATGCATTCGGGGCTGCATCCGGTGTTGTCCGCGGGGCACGCGCATGCTGATGAGCGATCCCCTCGCGCAATCGCACCCTCTGATGGGTGATTCAAGATTTGACTATATGGCGAAAATCTCGTGCGACCCGAAACACCCTCTGTCCGAGACGATTTGAGCTAACTGGCGGCGACTCTGGGCTGCGGGCGGGTGGGCTCGGGCCCGGCGATCCATCGAAAGACGCGCCCGCGGTAAGACTCTCGCACAGTCCTTCGGACGCGAATCTTGAACCTCAGCAAACATCATTCGCTGAGCAATCGGCTACCGGTCGGTAACTTTGGTTAATTTTGTGCATGCCCATAGCAATTGACGCCAAACCAGGGTCGTCGTATGTTGCTCGTCACAACTTTGGCGTGATGTTGGTTGGCGGCACATATGGCGGACGATGGGTATGGCCTACGGGCCCTACTGACGCGGGCACTACGTCGGATTCAGGAGTTGGAGGCGGAGCAGCACGCGCACGAACCGATCGCCGTCGTGGGGATCGGCTGCCGGTTCCCCGGTGGTGTGCAGAGTCCGGATAGCTACTGGGACTTGGTGATATCCGGGCGCGACGCCATCGTCGATGTTCCCGCGGATCGGTGGCCGATCACCGATTCGGCGCAGCCGAGCGGGCTGCGCCGGGCCGGTTTGCTCGACGCGTCGATCGACGCGATCGACGCCGAATTCTTCGGAATCGCGCCGCGGGAGGCCGCCGCGATGGATCCGCAACAGCGTCTTGTGCTCGAAGTCGCCTGGGAGGCAATGGAAGACGCCGCGATCTCGCCCGGCAGCATAGCGGCGGCCAGAACCGGCGTCTTCTTGGGCGTCAGCTGGCAGGAGTATCAGCGGACCATCACGCCTGACTGGGTGCGGTCGGTCGACGCGCACACACTCACCGGAACGATGTCAAGCATTGTTGCGGGACGGGTGGCTTATTTGCTGGGCTTGCGCGGTCCCGCCGTTGCTCTCGACACCGCTTGTTCGTCGTCCCTGGTCGCCGTGCACCAAGCGTGTCGCAGCCTGCGGTCGGGGGAGTGCGACGTCGCATTGGCCGGCGGCGTGAATTTGCTGCAGTCCGAACTGATTTCGGCGGCGCTGTCCCGGATGGGCGCGCTGTCAGCCGATGGCCGGTGCCGACCGTTCGACGCGCGAGCGAACGGGTATGTGCGCGGCGAGGGCGCGGGCGTGATTGTGCTCAAGCCGCTTTCGCGGGCGATCGCGGACGGCGATGAAATACGTGCACTCATCCGAGGCTCGAGCGTGAACCACGATGGTCGTTCGATGGGACTGACCGCGCCGAATCCCGTGGCACAGCGGGAGTTGCTGCGTGAGGCCCTCGCCGACGCGGGTTGTGACGCGGCGCGGATCGGCTATGTCGAGACCCACGGAACGGGAACCCCGCTCGGGGATCCGATCGAAATCGAAGCGCTGTCCGAGGTCCTGGGTGCGCCTCGATCCGACAACTCGATGTGCCTGCTCGGCTCGGTGAAGTCGCAGATCGGGCATCTGGAAGCGGCCGCGGGGATCGCGGGACTGATCAAGACCGTACTGCTGTTGCAACGGGGCCGGATCCCGCGCCAGCACGAATTCGACACGCTGAATCCGCGAATCACGCTCGACGGTACGGCATTGGCGGTGCCGACCCGCGATGTCGAGTGGCCGGAGGCGGACCGGCCGCGGCTGGCCGGTGTGAGTTCGTTCGGGTTCGCCGGGACGAACGCGCACGTGGTACTCGAGGCGGCGGCCGCGGTCGACGAAATTGGAACCACCGCTGAAACGCCTGCGGTGCTCGCTCTTTCGGCCCGAACCGCCACGGCCCTCGAGGCGCTCACCGCGCGGTACGGTTCGCTGCTGGCCCGCACGGAGCTGCCGCTCACCGACATCGGCGCCACCGCGACGCTCGGGCGAGCGCACTTCGAGCACCGGCGTGCGATCGTCGCATCGACCTCGACCGAGGCGGTGCGTGGACTCGCGATGCCGCAATGGCACACCGGTTTGCCCGAAGATCGGCGAAATCCCCGGGTCGCCATGCTGTTCACCGGTCAGGGCTCGCAGTACGCGGGGATGGGCGCGCCGCTGTACCACCGTCACCCGGACTTCCGGGCGGCCCTGGATCACTGTGACGACATCCTCGGTGTGCTACCCGGTGGCCTGCGGCTGCGGTCGTTGCTGTTCGAAGTGAGCGACGAGGTGCTGACGCGTACCGAGTACGCCCAGCCGGCACTGTTCGCGTTCGAGTGGGCGTGCGTCGAACTGTGGGCCGCGTGGGGGATTCGCCCGGATGTGGTGCTCGGGCACAGTCTCGGCGAGCTGGTGGCGGCGACGGTGGCTGGAGCTCTTGACCTCGAAGAAGGATTGCGGCTGGCGGCCGAGCGTGGGCGGCTGATGCAAGCGGTACCGCGGCGGGGCGCGATGGCCGCGGTGTTCGGCGCGCAGGGCGAGTTCACAGATCTGCTCGGTGAACTCGCGTCGAGTCTGTCGGTGGCGGCTGTCAACGGGCAGCGGCAGTTCGTCGTCTCGGGCACGGAGGCCGCCGTACAGCGAGTCCGAGACGTGGCTGCCGAGCGTGCCATTCGTGCCGTCTCCTTGCCCGGCACGACAGCGTTCCATTCGCCAATGCTCGACCCGATTCTCGACGACTTCGAAGCGAAGGTGGCCGAGCTGGTGACAGGGGCGTCCCGGGTCACCTCGATACCACTGGTGTCCAATGTGACCGGAAAGTCGATCGAGGCCGCAGCGATGGATGCGGGGTACTGGCGCGAACATGCGCGCGCAACGGTGCGTTTCGCGGAGGGAATGCAGGCGGTAGCCGACTTCGGCGTGGACGCGTACCTCGAAGTGGGGCCGCATCCGGTGCTGCTGGACTTCGGGCGACAGGTGGATCCCGAGGCGATGTGGCTGCCGAGCCAGCGGCGCTCCTCGTCCGACGACACGATGATCCTCACGAGCCTCGGCGAGATCTACTGTGCTGGAGCGGATATCAACTGGGCAGCGGTGGTACCGGAGGGGGCGCGGCGACGGAACGGACTGCCGACCTACCCGTTCGAACGGGAGCGGCTGGCGTTGCCGCTGAGTGCCGATGCGTCGACGGACACCGGGTACCTCGCCGAACATCGGTTCCAGGATCGGCCGGTAGTGCCCGCGGCATATCTGGCGTGGGCGGCACTGCGGGCCGCGGGAGCAGACCATGAGCTGGTCGATTTCCTTGTCGCACAGCCGGTTCCGCTGGAGCAGCTCGCGGCGCCGGTGGTCGACTCCGCGGGCGATCGCATCGATATCAGGTTCTCCGTCGAAACCGGCAAAGCGGCAGCTGTTTCCGCGTCGGCGGTGCGCGCCGAGCCGTCGCGGCCGGAGAGCATGGACGACCTCGCCGCGGCCGAGCGCAGCGACGCGGCGGAATGGGACGTCGACGAGTTCTATCGGAACTGCGCCGAGGCGGGCCTGACGTTCGGCCCCCGTTTTCGCTGGATCAGACAGCTGCGCGCCGGTGGTCATTTCATGCTGGCCGAGCTGTCTCGCCCCGTCGAGCTGGCCGGCGAACCCCAGGCGCTGCTGCCGTGTCTGCTCGACGCCGCCGTGCAAACCGGCCTCGCGTTGGTGACCCGGCAGGGGGATTCCGGCCAATTGCCGGTCGGTATAGGCAGATTGCGCGTCTACCGCACGGACGAGGTCGAGACGGCGTTGGCACTCGCCACCCGTACCGGACGAACGAATCGGGTCCGGGTCTTCGATACCGACGGCGACCTCATCTGCGATATCGAAGATGTGTGGTTCGCGAAGACCGGATTCGGTCGAACGGTGCACGATCGGGCCATCATGCCACCCCTGATCCATCTCCCGGGCTGGGACCGAACCATGGTCGAACCCGGTGCGGCCGCGCCGGATGCGTGGCTGATCATCGGGACCGGTGATCAGGCCGATCGGCTGGCCGAGGCGCTTCGCGCGGCGGGTCACCCGGCCGTAGCGATCGAGCGGACGGCCGACCGGGCCGCCATCGCGGGGATGCTCGCCGATGGCGGTCGGGCGGTTGTCCATCTCGGTGACGCCGAAGCGGACGACAGCGCGATCACCGCGCGTATCGAAACCGAGCTCGCCCTCGAAGTCGTACAAACGCTGGCCCGAAACGCGCACTACGGACCGCTGTACCTGGTCACCACCGCTGGCGTCGCGGTAGCGTCGGATGAGCGAGTGCGTCCGGCCGCGGCCGCGCTGTGCGGACTCGGGGCGGTGGTGCGTACCGAACTTCCGGAGCTGCGCTGCCGTTCGATCGATCTGCCGGATCGCGCTCGATCCGATGACCGCCGGCTCGTCGCGGAACTCCTCGCCGCTGCCGCCGATCCCGCGATCGCGCTGCGGGGACGGGATCGTTATTCGCCACGCGTGGTGGCGCCCGCCGACGTAACAGGCCTGGACGGTCCTGGCGCCGCGGAGCGCGGCAACGGGTTTTATGCGCCGCGTCTCCCGGAGTTCCGCGGCGATACGGAACTTCACAGGACCGCAGCATATTTGATCACCGGCGGGCTCGGTGCGTTGGGTCTGCTCGCGGGCCGCGTACTTGCCGAGGCAGGCGCCGGAACAGTCGTGCTGGCGGGCAGGCATAGTCCGAATGCGCAGGCCGCGGCGGTGATCGCGGATATCGCGGCGCTCGGCACGCGGGTCGAAACGGTGCTGGTCGATGTCGCTGATCGAGAAGCGCTGTCTGCCTTGATTTCCCGATTCGGTGACGAGCTTCCTCGGCTTGCCGGGGTCGTGCACTGTGCCGGGGCGCTTGACGACGCGCTGTTGATCGAGCAGTCGCCCGAGCGGGTGCGCCGGGTATTCATGGGCAAGGCGCTGGGTGCCTGGAATCTGCACGAGCTCACCGCTGCCCATTCGCTCGACCTTTTCGTGCTGTTCTCCTCGGTCAGCGCCACCGTTGGCATCGCCGGACAAGGGAACTACGCGGCCGCCAACGCCTATCTCGACGCACTCGCCCGGGTCCGGATTGCCAGTGGCCAGCCCGCCCTGAGCATTCAATGGGGGCCGTGGGCAGGCACCGGCATGGCACAGGGCCTGAACGCGGCGGCCCGCCGCGCCTGGGAGCGCCACGGCGTGGCACAGCTCGATGTCGAGGACGGAGCCCGAACCCTGAAGTCGCTGTTGGCCGTTGACGGCGTCGTAGCGGTCTACCCGTCCTCCACCCCGAGCTCGGAGCCCGCCGCGACCCAGCCGGCCGCGGCCACCCGACCGATGGCGGCCACGCAAACCGCGCAGCCCCCGATGCCGGACTTCCTGACGGTGGTTCGCGCCCATGCCACCACCGCGCTGGGCCGCAAGACACCGGTCGCCGACCGCACCCCACTGCGCGAGTTCGGCCTGGATTCGATGATGGCAGTGGAACTTCGGAACGCCTTGTCCTCCGAACTCGGGGTCCGGCTGCCCGCCACGCTGCTCTTCGACCACCCGACTGTTGCCGCCGTCGCGGACGAAATCGCCCGGCTCGCCGCCGAACAGCACCCGTCACGCGCAACCGCCGTGGCAGTGCACAACCTCGACCGCACCGCGACGTTCGCCGCAGCCGAAGAAGCTGAGTCCGCCACGGCGACGGATGAACCCGAGGACCGCACCACGACCGCGCCCCTCGGAGCCGATCGGCGCACCGCCTTTGCGCAGCCGGAACCGGGCGGGCGGCCCGAGGTTGCGGTCCCGCGGGAGCAGGATGTCGTCGGATCGAGTGAGTACGACGACGCGATCGCGATTATCGGGATGGGATGCCGGTATCCGGGCGGGGTCCGGGGGCCCTGGGACCTATGGCGGCTGGTGTCGGAGGAAGTCGACGCGGTGACCGAGGTTCCCGCGGATCGGTGGGATGTCGAGGCGTACTTCGATGCGGATCCGGATGCCGAGGGGAAGACATATACCCGGTGGGGCGGGTTTGTCGATGGCGTCGAAGAGTTCGATGCGGGGTTTTTCGATATTTCGGTCGGCGAGGCGCGGATGCTCGATCCGCAGCAGCGGTTGTTGCTCGAAACCTCCTGGGAAGCGTTGGAGCACGCGGGGTATCCAGCCGACCGGCTGGCAGGCAGTCGTACCGGAGTGTTCGTCGGTTTGATGTCGACCGACTATGCGGAGCGGATGGCGCGGGCCGATGTGGCGCCGAATGCTTGGTTCGGCACGGGGAATCTGGCGAGTGTCGCTTCGGGGCGGCTGTCGTATTTCTTCGGCGCCAACGGTCCGAGTCTGACCATTGATACCGCGTGTTCCTCGTCGCTGGTGACCGTGCATCTGGCGGTGCAGAGCCTCCGGCGCGGGGAAAGCGATCTGGCGCTGGCGTGCGGTGCGTCCGTGGTGCTGACACCCTCGCTCGACATCTATTTCGCGCGGGCGCGCGGGCTGGCCGCGGACGGGCGGTGTAAGAGTTTCGATGCACGCGCCGACGGTGTGGTGTGGAGCGACGGCGCGGGAACGCTTGTGCTCAAACGGTTGTCGGACGCGCGCCGCGATGGGGATCGGGTACTTGCCTTGGTGCGGGGCTCGGCGGTCAACTCCGATGGCCGCAGCCAGGGCTTGAGCGCGCCGAATGGGCCCGCGCAGGAAAGGGTTATCCGGGCGGCGCTGGCGGACGCGACGCTGACGGCGGCGGATATCGACTATGTCGAGACGCACGGCACGGGAACGGCGCTCGGCGATCCGATCGAAGTGAACGCGCTCGCCTCGGCGCTGACCGGCGAACGGCCCGGCAGCGCACCGCTATTGATCGGCTCGGTGAAATCGAATATCGGGCACACCCAGGCCGCGGCCGGGATCGCCAACATCATCAAGGTGGTCGAGTCCATGCGACACGACCGGATTCCACCGTCCCTGCATTTCCGGTCCGGGAATCCGCACATCGATTGGGACGACATCGGTGTGCGTGTCGTGGCCGAGGAACGGGCCTGGCCGCGCTCGTCACGGCCGCGCCGGGCGGGGGTGAGCGCGTTCGGTATCAGCGGGACGAATGCGCACGTGGTACTCGAAGAACCCCCTGCTATTTCGCACGCCGACACTCCGGACGATGCGGGCGAGCACCTGCTGGCCCTGTCCGCGAAGAGTGCGGACGCATTGCGTGGCCTGGCCGCTCGATACCTGGATTTCCTGACCGAACACCCTGACATCGGACTTCGTGACCTCTGCGCCTCGGCGAATACCGGCCGCACGCATTTCGCCGCCCGAGTGGCGATCGTCGTCGACACCGCAGCACAACTGCGCGCGGCCCTCGAGTCGGTGGCGACCGGGAGCAGCGCCGCAGGCACGGTCGCGGAACTGTCCACCGGCCCCGGCGAGTCGGCGGCGACAGCTCACCGGTACGTCGAAGGAGCCGATATCGATTGGCACACATTGTATTCCGAACGACCATGGCGGCGAATCGAACTGCCGACGTATCCGTTCCAGCGGAAGCGGCATTGGCTCGACCTCGGGGCCTCGCGGCCAGTCGATGACCTCGCGCCCGGTGATCTGTCATTGCCGCGGTCGGTCCATGACCGCGCCCCTTCGCGCCAGGTCGACAATCCGACGCGCCAAGGGTCGGCCGATGACGTTGCGCCTGAACCGCCGGTCGGCGGGTTGTCGACCAGCGTGTTGGTGGTCGAGCCCGGGATGTTCAGTGGCCATCGGTTGCACGGTGTGCCAACGGTTCCCGCCGCTTGGATGGGCGCGCAACTCGCCGGGATCGCGGCTGAACTGCCCGGTGCCGATCGGTGGGAGGTCACCCGGCTGAGGCTGACCTCGCCGCTCGCGGTCCGGTCCGCCAGTGCGATCGAGGTGCAGATGGAGCCTGCGGCGAGCGGATACGAAGTGCGGTTCCTCAGTGACTCCGGCGGCGGTGAACCGACCACCTTCGCTCGGGCGGCGTTGCGGGCGATCGGCGGCGATGCGGGGTCTGTTCCGTATCGCGGCGGCGACTACGTCGACAGCGCGGAGGCTCTCGCGGTCTGGCCTTCCTACTACGACAGGGTGTCGGAGCTGGGTCTGTGGTTGGGCGAGGACTACCGGTGCGCCGCCGAGTTCCGGCGGATCAGCGCCACCGAATCCGAGACCTCGCTGCGGTCGTTCGCTACGAGCGAGTCGGGTTCGCTCGATCCGGTTCTGCTCGATGCCTGTTTGCACAGCATCGTGTTGACCGCCGATCCGGACGGGCTGTTTCTGCCTGCTTCGATTGATCGAATCACGGTGTCCAGCAGTGCGGTTGCCGTCGGCGACAGTCTCCGCTGCCACGTTAGGGTGACCGATCGCAGCGAGCGAGTGATCGCTGGTGACGCGATGCTGATCGACAGTGCCGGACGCACGATCGCGACGATCGGCGGCGCGTGCCTCATTGCGGCCGGGGGTACCGACACCCCACGGGTGAGGCGAACCTCGGGCGTGCACGTGGAGTCCGTTGGTCCCGAGCAGGCGGCAGCCCAGGTCGATCGGCTGCTCCATCATCTCGAGTGGACACCGATCGGTGAACAGTTCTCCACAGGCCAGGACTCGGCAGGTCGATGGCTGGTGTTCAGCGACGGACCGGCGGGGGATGCCGTCGCCGCCGGGCTGTCGGCGCGGAATATCCGGACACGCGTGGTTCGCCCGGAAGATGTTCTCGGCCGAGGGCTGTCGGTCGATCCCGCCGAGGCGGACCTCGAGGAGTTCCTCGCCGGAGCACCGTTGGGTGGCATCGCCTACGCGTGGACCACCGGTTCCGCGGCGGTCCGGGTCGGCACTGTGCTGCGGCTCGCTCGCTCACTGGACGGTGTCGGTCGCGTGCCGTCCACGCTGTGTTTGTTCACCGTGGGTGCCCAACGAGTCTCGAACTTCGACCGCCCCGACCCCGAGCAGGCATTGATGTGGGGGCTGGGGCGCGCCCTCGCCACGGAGCGTCCCGAATTCGGTTGTCGGTTGGTCGATCTGGAGGCGGACCGTGCCGTCGACGTGGCGCTGGTCATCGATGGCTTGGTCACCGGGATCGAAGACCGTGAACTCGCCGTCCGGGATGGTCGGTGGCTCGCCGCCCGTCTGGCGGACGGAGTGGTGGATTCGGATGTGGCGGCCAACTACCGCCTGGGGGCCCACCGATCCGGTGATCTCGGCCGACTGCACTGGGATTCGACCGCCCGTCCCGCGCCTGAGGCGGGCGAAGTGGAAATCGCGGTCGAAGCCACCGGTCTGAACGCCCGTGACCTATGGCTGGCGTTGGGCACTCACCCGGACGCCCCCGCGCCGCTCGGTCTGGAATGCTCGGGCTATGTCACCGCGCTGGGCGACGGCGTCACCGAATTCCGCGTCGGTGATCGCGTGGTGGCATTGGCGAGTGGTAGTTTCGCGCGCTACGTCACGGTGGACCACCTGCTGGTGGCTCCGCTGCCCGAGGGGATGACGTTCACCGAAGGCGCGAGCATCCCGGCCGCGTTCGTTACCGCGTGGTACGGACTGTTCGAGGTGGCGGGTCTGCGCGCGGGCGAACACGTGCTGGTGCACGCTCCCGCGGACGGAATCGGCATGGCGGCGGTGCGGTTGGCCGCGTGGGCGGGGGCGCACGTGCTCGGCACCCGCGCCCTCGGTCGATGGGCGGCGGGCGTCGGACTCGATATCCCGCAGGTCGACACCTGGCGCGTGCACGGCCTCGCCGACCAACTCCACGCGCTCACCGACGGCCGGGGAGCCGATATCGTCCTCAACGCGATCGCCGGTGAGTTCACCACGCGTGCCGCGGAAATCGTCGGCCCGCGCGGCCGATTCATCGACATCGATGATCCAGGTCAGTCTCGGCGAGAGCACGGCGGACCGGCCGGGCACGGCATCGATTACCGAGTGGTCGACCCGGCTTCGGCCGGTCCGGAACGTCTGGGCACGATCTTGCGCACGGTGCTGGAACTGCTCGGCAACGGTACGTTGGCCGCCTGGCAACCGGCGGTGCACGAGGCGGACGACGCGGAGACCGCGTTCAGTGCCTTGTGGCAGCGTCATCACGCGAGCCCGATTGTGGTGCGAGGCAAGACCACCCATGAGGCTACCGACGGCGCCCGAACCGTCGTGGGCACCGGCACCTACCTGGTCACGGGGGGATTCGGCGGACTCGGCGCGGCAGCGGCACGGTGGCTCGCCGCACACGGGGCGCGCACGCTGCTGCTGGTCGGCAGGCGCGGACCGGACGACGCGGGTGAACGGCTCATGGCTTCGCTGCGTGCCGACGGCGTACGCGTGGTGTCCCGTCGAGTCGACGTCGCGCACCGGGAAGCGGTGGCGGAGCTGCTGGCCGAGATCGACGAATCGGGGTTGCCACCGCTGCGTGGCGTTATCCATTGCGCGGGCGTGCTCGACGACGGTGTCGTCACCGACTTGTCCTGGCCTCGCTTCCAGGCCGTCCTCGGACCGAAATACCGTGCGGCCCGACACCTGGACGAGTTGACACGCGGCATGGAACTGGACCTGTTCATCACCTATTCGTCGGTCGCGGGTTGGCTCGGCACTCCGGGGCAGGCGAACTATGCCGCCGCCAACGCGGCACTGGACGCATTGGCGTGGCGGCGGCGCGCCGACGGGCTGCCCGCGCTGAGCATCGCGTGGGGACCCTTTGCCGATGTCGGGATGGCCGCGGGGCGACCCGAGCTCACGCGGCGACTCGATCGGCGGGGGCTGCCGCCGCTGCGTGCGACGGACGCCACCGCGGCGTTGGACCGATTGCTGACGGTCGACAGTCCTTGTCCCGGCGTCTTCGATTTCGCGGCCGATCGTTGGTACCGCGCTTATCCGGGCCGCGGTACAGCCATGGAAGCGAAACGGGAGTCGATGCGAGACACGCAACCTACCGGTGCTGATACCACTTCGCGGCAGACGGCGGGGCGGAATCCTTCGGGAAGCACTGATACTCAGAGCGATACGGCTCCCTGGATAGCGGTTGTGCAGCGAGTCGTGATGCGCGTACTCGATCGGACCACCGAAATCGATCCCGATATGCCGTTGCACGACATCGGTGTCGACTCGCTCACCGGGATGGAGTTGCGCGCCGCGTTGGCAGCTGAGATCGGCGCACCTCTACCCGTCGGACTCGTCTTCGACTATCCGACCGTGCGCGATATCGCGAAGTTGTTGCAGCACAAGGATACTGACTACCGGATCAATCACTCCAACGGTGCGGGTCAGGTCGACCATTCGGACCGTGCGGATCATCTCGACCGCCCGAAGAGCGAATACCGGCTCAACGACTCGAACGGTGCAGGTCAGGTCGATCATTCGGACCGTGCAGGTCACCCCGAACGCCCGAAGAGCGGTTACCGGGTCGCGAGCGCCGTCCGTCACGACCGAGACGCCCCTGCCGCCGCGCGCATCGGCGAGGAGGACGACGACCCGATCGTTATCGTCGGCATGGCCTGCCGGTTCCCGGGTGGCGTCCGTACCCCGGAGGAGTTCTGGGACATGCTGTGGGCGGGCCGGGACGCGATCACCGAGGTGCCGCCGCAGCGGTGGGACGTCGACGCCTTCTACGACCCGGACCCCGCCGCCCTCGGCACGATGTACACGCGGTGGGGTGGATTCGTCGACGGCGCCGACGAATTCGATCCCGCCTTCTTCGGCATCGGCGCGGCCGAGGCCAAGGCCATGGATCCACAGCAGCGGCTGCTCCTGGAGACGAGCTGGGAGGCGCTGGAGCGGTCCGGACGGGCGCCGGGCAGTTTGGCGGGCAGCCGGACCGGGGTGTTCGTCGGCTTGTGCTTCAGTGAGTACGCCGGAACACCGACACAGGCAACGGATCCGGTTTCGATCGGCGCCTACTCGGTGATCGGTTCGGCGCCGAGCGTCGCAGCCGGGCGGGTGGCCTACGCGCTCGGGTTGCAGGGTCCGGCGATCACCCTCGACACGGCGTGCTCCTCGTCGCTGGTCGCCGTGCAGTCGGCGTGGGACGGCCTGCGGGCGGGGCGCTGCGATCTGGCACTGGTGGGCGGCGTCAATCTGCAGCTGGCCCCGGAGACCACGATTGGGTTCTGCCGTCTCGCGTCGTTGTCGCCCGACGGCCGTTCGCGGGCATTCGACGCCGATGCCAATGGCTATGTCCGCGCGGACGGTTGCGGTGTCCTGGTGCTGACGCGGCTGTCCGCGGCCCGCAGGCACGGCGACCGGGTGCTCGCGGTTGTTCATGGCATCGGGGTGAATCATGACGGCCGGTCCAATGGGCTCACCGCGCCCAACGGACCGGCCCAGCAGCGGGTCATCCGCGATGCTTTGGCACAGGGCGGAATTCGACCCGATGAGGTCGACTACGTGGAAGCTCACGGCACCGGCACACCGTTGGGTGATCCGATCGAGGCGACGGCGCTTGCCGAGGTCTACGGCGAGAACCGCGCCGCGCCATTGCTGATCGGTTCGGTCAAGACCAACATCGGGCACACCGAAGCGGCGGCCGGTGTCGCCGGTGTGATCAAGGCCGTGCTGATGATGCAGCACGCGAAGATCCCGCCGAGCCTGCATTTCCACACGCCGAATCCACTGATCGACTGGTCGGCGCTGCCGCTGGAGGTTGTGCGGGAGCCGCGTGCGTGGCCGGAGACCGGTCATAGCCGCACGGTCGGTATCAGCTCCTTCGGAATGAGCGGTACCAATGCACACCTCATTCTGCGGCAGCCCGCACCGGAACCGGCTCGCACCCCGTCTGATTCGGCACCGCAGGTACTGGTGCTGTCGGCACGTGACGACGTCGCACTGGTCGAGTCGGCGAAGCGCTGGGCGGACCGGTTGGGTGGGAGTGGTGGCGAGCTCGCCGATTTCGCCTACACCGCCGCGAGCGCGCGCACCCACTTCGAGGAGCGCCTGGCGGTGGTCGCCGAGACGGCGGACGCCGCCGCCGCTCGATTGCGCGCTGCGGCAGCGGATATGCGGTCCGCAGTGCGCGGCCGGGTCGAGCGGACCTCGGCCGCACCGAAGGTCGCACTGCTGTTCACCGGGCAGGGATCGCAATATCCGGGTATGGCCCGGGGGTTGTTCGAGTCCGAACCGGTGTTCCGGCGGGCGCTGCGGCACTGCGATGATGTCCTGGGTCCGATCGCGGACGGTATCGGACTTCTCGATGCCTTGTACGCCGACCGTGGGTCCGCGGAGGTCCTCAGCCGGACTGTGTTCACCCAGCCGGTGCTGTTCGCGGTGGAGTGGGCACTGTGGGAGATGTGGCGTGACTGGGGGATTACGCCCGCCGCGGTGCTCGGCCACAGTGTCGGCGAATATGTGGCCGCGTGCGCGGCAGGCGCGATGCAGGTAGACGATGCGCTGCGGTTGATCGCCGTCCGCGGCAGACTGATGCAGAGCCTGCCGGATGGCGGCGCGATGCTGGCGGTCGAGGCCGATCCGGCGACGATCGCCCGGCTGCTCGAACGCTACGAGCCCGCGGTGGCGATCGCCGGATTCAACAGCCCGGCTCAGATCGTCGTCGCCGGACCGCGCCGCTCACTCGAACTGCTGCGCGATGATGTGGCAGCAGCGGGAATTCGCGCGAGCACCCTCGATGTGTCGCATGCGTTCCATTCACCGCTGATGGACCCGATTCTCGACGATCTGGCCGATGCCGCCCGGCGCGTCGTGTGGCGGGACCCCGCGATCCCGCTGATCTCGAATGTCACCGGCGCACCTTTGTGCGCCGGAGAGCTCACCGCAGAGTACTGGGCGACACATGCTCGGCAGCCGGTTCGCTTCGCCGAGGGGATGCGGGCCCTCGCGGAACTCGGTATCGGCGCATTCCTCGAAATAGGGCCGCAGCCGACACTTTCCACGCTGGGCGGTCGTGCGATCGAGACCACCGCGAGGTTTGTCGCGGCACTGCGTCGCGGCCGCGACGACCGGGAGATGACGGCGAATGCGCTGGCGCAGCTCTATGTCGGCGGCGTGACCATCGATTGGGAACGCGTGCACCGGCCGCACGCACGGCGACGGGTACTCGCTCCGACCTACCCTTTCCAACGGCAGCGCTACTGGGCCGATCAGCCGCAGAGGACGCGGGCGCTCGGCTCGGACGAACACGACGCGACCACGCACCGCCCCGGAGATGCCGGTCGTCGATCGACCGCTACCGCGCAGGCAACGGGAGTGAACGCGCCGCTTCCGTACGTCCCGCGTCGCCTCGATCTGCCGGGGGATTCCACGCATTTCGCCCTGACCCTCGCCCCGGCCGCACCGCACTATCTGGCCGATCACGTGGTCGATCGCGATGTGGTGGTTCCCGCCGCTTGGTTCGTCGCCACCATCGTGGCGACGGCGCGGGAGGTGACCGGCGCCGAGGTCGTCGCGATCGAGGATCTCGTGATCGCCAGCGGTCTGACGATCACGAAGGACCATCCCGTTCAGGTGCGGTTCGCGCCCGAACCCGATGGTCTCGCCGTGGAGGTCGCGAGCCGAACGGCGGACGGCTGGCGCACCCACGCCCGTGCGCAGGTCAGCACCGCCGCCATCCGAACCGCCGCCGAAGTCACCCTCGCCGATCTGCTGAATCGTTGCGCCGCATGGCAATCCGCCGACGACTTCTATCAGATGCTCGCCGCGGCCGGTCTGCACTACGGTCCCGCGTTCCGGCGCGTCGTCGAGGTCCGGACCGGTGATCGAGAAGCCGTGGTCAGGCTGTCGGATCCCGATACCGATCCCGGCGCCGACATGGTGCATCCTGCCGTGCTCGATGCGGCCTTCCAGGCGACCTATGCCGCGATGGCGCCGCAGACCGGGGAGCGGCACACCTGGGTGCCCCTTGCCATCGATCGGGTGAGCGTTGGAGCCGTGGGTGGGCGAGTCCGATTCGGCCATGTGCGCGTCCTCGAGCAGACGCCACAGCTGTGTGTCGCCGAGGTTCGACTGCTCGACGAGGAGGGTGCTCCGGTGCTGATCGCGGACGGTCTGCGAGTGATGCGGATGGCCACCGAACGTACGCGCGGCGACGCGGCGCTCCGGGATGTCTACCGGATGGCCTGGCAGGACGCCGGGCCGGTCGCATCCGGCGCCGCGGTGGGCCGCTGGCTCGTCGTCGGCGCCGCGGACGGACCGGGCGACGCTATCGCGGCTCGCCTGCGGGCCTCGGGCGCGCAATGCGCGGTGGCGCGGCCCGGCAGCGGGTTCGGGTTCCGCGCGGACGACGAGTTCGACGTCGACCTCGGGGTACCGGCGGCGGTGCGGGCCTTGCTCGGTGCGGCAGGGGACGGGCGGACGCCGCTGCGCGGCATCGTCTACACGACACCGGTGGTCGAGACCGATGCCGCGACGCCGGATCGGGCTCAGCAGGCGGTCGTCGGCGCACTGCACCTCGTGCAGGCCGCGGCCCTCACCGGCGAACCCGCGGTGTGGTTGCTCACCCGCAACGGGCAGCGAGTGGACACGTCCGATCGGGTCGCGCCGGACCAAGCCGCAGTCTGGGGCTTTGCCCGGAGCGCGCAACTAGAGCAGCATGAAATCGGCTGCCGGATCATCGATCTCGACGAACAATCGGCAGCGGACGCGGACGCCGTCGTCGCCGAAATACTCGCGACCGCACCGCACCGGCAGCTCGCGCTGCGTGGCGGAAGACGGCTGCTGCCGCGGCTTGTTCCGGCACAGCAACACCGACCGGGACAGGACGGTTTCCTCGACGCGGCCACCGCGCAGACGGTGCTGATCACCGGGGGACTGGGCGGAATCGGCCGGGCACTGGCCCGCTGGCTGGTCGACCGCGGCACCCGCAGCCTGGTCCTGGCCGGTCGGGGCGCACCGGACGCCACGGCAATCCAGCTGATCACCGAACTCAGGGCACGTGGCGCGCGTGTCGAAGTCCGCGCCCTCGACGTGGCCGACCGTGCTGCGGTAGCGGCCACACTGGACTGGATCGACCGTGAACTCCCACCGCTGGCCGGCGTGGTTCACCTGGCGGGTGTGCTCGATGACGGGGTGATCGCCGAGCAGACCGCGACGCGACTGGGCCGGGTGTTCGCGCCGAAACTGCACGGCGCCTGGCATCTGCACGAGCTGACCGCACCGCGCGCACTGCGGTTCTTCCTGCTGTTCTCCTCGGCGTCCGCGGTGGTCGGCCTGCCCGGCCAATCGAGTTACAGTGCGGCCAACGCGTTCCTGGACGGGTTGGCCGAGCTGCGCCGCGCCGCAGGCCTACCCGCGCTGTCGATCGCCTGGGGCCCTTGGGCCGGAACCGGCATGGTCGACCGGCTCGGCGATGGCGACGTGCAACGCCTGTCTCGCCGTGGCTACCAGCTGCTTTCCGATCGACGTGCGCTCGAAATCCTCTCACACACCATAGTTTCGGACAGCGGTGCGCTCACGGTGCTGCCGCTCGACCTGTCCACCCTGCACCGGTCCGGCGTCGAGACGCCCGACGTGCTGGCGGGTCTCGCCGGTGGCGACACACTGCCGCCCGACCCGTCTTCCGTCGCGGTGCAGCGCCCGCCCACCCAGGATCGAACCGATTTCCACACCGAGATGGCGGCACTGGTCCGGCGCTGTGTCGGCCTTGCCCCCGATGCCGACCTCGATCGTCCACTGCACGAACTCGGCCTGGATTCCGTCGCGGCCATCGAGATCCGGGACGAGCTGTCCCGCTCCGTCGGGCATCGCCTGCCCGCCACACTGGCTTTCGAATACCCGACCCCGCGTGCGGTCATCGATTTGCTCGTGCAATTGGGCCCCGCGGGCCGACAGCCGGATTCGCGGCACCACGACATGTCCACGGCGAGTTCGCAGGCAGGGCAGGCCCGGGATGCGGTTTCGCGACCACCACAGCGCGACGTTCCCGCGGAGACTTTCAGCCCCGGCGCGCCCGCATCGGCGAACGGTGTCCGGCATGGGGAAGTTCGGGCGGCGGGTCCCGCACACAACGAGAACGGTGCGTATGCGGCCGCGAGGAGTGACGTGGATTCGGAAACGGTTCGGGTAGGCGGTCTCTCGTTCTCGGCGCCGTCTCGGGGGGAGCACCCGAGCGATGGCGTCGGGGACATCGCCATCGTGGGTGTGAGCGGCCGGTATCCGGGGGCGGACGGGTTGGACGAGTACTGGCGGGTGCTGCTCGAGGGACGCGACTGCATTACCGAGATTCCGCGGCAGCGGTGGGATCATTCGCGGTACTTCGTCCCCGATCGGCACAACCCGCATACCTCTTACACCAAGTGGGGCGGGTTCCTCGACGATGTCGATTGTTTCGATCCGCTCTTCTTCGCGATCTCGCCGCGCGAGGCGGAGGTGATGGATCCGCAGGAGCGGCTGTTCCTGCAAACTGCTTGGGCCGCTTTGGAAGACGCGGGGCATTCGAGGGCCGATCTGGCGCGGGGCGGGTTGCGTCCCGAGGAGGCCGGGGTGTTCGTCGGCATCATGTGGGGCACGTACCAGATGTTCGGCGCGGAGGAATCGCGGCTGGGACGCGGGACCTTGCCCGCGTCGACCTTCTGGAGTGTCGCCAACCGGGTGTCACACGCGCTCGATTTCCAGGGGCCGAGCATGGCGGTGGACACCGCCTGTTCGTCGTCGCTGACCGCGCTGCACCTGGCCTGCCAGAGTCTTCGGACCGGGGAGTGCCGGTTGGCCGTGGTCGGCGGGGTGAACCTGTCGCTGCACCCGTACAAGTTCGTGGCGTTGAGCCAGGGGCAGTTCGCCTCGACCGACGGGCGCTGCCGTTCCTTCGGGGCGGGCGGCGACGGGTATGTGGCCGGTGAGGGTGTCGGCGCGCTGGTGCTGCGGCCGCTGGCCGACGCCGAGGCCGACGGCGACACCATCCACGCGGTCATCAAGGGCACCGCGGTAAACCATGGCGGCCGGGTGAACGGCTTCACCGTGCCCAATCCGACGGTGCAGGCGGCGGTGATCCGTTCGGCGTTGCGTAACGGCGGCGTCGATCCGGAGTCCGTGTCCTACATCGAGGCGCACGGCACCGGGACCGCCCTCGGCGACCCGATCGAAATTGCGGGCCTGACAAAGGTATTCGGTGGTACCGGGCGGGCCGAGCTGCCCATCGGCTCGGTGAAGTCCAACGTCGGGCACCTGGAAGCCGCGGCAGGCGTGGCGGCATTGACCAAGGTGCTGCTCCAGCTGCGCCACGAGACCATCGTGCCCTCACTGCACGCGACCCCACCCAACCCGAACATCGACTTCGCGAGCACTTCGTTCCGGATTCCCGAGCGACCTCTGCCGTGGCCGTCCGGTGGTCCCGGGCAGCCGCGACGGGCGACGATCAGCTCATTCGGCGCCGGGGGATCCAATGCGAATGTCGTGCTCGAGGAGTATGTGGATCAGCGGCCCGCCACCCGGTGGTCCGGCGATCAAGTCGTGCCCGTGTCGGCAAGGGACACCGAGCGCCTCACCGAATACGTTGCCGCACTCGATCGTTTCCTCTCCACCCGGCAACCGAACCTGGCCGACCTGGCGTACACCATGCAGGTCGGCAGGCTGACGGGCACCGCACGGACCGCGTTCACAGCCCGCGATCTCGACGAGCTCCGCGCGGCGGTCCGCGCCTGGGTCGAGGACGCGCCCGGCGCACGCGGTACGGCGCGTGCGGCCGCGGACGACCGCGTCGCGGGCTGGCTCAATGGCCGCGAGATCGATTGGGAGACCGTGCGCGAGAACGGACCCCATCGCCGCATCTCCCTGCCGACCTACCCGTTCGCCCGCGAACGCTACTGGATCCCCGACGTAGCGGCCGCAGACGAGGGTTCGGCCGCGGTCCCGGAAACGGGCACCCCTCGCGAGCAACAGCGCGCACTGGCGCCTGTGTGGCGGCCCGCAGAACCCGACCGCGGTGATGTACGCGACCGTCGGCCATTGGTCCTGTACGACGCCGAGACACCCGCATCCCTGATCGAGACGCTCATGGCGACGTTCGGCGATCCGCAGCGTCTGATCCGGGTCACCGATGCCCCACACGGCGATGGCCTCGCCCGCGCCGACTTCGCCGCGGGCGCCCAGCTCGGCCGTGCGCTGGTGGCGCGATACCCGGACACCGACAGCGTGATCGATCTCTGCGACCTCGCCCCGCTGCCTTCGGGACACCGACCGACGACGGATCTCGGCCGAATGGGCTTTTACCAGGCAGTGATCGACGCCCGAGCGGGCGCCCTGATCCTGCTGCACATGGCAGCGGGCCACCCGGGCGTCGACGGTCCGGAGTGCACGCCGCTCGCCGGATTGGTCGCGGCACTCGCCGACGAGATCGGTGACGTGCACACCCGAACTGTGCATCTGGTGGACCACCGTGCCACTGTCTGTGCGGATCCGAAGTCGCTGATCGAGATCCTGGGTGCGGAATGCGAGTCCGTCGGTGATGGTGCCCCGCGCGTGCGGTACCGGGCGGGCCGGCGCGAGACCATCGGGCTCGATTCGGTGACGCCGCGCCCCGGACTCGTCGTCGATCCCGCACGCACCTATGTCGTGACCGGCGGAACCCGCGGCTTGGGCGCGGAGTTCGCGGCCATGCTCGTAGAACGCGGCGCCCGGCGGCTGGTCGTCCTCGGACGGGAGCCGCTGCCACCCGAATCCGAATGGTCTCGGCTGGCCGGCACCGACGGCCCGCAGGCGGCCAAGGTGCGGCGGCTGGCCGCGCTGCGCGACCGGGGCGTCGCGATACGCACCTACTTCGGCAGCCTCACCGACGAGGCGGCACTGGCCCGATTCTTCGCGGAGGTCCGGCGCGAGCTGGGCCCGATCGGCGGGGTATTGCATTGCGCGGGAAGTGTTTCCGCGGAGAGTCCCGCGTTCGTCCGCAAGACCGCGCCTGCGGTCGCGGACGTACTGGCGCCGAAGATCTCCGGAACGGAGGTGCTGGCGGAGGTGCTCGCCGTGGATCGACCGGACTTCTTCGTGCTGTTCTCCTCTGTCTCGGCCGTCCTGCCCGGCCTCGCGGTCGGGTTGTCGGACTATGCCATGGCCAACGCACACCTGGACCGGTTCGCCGAGGCCCAGCACGCCAATGGAAGGACATGGTTCCGTTCGATCCAGTGGCCGTCCTTCCGCGGCACCGGGTTCGGTGAGGTGACGACGTCGGCGTACCGGTCGACCAGGCTGCCGACGATGACGGCCGCGGCGGGTTTCGATCTCCTCGACGGCATCCTCGGCATGGTCGACACACCGGTCGTGTTGCCCTATCACGGTGCACCACTGCAACTCTCGCTCCACCCGTCGAAGCACGCCGTGGCGTCGACATCGGCCGCGGCCCCGCCTGCCGTCGACGCCGCTCCACGCGGCGAGCGGGGCCGGGCATATCAAGAGTTGCTGGAAATCTTCTCCGACGAGCTGAAGCTGGCTCCCGCCCGCTTCGAGGGGCACAAGCGCTTCGAGGAGTACGGCGCGGACTCCGTGCTCATCGCCTCCGCGGTACGCCGCATCGAAAAGGTGACCGGACAGCCCTTCGACCCCGCACTCGTGCTGGAGTACCCGACACTGGACGCACTGGCCGACTTGCTGACCGAACAGCATCCGGAACTGTTCGCCGCGACATCGCATTCGAATCCGACCGCACCCCAGGCTGCTCGAGGTCCAGCGCGCACAGTCGGCCATGCCGCGACCAATGGCGACGGCGCGCACCGCACCGGCGGGCTTCCGGCATCGGACCAGGGGCGCGGTGGGTCGGTGGCACCGATCGCCGTCGTCGGCATCGGCTGCCGCTTGCCGGGCGGGGACGACCCGAACGCGTTCTGGCGCATGCTCGCCACCGGCGAATCCGGCATCCGCGAGGTCGATCCGGCGCGCTGGGATCCGGCGAGGTACTACCGCCCGACCGGTGGTCAGGGACTGACCAATAGTAAGTGGGGCGGCTTCGTCGACGGCGTCGATCTGTTCGACCCCGAGTTCTTCGGGATCAGTGACGCGCTCGCCTGGCAAATGGATCCCCTGCAGCGGTTGCTATTGGAAGCGTCCGTCCTGGCCACCGCGGATGCCGGATATCGCCGCGACGAACTCGCGGGCCGCCGGATCGGGGTGTACGCGGGCAGCCGCACGGCCAACTACTTCAACCGCATCCCGGTCGCCGACCGGCACACTATCGTCGGCATCGGGCAGAACTTCATCGCCGCCCGCATCTCCGACTACTTCGATTGGCACGCGGGCAATCTGATACTGGACAGCGCCTGCTCGTCGTCGCTGGTATCGGTGCACCTGGCCTGTCAGGCGCTGCGCGCGGGCGAACTCGACGCGGCATTGGCGGGTGGCGTCGAGGTGCTGTTGGACGAGACGCCGTTCCTGACGCTGGCCGCGGCAGGCGTGCTGTCCCCGAACGGTCGTTGCGCCACCTTCTCCGAGCACGCCGACGGTTTCGTGCCGGGCGAGGGCGCGGCACTGCTGCTGCTCAAGCGACTCGACGACGCGGTCCGCGACGGGGACCGGATCTACGCGGTGCTGCGCGGCTCGGCGATCGGCAACGACGGGCACACGATGGGCATCACCACCCCCAATATGCACGCGCAGATCGAGGTCATCACCGCCGCCCTCGACGCGGCGGGCATGTCGCCCGACGCACTGAGCTACGTCGAAGCACATGGCACCGGCACCATGATCGGTGATCCGATCGAACTGAAGGCCTTGGCGACCGTGCTCGGCGACCGTTCCCGCGGTCCGGAGCCGTGCGCGGTCGGCAGTGTGAAAACCAATATCGGCCATCTGCTTTCGGCCGCCGGGATCGCCGGCGCGGTGAAAACGATTCTCGCGGTGCACCATGGCGCGCTGCCGCCTTCGCTGCATTGCGAGAACCTCAATCCGCGTTTCGCGTTCACCGGGTCACCGCTGTACATCAACCGCGAGCTGCGCCCGTGGCGCAGCGCCGACGGCAGGCCCCGTGCCGCGGGCGTCAGCTCGTTCGGGTTCGGCGGCACCAACGCACACCTGATCGTCGAAGAGGCGCCTGCGGCGCACCGTCCGGTGCGTAACCCGCTGTCGCCTCCCGTCTTCCGCAAGAGGAGCTTCATGCTGCCGAAAACGGTTCCGAGCAGATCGACTGATCCCGGGTCCCGGATCGTGCTACCTTCGGCGCCCACCACGTCCTTTCTGCGTGTGGAGCCGCTGGTATGAGTGGGATCGAGCTGAACAGCTTTGCCACCACCGTCCTCGCGGACGATCCCGTGGTGCGCGACCATCGGGTGCACGGCGTGCGGATCCTGCCCGGCGTGGTATATCTCGACATGATCATGCGTGCCGCGATGGCGGCCGGCCACGCACCTGCGGACCTGGTGATCCGGGAGGCGTTCTTCCATCGGCCGGTCGCGTTGGACACCGGCGGCGCGGTCCGCATCGCGTTCCGGGTGGAGGCGAGTAGCGGTCGCGTTCGCATCGATGTGCAGCGGCTCGACTCGGGCGTGCCGACCGGTCCGATCGAGTTGATCGCCGAATGCGTCGTCGCGCATCCTGATTCATTCTCCGATCCGGAACCCGCGGAGCCGGGTGCGCTCCGGGCCGCGCTGGTCGCGGCCCGTGGCCTGGACGAGATGTATCGGCAGAGCGGTAGTCGTGGCATCGAGCATCGCGATTTCATGCGCGCCGCAGGCATTTTCGGTCGCCATGAGGATGTGGTGACCGCGGAGCTGACGCTCGGTGCGGAAGGGGCGGCGTCCCTGCCCGGATTCCTGCTGCATCCGACGTTCTTGGACGCGTCGACGATCGTGCCGTTCGTCGATCCGCGTCGACTGGGCATCGATGACGACAGCGCGTTCATTCCGATCCACTTCAGCGAGGTCCGGGCGTGGCGCCCGACGCCGGAGCGGGTATTCGTGCGTGCCGCGGTCCGCGGCCACGCACAGGATCTGTTGCGGGCGGATGTGCAGCTGTACGACGATGCCGGCCGCGCGATCGCGGAGTACCGGCTGACCTCCAAACGCGTTCGAGGCAGCGCGGATATCCATCGGTTGCTGACCGAGTCCGACGCGGCACAGCCGACGGCGACGATGTCACCGGTCGCGGCTTCGACCGGTCCGATCGGACCGGCATCGGCCCACACCGAATCCGCGCCGAGCCATCGGGCGGATACGCGGGATCCGCTCGCGGTGATCACCGCGGATCTGGCGGCGCTCGTCGCCGCCGAGATGGCCGTCGACTCCACCGGCATCGCGACCGACGTGGGTTTCTATGAACTGGGACTCGATTCGAGCCGACTACTGCGGTTGACCTCGGAGTTGGAGGCGCGGGTCGGTGAACCGCTCTACCCGACTCTGCTGTTCGAGTACCAGACCATCGATGCGCTCGCGGGGCATCTGGCCGACACCGTCGGCTCGCGATACCGTGCGGCCACGACGGAGCCGGTGGCAGTGCAACCGACCGAACCGCACCGCGACAGCCTGATCACCTTCGGATTCGAGTGGCAGCCTGCGGATTCGCCACATCCGCGGCGGGAACCCGGCAGCCTGCTCGTCTTCGACACCGCGGACCGGCCGTATCGGCACCGGGGACGGGCAACGGTCATCCGGGTTCGGCCCGGTGATGAATTCGTCTCCGGAACCTCCGAATTCGTTGTCGATCCCGCCGACCCACAGCACCTGCGGTCACTGCTCACCGAGCTGTCCACCCGACGCCTCTCCTTCGACGCGGCGGTGTACCTGTGGGGCGAACGCCTCGCCGGAGCCGAGATCGACCCGCACCGGATCACGGAGCAGGTGTACCTCCCGCTGCGCGAGTTGGTGCGAGCCATGGCGGATGCGCCGGACGCACCTGTGCACCGTGTACTGGCCCTTTCGGCAGCGTCCACCCCGGGAACGCTCAGCAGCGCACTGATCGGTGGATTCGCGCGCACCGTCCAGCTCGAACTGCCCCGGCCGATTGTCCGGGCCGTACTGTGTGATAAGGCAGCCGATTTCGACGCCGTGATCGCTACCGAGCTCGCCATAGATCACGACTCGGCGACCGAGATCCGCTACCGCGCGGGCCGCCGCGAGGTCCGGACGCCACGCGAATTCTCCGTCGCCGCGACGGGAACGACCGCCCCACAGCTCGAACAACGCCTGGTGGCGATGGTCACCGGCGGCTTCGGTGGCATCGGCAAACAGCTCGCCCGCAGGCTCGCCCGCGAGTACCGAGCCAGGCTGGTATTGGTATCGCGCGGTCCGCTCGACGAGTCCGGGGCAAGGCTGCTCGCCGAGATCGCCGGCCTCGGCGGCGAAGCCGTTCACGTACGGGCCGACATCTCCGACGCCGCCGACGTCGAGCGCGCCGTTGCGATCGCACGCGCCACCTTCGGACGTATCGACGCCGTGTACCACGGCGCCGGAGAGTTGCGCGACGGTTTGGTCGCCAGCACCCCCGGTGAAGCGGCGAGATCCGTTCTCGCGCCGAAACTCTGCGGTGCCGAGTGGCTGATCAGGGCTGTCCCGGAGGCTCGCCTGATGATGCTGTTCTCGTCGGTCTCCGCAGTCCTGGGCAATCCGGGCCAAGCGGATTACGCGGCGGCGAACCGGTATCTCGATGCCTTCGCCGAACTGCGCGATCACACCGCGGGATCACCCCGGGTGATCAGCATCAATTGGCCGCTGTGGGCCGAGGGCGGGATGCGCCCGCCCACCGAGCAGATCGAGGCGCTGCGCCGAGCCGGAATCGGTCTGCTGCCTACCGACATCGGGCTGGATCTGCTGATGTCGTCCGCGTCGGCCGATCGCGCCCAAGTGGCCTGTATCTGGGGCGACGCGGACACCGTGCGTGCACGACTGCGTACGGATCCGACAACCCCCGCGGCGAGACCGACCGAGATACCCTCGGGGAATTCCGGCACACCCGCCGATCCCGTACCGCAGAGTAGCCGAGCAGAGGACGAAACCACCCTCGCCATCGTCGGTTTCAGCGGCCGCTACCCGGATGCCGACACCCTCGACGAGTTCTGGCGCAACCTGCGCGACGGACACGACGCGGTCGGACCCGTTCCGGCGCAACGGTGGTGGCTCACCGCCGCCGAGCACTCGGCGGGCGCCCCGCCGATGACGGGTGGATTCCTGCGGGATGTGGCCGGTTTCGATCCGCAGTTCTTTCGAATTCCGCCCGCACACGCCCCGCTCATGGATCCGCAGGAGCGGCTGTTCCTCCAGCAGGCGTACGCGGCGCTCGAACACGCGGGCTACCACCACGAGGATCCTGCCGTCCGGGATCGGCGGGTCGGCGTGTTCGTCGGCGCGACGTGGAGCGACTACCGACTGCTCGGCGTGGAGGCCACGCGTCACGGCGATCCGGTCGCAGTGGCATCGATTCCGTCGTCCATTGCCAACCGGACGTCGTACTCTCTCGGCCTGCGCGGGCCGAGCCTCACCGTGGACACGGCGTGTTCGGCGTCCCTCACCGCGCTGCATCTGGCCCGGCGCAGTCTGCTGGACGGCGAGTGCGACGCGGCGATCGTCGGCGGTGTGAACCTGCTGCTGCACCAGGACAAGTTTCTGCTGCTGAGCAGTTTGGGAATGGTGTCGGACACCGGCAGGTGCAGGCCGTTCGGCGCGGGGGCCGACGGTTACGTGCCCGGCGAAGGGGTTGGCGCGGTCTATCTCAAACCGCTGCGCACCGCCCTCGCCGACGGCGACACCATCCACGGCTTGGTGCTGGGCAGCGCGGTGAATCACGGGGGGCAGACCGCCGGGTACAGCGTGCCCCATCCCGGGGCGCAGGCCGAGGTGATCAGCGAGGCGCTACGCGCGGCCGGAGTCGAACCAGGGACGATCGGCTACCTCGAGGCGCACGGCACCGGCACCGCCCTCGGCGATCCGATCGAAATCGCTGGCCTGGCAACGGTATTCGGGCAACCCGGCGGCGAGGGGCGGCAGCGTGCGCTCGGCTCGACCAAATCGAATATCGGGCATCTGGAGGCGGCCGCGGGTATCGCGGGCCTCACCAGGGTGCTGCTGCAATTCCGGCACGGCCGCATCGCGCCGACCTTGCATGCGGCACAGCTCAATCCCGCGGTCGCGTTCGACACGGTGCCGTTCCACCTGCCGCAGCAGCTCGAAGACTGGCCGCGCGCAACCGTCGACGGCATCGCGGCGCCGCGTCGTGCGGGGATCAGCGCATTCGGCGCGGGCGGTGCGAATGCCCATGTGGTGCTCTCGGAGTTCATCGACCAGCGGGCGCGGCCCGCGGCGACGGGCGAACCGGAGGTCTTCGTTCTTTCGGCGCGGTCGGCCGGTCAGCTCCGGCGCTATGCCGAGACGATGGCGCGGCATTTCCGCGCGCTGGATCCCGCCGATTTCGCCGATGCGGTGCGCACGCTGCAGGTCGGCAGGCCCGCGCTCGGGTATCGGCTCGCGGTCGTCGCGACCAGCCCCCATGCGGTGGCAACCGCGCTCGAGCAATACCTCGGCGACCAGGCGAGCCCCGTGGTGACCGGAGCGCTGGGCGCTTCCACGCGGTCGGCGGAACTCGGGTCGGCGACGTCCCCCGAACAGGTGGCACGACAGTGGGTCGCGGGAGCCGCGATCGACTGGACCGAACCAGCCCGACGGATACCGCTGCCCGGCTACCCGTTCGAGCAACGGGATTACTGGATCATCGCGCCACCGAAGTCGGGATTCGCCGCGGCGGTGGCACGATTCGAGTCCACCCCGCGCCAGGGCGGGATCGTCGAGCCCGGACAAACGGAGCTGGGGCGCTACGCGGCGATGCGACTGTTCGGCGTACTGGCCGACCTTGGACTTACGACGGGGGAGTGGTCGGTCGAATCGGTGCTCGGTCGAATCGGTGCGCTGCCAAGCTTCCGGCGACTGCTCACCAGCTGCCTCGACATCCTGCTCCGGCACGGATTGGTGCGCGGCGAGGGCGACGCCATCGTGGTTACCGGGCCACCACCGGGAACGACGTGGATGCGCGCGGACCTGCTCGCCCGATTCCCCCAGACCGAACCGTATGTGACGCTGGTCGACGCCTGCCTGGCCGCCTACCCACGGGTGCTGCGCGGCGAGCTGGCGGCGACCGAGGTGCTGTTCCCGCGCGGCGAACTCGATTTGGTCGGTGCGATCTACCGGGGGAACGCGGCCTATGACTTCGCCAACGGCCTGCTCGCCGATCTGGTGGCGGCCCTCGCGCAGGAGCGGACCGGCAATGCCGCGCCGCTGCGGGTGGTGGAGGTCGGCGCGGGCACCGGCGGCTCGACGCACGCCGTGGTATCCGCACTGGTCGCCTCCGGTGCGTCGTTCGAATACCACTACACCGACGTGTCGCAGAGCTTCGTCGCGCACGGCAGGCGCACCTTCCCCGACCGAGCCGAAATGCGTTTCGGGGTGCTGGATATCGAGGCCGATCCGGTGACGCAGGGCTTCCCGGTCGAGAGCGCCGACCTCGTGGTGTGTGCCAACGTCTTACACGCGGTGCGGGCGATCGGACCCGCACTGCATCATGTCCGCCGTCTGCTCGCGCCGTCGGGTGTGCTGGCGTTCACCGAGGCGACCACCGATCTCGAGGTGCTCGCGCTGACCTTCGGACTGCTCGACGGCTGGCACGGGTATCGGGATCCCGAACTGCGAATCGCGCACTCGCCGTTGCTTTCCGAGGACCAGTGGCGTGTCGCGCTGGCGAACGCGGGCTACACCGGCGTGCGGGCTTGGGGTCCCGGGCTGTCCGCCGACACGGAGCCGAGTTTCCGCCTGCTGGCGGGGGTGAGCGACTCCGTGCCCGCGCTCGTGGCCGAACTGCCGCAGCAGGATGCGGTTGGCATCGCGACCCCGTCCACATCGCCCGATCATGTGGACGCGGTGGATATTTCGCGCCTGGAGGCCGAGGTCACCGGCATGGTCGCGGAGGGGCTGGGGGTATCGGGCGCCGAAGTGCACCCGGGGCTGCCGCTGTCCGAATACGGCGTCGACTCGATTCTCGCTGTCAAGATCATCGACCGGGTCAATGCCCGCTACGGGTTGTCACTGCGGCCGACGGTGGTCTTCGATCACCCGTCGGTGCGGCAACTGAGCCGCCGGATCGCAGACGAGGGCGCGATCCCCGCCGCGGCCCCCACCGACGCGCCATCAGCAGCCATCTCGGCGCCCGGCACCACCACACCGGCCGCCACGGCAGCATCCGTCCGCCCCGCGATCGCACCGTCGATCCCTTCTGAAAGGACGGCGACGCAGTCGATGGATATCGCTGTCATCGGAATGTCGGGCCGGTTCCCCGGCGCCGCGAATCTCGACGAATTCTGGCGAAACCTCGCCGAGGGACGGGACGCGGTGACCGAGGTGCCGCCGTCGCGGTGGCCGATCGCCGACCATTTCCGGCCGGGACCGGTGACGCCCGGCAGGACCTACTCGAAATGGGGCGGATTCCTCGACGATATCGACCGCTTCGATCCGACGTTCTTCGATATGGTGCCCGCCGAGGCCGACTATATGGACCCGCAGCAGCGGTTGTTCCTCGAACACAGCTGGCTGGCGCTGGAAGACGCGGCGATCGATCCGAAATCATTGCGGCGCAGCCGGTGTGGTGTATTCGCGGGCTCGCCCGGATCCGACTACGCGACGCTGCTGCGCGACCGCGCCGGGTTCGGCTCGCACCATATGTTCACCGGGAACAGCCCGGCCATCCTGCCCGCCAGAGTGGCCTACCACCTCGATCTCACCGGACCGTGTCTCGGGCTGGATACCGCCTGCTCGTCGGCGTTGGTCGCGGTGCACCAGGCCTGCCGCAGCCTCGCCACCGGTGAATCCGATCTCGCGCTGGCGGGTGGGGTTGCCGTCTTCGTGACGCCCGAGTACCACCTGCTGGCCTCGTCGATGGGGATGCTGTCGCCACACGGCCGCTGCGCGAGCTTCGACGCGGCCGCGGACGGGTTCGTGATCGCCGAAGGCGTCGGCGTGGTGGTATTGAAGCCGCTGGCCGCGGCCGAACGCGACGGCGACCCGATCCGGGGAGTGATCCGCGGCATCGGGGTGAACCACGACGGTCGCACCAACGGCATCACCGCGCCGAGCACACGCTCCCAAGCCGAGCTGGAACTCGACGTCTATCGGACCAACGGTATCGATCCGTCGAGTATCGGCTATATCGAAACGCATGGCACCGGAACACGATTGGGCGACCCGATCGAAGTATCGGCGCTCACGTCGGCATTCCGCCGCTACACCGACACGGTGGGCACCATCCCGATCGGCTCGGTGAAGTCGAATATCGGTCACGCCTCGCACGCGGCCGGGATGGCGAGCCTGTTCAAGGTGCTGTTGGCCATGCGTGCCGGGCAGATTCCACCCTCATTGCACGTCGAGTCGGTCAATCCACTACTGGATCTGGCGAATTCGCCGTTCTTCGTCAATACCGACCTGCGTGCGTGGCCGGAGGGGCCGCGCCGCGCCGCGGTGAGCTCCTTCGGATTCAGCGGCACCAATGCCCATCTCGTCGTAGACGACTACCCGTCGGTCCGGGCACCGCATCGGTCCACCGGAAGCGATGGACCGCAAGTGGTGGTGCTCTCGGCTCGCACGGCGGGCAGCCTCGGCCGCGCGGCGCGGGCATTGCGCAGGCATCTGGCCGCGCATCCGGAGGTCATGCTCCCGGATATCGCGCGTACCTTCGCCTTCGGCCGAGCCCACTTCGAGCACCGCCTCGCGATCGTCGCGGATTCTGTCGACGGCCTCGCAGCTCGGCTGGCCGACTTCGTCGAAGGCGACACTCCGGCAAGTGTTGTCACCGGGCTGGTCCACGACACCGCCGTGCCCGAACCTTCCGCGACGGTGCTCGCTGATCCGATCGAGACCGCGCGGCGATGGGTCGCGGGAGAGCGAGTCGAGTTCACGGGCTGGTCAGCGGGATTCGCGCAGCGGGTACACCTACCGGGATACCAGTTCGAGCGAGAACGATGCTGGGTGCCCGAGGGCACCGCACCCGAGATCGCCGCCGAAGCGACAACAGTCGCCGAACCGGTACTTCGACCCACACCTGCGCCGCGGTCGGCGCCCGTCGCCGAAGCGGGCAGTTCACGCTCCGCCGACGAGACTCCCCTCGGGCAGATCGCGGAGGAGTATCTGAAGGGCCTGCTCGCCGCGTACTGCCGACTGGATGCGGACCGGATTCGCACACGTATTCCGTTGCAGGACTACGGGATCGATTCGGTACTCATCAGCAGGATGAACGATCGACTCGAGACGGACTTCGGCGCACTGCCGAGCACCCTGTTCTTCGAGTACCAAACCGTCCGGGATCTCGCGGGCTACCTCGCCGAGGAGCACCCGGAACGGCTGGTGGCACTGCACACCGAGGCCACCCGGCCGTCCACGCCCGATGCCCCGGCCTCCGCCACCGCACCGGCGAACCCCACCCCCACGGTCGCCGTCGACAGCCCGGCCGCTCGCCCCGCACCCGACCGGGACGACGACATCGCCGTCATCGGTATGGCGGGCCGGTTCCCGATGGCGCAGGATATCGAAGAGTTCTGGGCCAACCTGGTTTCCGGCCGCGACTGCATCATCGAGGTGCCGCCGGACCGCTGGGACCACCGCGCCTTGCACTCCGACGACCCCGACGAGCCCGGCACCACCTATGCGCGCTGGGGCGGCTTCATCGATGACGTCGACAAGTTCGACGCACGGTTCTTCGGTATCACCCCCAAGGATGCCGAGGAGATGGACCCGCAGCAGCGGCTGTTCCTCGAAACATCCTGGGCTGCTCTGGAAGACGCAGGCTACACGCCGGACCGAGTGCGGGCGGGCGCGCGGGCGCGCGGACTGGTCGACGCCGGTGTCTTCGCCGGTGTCGGGTACGCCGAGTACCAAGCCTTTGTCGGTGTGCCGATCTCCGGCTATTTCGCCATCCCCAACCGGGTTTCGTATCACCTCGGCTTCAGCGGCCCGAGCCTGGCGGTGGACACGGCCTGTTCCGCCTCGCTGACCGCCCTGCATCTCGCATGCGAGAGTCTTCGCCGCGGTGAATCCGCCTATGCCCTCGCGGGCGGCGTGAATGTGTCGATTCACCCCGGGAAGTATTTGTTGCTCGGCTACGGGCGATGGGCCTCCACCGATGGCCGCTGCCGCTCGTTCGGCGCAGGCGGTGACGGCTACGTGCCTGGCGAGGGCGTGGTCACCCTGGTGCTCAAGCCTTTACGGCATGCCCGCGCCGATGGAGACCGGGTCTACGGCGTGATCCGGGGCAGCGCCGTCAACCACGGCGGCCGCACCAACGGGTTCACGGTGCCGAATCCGACGGCACAGGCCGATCTCATCGGCCGTGCCCTGACCACGGCCGGGGTGGATGCCCGCGACATCGGCTACGTCGAGGCACACGGCACCGGTACCGCACTGGGTGATCCGATCGAGATAGCGGCGCTGACCAGGGCCTACCGCCGGTCTACGGCGGAGCGGGGCTACTGCGGCATCGGCTCGGCGAAATCGAGTGTCGGGCACCTGGAGGCGGCCGCGGGCGCGGCGGGCGTGGTGAAAGCGCTGCTGCAACTGCGGCACGACACGATGGCGCCGAACCTGCACAGCGACCCGTCGAACCCGGCGATCGACTTCGGCGCGACCCCGTTCCGGATCATCGACACACCCACCGCGTGGCCGCGGCCCGACGACGGCACACCGCGAATCACCGCTGTCAGCTCGTTCGGCGCGGGCGGGTCGAATGCCCATGTGATTCTCGCCGACGCCGGCCAGCTCCCACCGTCGGAGGCGGATGACCAGCCGCGGCTTGTGATGCTGTCGGCGCGCGACGCCGATCGCCTGACCGAGGCGGTCGGCCGATTGGCTCGGCAGCTGCGGGAGAACCCGCTGCCGCTCGCGGACGTGGCCTGGACACTGGCCGTCGGCCGGGTGTCGTTCGAGCATCGGCTTGCCGTGGTGGCCACCTCGACCGCGCAACTGGTCGAGCTGCTGGAGAGTGCGGCCGATCCCGCCGCGCGCGTGCCCGCGGCGGGGCTGCTGGTGTTCCGAGGCGTGGCCCGCACCCATCGCGAGCTCGACGAGCTACCCGGTGAATCCGAGGCGGACCGGACCGAGATGCGCGGCCTGCTGCGCTCCGGCAACCTGCCGCGCGCGGCCGAATTGTGGGCCGGCGGGTGGACCGTGGAGTGGGAACGGGTTTACGAGCGCCCCTTCGGTCGTATTGTCAGCCTGCCCACGTACGCCTTCGCGCGGCGCAGGCATTGGATCGTGCCCGAGGACTACCGACGCCGCACCGAGTCCACCGCTCGCGATTCCTCGCAGGTCGATCGAAACGACACCGGGACCTCGCAACTCGTCGCCAAGACGGTTGTCGCGCAGAGCCCGCAGCTGACCGGTTCCGGTCCGCGTAATGGCCACCGGTCGAATGGTGCGACCGCGCAGAGTATCTCGGAGGGGGGCGAGGCGAACACCACCGAAACCGGGGACGGAGACGGCGCCATGGTGGCCGCTTTCCCGATCGCGGCCGAGCCGGAACCCGCTGCGCCCGCGGAATCCGACGATGAGCTGCGCGCCCTACTGCGGGAGCAGATCCGCGATATCTTCGCCGATCTCACCAAGACGGATCCGGCGGAACTCGAGCTGGACGCGGATTTCGTCGACTTCGGATTCGACTCCGTGGCCACGGTGCGGATGCTGAACCGGCTCATGAAGCTGCACGAGGTCAAGATTCCGGCGGAGTCGATCGAGCTGTACCCGACTATCAGCTCGCTCGCCGACTACCTCGTCGCCGAAGGGATCATCGCGGCCGCGACCCCGTCGATCGGCGCTCCGCAGGGCACGGCCGACGCACGCGCGGTCGATGTGCAGGACGACATCCCCGTCGTCACCATGGAGGCACCGATCGCGGTGGAATCGGTCTTCATCACCGGCGTCACCGGTGTGCTCGGCGGCAAGGTGCTGCACGATCTGCTGGCGCACACCGACGTTCGGGTGACCTGCCTGGTGCGTGGCACCTCCTTGGCCGGGGCCGAGAAACGGATCAAGCACTTCCTTGCCACCTACGACCCGGAGGGCGCCCTCGACGCCGCCTTCGCGGCCAGGGTCACGCCATTGCTCGGTGACGTATCGAAGGACCGGTTCGGCCTGGACGAGACGACCTGGCACAGAATCGCGCAAGAGGTCGATCTGACCATTCACGCCGCGGGCCGGACCACGCTCGTCACCTTCTACGACGCACTGGCCCCGATCAACGTCGAAGGCACCAGGCGCGCCATCGATTTCGCGCTCCAGTCACGGGGCAGGTATCTCGTGTACGTCTCCAGCTTCAGTGCACTGGGTGACCGGCTCAACTTCAACAACCCGCCGTTCACCGAGCGCGACCTCGAATTGGGCCAGGGCTACGACCATCTGCCGTACCAGCAGACGAAGTACGAGTCCGAGAAACTCATCAGGGCGGCGAGCGAGCGTGGCCTGCTGTGGGACATCGTACGGCCGGGAAACATCATGGGCGACAGCGTCACCGGGCGGTACCCATTCTCGGAGGTGAGCGTCAAGGGCGCCTACTACGACATCCTCAAGACGATGATCGAGAGCGGCGAGACCATGCTGACGCCGGTGTACTGGGACATCTCCCCGGTCGACTATGTCAGCGCGGCCATCGTGCACATCGGGTTGCGCAGACCGACCTATCGGGAGACCTACCACCTGACCAACCCGGATATCCGGCGCTACTACGACGTCGTGCGCAACGTCCAACAGGCGGGGTACCAGGTAGATCTCGTGCCGCTCGAGGAATTCCATCGCCGGGTCACCGAACGGGAGATCTATCGCCGCGGCACCGACGAGGTCTACGACAGCCAGACCCTGGAGATGTTCAAGTACGGCATCGAGCTCTTCGGCTACATCCACTACGAGGAGAGCTCCTACGCCGATTGCGCGTATACCCGGCGGGTACTCGGCGCGGCGGGCATCGACTGTCCGCCGATCGAGCAACTGGTCCAGGTCTATTTGGCCCACTGTGCGGAGGTCGGCTACATCCCGGCGCCGAAGGCGGCCGAATCGACCGTCGAGGCGGCGCGATGAGAGACATATGTTCGGCGTTCGTGTCGCCCACGGGTCCGCGGAGGTAGTGCGATGAATGCCGAACGCACCCTCGTCTTTCCTGGGCAAGGCGCGCAGCGGGTCGGGATGGGCGCCGACTTTTGCGCCGAATTCCCGCTCGCGCGAGCGGCTTTCGACGAGGCCGCCGAGGCGCTAGGGGAGGACCTGCTGCGGATCTGCGTCGAACGGGATCAGCGGCTGCATCGCACGGAGTACACCCAGCCGTGCGTGCTCACCATGGAGATCGCGGTGCACCGGGTACTGACGGCCGAATGCGGCGTGCGCCCGGTCGCATTCGGTGGGCACAGCCTCGGCGAGTACAGCGCGTTGGTCGCGGCCGGTGTCGTCGGGCTCGCCGACGGTGTCCGGTTGGTGCGGGCCCGTGGTGCGCTCATGCAGCGGGCGGTGCCGGAAGGCCGTGGTTCGATGGCCGCGCTCATCCTGCCCGACATCGCCTCGCACGGAGTGGCCGAACTCGTCGCGGGCGTCGGCGCCGAGGTCGCCAACGACAATTCACCGGAGCAACTCGTCATCAGCGGCGCCACCGAGGCCGTCGCGGCCGCCAGAGTGGTACTCGCCGAGCGTCTTCCGGAGCTGCGGTTCGTTCCGCTGCGGGTGAGTGCGCCCTTCCACTCCCGGTTGATGCGGTCGATCGAATCGGAATTCGCCGGGTACGTGGCCGACTGTGCGCCGCGGCTGCGCGTGGACCGTGCGGCCGCGGTGACCTCGAACTTCACCGGCGAGTTCCACCGGCCCGAGACACTCACCGACCATCTCGTCCGCCAGATCAGCGCCCCGGTCCGGTGGCAGGACAATATGCGGGCGCTCGGTCGCACCGGAACGGCGATCGTCGAGATCGGCCCTTCGGCGCCCCTGTCGAAATTCTTCGAGTCGGTCGGGGTCGAGGTTTCGCGACTGGTGACAGTCGGTGATCTCGCACTGTTCCGGTCCGAGCCACCGCATCTGGCTGCTCGCACGGAGCCGACCCCGGCACGAACGCCCGACGCTCGGCCCGCGCCGCCGGTGGCGAGCATGCCGACCACGCCGGGCGTGCGGCCCGCACCACCTGAACGACCGGTCGTACCAGCCACATTCACCGGAGGCGACACCGCGGATCGGTTGGTGCTGCACCAGCGGCAGGCCGCGCCCGCGCTATTGCGCCTGTTCTGCTGGCCGTTCGCGGGCGGCAAGGCCGCGGCCTACACGCAGTGGCGTACCCGGTTGCCCGATTGGGTGGAGTTGTGCGCCGTCGAATTGCCCGCCAGGCACCGGCATCTCGGGCACACACCGATACGCGGGTTCGGGGAATTGGTGGATGCCGCGGTGGCGCAGGTAGTTCCGCTCACCGACTTGCCGTTCGCCTTCTTCGGCCACAGCCTCGGAGCGTTGACCGCCTTCGAGGTCGCGCGTCGACTCCCCGCCGGGGTCGCTCCTGAGGTGTTGTTCCTCGCCGCGGCGGTGGCGCCGCACCTACCGCGGCCGGGACGTCTGTCGAGCTTGTCGGATGATCAATTCCTCTCCGCGGTAGGGCATTACGGCGGGATCCCGCCCGAGGTCATGGATACCCCGGAGGTGATGGCACTGTTCCTGCCCGCATTGCGGAGCGACTTCGAGATCTTCGACGACTACCGGTTCGTTCCGCACCCACCGCCCGCCTGTCCGGTCCACCTCTACGGCGGACGCGACGATCGCCAGGTGGCGGCCACGCAACTCGAGGCGTGGCGCGATGTGCTGCCCGGGACTCGCTCCACCGAGCTGCTGCCCGGCGGCCACTTCTTCCTCGTCGACCAGCGCGACGCGCTGGTCGACTCGATCGCGGACAAGCTGCACGCCGTCCGTCCCAACGCGGTACCCGCCTGATGAAGGGATCATTCCATGAAGGTCGAAGTCCTCACTCCGTCCTGCAATCTCGACACGGTCCGCGACGGCCGCGGCGGCATCTTCACCTGGGTGCCACCAGAACCGCTGCTGGAGTTCAACCTGATCTACATGCATCCGGGCAAGGTGCGCGGCCTGCACTATCACCCGCACTTCGTCGAGTATCTGCTGTTCGTCGAGGGCAATGGTGTGCTGGTCACCAAGGACGACCACGAGGATCCGAACTGCCCCGAGGAATTCATCCACGTGTCCAAAGGGATCTGCACGCGCACGCCGATCGGTGTGATGCACACGGTGTACTCGATCACGCCGCTGACGTTCATCGCGATGTTGACCAAGCCGTGGGACGAGTGCGATCCGCCGATCGTCCAGGTGGCGCCGCTGCCACACACTCTGGAGGTCAAGGGGTGATGTCCCGGCTGAGGGTGGCCGTCGTCGGCGCCGCCGGCTATGTGGGCGCGGTGCTGGTCGAGGCATTCGGCAGGCACCGCGACTACGAGGTGGTGCCCGTGGTCCGCGCGAATCACGAGCGGCTGCGCACCGCGGGCGGCTACGACGTGCTTGTCAATGCCGCGTGCCCGTCGAAACGCTTTTGGGCAGAACATAATCCGGCAGCCGACCGGGATCGGACCGTCGCCGGGACCGAGCGGCTGCGCGATGAGTGGACGTGGGACAGGTTCGTCCAGATCAGCAGCATCTCGGCCCGGACCCAGCTCGACACCGTGTACGGCCGCAATCGCGCCGCCGCCGAGCAGTTGTGTACCGGCGCAGACACTTTCATCGTCCGGCTCGGCCCGATGTACGGCGGCGACTACCGCAAGGGTGTGCTGGCGGATATGGCGGCCGATCGTCCGGTCTTCGCCAGCGGGCGATCCCGGCAGAGCTTCGCCCCCGTGGAATGGTGCGCCGAATGGATCGCCGGCCACGCGAACGGCACCGGTCTGCGCGAGGTGGGCGCGCGAACCGCCGTGACGCTGGCCGAGGTGCGGGACGCGGTGGGGTCGCGGTCGGAGTTCGCCAAGGACTACGTCGACGACCAATTCCCGGCCACCGCCACCGAGTCCGATTGGCCGGACGCGGCGGCGGTGATCGACTGGCTTTCGAGGAGGCGGATCAATGGCGGGCAGGCGAACTGATGCGATGTTTGCTCGGCCGGAGGTACTTCTCCGCACACAGCACGAGCAGGAATCGAACACTGGTCGCCACGTCGCGGGTGCGCATCTTCGACGCACCCGCCGTGCGGTTGAGCACGTGAATCGGTATCTGCTGGATACGGAAACCGTTGGCATTCATGATGTAGAGGCTTTCGAAGAAGAACGAGTATCCGGTGGACCGCACGCGGTCGAAAGCGCCGACCGGAACGGTGCCGAGCCGGTAGTATCGGAAAGCACCCGTGGCATCGTAGGGCATCCGCAACAGTGTCACTGTGAGGAAATGCCCGACCCGGGTGAGGAGCTTACGGAAGGGAGTCCAGTCGGCCAGGCTGTCCTCTTTGAGATACCGCGATCCGATCACGATGTCGAAACCGGCCGCGGCGGCGCGCAGGGCGGGCAGATACGACGGCGGATGCGCGAAATCCGAATCCATCGTGATGATGTCGTCGTATCCCTCGGAATAGGCCCATCGAATGCCGGCTTGGTGCGCGGAGCCGACGCCCTGACGACCCGGCCTGTGCAGCACATGAATGCGCGGGGCGTTCTCCTCGGCCAGCTCTTCCAGCAGATCACCGGTGCCGTCGGGGGAGTTGTCGTCGACGAAGAGCACATCGAAATCGGTGCCCTGGTCGAGTATTTGAGCGAGCAACGGCCCGACGTTGCGACGCTCGTTGTACGTCGGAATTATTATCAGAGTTCTCACGGAGGCCGTACTCATGCGACCAAATTTTAGTACGTTCGGCGACCGAAACATAGGTATTGCCCGTGATTTCGAGAACCGCTAGTCTCTGGTTGGAGGTTTGATGAGGAAAGCTTTGATAACCGGCATCACCGGCCAGGACGGGTCATATCTGACCGAATTCCTGTTGCAGCAAGGGTATGAGGTTCACGGAATAGTCAGGCGTGCGTCGAATTTCAATACCGATCGTATCGACCACCTTTATTCCGAAAGGCATTCGCAACGCCGGTTGTTTCTCCACTACGGCGATCTCATGGATTCCAGCAGTCTCAACCGGATTCTGGAGGGTGTGCGGCCGAGCGAGATCTACAACCTCGGTGCGCAGTCGCATGTGCACATCTCGTTCCAGATACCGGAATTCACCGCGGAGACCAATGCGATCGGCACCCTGCGGATCCTGGACGCGATCCGCAAGACCGGCATCGCGACCAAGTTCTACCAGGCATCGTCGTCGGAGTTGTACGGCGGCTTGCACGATGTCGCACTCAGTGAGGACACGCCGTTCCATCCGCGCTCGCCGTATGCGGTCGCGAAGCTCTACGCGTACTGGATCACCGTGAACCATCGTGAGGCCTACGGGATGTACACGGTCAACGGGACCTTGTTCAACCATGAATCCCCGAGGCGCGGAGAGGTGTTCGTTACCAGGAAGGTGACTCGCGGTGCGGTGCGGATCGCCCAGGGGAAACAGGATCGGCTCTTCGTCGGCAACCTGGACGCGCGACGGGACTGGGGTTATGCCAAGGAGTACGTCGAGGCGATGTGGCTGATGCTCCAGCAGCCGGAGCCCGACGACTACGTCATCGCGACCGGGGAAACGCACAGTGTCCGGGAGCTGTGCGAGGTGGCGTTCTCGGCAACCGGTGTCGAATTGATTTGGGAGGGAACAGGACTCGACGAGAAGGGGATCGACCGGCGCACCTCGCGGGTGCTCGTCGAAGTGGATCCCACCTACTTCCGGCCCGCCGAGGTACACCACTTGACCGGCGATCCACGCAAGGCCAAGGAGAAGCTCGGGTGGGAGCCGAAGACGAGTTTCGCGGAGTTGGTGCAGTTGATGGTCGCCCACGATTGGGAGAACGCGTGACGGAAGAGATTGAACACGGCATGAGAGGTCAGGCCCGGAGGAGGCAGCGTGCGTAACCACGCAGGGCCCCGATCATGCCGAATCGAACGCTGCCGGGTGTGTGAGAACACCCGGCTGGAAACGGTAGTCGATCTCGGCACGATGGCCTTGACCGGGGTGTTTCCGGCCACGGACCCGGGCGGGGTGCCGCGGTATCCGTTGGAGCTGGTGCGCTGTGTGCGCACCGGAGCCGAGGAATGCGGACTCGTGCAGTTGCGGCACACCGCGAACTTCGACGAAATGTATTCCGCCGGTTATGGATACCGCTCGGGCTTGAATCGCTCGATGATCGATCATCTCGGTCGTCGGGTGTCGCGGATCCAAGAGCGGGTCGACCTCGGACCCGACGATGTGGTGATCGATATCGGCAGCAACGATGCGACGCTGCTGAAGTGGTACCCGGCCGACGCCATGACCGTGGTGGGCATCGATCCGCTGGGGGAGAAGTTCCGGGAGTTCTACCCCCCGCATGTGCGGTTGTCGACCGGCTACTTCTCCCGCGAGCTGGCCGCTTCGCTCTTGAACGGCAGGCGCGCCAAGGTGATCACCTCGATCGCCATGTTCTACGACGTGCCGAGCCCGCTGGAGTTCATGCGCGACGTGCACGCCACCCTGACCGATGACGGCATCTGGGTGCTGGAACAGAGCTATCTGCCCGCCATGCTGGCCACCACGTCCTACGACACCATCTGCCACGAGCACCTCGAGTACTACACCCTCGATCAGATCGAGTGGATGGCGCGCAGGTGTGGCTTCGTGGTGTTGGAGGTGGAACGCAACACCATCAACGGCGGCAGTTTCGCGCTGACGCTGGGCAAGCAGGGCGCCCCGACCGTCGCCGACGCGGGCGAGTTGGCGCGGATGCGCACCGAGGAGGCCGGTCTCGGCCTGCACACACCGGAGATCTACGCCGACTTCGCGAAGCGGGTCGACCAGCATCGGGAACGGGTCAGGGAGTTCTTCGACCGGTCCAAGCACGCCGGGCTACGCACGCTCGGCTACGGCGCATCCACCAAGGGCAATGTGCTGTTGCAGCACTGCGGGATCGGGCCGTCGGACCTGCCGTGCATCGCGGAGGTCAACGACGACAAGTTCGACAAGTTCACCCCGGGCACCGGCATCCCGATCGTTTCCGAGGCGCGGGCGCGCGAGCAGGCGCCGGACCAGTACTTCGTTCTGCCCTGGCATTTCCGCTCGATGATGGTCGAGCGGGAACGCGAGTTCCGCTCCGCCGGTGGGCATCTCGTATTCCCACTGCCGGAGCTCGAGGTGGTGTGAGATGACCGTCGTCGTCACGGGCGCGTCGGGGCAGGACGGCACACTGCTGACAAATCTGCTCGGCGCGCGTGGCCACGAGGTCTTCCCGCTCAGCCGCGCGGGGCCGGTCGACATCACCGACGCGCAATCGGTCGCGCGGCTGATCGCGGACGAGCGACCGCGGCAGGTGTACTTGCTCGCGGCTGTCCAGCATTCCTCGGAGGATCCGCCGGTGGATTCGCGTGAGCTGGCCCGCGACTCACACCGAGTGAACACGCTTTCGGTGCAGCACTTCGCGGAGGCGATCGAACGCTATGAGACCGGCACCCGGCTCTTCTACGCGGCCTCCTCACATGTGTTCGGACCCGGCGACGGCACGGTCCGGGACGAGGACAGCGGGTTGCGGCCGCATTCGATCTACGGGGTGAGCAAGGCCGCGGGGCTATTGGCCTGCCAGGTCTATCGAGCGCGCGGTGTGTTCGTGTCGACCGGGATCATGTTCAACCACGAATCACCCTTGCGGGCCGAGAAATTCGTCACCCGCAAGATCGTGCGAGCGGTCGCCCGGATTCAGCGGGGCGCGGCGGACGAGCTGGTGCTCGGCCGGCTCGACGCGGGCGCGGACTGGGGATACGCGCCGGACTACGTCGAGGCGATGATCCGGATCCTCGCGCTCGACGAACCGGACGACTTCGTGGTCGCGACCGGTGAGTATCACACGGTCGCGGAATTCTGCGCGGCCGCGTTCGGCATGGCCGGACTGGATTGGCGAGAACACGTCCGCGAACGCCCTTCCGTGCTGACCCGCCACCGGCAGCCGCTGGTCGGCGACGCGGGGCGGTTGCGCGAGCGGACGGGATGGCGGCCTTCGGTGGATTTCCGCGGCATGGTTCGAGCCATGCTCGTGGCCGAAGGGGTGCGCCTGATCGATGAAGCGAGGCCGGTGGCCACCGGCGGAACGGATGGATGACGTGAACCTGAACGACGAGAATCTCCTTGCCGCGCAATTGATCTCTATCGCGGACGGGGTCTACGAGGAGACGGCGGCGCGACTCGGCGAGATCGGCACCGAAACCGTGATCGACGCGGTGCTGAAGGAAATCGCGTGGCGGGCCCGCGAGGGCGTGCCGCCGAGTCAGCCGGTCACGGCGGTGTTCGAGTTGACCAACGAGGGTAAGCAACTGGATTATCTGGTCACCTTCGGCGCCGAGGACCCCGCCATCACCCCCGGCACCCAGGAGGATCCGTGGCTGGTGGTGCGGCAGGACCTGGTGGAGTTGCTGCGCGCGGTGTACGGGCCGCCGGACGCCGAGATCGGCACCCGCGCGATCGCGTTGAAGGACGAGCCGGGACCGGGCAGTTTCGCACCGGACGACCCGTGGCGGATGGCCCGCGATGCCGCCGCGCGTGCCGCCGATGGCATTGTGACCGCCTGCGCCACACGCCATTACGACCTCGGCGCGCTGTCGCTGCGATTCGGTTCGGACAAGTGGGGCGGCCACTGGTACACCCAGCACTACGAGCGGCATTTCGCGCCGCTGCGCAACAGTCGCGTGCGGGTGCTGGAGCTCGGCATCGGCGGCTACCAAGCGCCGAACGTGGGCGGCGCCTCGTTGCGCATGTGGAAGCAGTACTTCCGCCGCGGCATGGTGTACGGGCTGGACTACTTCGACAAGTCCGGCATCGCCGAACCGCGGTTGCAGCCCCTGCAAGGCGACCAGGGTGATCCGGCGTTCCTCGCGGAACTCGGTGGTTCGCTCGGTCCGTTCGACATCATCATCGACGACGGCAGCCATATCAGCGGCGATGTGATCGCCTCGTTCGAGGCACTGTTCGCCCACGTGCGCCCCGGCGGGTTGTACGTGGTGGAGGACACTCAGACTTCGTACTGGACCGGCTGGGGCGGCAGCAGCACCGAACTCGACACTCCGGCGACCACGGTCGGCTACCTCAAAACACTTGTCGACGCGCTGCATCACCAGGAATTCGAGAAGGATGCGGGGCGGCAGAACCGCCCGCACGACGAGTGGATCGGCGCGGTGCACTTTTACCACAACATCGTCGTCATCGAAAAGCGCCGCAACAGTGAGCAATCCGCTCCATCATGGGTGCCCCGGCATACCAATCCGATGGAGTGGATGAAGCCGAAGGAGTGAAGGGCATGAAATTCCTCGTCGTCCCGGTACCGTCGTCCGGGCACCTGCTGGCGATGGTGCCGTTCTGCTGGGCGTTGCGGCTGGCCGGTCACGACGTGCTGGTCGCCACGCGCGGCGACGTCACGGCCACCGCGCGGCGTTCCGGGTTGAACGCCGTCGAGTTGCCCGCGCTGAACGTGCCGATGGACGAACTGCGTACCAAGGTGAACCCCAACATGTTCCCGCTACCGCTGTTCGCCGACCGGGACCAGGCATCGGGTGAAGGTCTGTGGCATATCGCCGCGCAGAACTGGCACAACCACGCGACCGCGTACCTCGACGTGTTCGCCGACGTCGCCAGGGACTGGGGCGCCGACGTCGTCCTCACCGACCCGCTGGCGACCGTCGGGAGGGCACTCGGTGCCGCACTGGATCTGCCTGTGCTGGTGCACCGTTGGGGTATCGATCCGACGGGCGGGCCGTTCACCGAACACACCGCGGCATTGGTCGCGGAGTCCGGTGGTGCGCTGGCCGATCCCGTTGCGGTCCTCGACATCTGCCCGGCGAGGGTGCAGGCGCCGGACGCGCCACCCGGCACGCCGATCCGGTTCATTCCGTTCAACGGAACCGGCTCGCTGCCGCACTGGCATCGAAACGATCAGGGGCGCAGGCGGGTCGCCGTCTGTCTCGGCGGTAGCACACTGAGCCTGACCGGGCCGCGCCCACTGCGGGCGATCGTCGAGTCGCTGTCCGAGGTCGCGGACGCCGAGATCGTGGTCGCGCTCTCCGCCACCGATCGCGCGCTGGTCGGTGAGTTGCCCGAGCGCGTCCGCGTCGTCGAAGAGGTGCCATTGCAATTGTTCCTGCCCGGGTGCGATCTCCTTGTGCACCATGGTGGTTCGACGACGGGCCTCACGGCCGGTTGGTATGGGCTGCCACAACTGGTGCTGCCGCAGATGTTCGACCAATTCGATTACGCCCGCGGCATCGTGCGCGCAGGCGCGGGCTCGGCGGCCGAAGACCCGGCCGCGCAAGCCGATACGAACGGCCTAGCCGAGTCCATCGCGACGCTGCTGCGTGAACCCGGGTTCCGCGCCGCGGCCGAACAGGTAGGGGCCGATATCCGTGACGCGCCGCCGCCGAACGAGGTGGTGGCGCAGGTCGTTCCGCAGCTCGCCGATCGCGTCGGCGCGCGGACCAGATAAGACCACCGCGACTCCTCGGGCAGGACCTCGCTGATGTTGGAAAGCCGCAGGTTGTAGATGATATCCAGGACATGGACCAGGTTCCGTGGCGCACTCGACTACTACGCCGCGATGTACGCGGTGTTCGTCGTTGGCATTCTCGTCCCCGTCGCGATGATCACGCTGTCGCTCACCGGATTATCGGGCGCGGCCACCGCACTGCTCGGAATCGTCTGCGCGGCAGTGCTGTTCGTTCTGTTCGTGCCGTCGGTGCCCGTCGAATGGCGGGACGTGATGCGCAGCAAGCCGATCGTCGTGCGGGTGCTGTGGAGCGTGGCCATCCTCGCAGTTGTGCTCGTGCTCGCCCGGCTGACGCAGTTCATTCTCGACGCGGACAATGTGGACAGTTCGCTGTCGGCCGAGGACGACTTCCTGGTGAAGAAGTCCCATCTGACCGGCTATATCAGCGGCGCTCTTGTCGCCGAGGACGACCCGGCCAACCTGTACAACCGGCATCGGTACGAGTCCCCGCAGGCGGATTCGGTGCTGCCGAGCGTGCTCCCGCAGGATCGCGACGCTTATCTGTACCCGCCGCCGTTCTTGCTGCTACCGCGGCTGCTGCTCGTGTTCAGCCACGATTTCGGCACGCTGCGGGCGCTGTATTACTCGTTGTACGTCGCCATCGTGCTGATCGGCATGCTGGGAATCGCCCGCTGGGTGGGCGGTAAGCAGGGCGGCGTGCTCGCCGCGTTGACGCCGGTCGTGTGGCTCAGCCTGCCGACCCTGGCGACCTTGCAGATCGGCAATATCCACGTGCTGATCCTGTATGTCGGCGGTGCGGGCGCCATGGTGCTGTTCCATCTGCGGCGCAACGTATTCGGCGGCGCGGCGCTGGCTTTCGCGATCATCGCCAAGGTGTCACCGGCGATCCTTCTGGTGTATCTGCTCGTACAACGACGCTGGCGACCCGCGGTGTGGACCGCGGCGTTCGGCGGAATCTATTCGCTCGCGACACTACTCATCTTCGGACGTGAGCCGTGGCGGCACTTCCTGTCCGACGGCACCTGGCAGAAGCTGGCCAGCGGCGAGTTCCACGAGTTCGTCCTCGTAGAACGGGCTAATCAGCTGGTCAACTACTCGCCCTACGGGCTGCCGTACAAGACGAACATCATGGGCTGGGATATCGGCGATCCCACCGGACCCGCCCGGCTTGTCACCAACATCTATACGCTGCTGCTGGTGATCCTGGTCGCGGTCACCGCGGTGCGGATCCACCGGCGGCTGCGCGCCGGAGCGGAGGGTGCGAGGTTCCGGGCCGAGAACCTCGCCATCTGGCTGGCGGTGCTCACGCTGGCCTCGTTCCGGGCGCCGTTCGGGCCGTGGGTGTACATCGCGGTCGGCGCGGTGTGGATGTTCGCGGTATACGCCGGCTTGATGCGGGGGAGCAAACGCAACATCACGCTGCTCACCGTGGCCTGGCTCGTTGTCGCGGTTTACAACGAGAATGTGTACTTCACGCTGGTCGCGCAGACGATCATCTACGTCGCTTGCTTCGCGGTGGCCTGGCGGGCGAGCGGCGGCACCGAGGCCGAGGAAACCCCCGGCGTCGACGCGTCGAAGCCTGAACCGGTTGGTGCGGCATGAAAACCTATTGTGTGATCGGCGCCGGTGCGGCCGGATTGGCGACGGCTCGGGTGTTCGCCGCGTGCGGAATCGCGTTCGAGGTGCTGGAGGCGACGGACGGGATCGGCGGGATCTGGGACGCGCGCCGCTCGGATTCGCCGGTCACCCGCAATACCCATGTGATCGCTTCCAAAGGGGTGCAGGCATTTCCGGGCTTTCCGATGCCGGAGGACTATCCGGACTATCCCGGACATGAGCTGGTTCTGCGCTATCTGCAGAACTACGCCGACGCCGCTGAACTCGCACCGCATATCCGATTGAACACCGAGGTGCGGCGGGTCGAGCCCGCCGCGGACGGACCGGACGCCGGATGGGAGGTGACCCTCGGCGACGGCACCCGGAAGTCGTACGCGGGCGTGGTCATCGCCACCGGGCACGACCGGACGCCGCGTCGTATCGACTTCCCGGGCAACAGCACAGTGCCCGTGCTGCATTCGAGCGAATACCGGCATCCGGAGCAGATCATCGGCAAACGCGTCCTGGTGGTGGGCGCGGGGCAGTCGGCGGCCGACATCCTGTCCGACTGCGCGGTGAACGCGGCGCTGACCCTGCACAGCAGTCGGCGTGGGTTCTACTGCATGCCGAAGTATCTGCTCGGGCGGCCCACGGACAGCATGCTGCAGGGACGCATGTGGCGGCCCATGCGCAAGCGGGCCTTCCAAACGCTGTTCTCCTACCTGCGCCGGCGATCCCGGTCGTTCGGGCTGCCGGTGCCCGATTTCGACAACGGCATCGTCATTCCGGTGCTGGGCGATCAGCTGCACCACTACTACACGCACGGCGACATCACGCCGAAACCCGATATCGCCTCGATCGAGGACGACCGAGTGACCTTTGCCGACGGCAGCGAGGAAAAGGTCGACATGGTCATCCTGGCAACGGGTTTCGTGCCGAACTATCCAGTTGTCGACCGAGCCCACCTCAACTGGGACGAGGGGTCGCTGCGGCCGGGGCTGTACCTCAACATCTTTCCGCCTGGCGCACCCGGCCTGTTCGTTGTCGGGATGGTGCGGCCGATCGGCTCCCATTGGGACGTCTACGCGCACCAGGCCGAACTCGTCGCCGAGTATGTGCGGGCGAAAGCGGCTGGGGCGCAACGGATCGAGCGCTTCGTCCGCGCTACCCACGGTGCGCAACCCGATCTGTATGCCGGACTGCGTCTCTACCACGCGGAGCAGTACCCGCTCGTGGTGGAGAAACAGGATTACGTGAACCAGCTGCGCAAGCACGCGAAGCTGTTGAAGTGAAAGGGCCTTCCATGAAAGCACCCGGTCCAGGACTGGTCGAAACCGGCCGCATGCTGCCGAAACTGGCGAAGAACCCACTGGCGACGGTGGGCAGTCTGCTCGACGGCTACGGCGACGTGGTCCGGGTGAAGGCCGGGCCGATGCTGGTCTATCTGGTCGCGGACCCGGCGATGACCGAATACGTGCTCAAGGAAAACTACATCAACTATCGCAAGAGCCCCATCTACGACGAGTTCAGTATCCTGCTCGGCGAGGGCCAGCTGACCACCAACAACCTGGACTATTGGCGCAAGCAGCGCAAGTTGATCAGCCCGGCGTTCTCCCATACGCACGTCAAGGGATTCGCCGACGATATCACCGACAGCGCGGCGGCCATGCTGGATCGCTGGGATGCCGCGGCGGGCGAATACCGCGACATCTACGACGACTACGTCAAGCTGCTGCTCGCGGTCACCGGACGCATCCTGTTCAGCATCGACTTGTCCACGGACACAACACAGGTCACCGATGCGATGCGGGCCGCCTTCGCGTTCATCATGAAGCGGGTCAACGCCCCGGTGAAGCTGCCACAATCGTTCCCGACGCCGGAAGCGCGGCGGGTCGCCCACAAGGTAGGCGAACTCGACGACGTCGTGCGGCACCTCATCGCGGAACGCAGGAGCGGCGGCGACACCTCGGACGTGCTCACCGCGCTGGTCCGCGCCCGCGACGAGGGCGGGCTGGGCATGCGGGAGGAAGACCTGCTCAACGAGATCAAGACGCTGCTCGTGGCGGGGCACGAGTCACCGGCCAATGCGCTGTCATGGGCGTGCTATCTGCTGGCCGCGCACCCGGAGATTCAGGAACGCCTCGCGGGCGAGGTCCGCGACGTGCTCGGCGACCGTGCCCCGACCTTCGCCGACCTCGGACAGCTCAGCTACTGCCGGATGGTCATCGAGGAGACGATGCGGCTGTACCCGCCCGCGTGGATCGTCGAACGCACGCCGATCGCCGACGACGAGATCGGCGGGTATCACGTACCGGCGGGCGCCCGGGTCACGTTGTGCATGTACTACATTCACCGCGACAAGCGGTTGTGGGACGACCCGGCGGAGTTCCGGCCCGAGCGCTTCGCCGACAAGGAAGTGGCCGAACGTCACAAGTTCGCGTTCTTTCCGTTCTCCGGCGGGCCGCGCATCTGCCTCGGCAAGGACATGTCCATGACCGAGATGGTGCTGATCCTGGCCATGACCGTGCAACGCTTCCGGCTCGAGCTGGACAGCGCGCACCCGGTGGTGCCGCTGGCGTCGGTGAACCTGCGCCCGGAGTTCGGCATCAGGATCCGACCCGTGCGCAGGGCTACCCAGCCGGCACTGGCCTGACGGCGGTCGCGGTCAGCCGAGCAGCTCGCGGCCGAGCGTCAGCAGTTCGGCCGTGGAGAGAACCTCCTCGTCCGCCGATATGTGCGGCGGGCGGGCGAGGAGCGCAGGCTCGGTACTGTCCGGGAGCTCGTGCGCCCCGGTTGCCGGTGGCGCCGCGGGATGGTTCGTCGCCTCGAGACGGGCGGACAGTTCGGCGGTGAGCAGTTCGACGGTGGGGTGGCCCCAGATGATCGCCGCGGGGACGGTGATGCCGAGGCGGGCGCTGAGACGGGAGCTGAGTTCGACGGCGTGTACCGAACCGACACCCAACTGATCGAAGTTCCGGGTGTGGTGGATGCCGTCGGACTCGACTCCGATGACCTCGGCCAGTTCCCCCGCCACCGTATCCCTCAGCGCGACGACGCCGACCGGATGACTCCACACGTGCGTCGAATCGCCCGCTACCGCAGTGTTTTCGGAGTGATCGTCGCGCACCGGCTCGGTCTCCGCGGGGATGGCCCAATGGCGTTGCCGCTGAAACGGATACGTTGGCAGCGACACCACCCGGCCGGGTGGGTTGACCGCGGACCAATCCGGGTCGACACCGCGTTCGAACAGCGCGCCGACCGCTTGCAGCAGTCCGCGGCGCGGCACCGTACCCGGTCGCAGGGCTGCGGCAACCATCAAGGCCGAAGCTTGGGATGGGTACTCCATCTCGGTCGGCGCGGTGTCGCGAAGCGTCTCGTGCAGGAAGCTCCTCACCTCTGCCACCGTGCTCGCCACCAGCGAAAGACGATGCGCGAAAGGAGTTCTCGTGCGGCAGAGCGTGTGCGCGAGATCGTCGAGCGTGATGCCGGGATGGCTGGAGAGGTGGTCGTGGAGGCGGCGAACCTGCTCGCGCAGTGCGGGTTCGGTGCGTGCGGACAATACGATCAAACGCTCTGCGGAGCGTGTCTCCGTATCGGTCGGGGTCGCGCCATTATTCGGCTCCGGGCCATCCGCGATCTCGGGCGGGGCTTCTTCTACGATCGCGTGCGCGTTGGAGCCGCCGAAACCGAAGGCGCTCACCCCGGCGCGGGCCGGTACGTCCCGTTCGGGCCACGGCAGCAGGGTGTTCGCGACCTGCACGCCCGCCCCAGCGAGGTCGAGATCCGGTGCGGCACGGTCGAAATGCAGGCTGCGCGGGATCTGACGATGCCGCAGCGCGAGTGCGACCTTGAGCAGTCCGGCCATCCCGGCGGCCGCCTCGGTGTGCCCGATATTCGTCTTGACGGAACCGACGGTCAGTGGGGTCCCACCGCTCTTGGCCGCACCGTAGACGGTACCCAGAGCGGTCAACTCGGCGCGGTCGCCAACGGCGGTGCCGGTGCCGTGGGCTTCGACATAGTCGACGGTCGACGGGTCCACGCCCGCACGGGCACAGGCGCGCCGCAGCAATTGTTCCTGCCCGGCGGCGCTGCTGGCGGGCATGCTGTACTTACCCACCCCACCACCGGCTGCGCCGGCTGCCATCCCCTTGTGGTGGTGGCCGTTGTTGTTGGTGGCGCTGCCGAGCACGGTGCAGTAGATGCGGTCGCCGTCGCGCAATGCCGCGGGCAGCGGTTTCAGCACGACCACCGCGCCGCCTTCGCCGCGCACATAACCGTCGGCCGTGGCATCGAAGGCGCGAGAGCGGCCGCCCGGGGAGAGCACACCGAGCTTGGACAGGCCGATCGCGGTGTCCGGGATGAGATTCAGCTGGACACCGCCTGCTATCGCGACCGTGCTTTCGCCCGCGCGCAGCGCCTGGCAGGCCAGGTGAACCGCGACCAGCGAACCCGCACAGGAGGCGTTGACCGTCATGCTCGGCCCGTCGAAACCGAGGAAATACGACACGCGGTTCGCGATGACGCCCTCCACGTCGCCGGTGCTGGTGAAGGGTGTCGTGGCGGCGGGGCCGCGGCTCAACTTCACCGCCCGATAGTCGTTGAACTTGTTGGCGAAATACACGCCGGTGTCGGGAACGGTGTCGGGTCGAATTCCCGCGTCCTCGAATGCCTCCCATGACAATTCCAACGCGAGCCGCTGCTGCGGGTCCATATCGGCGGCCTCGCGCGGGGTGATCCCGAAGAACTCGGCATCGAACAACTCGACATCGGGCAGGTAGGCGCCCGCGATCGAGACGGTTTTGCCCGGGGCGCCGCGCTCGGTGTCGTGGTAATTCCCGGCCGGCCACCGGCCTGCCGGTGGCGCGTCCGCCACTGCGTCTACCTCGCCGATCAGCAAGCGCCACAGGGCTTCCGGTGAATCCGCGCCGCCGGCGAATCGGCAGCTCATGCCTACCACGGCGATCGATTGCACGCTCGGCGCGCCCGTCGCCTGCTCGAGGTCGGCGCGCCGCCGCGGCTTCTTCCGTTTCACGTTACCTACTCACCCGCCCGGATTCCGCCCGATCAGGTGTCCCGCGGACATGTCCCTTCGGTGAATCCGCCGATCTTGTTGTGGGGTAAAGGGATATGGACGAAACTCTACCTGTGCTGTTTTCCAAACGCCCCGTTTTCGCTCGGGTGGCCGCCGCACTGGGAGGCGAGGCACGACGTCGTGAACTGATTCGCTTCGCTTCCGTGGGTGCCGCCGCGTTCACGCTCGACACCGCCGTTTTTCTGACCCTCAAAAGCACTGTGCTCGAGGCGCAGCCGATCATCGCGAAGGTGCTGGCGGTGCTCGCGGCGATCACGCTGTCCTACATCCTGAACAAGCAATGGTCCTTCGCCGCGCGCGGCGGGCGGCGCGGCCACCACGAGGCAGCGCTGTTCTATCTGGTCAGCTTCCTCGCCATCGCTGTCAACACCGCGCCACTGTGGGTGTCGCGCTACATGCTCCACCTCGAGGTGCCCGAGGTCTCCCGGTTCACCCAGAACGTCGCCGATTTCGTGGCCGCGCAGCTGATCGGTACCGCGCTCGGTATGGTGTTCCGGTTCTGGGCCTTCGTACGGGTGGTGTTCCCGAATCAGGTGGAACGCGCACCCGAGTAGTCAGGCGTCGACGAAGATATCGAGTTCGAGCGGGCCGTCGCCCGGGACAACGCGGTAACGGTCCAGTTCGGTGACGCCGTGCGCGGTGAGCACCTCGTCGTCGAGGAACAAATTGCCCGTCATCTCGGCCGCTCCCGAACAGAGCACGAGATGCGCTGCGTCGGCACAGATTTCGGGGGTGCGAGACTTCGCGATCGCCGCCTCGCCGCCGAGCAGATTACGCACGGCCGCGGTGGCGACGGTGGTCCGCGGCCACAGCGAGTTGACGGCGATGCCATCGTCACGCAATTCCTCGGCGAGCCCCAGTGTCGTCAGGCTCATCCCGTACTTGGAGACCAGGTAGGCCAACGACGAGCCCGTCCATGCCGGGTTGAGGTTGAGCGGCGGGGAGAGCGTGAGGATGTGCGGGTTGCGCCCTGCGGCCGCCGACGCCCGCAGGTGCGGAATGGCGAGTTTGGACAGCAGGTACGCGGCGCGGGCGTTCACGCCTTGCATCTGGTCGTACATCTTCATCGTCATGGCGTCGGTGGGCGTCAGGTCGATCGCCGAGGCGTTGTTCACCACGATGTCGATGCCGCCGAACCGGTCGACCGTCTGCCGCACAACCGCCGCCATGGTGTCGTCGTCGCGGACATCGCCGACGAACGGGAGAACCCGGGCGCCTGCGGCTTCGATTTCGGCTGCCGCGGTGTGAATGGTGCCGGGCAGTTTCGGGTGCGGCTGATCGGTTCTGGCGAGCAGCGTGATGTTCGCGCCGTCGGCGGCGGCGCGCAGCGCGATGGCCCGGCCGATGCCGCGGCTGCCGCCCGTCACGATCATGGTCTTGCCCGCCAGCGACGGGGATTCCGGTTTCGTCATGGTCGTCGTGCTCCCGCTTCTGTGCTCGTCCCCGCGTCGACCGGAGGCGACCTCTGTGTACGAGGGGTCGCCTCCGGTCGACGCTCGTGGTTACGCGACGCTGATGACCTTGTCCGAGGGCTCCTTCGCGTACAGCGACGCGATTTCCTCCGCATACTTGATCGCGACCGGGGCGCGCTTGAGCGACATCTTCGGGGTCAGTTCGTCGCCGCCCGGCTCCCATACCGCGCCGAGGATGGTGAAGCGCTTGATCTGCTCCACTCGCGACAGCTTGCTGTTGCCCGCCTGCACCGCGGCGCGCACTTCTTCCACGATCTCCGGGCGGGCGGCGAGTGTGGCGAGGTCGGCGTCGGTGGCGCCGAGTTCCTTGGCGCGCAGGGCGGCGACGTCGGGGTCGAGCACGATCAGCGCGGCGATGTAGGGCTTGGCATCGCCGATCGCGACGGCCTGGCCGATCAGTGAGGAGGCGGCCTTCATCGCGTTCTCGATATTGCTCGGGGCGATGTTCTTGCCCCCCTCGTTGATGATCAGTTCCTTCTTGCGGTCGACGATGCGCAGGTAGCCGTCGGCGTCGATGGTGCCGATGTCACCGCTGTGCAGCCAGCCGTCCGCATCGATCGCTTCGGCCGTCTTCTCCGGCATATTGCGATAGCCGCGGGTGATGATGGGGCCGCGCACCAGGACTTCGCCGTCGGTGTCCAGGCGCAGTTCCAAACCGTCGACGGTGCGGCCGACCGAGCCGGGGCGCGGCTTGGCCAACTCGGTGTAGGTGCCGACGCCGGTGGTCTCGGACATGCCCCACACTTCGGTCATCTTGAAGCCGAGGCCGAGGAAATACTCGAGGGTCTCCGGAGGCACCGGTGCGGCGCCGGAGGCCGCGACCTCCAGCGCGTCCAGGCCGAGTGCGTGCCGCAGCTTCGACAACACCAGTGTCTCGGCCACCTTGTGCTGGACGGCCAGTAGCGCGCCGGGGCCCTTCCCCGCGAGATCGGCTCGGGCAGCGGCGATTCCGGTGCCGATGGCCCAGTTGGCGAGCGCCTTCTTGGCCGTGCTCGGCTCGGTGGCGAGCTTGTTCTCGATGCCCGTCTTGATCTTCTGCCACACCCGTGGCACGCCGAAGAACGTGGTCGGGCGGGCGTCGGGCAGTGCGGCGGCCACCTCGCGCGGGTCGGTGACGGTGGTGATCTGGATGCCGGTGGTCAGGTTGAGGCCATGTGCGGAGATGCGGTCGGCAACGTGCGCGGCGGGTAGGTAGGACACCGTACGGTCGGCGAACCCGACCGGCAGCGGACCCTTGACCAGCGCGATGATCTGGGCGAGCACATTGCGGTGGGTGATCTCCACGCCCTTGGAGGGACCGGTGGTGCCCGAAGTGTAGATAAGGGTGGCCAGGTCGTCGGCGGTGACCGCGCGCCAGGCCGCGTCGAAATCGAAGTCGTCGAGCGGGTTCGCCTCGACCTCCTCGAGCGTGATGGCGCCGGTGGCCGGGCCGTCGACGACGACGGTGTGCGCGAGGTCCACGCCTGCGCCGGTTACCGCACCGAGGAACATCTGTTCTGTCACAACGACTTTGTTGGCCGCGTTGGTGAACACGTGCGCGATCTGGTCGGATGAACTGGTGTTGTAGACCGAGAACGGGGTTGCGCCCAGATGCAGTGCGGCGGTGTCGACCAGATTGAACTCGGGGCGGTTGGTGAGCATGATGCCGACGGTGTCACCGTGTCCGACACCGAGCCGGGCCAGGCCCGCGGCGATCGACTTCACGCGTTCGCCGTACTCGCGCCAGGTGATCTGCTGGGTGCCGCCGACCGTCCGCAACGCGACCTGCTCGGGCCGCAACGTCAGGGTCTCCTGAAACGCCTCGGGCACGGTGTAGACCGTTTTGCCCGATTCATGCGTGTATCCGATTTCTGTTGTCGTCATATCCCTGTTCCCGATATCTCTGGCATGAACCGAACGTCGCGGCGTTCGTACACGTCCGGTCCGAGACTCGATGCCGACAGAATGCGGTGGTGCCTCTGCCTGCTTCTCACGAGTCTGCGCGCCAAGAGTGGCGCGGCTCACTCATGGTAGCCAGATCCACGGTTGGTGAGGTGTCTTACATGTGAACCCATTTCGGCTCGCTGGGCAGCTCGGGCTTCACGCATCCGCACCAACGCCGACCACCGCGACCTGTAGACCAGTGCCGTCGTGATCGCAGCCGCCGCCCGGCCATCGCGAGCGTCCGACCAGCCATCGCGAGAACCACTGCGACACAGTGGCGTCCGGGACAGCGGCGCGGCGCGTGGCGCCGTTGTCGCCGACGGGTTGCGCTTACCGCGGATGTGGGAATTGCCGCAACGGCGAGCCTCGAGACCTGAAAGACTCGGCAGCACCCGGGGATTCGGGGTAGCGACGTCGGGGGCGACCACAGGCTCGGACATGTGGATGGTGGCTCGGTTCTCCGGGGGCGATACGCAATATCTGAAGGGAACTACATGTCCACAGCAAGCGTCATACGCCCGCTGGCGCCGAGCGAACAGATGTTCGCCTTCGGTGAGGTCTTCGTCGGCTACTCGACTCGAGTGTCCGGCCGATTGGACCTGAGCGCGTTGTCGACGGCATTCGACGCCGTCGTTCGCGCCTATCCCATTCTGGGCGCTCGTCTCGAAGCCACCGGGACCGGCGGGCATGTCCTGGTGGCTTCGCCGGGGGCTGCGCCGGAAATCTCGGTGGTCGACGGTGATCCGGAGCAGCTGCTCGCAGGCGCGAAGTTCGATCAGAGCGTAGCGGTCGGTGCGCTGTGCGTGGTCCGCGACGGCGACACCGCGAGCGTCACGCTGGTGATCCATCACAGTGTGGCAGATGCGTACCACTCCCTCGCCATCCTCGGCGATCTGTGGTCGTTCTATCGTGCTGCCGCAGAAGGCGGTCCACTGGTGGCGGAGGTCCATCCCTATCCGGATCCGGTCGAGGTGCTGCTGGCCGCCCGTGGCATCGAGAAGTTCCCGACTCCGGCTGCGGCCGCACCGGCGCCGCAGTCCGCGGCAATCCCCGCCGCGCCCGCACCGGACGACATCGCCCCGGGATATCCGATGCCCCAGACGACGCGATGCCGTCTGAGTGAGGAGGCGACGGCGCGGCTGGTCGATCTCGGGCACCGCGAACAGGTGACGATGCACGGGCTGGTGTCCGCGGCGATCCTGCTGATGGAGGCAGAGGTTCGGGCACTGCCGCTGACCGAGCTCATGTACTTGTACTCCGTCGATCTCCGCGCCAGGGTCAGCCCGCCGATCGGCTTGACCGACGGCACCGACGTGCTGGGATTCGCGAACTATGTCCCGAGTGCGGAAGCGGGGACAACCCTGATCGGCCTGGCCCGCGGTGTCTGCGATACCTTGCGGGGCGCCGTGGCCTCGGGGTTCGTGCAGCAGACGCCCCTGCAGATCCCCGATGTGGCGGCGGCGGGTCCACCCAAGATTCCGGGGATGGTGGTGGCGACGAACTGGGGCAGGGTGCCGCAACTGCCCTCGCAGAAGGATCTGCGTATCGACGACTTCCGCTCGATCTTCATCGCGAAGCCGGACCGAACCGGGCGCAGGCCCGCGGCCAACACCTGCGTCATCAGCACCTACGACGGCCGGTTGAGCATCGAAATCCACCATCAGCCGCAGACCGCCGAACAGGAGCAGCGTCGCATCGAACTGCTCACGGCGACACTGCATTCCGCGGTCGAAACCCGCTCCCCGCAGTGACTCCGCGCGAGTAACGCGGCCCGGGTTCGACGTCGAACGACGCGAACCCGGGCCATTGCCGGATGGCGGCCGAACTAGAGCCCGCATGCCTCCCCGATCCGGGTTTCCGGTCAGCATCGGAAATATTCGGCAGCGGCACTCGGGCTGTGGGTCGTGTGCAAATCGTAGAAAGCAGGGGTGTACCCGGAAAATGCCCAGGTCGGCGGTGATACGGACTTTATCGGTCAGGAATCGAGAAGCGCCGGTCATCGGGCCGGAACTAGCGTTATCGCCATGAACAGCACCATTGATCAGACCACCATCGACGCCGTCGTCCTCGAGGTGACCGACCCGGCGGCTGCCGCCAACTTCTACGACGCCGCGTTCGGTCTCGGCGACAAGCTACGAGTCCGCGCCTCGGAGACGCTGACGACCGGCTTCCGTGGCTTCATCCTGTCGCTCGTGGTGTCGCAGCCGAGTACCGTCGACAGCCTCATCGGCACCGCCCTCGGAGCGGGCGCGACGACGCTGAAGCCGGCCAAGAAGAGCTTCTGGGGGTATGGCGGCGTCGTTCAGGCGCCGGACGGGGCGATTTGGAAGATCGCGACGTCGGCGAAGAAGGACACCGGGCCTGCCACCCGGGAGATCGACGATTTCGTCGTGCTTTTCGGGGTCGACAACGTCAAGGCGACCAAGCAGTTCTACATCGACCGAGGCCTGGCCGTGGGAAAGAGCTTCGGCAGCAAGTACGTAGAGTTCGCCACCCCGCCGTCTTCGGTCAAGCTGGCGCTCTACGGGCGCCGCGCGGCCGCCAAGGATGCCGGCGTCGCGCCGGAGGGCACCGGGTCCCACCGAATCGTCATCGGCAGCGGTTTCGGGTCGTTCGCCGACCCGGACGGGTTCGAGTGGGAGGCGACCTCGGCTTGAGCCGAGTGGCTTGGGGCCGTGCGCATTCGGCGGCTGGCAGTTGAGCCCGCGACTCGCGATTCTGCACCGGGATGCCCTGTGCGTCGGTTCGAGAACCGCATCGCTGTGTCGGATGTCGTAGGCTCTCCAGCATGGGGGTCGCCGGTACGTGTATTCGGACGCTGTGCCTTGCGGTGGTGGTTGCGGCGAGTTCCAGTTTTGCGGCTCCGGCGTTCGGTTATTCGCGAACTGGTTGCGCCGGTTGGCAACTCGGCACCATAGCTTCGGGTCTCGAGCAGTTGGAGAACCTCGAACCCGACGGGCAGGGCGGCTTCTATCTGTCCGGGGGCACGAAGGTCTATCACGTCGATGGTTCCGGGCAGGTGCGAACTGTGCTCGAAAACCTGGCCGCTCCGGGCGGCTTGCAGCTCGATGGGACGGCCCTGTACGTCCTCACGCGTCAGGATGGCAAGTTGTGGCGGCTGGACACCACCACAGGTCAGCTCTCACCGATAGCCGACTTCCCGGGACACGGGCTGCTGCGGTTGCCCGATGGTGATTTCTTGACGACCTGGGTCGGGACCGAGGGCGGCCCGTCGAGGGGAGTCTCGCGCTACGACACGGAATCCGGTGTGGTCGTCGCGAATTGGGCGCCGGTGCCACGCGGAGAAGGGCTCGCGCTGAGCCCGGATCACCGGGTCGTGTACACCGATGATCTGTTCACCGGTCAGGTCTACCGGATTCCGCTGGATGCCCCGGAGCGGTGGACGGTGGTGACAACTGTCCCCGGTCTCCTGGCAGGCCCGGATGACGTGACCACAACCAGCGACGGCCACCTCTATCTGGCCGCCCACCTGGCGGGTGCGATCCACCGCATCGACCCGGAATCGGGAGCAACGTGCGCGATCACCACGGCCTTACCTAGTGGTTGGACCGGTCCGAGTTCGGTACGCGTCGGGCCTGACGGTGAGGATTCGGCGCTGTACATCACTTCCTTCGACGGCACCCTCCGACGCCTGCGCCCGCCCCCCGACGTGGATCTCACACCGGTTCAAGGGTTCTGAGCGACACACTCGTTCGCGAGACGACCTGCTGCATGCGACCGTGGCGTAGGTCGAGTCGCCGCCGGCCAACTGCTCTGCGAGAAGCAATCCGTCCATGCAGCCGATACCGGAGATCCTGCATCCCGACATCGAGTCGACTCAGCCGCTGGCCGCACCGATGCGGGGCATCGAGGCCGCTCGGGAAGTCGGCAAGGTCGTCGAACATCCTTCACTTGTGGTGGCGTTGGTGGACCTCGGGTGCGGCGCGACCCTGGCGGACCGGACACGAAATCGACGACTACACATCCATCCTTCCCCGTGAGATCCGATGACCATCGGAGCATGCATCTGCTGGTCACCGCTCATCGAGGAAGGCCGGGACCTGTCCTCGATGAGCGGCGTCCTGGCCGTCAGGTCTTATCGTCTGCTGCCGGCCTGACGGCCCGACCTCACTTCAGGTGCCGGGCGAAGAACCGGTTCGCCTCTTCCCCCGCGAACTGGGGGACGCCGGTGTGCCCGCCCATATTGGCGTGCAACGTCTTCTCCTTGGAGCCGAACGCGTCGAACAGGTCCAGCGCCATTTGCCGGTCGTTTCCCTCGTCGTCCCACTGCAGCAGGACGTGTAGCGGAATGGTGACCTGCCGGGCCTCCTCGAGGATGGCCCGGGGAACGAAACTCCCGGCGAACAGGACGGCGGCCGAGATGCGCGGCTCGACCACCGCCAGCCGGACGCCGATGGAGATAACCCCTCCCGAATACCCGACCCGGCCGCCGATCTCGGGCAGCGCGAGCAGGGCGTCCAGGGCGGCCCGCCATTCCGGGACCGCCTTTTCGACCAGGGGGAGGACGAGCCGGTCGACGATCTCGTCGTCGACCGGCCCGCCGGCCTCCACCGCCCGGCGCAGGTCGGCGCGGGCCTCCTCGGCGGCGGCGGAACGGGGCCGGTCACCGCTTCCGGGGAGCTCGATGGTGGCCGCCGCGAAGCCCTCCGCCGCTGCTTGCCGGGCCCGGGCCACCAGCCGGGGGTGCATCATGTGCAGTCCGCCGGGGTGGCCGAGCAGGATCAGCGGCGCCGGTGCGGATCCGGGCGTCCACAGGATGCCGGGGATCTCGCCGAGAGTGAATGCGCGTTCGAGGACGCCGTCGCCGAGGCGCTGTTCGGAAGTGAATTGCATGGTCGTGCCTTTCGGGAGTGCTCTCGAGCGGCGCTCCCGGACGACCTATCGCCCGACCGTGACCCCAGAGGGGAGCACCCATGTCGATACTGCGTTCACGGGTACCACCTCCTCGTTCTCTGGCACGGCTTCCGGAAAAGTAGCAGTGATCGTCATGGTCCGCCAACAGGTTTTCGCCGTCAGGGCGTGCGTGCGTGCGTCGGGCCCGGGGCAGAGGGGTGGTGGGCCCGACGCACGACCCCTCTCACAGATCCGGGCGGACCAGGATTTGGATGTGGGCGTCCGGGTTGCGGAGGGCGTCGATGGCGGCGGGTACGCCGTCGAGGCCTACCTCGGCGGTGATGAGGGAGGCGGCGTCGATGGTGCCGTCGGCGATGCGGGTGAGGGTTCTCGCGTACTCCTCGTGGGGGTAGACCATGCACATCTGTAGCGAGATGTCTTTGTAGATGCCGACGATCGGGCGGATGACGTCGTCGGTCATCACCGCGCCGATCTGCAGGATGGTGGTTTGGCGCGGCGCCTTGTACATCAGGTCGTTGATCAGGCCGGGCACCGCGGCGCACACCCAGATGTGCAGCAGCTGCCCGGGTGCTGCGGCCTCGCGCCACACTTCGATCGGATCGGCCACCGCCGGGTCGACGACGCGGTGCGCGCCGAGTCGTAAAGCCGTGTCGCGCCGCAGTTTCGACGGATCGGAGGCGACGATGGGTGCGACGCCGCGTTCGGCGAGCGCGGCGACCGCGCCCAAACCGACCGGGCCGCAACCGATCACGATGCCCGAGCCGGACGGTCCGATCCCGGTACGCGCCACGTTGCCGAAGCCGACCGCGAGCGGCTCGGTCAGCGCGGCGACCTGCGGTGGCACGTGCTCCGGGATCGGTTCCAGCGCCATGGCCTGCAAGACCATGCGTTCCCCGTAACCGCCGGGGAATTCGTTGGAGAATCCGACGCCGTGGATCTGCCCGGCGTGGTCCACCGCCCACGGCAGGGCGACCACGAGCTGTCCGGGCTCGTGCGGTGTGTCCGGCCCGGCCGAGACGACGCGGGCGGCGATCTCGTGGCCGAGCACCACATCCCGGGTCGGATCGAATTCGAAGGTCGGCACACCGCTGTCGCGCGAGGCTTGCAGGAACTCGTCGGTGAAATCCAGTGCCTGCTTGTCGGATCCGCAGATCCCGCAGGCCACCGTCTCCACCAGCACCTGCCCGGGCCCGGGCACCGGATCGGCCACCTCGTCGACGACCAGACGGCGATCCCGCATCACCACCGCGCGCATCAGCGGACCTCCTCGTCGGCGCCCAGCGCGGCGGCCAGCGTCTTGCCGTGCTTGTCGAAGGCGCTCTGGATGCCCGCCTGCAAACCGCCGATCATGCGCTCGCTGTTGGCATTCGCCCACTCCAAAGACGCGATCCGGTTCCGATTGGCTCCGGTGAAGTGCGGAATCACATGCTCGGCGAACAGCCGCGCCGAGCGTTGGGTGGCTTCCCAGTCCGCCACGTTGAGCCCGAGCAGCAGGAAGGTCCCGAAGCCGCCGGACTGTTCAGTGAGCTTCTCGATGGTGGCGATCGCGTCGTCCGGTGTGCCGATGGTGGCGCGGCCGAAGGCCGGGAAGCCCTCACCGACCCACTGCCGCACGGCATCTCGCGGTGACTGTCCCCACGGCGCGGTCCGGCCGCTGAGCTTCTCGATGTAGTCGACGAGATGACCGACGCCCCACTCGGCGTCCCGCATCGCCTGCTCCCGCGTCTCCGCGAGATGCATCGGCGCGACCAGCCGCCACCGTGAACGGTCCACCGCGTGCCCGTGCTCGATCAGGGTCTTCTCGTAGACCTTCCAGTTCGGCACCAGCGCCTCGTAGCCGCTGGGATCCGAGGCGGCCAGCGAAAGCAGCCCGGCGCCGTGCCGACCGGCCAGCACCGCACCGGAAGGCGAAATAGTGGACGCCACAGCCATTTCCATGCCGCCCGGCTGGTAGGGCAGCAGTTGCAGCCGCGCCTCGCCCAACCGATACCAGTCGGTCTCGGCGGTCACCGTCTCCCCGCGCAGCAGCCGCACGAGCACTGCCATGGATTCGTGCATCATGTCCCGCTGCCGCACCGGATCGATCCCCAGCATGGCCGCGTCGGTGGCCAGCTGGCCGGGGCCGACGCCCATCATGGTGCGGCCCATGGTGAGGTGGTCGAGCAGGCAGAGCCGGTCGGCGAGCATCAGCGGCTGGTGATAGGGCAGCGAGTTCACGCCGGTGCCGAGCCGGATGCGGCTGGTGCGCTGCGCCGCGGCCGCGAGGAACACCTCGGGGGCCGCGATGATCTCCAGCCCGGCCGAATGATGTTCGCCGACCCAGGCTTCCGCGTAACCGAGCCGGTCCGCCAGCTCCACCAACTCCAGATCCCGCTGTAGTTGCAGCGTGGGATTGCCGGTGAGCGGGTGGTACGGGGCGAGGAAGAAGCCGAACCGGGTGGGTCCGGACGATGCGGTGTCGCTCAATTCAGTTGTCCTGACTTCGGGTTCGCGCGGGTCAGCGCGACCAGTCGTGGCCCCAGTAGCTGTCCGCGGTGATCTCCTCCGCGGTGTAGGTGGATTCGTCCACCAGCAGCCCCTCGGTGCCGTATTCCAGATCCCAGCCGCCCGGAGTGCGGACGTAGAACGAGATCATCTTGTCGTTGGTGTGCCTGCCGAGCGTGGAGGACAGGTGGTAACCGGCCTTGCCGACCCGGTCCAGCGCGCGGCCTACGTCGTCGAGCGCGTCGACCTCGACCATGATGTGCACCAGGCCGGAGCCCTCCTTCCCGCCAGAGGGGATCAGCGCCAGACTGTGGTGGCGCTGGTTGACGCCGAGGAACCGCACCCGCATCGGGCCGTACTCCGGCGGGGTCGGCAGCCGGAACGCGCCGCGCGGCAGGAAGCCCAGCACATCGGTGTAGAAGCGGAACGCGACGTCCAGATCCGGCACCGGCAGCACCACGTGGCCGAGGCCCAGACCCTCTGTGACGAAACGGTTTCCGTGCTGGGTGACCACCGGGCTGTGGTCCAGCACCGGACCGTGGAACACCTCGACGGGCGTGCCCGCCGGATCGGTGAAGGCGATCGCCTCTTCCACCCGGCGCGCGTCGGCCTCCTCGACCGAGAGCGTGGTGACCTCGATCCCCGCCGCCTGCACCGCGTCACGCGCGGCGGCCAGCGCCCGATGATCGCGGACCTCCCAGCCGACGGCGAGCACCTTGTCGGTGTCGCCGGGCACCAGCACCAGGCGGGCGCCGCGCTCGTCCATCCGCAGGTAGATCGCGTCCGGATCGGGGCCGCTGCCCTCGGCGAAGCCCATCACGTCGAAGGCGAAGGTGCGCCAGGCGTGCGGATCGCTGACAGCGACCTTCACATAACCGAGCGAGCTGATGACAGGCATGGGGTGGTTCTCCTCAGTCATAGGTGATCCGGACCGTGTCGGTGACCGGAATCGCCTGGCAGGCGAGCACATAGCCGTCGGCCAGGTCTTCTTTCTCCAATACGTCGTTGCGCAGCATCTTCACCTCGCCGTCGCGCAGGCGGCACACGCACGCGCTGCACGCGCCCTCCCGGCACGAGTACGGCGCCTCGATGCCGCGGGCGAGCAGCACATCCAGCAGCACGGTCTCGCGGGGCCAACCGAGTTCGTGTGTCTCGCCGTCGATGTCGACGGTGACCGCGGCGGCATCTTCCGTCGCGTCACCGGTGACGGGTACGGCGGCGAACGGGTCGCCGGTTATCGAGACGAATCGCTCGGAGTGCACGCGGTCGACGCCGAGTTCGGCCGCCGCCGACTCGACGGCGTCCATGAACGGCGCCGGCCCGCACACGAAGACGGCACGGTCGGCCCACGGCTCGAGCAGCGTCCGCAGCTGAGCCGCGGTGGGCAGGCCCTGCACGGCCTCCAGCCAGTGCACCACCGTCAGCCGGTCCGGATGCGCCGCGGCCAGTTCCGCCAGCTCACCGGCGAAGATCACCGAGCGCTCGTCTCGATTGGCGTAGACGAGTGTGCAGCGTGCTTTGCCCTGCGCCAGCGCGGATTTCGCGATGGACAGCACCGGTGTGATGCCGCTGCCCGCCGCGAGCAGCAGCAGATCGTCGTCGAGCGAGTCCGGGGTGAACACGCCTGCGGGTGGCAGGCTTTCGAGCTCCATGCCCTCGGTGGCGTTGTCGCACAACCAGTTCGAGCCGTAACCACCCGCTGTCCGCTTGACGGTGACCTTCAGCGGACCGTCCTCGTGCGGCGCGCTCGACAGCGAGTACGAGCGCGCCACCGAACCCGTGCGATCGCTGGGGATCCGCAGGGTGAGGAACTGCCCGGGCCGGTACGCGGGCCGCGGGCCGGACTCCGGGACCAGTTCCAGCGACACCGCGTCCGCGGTCTCGGCGATCACGCGCGCCACGCGCAACCGGATACTCACGGCCGCACCTCGCCTGCGCTCGACCCGGCCGTGAGGAGAGCCGCCGCGTGTAGGGTTCGTTCCTTCACAGCAGATCCTCCTCCCGAGTGCTGAGCCCCAGCGCGCCCGCGATGACGGCGTTATCGATGCTGCGGCGCAAGGCGGCGCACCCAGAGACGGGTCCGTCGCCGTTGCGGCCGAGTTCGGCGCACTGTCCGACGGCGGCGGCGGTCCACTGCACGCTCGTGTGCGCCGGGCTGAATTTGACTACGGCGACCCGGTTTCCGCAGGCCTGGCACATGACAGCATCCATGGCGCTCCCGCTCACGCCCCGCTGCTCGCGCGCTGGGCGGCCAGGTTGTCGGCGACCTCGGCCTCCCACGCGGTGACGGCGCGGGCGGTGTCGACCTCGAATTCGAAACGGGCGGTCATCTTCTCGTCCACCTCCGCGACATCCCGGTAGAACTGCTCGTACCAGCGGCGCAGCTGGTAGACCGGCCCGTCCTCCTCGCACAGCAGCGGGTTGTCGATGCGGGTCTTGCGCTTCCAGATCGCCACGTCCTGCTCGAAACCGCGGCCGAGCCCGCCCGCGAACCGGACCGCCATCGCATCGGCCTCCTCGGGCGCGAGACCGGGCAGCTTCTTGACGATCGCGCCGTACTGCAGCACGAACTTGGTCGGGGTCACCGGGTAGTGGCAGTTGATCAGCACCGCCTCCACCGTCTGGCCGTTCGACTCGTTGACCAGGTTGTCGATCATGTAGGAGGGGCCGTAGTAGTGCGCCTCGGAGTGCAGCACGTTCTTGCCGCCCGCTTCCTTGGCCAGCTCGCCCTGCACGTCCTCGCGGCCGATGGAGGTCATGTACTGGCTGGCGATGTGGCCCTCGAAGACGTTCTTGAAGTAGGTCGGGAAGGCGAAGTGCACGTAGAAGAAGTGCGCCATGTCGACCACGTTGTCGATGACCTCGCGGCAGTTCGCGCCGTCGATGACGATCTGGTTCCAGGTCCAGTCGCTCCACTCGTCGCTGAACGCGCCCTCGATGCGCGGGATGGTGATGTCCTCCGGCGGCGGATTGCCCTCGGGATCGTGCCAGACGAACAGCTGCCGGTTCTGCTCGAGGGTGGTCCACGCCTTGGTGCGGGCCAGCGGCGGCACTCGGCGCGCGTAGGGGATCGCGGCACAGCGGCCGTTGCCCTTCCAGCGCCAGTCGTGGAATGGGCAGGCGATGGTGTCGCCCTTGATGGTGCCGTCGGCGAGGTTGCCGCCCATGTGCCTGCAGTAGGCGTCGAGCACGTTGAGCGTGCCGTCGGTGCCCGCGAAGACCACCAGTTCGGTGCCGAACGCGGTGATGGTGTGCGGCTTTCCGTCGCGGAAGCTGTCGGCGAGGCCGAGACAGTGCCAGCCGCGCGCGTAGCGGGCGGGCGGGGCGCCGGTGTCGATCACGCGCACCTGATCGTCGGTGTTCGCCGTGCTCATGATGTCGGGTCCTCCAGAGGTATTTCGCTCAGGCCTATGTCGTTCCGGGCTATTTCGATGCTGTGACGGCGCTCGCGGCGCCGGTAGGCGTGGTCTCACTGATCGGGAGGACCCTCAGACCACCGCGAGCCGCTCGTAGCCGGAGCGGTAGAACAGCAGCGGCGCGGCGTCGCGCTGCTCGCTCAGCTCGGTGACGTGCGCGACGACGATGGTGTGGTCGCCGCCGTCGACCTCCCGGTCGAGGGTGCAATCGATCCAGGCGATGGAGCCCTCCAGCAGCGGCGAGCCGTTGGGGGAGCGGCGCCAGCGCAGGTCGGCGAACTTGTCCTGGCCGCTGCGACCGAGCTGCCTGCACACGTCTTCCTGGTCGTGGGCCAGGATGTTGACGCAGAACCGGCCGACCTCGCGGATGCGCGGCCAAGTGGTGGATGTGCGGGCCGGGAAGAGGGCGACCGCGGGCGGATCCAGCGACAGCGAAGAGAACGACTGACAGGCGAAGCCCAGCGGCTGGTCGTCGGCGAGCGCCGTGATCGCGGTGATGCCGGTGCAGAACCGGCCCAGGACGGCCTTGAAGTCGAGATCGACGGCCATGGTGCTCCTAGTTTCGACTAGAAATATTCCGTTTCGTCATGACCGTAGGCGGCGGGGTGCCGGGGCTGTCAAGCACGGGTTCCGGCTACCGAGAAGATCCGTACCGATCTCCGTAGTTTCCGGGATTCGGGCTCGACGCGGGCCGGGCACTGTGATGGGAGACACAAACACTTGTGCCGAAAATGCACATGCCTAATAGAAATACTTCTAAGCTTGATGCGCTACACAATGGAGGTGAGCCATGACGGTCGAGATGCTGACCCATCCCGAGTCCGGCGAGTGGACGGGTACGGGTCGTGCGACCGCCAAGCCGGCCCAGCCGCCGGTGTCGATGATCGAACGAATGACGCTGATCCTAGATGCGTTCGACGGCGCGACACCGACTTTGACCCTGCTCGGCCTCGCCGAACGCACCGGTCTGCCCCGCTCCACCGTGCATCGCATCCTGGACCAGATGATCCGCCTGCGCTGGCTCGCGCACGCTCCCGGCGGCTACCGCCTCGGTATGCGCACCCTGGAACTCGGCGGACTCGCCGCCGACCACAACGAGATTCGCGATGTGGTGAGCCCGCTGCTGCACGACCTGTGTCAGCGCACCGGGATGGTCGGACACCTCGGCGTGCTCGACGGACGCGAGGTGCTCTATCTCGACAAGGCGGGTGGACGCCTGGCCGCGACCATCCCCACCCGGCTCGGCGGCCGCATGCCCGCGCACAGCACGGCGTTGGGCAAGGCGCTGCTCGCGACGCTGGAACCCAGCATCGTCGAGGCGTCGTTCCGTGATCGGCTGCCCCAGCTGACTGCCCGAACTGTTTGCGACAGAGGCGAATTGCACCGCGAACTGAACCGCATCCGGCACCGCCAGGGTGTCGCGGTGGACAACGAGGAGTCGGTCGGCGGCATCGCGTGCGTGGCCGTGCCGGTGCGCGGGCGCGGCGCCGCGATCGCCGCCCTGTCCCTGTCCGGTCAGGTCAGCGGCGAGCGACCCGCGCTCGACACCGCCCGCCTGGCCCGCGTTCTCGTCGAGGTCGCCCACGAAGCGGGCCGCGCCCTGTTCCCGCGCCACGCCCGCTGGCGCTGACCCGTTCGGCATCGCGCCGCCCCGTCCGGCGTAACCCTGCCCGTTCGTCGTTCCGCGACAACCAGTTCGGAGCAGGCTCGGGCCAGCCCGGCGTCGCCTGCGCGGCGTCGCGGGTCGACGTGCGGCGCTAGTGCGGGATGGAATCGATGAGGGCGCGGGCGCCTTGGCGGAGGAGGTCGGCGCCGACGAAGAAGCCGAGGGCCTGGGGGTCTTCCGGTACGCCCCAGTGTTTGGCGTCGAGCCAGCGGGTGCCGTCGCTGGAGAAGACCTTGCCGTGCAAGGTGAGTCGGCCCGCGGGGTCGGTGGTGGCGTAGCCGGCGATGGGGGAGTTGCAGTGGCCCTGGAGCGCGTGCAGCATGGCGCGTTCGGCGTCGGCGTGCCGGTGCGTCTCCGGATGGTCCAGTTCGCCGCCGACGTCGAGCAGCCAGGCGTCGTCGGCGCGGCACTCCAGCGCGATGACGCCCGCGCCGACCGGCGGGCACATGGTGTCGAGGTCGAGGATCTCGGTGATGCGGTGCTCCTGGCCGACCCGGTGCAGTCCGGCCACCGCCGCGATGAGCACGTCGACGTGGCCCTCCTCGAGCCGCGCCAAACGGGTGTTCACGTTGCCGCGCAACGGTTTCACGGTGAGGTGCGGGAAGTGCAGGTTCAGTTGCGCCTTCCGGCGCACCGAGCTGGTGCCGACGACGGTGCCCTCCGGCAGGTCCGCCAGCCGTGCCCCGCTCGCGCTGATCACCGCGTCGTGCACGTCCTCGCGGGCGAGATATCCGGCGAACGCCAGCCCCTCGGGCACCGGGATGTCGCCGGGGATGTCCTTGAGGCAGTGCACCGCGAGATCGGCTTGGTCCGACTGCAAAGCGAGGTCGATCTCCTTGACGAACGCGCCTTTGCCGCCGAGTTTCGACAGATCCCCCATCCACCGGTCGCCCGCGGTGGTCACCTTCACCAGTTCGCTGTCCACCCCCAGCCCGGCCAGCAGCGCCGCCACGTGCTCGGCTTGCGCGAGCGCCATGGGGCTGGATCGGGTAGCGATGCGAATGATGCGCGTCCGCGACATGGCGTGCACACTACTCCGGGGGTGTGCGCCCCGACGGCGAGGGCAGGAGAAGAGCATGGGGTGGAATGTGGCCGGTCTGCTGGTGGAGGGTGAGGTCGGCACGGACGAACTCGCCGCACTACCGGGAGCGCCGGACGATAACGGTGAAACCGTCTCGGGCTACGAGGTTTTCAGCAACAGCTTCCAGGGCGATTACGCAGTCGCGACGGTCGGTGGGTGGACCGTCCTCGCCGATCCGTGGATCAGCGCTCTGTACGACGAATCCGTCGGCCCGCGACTGGCGAAGGGGCGTCGGCTGCTGACGTTCCTCGGGAACGGCACGACGGATATGTACGGCGTGGGCTGGTATGTGGACGGCGAACTCGTGCGTGACGTCCTCGTCGCCGAAGGAGAGCCGGTCGCCCAGGAGGGCGTGCCGCTTCCGGAAGAGGACGGTCTCGGACTGCACCAGGAGGACGATCTGTTCGCGCTGATGCTCCGGCTCACCGGGGTTGACTTCGGCAGCGTCGCCGACGCCGAGTATCGCGTCCTCGACAACACCCAACCGGGCTGATCGCGAGCGGCGGGGGCCGGTGTGCCAGCCCCCGCCGCGCGACTCAGTACGCGGTGCCGCCGGTCGCCGGTGTGCGGCCGTGCCGCATGACCAGCGCGATCAGCAGCGCGAGCGCGGAAGCGCCCGCCGCGACCCAGAATCCCAGCTCGTACCCGCGGTCGCCGAATATGCCGGGAATCGGGTTCGGCGGCGCGGGTTGACCGGCGACGGTGACCAGCGCCCGCATCGGACTGGCGTGGAGGAACGCGGTGACGATCGCCAACCCGATCGCCACGCCCATGGACTGCATGACACCGAGCATGCCGAGGCTGATGCCTTGCTGTTCCTGTGGGACGGCCTCGACCATGAGGATCGGCATGGCCGCGTAGTAGAAACCGAACCCGATGCCGAACGCGGCGCTCACCCAGAGGAACACCACCCAGGTGTGCGGCAGCACGGCGTAGCAGACTCCCGCGCCGACGAACAGCGCGAGCGCGGCGATCAGCGGAATCCTGGCGCCGATCTTGCGGGCCAGCACACCGGCCAGCGCGCCGCACAGCATCGCGAGCACGGCTTGCAGCAGCGCGATGCGTACCGCGAATTCCAGTAGCGTATAACCGTTTCCGTAGCTGTAGCCGGGATCGAGCAGCACCTGCACGGCCTCCGGTGGCATCGGGTGTCCGGTCTGCTGCTGGATCTGGGCCAGCGTCGCCTGCTGGACGCCCGCGGTGACGGTGGCCTGGTCTGGCGTCTGCGTCATGTAGCCGAGCGCGTAGGACTGCACGCCGATGAGGAACGACGCGAACAGGGCGCCCGCGAGCACCAGGGCCACCCGCGGGTGGAACAGCAGGCGCATGTCCATGATCGGCCTGCTGACCCGGGTCTCGATCACCACGAACAGCGCCAGCAGCGCGAGACCGGCCACCAGCCAGGCCAGCGTGGTCGGCCTGCTCCAGCCCCAGTCGTGGCCCTTGTCCAGGTAGATCAGGGTCAGACCGGCGCCTGCGGAGAGCAGCACCGCACCGAGGATGTCGATGCGTTCGGGCACCCGCAGCTTGGACTCCGGCACCACGAACCAGACCAGCGGCAGCATCAGCAGCGTGAATCCGGCCAGGCACCAGAAGATGGCGCGCCAGCTGTAGTTGTCCACGAGGAAGCCGCCGAGCAGCGGACCCGCGATGGCCGAGAGCCCGAGGCCGGTGGCGGTGATGCCGAGACCGAGCGGAACGTACTTGCGCGGCAACAGATCCCGGATCAAGCCGTAGGCGATCACGGCGGTCGCGATGGCGGTGGCCTGCAGGCCACGCCCGATCAGGAACAGCGCCCAGTTCGAGGTGACCGCGTCGAGCAGGCAGCCGAGCATGAACAGAACGCCGCAGACGAGGAACATCCGCTTCTTGCCCCAGACGTCGCTCATCTTGCCGATCAGTGGCGAGGCGGCGGCGCCGATGAGGCCGAAAACGATGATGGCCCAGTTGATGTTCGCGCCGACGCCGGGGAAGGTCGGCGCGATCTTCTGCAGGGCCGCGGCGACGATCGTGTACTGCATCGGGGCGACCTCGGTGAACAGCACGATGACCGCGAGTACGGCGAAGATCCGGCCGCGCGACGCTCCGTCGAGTCGCCCGGTGTCGTCGACGGATTCGGATACGGCGCCCGGACTTTCGGTAGTCGCGGGGTCGCGGGGAATGGTGGACATGGATCGCCCTCCGATGCTCTGGTGATACGTGTTGTGAAACCTGTCACATCGGCGGCGGATCGATGCCGCGCGAATCCCACTCAACGGGATTTCTCACCCGTTATATGCCTAAGCGATATAGTCCTAGCGTGACCGAAGCCAAGCCTGTCCCCGCCGACGCCGGGGCGCCCGACCTGCCGACGACGAGCTGGGCCGTGCTCGGAATGCTCTCGCACGCCGACGAATTGTCCGGCTACGACCTGAAGAAGTGGGCCGATTGGAGTCTCCAGTTCTTCTACTGGAGTCCCTCGTTCAGTCAGATCTACGCCGAGCTCAAGCGGCTGGAGAAGCACGGTTACGCCACCTCGCGCACGGTGCTGCAGGACGACGGCGTGCGCGGCAAGCGGATGTACGCCATCACCGAGGCGGGTCGCGAAGCGGCCGCGCACTGGGTCAATGACGCTCCGGTGGAGGCGCCCGTCCTCAAGCACAGCGTGATGCTGCGCGCCTGGCTCGGTCATCTCGCCGAACCGGACCGGCTGCGCGAAATCCTCACCGAACACATCGGCTACGCCGAGCGGATGCGCAAGCTCGCAGAGGTGGACGCCGAGGGCGCCGAGGAGAATCCGGACTGGGCCTACCCGGGCGCGGTGCTGCGCTGGTGTGTGCGCCACTACGAGGCCGAACGCGACTTCGCCAAGGAACTGCTCGCCGACGTCGACAAACTCGCCGAAGGCCGGCGTCCGAAGCGGGCCGCCAAGGGCAAGGGGCGCCGCGCGTCCTGAGAGCGCCCGCTGAGCGGGACTGCCGCTTTCTATATCGATTAGGGATATTTCTACTAGTCATATAGGAGGTGGTCATGCGTACCGAATTCGCAGGACAGCGGACGTTGGATCCGGTCGAGACGGCGATCGCCGCGATCGCTGCGGGCGGGATGGCGGTCGTCGTGGACGACGAGGACCGGGAGAACGAGGGCGATCTGATCCTCGCCGCCGAGCTGGCGACCACGGAATCCATCGCGTTCCTGGTCCGCCACACCAGCGGCGTGCTGTGCGCGCCGATGGCCGGACCCGATCTGGACCGCCTGCTGCTGCCGCCGATGACCGCGGTCAACGAGGACCCGAAGGGCACGGCGTACACCGTGTCGGTCGACGCGGCGCACGGCGTCAGCACCGGAATCTCGGCCGCCGACCGCGCGCACACGCTTCGCCTGCTCGCCGACCCGCGCACCAGGGCGAACGACCTGACTCGCCCCGGCCATGTCTTCCCGCTGCGCGCGCATCCGAGCGGCGTCCTCGGCAGGCCGGGGCACACCGAGGCGGCGGTGGATCTCGCCCGCCTTGCCGGACTTCGTCCCGCGGGGGTGATCGCGGAGGTCGTGCGCGACGACGGCGCCATGGCCCGGCTGCCGGAACTGCGCGAGTTCGCCCGCGCGCACGGCCTGCCGATCATCTCGATCGCCGACCTGATCGAATACCGCCGCCGGGCCGAGCGGAGCGTGACGCGCGTGGTGGAGACCAGGATGCCGACGAAGTACGGCGAGTTCCGGCTCGTCGGCTACCGCGACGAGCTCACCGGAACCGAATCGCTCGCCATGGTCTTCGGCGAACCGGGCCGGGACGGGGTGCTTGCGCGACTGCACTCCGAATGCCTCACCGGCGACGCGCTCGGCTCGCTGCGCTGCGACTGCGGCGACCAGCTGGATGCCGCACTGCGCGCGGTCGCCGCCGAGGGCAGCGGCGTCGTGGTGTACCTGCGCGGGCAGGAGGGGCGCGGCATCGGACTGCTGAACAAGTTGCGCGCCTATGAGCTTCAAGACGGCGGCGCCGACACGGTCGAGGCCAATGTGGCGCTCGGGCTTCCGGTGGACGCGCGCCGCTACGCCGCGGGCGCGGAGGTGCTCGCCGATCTCGGCATTCGCTCGGTGCGGCTGCTGAGCAACAACCCGGCCAAACAGGCCGGACTCGAGGAGCACGGCATCGCCGTGGTGCGCAGGCTGCCGCTGCAATCCACCCCGACCGAGCACAACATCCGATACTTGCGCGCCAAGCGTGATCGGATGGATCACCAGCTATCCGGGATGGACGCCGAACTGGAGCGGGCGAGCTCTTAGCGGAGGCCCGGTCGGATCTTTTTCGGTGACGGGCGTCCGTCCAGTCTCGAATGCCCGCTATTTGCTTGCGGATTGCCGACGAACGAGTCTCGCACGGCGAAGAATTTCCGTTCGGGCCGTGCGGGGCGAATTGTGCTGGTTTCCTAGTCGAGACAGGATCGACAGTCCGCGAGTGGGGAGAGCCGGAAGCCGGGGACGACGGTGCACCGAATACCGATACAGCAGGGTAATTTTCGGATGGGCTGGGTGTGGGCGTCCGTGGGCGCGGTGATCGCGGTGGTCGGCGTCGCGGTGTGGGCGACGCGGCCCGAGGCGGTCTCGTGCGAGTCGGCGGCGGGCGGTGACCTGGTCCTTCCGACCTGGTCGCCGGTGACCGGAAACAATTCCGGTGTGCCCGCGCGGCATTCGCCGCCGCTGCCGCCGATGCCCGGCGAGGCGCGGTACTACTCGTCCACCTCGACCGTCGCCTGCTCCTACCAGGACCTACCCGCCGACGGGCTCTACGCGGGCCTGTCCACCCAGGAGTTCGGCGGCGCCCATCTGTGCGGCGGGCATATCGACGTGCGTGGCCCGCTCGGCACGGTGCGTGTGCTCATCGCCGACCGTTGCCCGGGATGCGCTCCGGGACAGCTGGATCTGAGCGCGGCCGCGTTCGACCGGATCGCCGACCGCGCCGACGGCGTCGCGCAGGTCAGCTATCGGCTGGTGCGGAATCCGGAGCCGGCGCCCGAGCTCGGCTACGTGGTGAAGCCGGATTCCACGGCGGGCTGGCTCGCGATCCTGATCACCGGCACCGGCAACCCGATTCGTCAGGTCGCGCTGCGCGACGAGGCGAGCGAGCAGTGGCGCGAGCTGACGCGCGGGAAGGACAACTACTGGACCCTCGTGGCGGCCGGCTCGGGACCGTTCATCGCGCGGGTCACGGACGCGTACGGGCACGAGGCGGAGATCATGGGCGTGACGATGGATGCCGGTGAACAGCGGACCGGCATGCGGCTGTATTCGGCAGCCTCGGCCGAGCCTGCGCCCGTCGTGCCGCCCGCGACTTCGGCGGTGCGGACCCAGCCGTCGGACACCCCATCGCTGTGCGTGCCCTAGCCCGCGCGGCCCAACGGCGGCATCTCTTCCGGGAGCGGGAAGTTCGCTCGGTCGCCGTTCGTGCCCGAGCGACGCACGGGAGTTACTGGCTCGGCCGAAATGCTCGGGGTAACCGTGACGACGCGGGGGTACTCCCGGGGTAGGGCGGATCCGGCACGTGAACCTCCACGGGCGCAGCGATTCTCGTGCCGTCGTGTGCCCGAAACGCCGGGCGACATTCGCGCACAACGATTGTGCGATGACTCGGTCTCGCTTGGATCGAGTTGCTTGACGCAACTCACTGCCGTTCTTACCTTCGCGGATATAGCCGAGTGATTGTCACTGACAACCGTCACTCGGCGTTGTCTCACAACGGCGTGAGTGGGTGATCGTCATGGCCAACCGGAAGGTAAATCTGTTCCGAAAGCGACCTCTGGCAAGGGCATTCGCAGTGCTATTGCTCGTGGTGGGCGTCGGAGCGACGACAAGTCTCGGCACGCAGGCGTCAGCGGACGCGTGCGCCGCAGTGGACGTGGTCGTTGCCCGAGGTACCGGGGAACCGGGGTGGTTGGGCAGTGTGGTGGGCGATCCACTGTACGGCACGCTGCTCCAAGCGCTTCCGGTCGACTCCACGGCATACGCGGTGAACTACCCGGCGGACCTGCTCGTTCCGTCCTCGGTGAGCGACGGCACGCGAGACATGACCGGTCACATCATGGCCCAGGCGGCGATGTGTCCGGATCAGCGGTTCATCCTGGTCGGTTACTCGCAGGGCGCGGTCGTCACGCACGGTGTGCTCGGCACCGGCATCGTGACGGCGCTGCCCGGAATGTACGTGCTGCCTTACGAATTGGAGTCGAGGATCGCCGCGGTCCTGCTGTTCGGTGATCCGGTCCGGCTGGTCGGATGGAACGTGCCGGGGTTGTACGCCTGGCGTACCGCCAACTACTGCACCGGCGGTGACCCGGTGTGCGGCGGCGGTTTCGATCCGGCGGCGCACGGCAACTACGGATGGGCGATGTGGCTCGCCGCGAACTTCGCGGCCGTCCGCGTCTGAGCATCGGACCGGGAAATCCGGGAGATGGGGCCGGCGGTGACGTCGGCCCCATCGCCGTGTGCGCGGACGCCGCGAGCGACTGGCTCGGGTGTCCGCCCGGTGCGGTCGCCAGGGCGCCCGCGCTGCGGAAGTCCGCGATGTACGTCGCGTTCGGCGGCCAGCGCCCGCTGGGCCGCGAGATTGCCGGGCAGGCAGAACATGTCGAGGCGGGCCGCCGCGTTCGGAGGAAAGGAGTGGCGGGGGCCGCGCGAGTGTGGCGCGGGAGTGAAATGGATCACCCCTGGTCCCCATCACGTCACACCGCGACGGCGCGAACCACTCTCATGCTCGAGACGAGCGGGCGAAACAGGGAGATCCGATGGAAGACCGGACCGTGGGCGCGGTGGACACCGATGCCGCGACCGAGGTGTTCATGCGACACCGTGAGCTGCTGTTCTCGGTCGTCTACACGATGCTCGGCAGCGTCGCCGACACCGAGGACGTCCTGCGGGAGACGTGGCTGTCGCTGGCGCCGCGCAATACGGCGCTGTCGGCCGAGCAGATCGGCAACCCGCGCGCCTACCTGGTGCGGGTGGCGGTGAATCAGGCGCTGGCCCGGCGCAGCGCGACGATCCGGCGGCGGGAAGCCTTTGTCGGACAGTGGCTTCCGGAACCCGTCGGGCGCGAGGCCGAGCCAGAACCGGACGCCGCCGACCGGGTGGTGCGCACCGAGACGTTCTCGATGGCGCTGCTCGTCGTCCTCGAATCGCTGACACCGCTGGAGCGCGCGGTGTTCGTGCTGCACGAGGTGTTCGGCTACCCGCACACCGAGATCGCCGCGATCCTCGGCCGCGACCCGGCGGCGGTGCGCCAGATCGCGCACCGCGCCCGTGGCCACGCCCAGGCCCGGCGTCCTCGCGAGCACGCCGATACCACGGCGTGCCGGGCGGTGACCGAACGGTTCGTCGCGGCGGCGATGGGCGGCGACCTGGAAGAACTGCTCGCCGTGCTCGCGCCCGACGTCACCCTGTGGACCGACGGCGGCGAGCGCGGACCGGCCACCAGCCTGCGCCCCGTGCACGGCGCGGGCGCGGTGGCGCGGCTGTTCGTCGAGGTTGCGCGCGGGCTGCGGCCCGGCTACCGAGTTCGGTACCGGGCCGTCAGCACCGATCCGTGCGCGGTGCTGTTCGACGGCGAAGCCCCGCTGGCCGTGGTCGTGCTGGACGTGACCGCAGAGGACACCGTGCGCGGCATCTACTCGGTCACCAATCCGGACGAGCTCACGCACATCCGCTGAGCGGCGCTACCACTGGAGGCCGGGCACCACCCTGGCGACCCTGGCCGCCGGGCTCGGCAGCGCCATGAGCGGCATCAGCACCGGCGCGAGCAGCGTCAGCGGGCCGCGACCCGAGCCGTTCTCCTCCGCCGCGCCGGGGGACACCTGGGCCGGGACCGAAACACCCTTCGCCGCACTGGATTCGCCGAACATGCGGAAACCCTGATGCATGATCGTGCGCTTCACCGAGGGCATCAGCAGGTCGACCGCTTGGGCGAAGGTGCCGACCGGGGTGTCGATGCGGTGCGGCCGGTCCTCCAGCGCGCGCACCACGATGGCCGCGGCCCGATCGGGATCCGGCACCGGCAGCGAACGGTAGAGGTCGGTCGGCGCGATCATCGGGGTGCGCACCAGCGGCATCCGCACCGAGGTGAAGGTGATGCCCGCGTCCCGGTTCTCGACCGCGGCGATCTCGCTGAAGTTGTCCAGGGCCGACTTGCTGGCCACGTAGGCGGCGAAGCGCGGAACCTTGGTCTGCACCGCGATGGAGGAGATGTTGACGATGTGGCCGAAACGGCGCGCCCGCATCGACGGCAGCAGGCCGAGGATCAGCCGGACCGCGCCGAAGTAGTTGACCGCCATGGTGCGCTCGAAATCGTGCATCCGGTCGGTGGAGTTCACCACCGAACGGCGGATCGAGCGGCCCGCGTTGTTCACCAGGTAGTCGACGTGGCCGTGGTCGGCGAGCACCGCGCGCACCAAGCCGTCGACGGCCTCGGGATCGGTGATGTCGCACGGGTAGATGTGCGCCACGCCGCCCTCCGCGCGCACCGACTCGGCCGCCGCGGTCAGGTCCGCGCGGCCGCGCGCCACCATGAGCACGGTCGCGCCGCGCGCCGCGACGGCGTGCGCGGTGGCCAGGCCGATGCCGGAGGACGCCCCGGTGATGAGCACGATCCGGCCGGAAAGCGGGTCGCCGCTGACGACGGGGCGGTCCCGGTTCGGATCCAGGTTCGCGCGCCAGTACTGCCACAGCCGGTCGGCGTAGCTCTCGAACTTCGGCACCGACAAGCCGCTGCCGCGCAGCTGCGCCCGGGTGGACTCCGAGACGAACTCCGAGGCGAAGGACACGTGCGGCGCGACCTCCGGCGGAATTCCCAACTGCGCCAACAGGAAATCGCGGATCGCGGGCACACCCGGCAGGTGCGCGAGCCCCTGCAGCGCCAGCCCGCTGCCCGGTATCGGGCCGACGCCGGTCGGCGCGCCCGCCGCCGCGGCGAGGGCGCCGTACACCGCGTCGAACGGCTGCGGCTCCGGGTTCACCAAGTGGAAGGTGCGGCCGTCCAGGCCGGGCTTGCGGACCAGCTCCACCATCGCGGCCGCGACGTAGTCGACCGGGACGATGTTGGTCGCGCCCAGATCGGGCAGCGGCATCGGCAGCTCGGACGGCAGACCGGCCAGCTTGGCGATGGCGGAGAAGAAGTAGTACGGACCGTCGATCTTGTCCATCTCGCCGGTGCGGGAATCGCCGACCACGATCGCCGGCCGGTACACCCGCCAGCGCACCCCGCGCGACTCGCGAACGAGCTGCTCGGCGGCGAATTTGGTGCGGTGATACGGGGAGGTGAGGTTCTGGCCGAGGTCGAAATCCTCCTCGAAGAACTTGCCCTTGTGGTCGCCCGCGACCGCCACCGAGGACACGTGGTGCAGCACCGCGCCGAGTTCGCGCGCCAGCGCGATGACCGAGCGGGTGCCCGCCACGTTGGCGGCATGGGTGACGGCCTCGTCGGCGGTCATGTCGTAGACCGCGCCCAGGTGAACGATGTGATCGGCCTTGGGCGCCTGGTCGCGCAGGCCGAGCCGCTCCGCGGTGAGATCGCCGACCAGGGCGAAAACGCGTTCGCCGCCGTGCCAGCCCTCGGCCAATTCCGTGAACTTGGCTAACGATTCGGCGCGAACGAGTACATGCACGATCGCTTCTGGATCGGCGTCCAACAGCCCTTGCACGACCCGTCGGCCCAGAAATCCGGTTCCGCCCGTCACGATGTAGGAGACCATCGCGTCCCTCCTGCTGTTCACTCGAAACTTGTTGTCGCGCACCATTGATCCAACATGCGGCGGTGAATGCGGGCATCAACGAATCGGCCCCCGGTGACAGCGGTCGGGCCGAAAGTAGGAACACCTTCGTCCTGACTTATAGGAAACCGTAATCGGTTCAGCGTCGGTGGGGCAAGCTGATGGGCGCCCGTCACGGTGTGGAACTGCTCACCATCGCCCCAGGTCAAACGGTATGTGTTACAGCCTTTTCCAGTTACCCCGTGTGATGATCACGATTCGGCAACCTTTCGGCGTACTTGGTCAATCGTCCATTACCTGGGTAACGATGTCGGCCATCCTGGCGCGGAAGGCGGCCGGGGCGAATGTGGTGGCGTGCGCGCGGATTTCGGCGGGATCGTAGGCGGCGGGGTCGGAATCCGTCATCGCTGCGGCGAGGGCGGAGGTCACGGCATCGTCGTTATCCGGCTCGACGTAGTCGCCCGTGCTCGCGATCGCGCCGATCGGTATCGCGCTCGCGGTGAAACCGACCAGCCCCGGTCGGTGTTCTCTCTGCCGCCGCCGGGCGAATCGGGCACGGCGGTAAGCCATTTCGGATGATCGAGGTCCGCGTATCGCCAAGACCATCGGCGCGGTCGCGCGCGGGGCGGGCGCCTACTGATCGTCAGGACGGGCGGCGTGCCGGGAACTCGGCGGCGAGTTCGGCGAAGATCGCGGAGTTGAAGTCGAAGGCGCGCTGGCATTCCTCGAGCACCCGGCGGCGCTCGAGCTCGTCCAGCGCGAGGTCGTCGAGCAGGGCCCGGTATTCGCGTTTGAAGGCGGCCGGATTCGCGATGCCGTCGAAGACGTAGAAGCGCACGCCGTCGCCGCGGCGCGGCAGGTCCCACAGCTTCTCGGCGGTGCCGCGGATCACCTGACCGCCGGACAGGTCGCCGAGGTAGCGCGTGTAGTGGTGCGCGACATAGCCCGCGGGCCAGTCGCGCGCGCATTCCTCGATGCGCTCGGCGTAGGCGGCGGTGGCGGGCAGCGCCCTGAGTCCGGCGCGCCAATCCGGGCCGAGCAGGGCGGCGAGATCGCGTTCGAGTTCGGCGGTCCTGGCCAGTTCCGGCTTGATGAACGGGCCCGCGACCGTGTCGTCCGTCAGTTCGGGCCAGCGCGCCTCGAGTGCGCGGTAGATGAACCACAGTTGGCCGGTGTAGCGGTGGTAGGAGTCGATGCCGAGCGCGCCGCCGAGCATGTCGCTGATGAACGAGGAGTTCTCCGCCTCGGCGTGCTGACGCTCCGTGGCGGACCGGATGCGTGCCGAGAAAGGTACTGCCTCCGACATTTCGAACCACCTCACCTCATTCAGCAGCCTTTGTTTGGCTACCCTTACCGATCAATCGGACCGACCATACCGGGCCGGGCGTCGCCGCCGCACCGGAGCGGCGGCACGGTATCAGTGTGCGGGATTCGACCGCCGCCTGCGCCGGACGATCGGTCGACGCAGCGAACCGAAACGACTCAGGATCGGCGGACGGCGCAGCGTGCGGTCGCACCATTCGCCCAGTGTCACACCCGCGGCCAGCGCGCAGCCGATGCCGAAAGCGGAGAGCAACTGATCGAAGCCGAGCAGCGGTTCGTCGTTCAGCATCGCGTAGAGCCCGCGGTACACACTGAGACCGGGCAGCAGCGGCGTGATGCCCGCGACCGCGACGACGAGCGGGGGAGTCAACGCGCGGCGGGCCATCAGACCACCGGCCAGACCGATCAGGGTGGCGGCCACCCCGGAGGAGATCACCGGACCGAACCCGGCGTGCTGCACGAGCAGATAGCTGATCGCGCCCGCCGCGCCGCCGAACGCGGCAGCGGCCAGCGCGCGTCGCTCGGCGTAACAGGCGAGCGCGAAGGCCAGCGCGGCGACCGCACCCGCCGCGATCTTGACCGGCAGATCCGTGATGTCGCGACCGGAGGTCATCTCGATCGACGGCACGGTGGCGCCCGCCACCTGACCCAGCCGCAGCGCGAGCGCGATGCCCGCGACGATGCCGCCGGTCATCATGACCACTTCGAGCAGGCGCGCGGTCGCGGTGATCGGCGCACCGGTGATCGCGTCCTGCACCGAACCGACCAGTTGCAGACCACTGAGCAGCACCGTGATGCCCGCCGCGATGATCAGCGTGGGATCGACCCGTATGTCGAGTGGCTCGGCGAGGGTGGACAGCACGATCGCCGGGGTCGCCGCGATGAGTCCGCCCACCATGTGCTGAAAGAAGAACGGCAGCCCGTAGCGGTTGAGCACCCGGTTCGTGCGGTCGATCGCCGCGGTGGTCGCGAAGCTGAGCGCGGCGACGACGACACCGGCGCCGAGCAGTGCGGCGATGGCGGCGGCCAGCAGCGACCAGCCGAACGTCGCGGTCCAGCGGTGGTACGGGTGCGGCGCGGAGGTGATGGCGTCGAGCGCGGCGCGCGCGTCCTCGGGCGCAACCACCTGGGTGCGAATGCGCCGAGTCAGCCGGTCCACCGCGGCGAGCCTGGTGAAGTCGAGTGCGCGGTACTGCACGATGCGCATCGTGCTCGCGGGCGGCAGCAGCGGCCCGCGGTCGGCCCAGATGCGGATGGCGTCGTAGGTGACGTCGACATCGCAGCGGGCAAGGCCGTAGGTGGCCGCGATGAAACGCACCTGGCTGGTGGTGTCCATGACGCCGGTGCCGGAGGCGAGCACGACCTCGCCCACCCGGACGGCGAGATCGAGCACCTCGGCGACCCTGGCGTCGTCGGTGAGGTCGATCGGCTGCAGGGGAGTCGGCGCGGCGACGATGGTGTCGGCGGTGGCCTGCCGGTCGGCCACCAGCAGTCCGACGGCCTGGCTGACGCCCGGCAGATGCGGTCCGCGACGCGGCCGCAGCCGGTTACGCCAGCCGAGGTGATCGGCTCGCCGATTCGTGTCGTCTCCTCCCGACAGCGCGTCAAGACTCATGCCCGCGAACGTAGTCGTAGCGCGCGGGTCCGGCATCCGCGCCTGTCAGCCCGCGTGTCCGTCCCCCCGAATCCGTGGTGCGGCGCGCCGAAAGGTGGTAGAACTTGTTCTAATTTCTGGCGATGGGAGTACGTGCGGTGCGGTACGGGATCGTGTTGTTCACCAGTGACCGGGGCATTACGCCCGCCGATGCCGCGGCGGCGGCCGAGCGGGCGGGTTTCGACTCGTTCTATGTGCCCGAGCACACCCACATTCCCGTGGTGCGCGCGGCCGCGCACCCGCGCACCGGCGACGCGAGCCTGCCCGACGATCGCTATCTGCGCACCCTCGACCCCTGGGTCGCCCTGGGCACCGCCGCGGCCGTGACCGAGCGGATCACCCTCTCGACCGCGGTAGCGCTGCCCGCCGAACACCACCCGATCACCCTGGCCAAGGCCATCGCCTCGCTGGATCACCTGTCCGGCGGCCGGGTCAGCCTCGGGGTCGGATTCGGGTGGAACACCGACGAACTCGCCCATCACGGCGTGCCCGCCAACAAGCGGCGCACGGTGCTGCGCGAACACCTCGACGCGATGCGCGCGATCTGGAGCGAGGAGGAGGCCAGCTTCTCCGGCGAGTTCGTGAACTTCGGCCCCAGCTGGTCGTGGCCGAAGCCGACGCAGAAGCGCATCCCGGTGCTGCTCGGCGCGGCGGGCGGAGAGAAGTCGTTCACCTGGCTGGCCAAGAACGCCGACGGATGGATCACCACGCCCACCGAAGAGGGGCTCGGCGAGAAGATCGAACTGCTGCACCGGATCTGGCGTGAGCACGGGCGCACCGAGACCCCGGAGATCATCGCGCTGGCCGGGCGGCACGACGCGGCCCAATTGGCCAAATGGGCCGAACTCGGCGTCACCGAAGCGGTTTTCGGTCTGCCGGACCGCGACGCGGAGGAAGTCCGCGCATACCTGGATCGGCTGGCGGGCAAGCTGGGCCTGACCGGGACCGACCGGCGCTGAAGACGCCCGCGCGCCGCCGCTCGGAAAGGAGCGGCGGCGCGGACAGGACGCTCAGCGCAGGTCGCGGCGGCGGTAGGCCGCGATGCCGACGGCGAGCAGGGCCGCGGCGATGCCGAGCAGCCACAGGATCGGCGTCGCCTCGAAGGCCGCGCCAGGCAGCTTCGGCGGGTGCACGAACGGCACCAGGTCGACGATCCACTGCGGCAGACCGTCCAGCGACCCGACGAAGAAGATCACGATCATCCCGCTGAGCACGCCCCAGGCGACCGGCGTGTAGCGCGGCGCGACCCCGAAGATCGCGACGGTGATACCGGTGACGACCCACACCGCGGGCACCTGCACCGCCGCGGCGGCAAGCGATTCCGGCAGCTTCTCGCCGAGCTCGCCCGTGCTGAGACCGTAGACGACGCCGATCGCGAGCCCGGCGGTCAGCAGGGCGATCGCGGGTCCGGCCAGCGCGAAACCGATGTGGCTCAACGCGTATCGCGTCCGGCCCACCGCGGCCGCGAGCGTGGCCTCGGCCCGCTGGCTGGATTCCTCGTCGTGCAGGCGCAGCGCCGCCGAGATCGAATAGGCGCCCGCCGCCGCGGCCAGCATGGTGATGGCGTAGGCGATGAACGACTCCTCCAGGCTCTCCGAACCGCCCATGCGGGTGACCAGATCGGTGATGGCGCCGCTGTCGTCGAGCATGTCGCTGACGCTGTTCACCGCGCCGCCGATCAGCAGGCCGTACAGGGCGAACCCGACGGTCCAGGCCAGCAGCGTGCCGCGCTGCAGCCGCCAGGCCAGCGCGACCGGCCCGGCGAATCCCGGCGCGGCGGCGGCCGGACCCGGACGCTCGGCGAGCAGTCCGGAGCCGGTGTCGCGCGAAGCGAGCAGGGCGTACGCGGCGCCCGTCGCCAGCACGGTGACCGCGGCCAGCGGCAGCAGAACCCACCACCGCTCGTCGGCGTAGGGCCGGATCTGCAGGGCCCAGCCGATCGGGGAGAACCAGGACAGCACGCCGTTGCCCGCGTCGCCGACCGCGCGGAGCGCGAACGCCGCGCCGAGCGCCGCGAACGCCACGCCGCGCGCGACCCGGGCTCCGGCGCTGACTTGGGCGGCGACCGCCGCGATCGCGCCCCACACGATGCCGGACGCGGCCAGCGCCGCGCCGAATGCCAGCGATCCCGCAGCGGGCAGGTCGGTGGCGTAGAGCGAAGCGGCGCAGGCGATTCCGGCGATCAGCGCGCCGCCGAAGGTCATGATCAGCGCCGCGGTGAGTCCGGCGAAGCGGCCGATGCTGGTGGCGCCGACCAGCTCCGCGCGACCGGTCTCCTCCTCGACCCTGGTGTGCCGGACGACGGTCAGGATGGTCGCGATCGCGATCATCGTGTACATCGCCCCGGCCTTCCAGGTGCCGATGGAGCCCAGCTCGGTGCTGAACACCGGCCCGTACATGGCGACGAGCGCCGGACTGTCCGCGGTGGTCCGCGCGAAATCGTCGAGCTGGGTCTGAGTGGTGTACAGATCCTTGATGCTGACCACCTGGAAGGCGGGCATCAGTCCGATCAGCAGCGACCACAGCGGCAGCACGATCCGGTCGCGGCGCAGGTACAGGCGCAACAGCTGCCCGGTGCCCGCGAAATCGGCGGATTCGCCGAAAAGCGGTGCGGCAGGGGCCCGGTGGGCGGTGGCGGTGGTCATGCCCGCACCTTCTCCCCGTGCTTCGTCGCGGCGTCCGCGTCCTTGCCGTCGACGTGGTAGTGCCGCATGAACAGCTCCTCGAGCGTGGGCGGGGCGCTGGTGAGGCTGCGCACGCCCGCGTCGCCGAGCACCCGGATCAGCTCGCCGAGGTGCTCGCTGTCCACCTGGCAGCGCAGCGTGGATCCGTCGCGCTCGATGTCCTCGACGCCCGCGATCCGGCTGAGATCGCCTGGGTCGCCGAGCAATTCGGCGGTGATGGCGGTGCGTGAGAGGTGGCGCAGCTCGGACAGCGACCCGCTCTCCACGGTCCGGCCCGCCCGGATGATGGTCACCCGGTCGCAGAGCGCCTCGACCTCGGAAAGGATGTGGCTGGACAGCAGCACCGTGGCGCCGCGCTGCTGCGCCTCGTGCACGCAGTCGCGAAACACCTGTTCCATCAAGGGATCCAGGCCGGATGTGGGCTCGTCGAGCAGCAGCAGCCGCACGTCGGAGGCGAGCGCCGAGATCAGCGCGACCTTCTGGCGGTTGCCCTTGGAGTAGGTGCGCGCCTTCTTGCGGGGGTCGAGATCGAAGCGTTCGATCAGCTCGGCGCGGCGCTCGGCGTTGATACCGCCGCGCATCCTGGCAAGCAGGTCGATGGTCTCGCCGCCGGACAGCGACGGCCACAGCGTGACATCGCCTGGCACATAAGCCAATTCGCGGTGCAGTCCGACCGCGTCGGTCCACGGATCGCGGCCGAGCAGCCGGACGCGACCGGAGGTGGCGCGCAAGATGCCGAGCAGGACCCGGATGGTGGTCGACTTGCCCGCGCCGTTGGGACCCAGGAAGCCGTGGATCTCGCCTTCGCGGACCGCGAGGTTCAGCCCGTCCAGGGCGGTGACGTGGCCGAAGGTCTTGCGCAGATCTTCGACTTCGATGACCTCGGACATCAGTGCTCCTTAATGACAGTGTCCATCAGGGTGGTGTCGGTGAGCAGGCCCTGGGTGTAGAACTCGAGGGCCGGTGGAGTGAGTTCTTCGGTGATGGCGCGGATCGCCTTGCGGAAGTCGATCTTCTCGCCGTCGCGGTAGTGCAGTTGGACCCACAGCAGGACGGCGCCGAGATTGAGCGTCATCAGATATCGCGCGCGGGCCTTGTGGTCACGACTCGGTTTGATGGTCCCCGCGTCGACGCCCTGCTGCATGTAGCCCTCGGCGTCGGCGACCATGTGCTCGAAGAGCGACTCCGCCATCGGGCCACCCGCTTGCAAGCTGCGGACCATGTAGGCGACGAGCGGGCCGTACATCTCGATCTCGGCCAAGGCGGCGAGCATGCCGGACGCGGCGTTCGGCGCCGTGATGGCCTTGACCTTCTCGTCGCGGATCAGTTCCAGCACCCGGTCGTCGCAGGCGGCGCGCAGGCCGTTCTTGGAACCGAAGTGGTGGTTGACGAGGCCGGGGGAGACCCCTGCCGCCGCGGCGATGGCGCGGACGCCGACCTGGAAGCCGTGCTCGCCGAAGACTTCGATCGCGGCGTCTCTGATGCGGGCCGCCGTGGTCAGGTCCGCGGCGGATCCTTGCGATACGGGCTGTTGCTTGAACACATGTTCAGTATATTAAACGGCTGTTCAATCGAGGGCAAGAGTTTTGGCTCGAGACCGGGTGGTACGTGGCGACTATGGTCGAAGTCATGGCAACCGGCAGCAGCTCTACGACGGCAGAACACCTTCGTGCGGCACTCGACGGACCGTGGGGGTCCGTCCGCGAGGAGGCCCGAACCCAACTGGCGGGACAGGAATTCACCGGCGATCCCTACCTCGACTACAAGGCGGCGCGCGCCCGCGTGCTCGACCAGATGCGCGTGATCGCGACCCTCGGCTACGCCGAGCGCGGATTCCGTAGGGAGAACGGTGGAACCAGCGAACCGGGCGCGGCCGTCACCGGGTTGGAGATGCTCGCCTACGCCGACCTCTCGCTGTGGGTGAAGGCGGGCGTGCAGTGGGGCCTGTTCGGCGGCGCGGTGGAGAATCTCGGCACCGAACGCCACCGCGACTACATTCGCAGGCTGATCTCGCTGGACCTGCTCGGCTGCTTCGCGATGACCGAATCCGGGCACGGCAGCGACGTCGCCAACATCGAGACCACCGCCACCTACGATCCAGAAACCCAGGAATTCGTGGTGCACACTCCGACGCCCTCGGCGCGCAAGGACTACATCGGCGGCGCCGCCGAGCACGCCCGGATGGCCGCGGTCTTCGCCCAGCTCATCACCAAGGGGGAGAACCAGGGCGTGCACTGCCTGCTGGTGCCGATCCGCGACGAGCAGGGCGCCGACCTACCCGGCGTCACCACCTCCGACGACGGCCTCAAAGGCGGACTGCTCGGCGTCGACAACGGCCGCATCGTCTTCGACCACGTTCGCGTCCCGCGCGAGAACCTGCTCAACCGCTACGCCGACGTCGCGCCCGACGGCACCTACAGCTCGGAGATCGAGAACCCGAGCCGCCGCTTCTTCACCACCCTCGGCACGTTGGTGCGCGGGCGGGTCAGCGTGGGCGGCGCGGCGGCGGCGGGCGCCCGCGTCGCGTTGAGCATCGCGGTGCGTTACGCGCTGAAGCGCAGGCAGTTCTCCGATCCGGACACCGGCGAGGAGACGGTGCTGCTGGACTACCGCGCGCACCAGCGCAGGCTGCTGCCATTGGTCGCGAAGTCCTACGCCTACGCCTTCGCGCAGAACGACCTGGTGCGCCGCATGCACCTGGTGCAGACCGGTCAGGACCTCGAGCCGGGCGCGCAGCGAGCGCTGGAGAAGCGCGCCGCCGGCCTCAAGGTCGCCCAGACCAGGCACGCCACCCGCGCCATCCAGGAGTGCCGAGAAGCTTGCGGCGGCGCGGGCTATCTCACCGAGAACCGCCTGGTGACCTTGAAGGGCGACACCGATGTCTTCACGACCTTCGAAGGTGACAATGTCGTTCTGACCCAGCTGGTAGCCAAGGAACTGCTGACCGCCTACGCCGACGAGGTTCGCGATCTGGACGCGCTCGGCTGGGTGCGTTTCGCGGCCACCATGGCGGGCGACGTGGTGCGCAAGCGCTCCGGGGTGCGTCAGCTGATCCAGACGTTGCGCGACCGCGGCGACGACGGCGTGGACGAGGGCGACCTGTCGCGGCGCGCGGTGCAGCTCCAGCTGTTCGCCGACCGCGAGGACTACCTGGTGCGCACCGCCGCGCACCGGCTGCGCGCGCGAGCCGAGGAGACCGGTCCCTTCGAGGCGTTCAACAACGCCCAGGACCACATCCTGGCCGCGGGCACCGCGCACATCGACCGGCTGGTGCTGGAGGCCTTCATCGAAGGCATCGGCGACATCGAGGATCCGGAGGCCAAGGCGCTCGCCGACCTGGTGTGCGATCTGTTCGTCTACACCATGCTCGAGGAGAACTCGGCCTGGTTCATCATGCACCGGTTCATGTCGGTGGAGCGGGCGAAGGCGGTCCGCCGTGGGGTGAACGAGCTGGTGGACCGGCTGCGTCCGCACGCGCTGACGCTCGTCGAGGCAATGGGCGTGCCGGAGAACATGTTGCGCGCCGCGTTGCTGGACGACGCCAGCGTCTACGAGCGGAGCTGAGCGCGCGCGGTGCGGTCCACGCCGAGCGCGTCGCCGGACCGGGCGCGCGCGAGATCGGTGATCGCGCACAGCGCGATCGCCATCGCGACGGCCGCGGCCGCACCGCCGAGCACGTCCGTGGCGAGGTGGTAGTCGAGCCCGATCATGCCCACCGCCACACCGCCGAGCGCGACGACCGACACCACCGCGACCGTGCGCCGTGCGCCGGTCGAATCCGTCAGCAGGACGAACGTGGCCGCGATCGCGACCAGGTGCACGGTGTGCCCGCTGGGGTAGGCCGGATAGTCGTGCAGCGGGCGGTCCCACAGCGGTTTCAGCACCCATGTGTTGATCGCTACGGCCACTTCCGGAACCACGAACATCGTTGCGGCGCGCCACCATTCGCGGCGGTAGGCGAACCACGTGGTCGCGGCGCAGAGCAGCGGAAGCAGGATGTAGGCGTTACTCGGCGCGACGAGGACGTGGTAGACGCCGCGGTACCCGTCCAACGCCGCGCGGACCGGCTCCTCGACCGCCCGATCGAGATCCGTTCGTCCACCGTCCGCGGGGAACGACAGCGGGATCGTCAGGGCGATCACCGCGCACAGCACGCCGGTGTACGCGCGTACCGCGCCGGATATCCGCCGTTCGTCCATCACCCGTCGACGATAGCGGCGGCGCGGTCATCGAGGTCGGTGACCTTGGATCAGCGGGCGCGGCGACGCGGCGTCGGCGATCAGCCCGGTCCGTAGGTCAGGATCGCGGTGATCACGAACCACAGCAGCCACGCGAAGGCCGCGACCATGCCGACCGTGAGCACCGCCCGCATGAGCGCACGGCCCATATCGATGTCGCCGCGCTCGGTGGGGTAGAGCTTCCACGGGCTGTACCACGGCGCCTCGAAGGCCGGCTTCTGCGCGTCGCGCTCGAGCTGGGCGAGCTCCTCGGCGTAGGCCTCGGCCTGCGCCTGCTGCGGGCCGCCGTGCCACAGGGTGATGTCGATGGGGCCGAGGAAGCCCTCGTTGAGCAGATCCTGCGGCGCGGGCAGATAGGGCAGGATGCCCAGACCGCGGAAGGCGACCGCGACGTCGTTGGCGGTCCACAGATGCTTCTCGCTGTCGGCGAGGGTGTCGAAGTAGTGCCGGAGCCTGCCTGGGTCGTTGCCGAGGATGACGTCGAAACTCGGGTCGCTCCAAGCCTGTTGGATCTGTAGCTCGGCCCCGCGCAGCGGCACCACCAGCGCGACGCCGTGCACCGCGCGCTGCCCGAGGCCGCGGGCGGACAGCCAGTCCTGCAGCGCGAAGGTATGCTCCCTGGACTTCTCCAGCGGTGTGCGCCGGTCGCGGCCTTCCATCGCGGCCGTCTCACCGTTGATGGTCCACGGGCCGTTGAGCGGGATCTCGAGCACGCCGTCCTGGCGGGCGACGAGCGCTTCGGCCTCGATCACCACGCAGCTCGTCGGCGTCCAGACGACGGCGTCGAACTGGTGCAACCGGTCCTTGTGGAACAGGCTGCAATTGATGGTGGCCACGCCGTGCGGGCTGGCCGGATCCTTCCAGGTGCGCAGCCAGTCGATCAGCGCCCGTTCGGCATTCGTGCCAGCCGGGTTCTGTACTCGTACGAGCATTCGCGACCACCCTTCACGTCGTCACTCGACAGTGGACAGGATACGAGCAACGGCGCGGGGCGCGCCGCGCCGACGGTGCCACACGGCGTGTTGGACGCGTGCGTCACCGGTCATTCGGGAATCTCCGCGGCGAGTTCGCCCGCCCGGACGGCGCGTTCGAGCTCGGCGTGATCGGCCTCGGTGCGATCGGCGTAGCGGACCGCGAAGGCCGCGACCGCGTCCTCGAAGCGCTCGTCGCCGTCCAGATAGCCGGAGAGCAGGCGCGGGTCGAGCGAGCGCGAATGCGCGCGGGCCAGCAGCGCGCCCGCCAGCCTGCCGTAGTCGTCGAGGTCGCCCGCGGACAGCCCAGCCGGATCGATGCTGCCCTTGAAATTGCGGAACTGCCGGACGATGAAGGGCAGTTCCCGCGCGCCCAGCTCGAGCGTCGTCCAGCCGAGCAGAATGTCGCTCTCGGACTGAACGAGCCTGGCGCCCTGGACGATTCGCTCGCCCTCGTGCCGCACCGGCGGCGCGGACAGGTACGGCGCGAGCGCGGACGGTATGGACTGCTTGAGCTGGAGCACCAGCACTTCGCCGTCGTTGCCGTGCAGCAGCGCGACATAGCTGTGCAGCCCGACGCTTCCGGTGCCGACAATGCGAAAGGCCACGTCGGACACGGCGAATCGGGCCAGCAGGTTGCGCCGCGACTCGCGCAGGGTGTCGCCGTAGCGTTCCAGTCCGTCGATTACGGCCTGCTCCACGGCGTCCTCGACCGCGGTGAGAACCGGTGGGTCGCTGACGAATCGGTGCTTGCGGATGCCGGTCTCGTGGTCGTCGAGGTGCGTCGTCCACTTCGCGGCGACCTTGGCGCTGGTGTTCTTGCGCGCCTTCTTGGCCGCCTTCTTGAAGTCGTCGAGCAGGTCGTCGGCCTTGGCCTTGCTGATCACCGATTCGTCGGGCAGGGCGGACCAGGACTCCATGAACGGCTGTTCGGCGAGCGCGTCGACAGCGAGCCGGTAGGCGCGGGCGGCGTCGCGCGCGGCCGTGCGGCAGTCGTCCTCGTCGGCGCCCGACTCGCGCCCGGCAAGCACCAGGCTGGCGGCGAGACGCTCCAGATCCCACTCCCACGGTCCGGTGATGGTCTCGTCGAAATCGTTGATGTCCATGATGATCTCGCCGCGCGCGGTGCCGTAGAGGCCGAAGTTCGCGGCGTGCGCGTCACCGCACAGCTGCGCGTCGAGCCCACTGACCGGTCCGCCCGCCAGATCCGCGGCCATCAGCCCCGCCGCGCCGCGGTAGAACGTGAACGGTCCCGACATCATGCGTCCTACCCGCAACGGCACCAGGTGGGCGAGCCGGTCCGCGTGCGCGGCGCGCAGGAACTCCAGCACCTCCGGCCGCCGCTCGCCGATGGCGGCGCGGTCGCGGGACGTCACCGGTACGCGCTCGCGCAGGGCCCGCCCCTTCGCCCGCACCTCCTCGGCGGGGACGTAGGAGCGCAGATCGATACCACTGTCGGACACAACCGATCACGCTATCCTGCCGCCGGCGATTCCGGCGCATCGTGGCGGCGGCGCTCAGTTGGCCGGAACCGGCGGATCGACCGGCGTGATCGGCAGCCGCAGCGCGCCGGGCGCCGCGGCGGGCACGGCGGGCCGGACCGGCGCCACCGGATCGATGCGCCGATAGGGCTCGCCGAGCGCGGGCCGCGGATCGGCCTGTCCCTTGTTGGGCCAGAAGGCCATGGCACGCTCGGCCTGGGCGGTGATGGTCAGGGAGGGATTCACGCCGAGATTCGCGGTGACCGCCGACCCGTCCGCGACGTGCAGGCCGGGATGCCCGAACACCCGCTGGTACGGGTCGACCACGCCGGTCTCCGTGCTCTCGCCGATGACGCAGCCGCCGATGTAGTGCGCGGTGGCGGGTATGTCGAAGACGTCCATGATCAGGCCGTGGGTGTCACCGTCCACCTTGTCCGCGAAGCGGCGGCCGACCTCGTGCGCGAGCGGTATCCAGGTCGGGTTCGGCTCGCCCGTGCCCTGCCTGGTCTTCAGCTGCCCGCGCTTGCGGAACGAGGTCAGCGAGTTGTCCAGCGACTGCATCACCAGCAGGATCACCGACTTCTCCGAGGCGTGCCTGGCGTTGAGGCTGCGCAGAAACACCAAAGGATGCACCAGGATCGCCAGCAGGAACCGCAGGAAGCGGAACGCGCCGCCGTCCACGATCGGCACCGACATGGGGAACAGCGCGTTCTGGCCCTTGCCGTAGTGGCAGACCTCGATGTGCGTGTCGGCCTCCGGGTGGATGGAGGAGGTGATCGCGATGCCCTCGGCGAAGTCGCGGCGCGAGCGGCTCACCACATTGAGGATTGCCTCGGAGTTGCTGCGGGTCAGTTCGCCGAGCCGCGGCGAGAGTGCGGGCAGGACCTTCTCGTCGCGCATCCGGTGCAGCAGTTTCTGGGTGCCGAGCGCGGCGCCTGCGAACACCACCTGCTCGGCGGTGAAGGTCTTGCGCTGCTTGCGAATCCAGCGATCCGAACGCTCGGTCTCCACCGCGTAGCCGCCGCCGGAGAGGGGGCGCACGGCGGTCGCGGTGGTCAGCGGATGGACCTCGGCGCCCGCCTGTTCGGCCAGGTAGAGGTAGTTGGTCGTGGTGGTGTTCTTGGCGTTGTGCGGGCAGCCGGTGAAGCACCGCGCGCAGTGCACGCAGCCGCGGCGGCGCGGCCCCGCTCCGCCGAAGTAGGGGTCGTCGACCTCGGCGCCCGGATCGGATTCGTTGAAGAAGACGCCGACGTTCGTGGCGTGGAAGGTGTCGCCGACACCGAGATCGTCGGCGATCTCCTTGATCACCTCGTCGGCGGGCGTCATGCGCGGGTTGGGCGCCACGCCGAGCATGCGCTTGGCCTGGTCGTAATAGGGCGCCAGCTCGGCCTTCCAGTCGGTGATGTGCGCCCACTGCCGGTCGGTGTAGAAGCTGGGCAGCGGCTCGTAGAGGGTGTTGCCGTAGATGAGCGAGCCGCCGCCGACCCCGGCGCCGGAGAACACCGCGCACTTGCCGAGGATGCTGATCCGCTGTGGTCCGGTGAGGCCGAGGCGCGGGGCCCAAAGTGATTTCCGCACGTTCCAATTCGTGCTCGGCAGGTCGTCGGCCGTCCAACGCCGCCCGGCCTCCAGCACGCCCACCCGGTATCCCTTCTCGGTCAGCCGCAGGGCGCTCACGCTGCCGCCGAACCCGGAACCGATCACTACCACGTCGTAGTCGAATGCGGGCATGACATCCTCTCCTCACCTATCGATGATGAGATATTTTCACACTCATTCTTTCAGGGTGGGCGATGTGGCGTAATCCCACGGCGAGCCCGGATGGCGGTCCGCGGGGTTCTTGCGGTAAGCACTGGCGTGTGACAAGGGAATCGGGGACCACGGAACCGGGCGAGCGCGCCGACACCGGCGGCGGGGTGTTCGACGACCGCATCCTCACCGTCCCGAACGTGCTGAGCGTGCTGCGGTTGATCGGCGTGCCGCTGTTCCTGTGGCTGCTGCTCGTCGAACGAGCCGACGGCTGGGCCTTCGCGCTGCTCGTCGCCAGCGGCGTCACCGATTTCCTCGACGGCAAGCTGGCCAGGCTGCTCGATCAGGGCTCGCGCCTCGGCGCGCTGCTCGACCCGTTCGTCGACCGGCTCTTCCTGGTGACCACTTTGCTGGCCTTCGTGATCCGCGGTCTGCTCCCGTGGTGGGTCGCGCTGCTGCTCGTCGGCCGCGACCTCTTGCTCACCCTGACGCTCTCGGTGTACAAACGGCGCGACCTGGACCCGCCCGAGGTCATCTATCTGGGCAAGGCGGCCACCTTCGCGCTCATGTCCGCGCTGCCCTGGTTGCTTGCCGGACAGATGGATTGGGCGCTGGACGGTTTCGGCCGGGCCTTCGGCGGGGCCTTCCTTGTCTGGGGCACGGCGGTGTATCTGTGGACCGGCGTGCTCTACGCGGGCAAGGCCATTGCGGTGGCGCGAGCGATACCGGCTGTGGGGCAGCGTCACCCATAGCGGATAAGGTTGCGTGCAACGTTCACTACGAAAGGACGCCCAGTGCCCCAAACCCCCGAGGATCTGAGGTACACCGAAGAACACGAGTGGGTTCGTCGGATCGCCCCGAATCGGGTGCGGGTCGGCATCACCGACTATGCGCAGTCTCAGCTCGGTGACGTCGTGTTCGTGCAGCTGCCCGACGCGGACCGGGAGGCGAGCGCCGGCGAGAGCATCGCCGAGGTCGAATCGACCAAGAGCGTCTCGGACATCTACGCGCCGCTGGCCGCGAAAGTCGTTGCGGTGAACGAAGAACTCAACGCCGAGCCGGAGCTGCTGAACACCGATCCGTACGGTGCGGGGTGGCTGTTCGAGCTGGAGGCGGCGGACGCCGACGGGCTCGATGTCACGCTGGGTGAACTGCTGGATGCGGCAGGTTATCAAGGAGTTATCGGGGCCTGACGCGGCCTTCCCAGTTCTACCTGCACGGGCACGCCCCGGCAGGGTACGGTCAAAGCCAACAGATGTGCCGGCATCCGATGCCGGTGTTCTAGCGACACGACCGGTCGTGTCGGCGAAGCATCACCTGCTTGCATGGATAATCAGGTTCGAGGAGGAGAGAAACGGTGAGCGAGAACAAAGACCCGGGTTACCAGGAGACCGCGGCCGAGACGACGTCGGTCTTCCGCGCGGATTTCCTGAACGAGGTCGACGCGTCGCGCTCCGGTGAGCAGACCGGCGAACAGCCGGTCCAAGGGGTCGAGGGCCTGCCGGTCGGCGCGGCCCTCCTGGTCGTCAAGCGCGGACCGAACGCGGGATCGCGGTTCCTCCTGGATCAGCCGACCACTTCGGCGGGTCGCCACCCCGACAGTGACATCTTTCTCGACGATGTCACCGTCAGCCGTCGGCACGCCGAGTTCCGGCAGGACGACGACACCTTCCAGGTGGTGGATGTGGGCAGCCTGAACGGCACCTACGTGAACCGGGAGCCGGTGGACTCCTCGGAGCTGCAGAACGGCGACGAGGTGCAGATCGGCAAGTTCCGGCTCGTGTTCCTCACCGGACCGCGCGCCTCCGTGAACGAGCCGTCGGCGGGTGCGGGCAGTCTATGAGCACGACGGCGCCGATGTGTGTGAAAGGCACGGCGCTGTGACGGGCGCGGCGCAGTGGGCGCGCGGAGGGATGTCGATCGGCTCCGTTCTCGACCTGCTGCGACCCGACTTTCCCGATATCACCATCTCGAAGATCAGGTTCCTCGAAGCCGAGGGCCTGATCCGGCCTGAGCGCACGCCGTCCGGCTACCGCAGGTTCTCGGTCGCGGACTGTGAACGGCTCAGGTTCGTGCTGACCGCGCAACGCGATCAGTACCTGCCGCTGAAGGTGATCAAAGAGCAACTCGAAGCGATCGACAGCGGGGCGGCCACGCTCGGTGTGCGGGAAGCCCGCGCCCGAGCGCATTCCGGTCGTCCGGGCGGTGCGGAGTCGGGGCCGGTCACGGCCGCCGATTCCGGATCCGTCGGCGCGCAGGTCGGCCGTGCCGCGCGTACGGCCGCGCCGCGCCGATTGGGCGTGGTGCCCGGCGAGGTCTCGCCGGACGAGTTGCGCTTCGATCATGAAATCCGGCTCACCCGAGCCGATCTGCTGGAACAGGCCGAGATCGATGAGAGATTCCTCAACGATCTGATCCGGGCCAATCTGATCTCACCGGGCGCCGCGGGATTCTTCGACGGCGAGGCGGTGACGTTGGCCAGAACCGCCCGCGCCATGGCCGAATTCGGTCTCGAGGCACGGCATCTGCGCGCCTTCAAACTGGCCGCGGACCGGGAGGCGGCGCTGCTCGCCCAGATCGCCGCGCCGATCGCGAAGAGCCGCGACGCGGGCGCGCGAGCAAGGGCCGAGGAAACCGTGCGCGAACTCGCGGCACTGTCGCTGACGCTGCACACCTGCCTGGTGAAAGCCTCGGTACGCAACTCTCTCGGAAGCTGACCTCCGCGCCTGTATTCCACCCCGGCAACACGCCGATTTCGGCTGTGCACACCGATCGCAGCACCGCTGTGGGTTCGCCTAGACTCGTGGTACGGCGAGCTCTGCAGCGGTCAGGTCGGGCGGCCGGCGAATATGGGAGGCAGTGCTATGAGCGAGCGCAGCGAGCGAATCATGTCACAGCGTGCTTCGCGCATGCCGGATCCGAGGGTTAGTGAGGCGCAGGCATGAGGGAGCGAAGCGAGCGAATCATGTTTCAGCGTGCTTCGCGCATGGCGGAGCCGAGCGTTAGCGAGGCGCAGGCATGAGTGAAATGCGCGTGATTGGCATCCGCGTCGAGCAGCCACAGAACCAGCCCGTGTTGTTGCTGCGCGAGGTGTCGGGGGATCGGTACCTGCCGATCTGGATCGGCCAGGCCGAGGCGACCGCCATCGTGCTGGAGCAAGAGGGGGTGACCCCGATCCGCCCGCTGACCCACGATCTGATCAAGATCCTGATCACCGAGCTCGGGCACACCCTCAAGGAAGTCCGGATCGTGGATCTGCAGGAGGGCACCTTCTACGCGGATCTCGTCTTCGACAACGAGTTGCGCATCTCGGCCCGTCCATCGGACTCGGTCGCCATCGCCTTGCGGGTCGGTTGCCCGATCCATGCCGAGGAGGCGGTGCTCGAGGAGGCCGGGTTGGTCATGCCCGACGAACGCGAGGACGAGGTGGAGAAGTTCAAGGAGTTCCTCGAGTCGGTGTCGCCGGACGACTTCAAGGCCACCGACAGCTGAAGGGTTCGCCGAAATCTTCTAGACCTCAACTACAGCTGAAGACTTTTACCGCGCGTCGCGTTTGGTCCGACGATGTCGCTCCCGAGACAATCAACGGGAGTAATCTCGATAGTTGGGCCACGTCCGGAATGACGGGTCGTTGGTCATCACCGGAGCCGGGCCATCGATGAGGCTAGGCGTCTGCGGAGCAAGGGAGTGGTCAGTGGCAGAGCAATCGCAGGATGTGCGGCGGCCGGACGTCCGTCCGACCGAGGGCTCAGAGGTTCAGCCCGGCCTGTTCCCGGATGACTCCGTACCCGATGAACTAGTTGGTTACCGTGTGCCGAGCGCGTGCCAGGTCGCTGGAATCACCTACCGGCAGCTCGACTACTGGGCGCGGACCGGGCTCGTCGTGCCGTCGATTCGCAGCGCGGCGGGTTCGGGTAGTCAGCGGCTGTACTCGTTCAAGGACATCCTGGTCCTCAAGATCGTGAAGCGGCTGCTGGACGCGGGAATCTCGCTGCAGAACATCCGCATCGCCGTGGATCATCTGCGCAGCCGGGGCGTCCAGGATCTGGCGGGCATCACCCTGTTCTCCGACGGCACCTCGGTGTACGAGTGCACCTCGCCCGAGGAGGTCGTCGATTTACTGCAGGGTGGGCAGGGCGTCTTCGGTATCGCGGTCAGCGGCGCCATGCGCGAGCTGACCGGCGCCATCGCCAACTTCCCCGCGGAACGCGCCAGCAGCGCGACCGAGCGCCCGGAGGACGAGCTGGCGTTCCGGCGCAAGGCGCGGATGAACAGAGCCACCGGCTGATACCGGCGAATCTCGGCCACCGTCTCCCACCGGGGACGGTGGCCTTTTTCGGCGCGCGCGCGGAGTGACGAGGGCGACACCGGGGCGGAGGCATCGTTTCGCGAGGCGGCGACATAAACTGGCGGTGCGTCGCCGCCGTGCGGGAGAGTTCCGGTCTCGAACAGACCGGGCGCCGAAGGAGCAGCACCTCCCCGTCAATCTCTCAGGCAACAGGGACCGTACGGGCTTCGGCGCCTCTGGAAAGCGGTGGTCTGCGCATGCGCAGGACCGCCCGCCCATGGGGAAAGGGAGCCGGCCTCGACCGGGCCGCCCGAATCTCTCAGGCACCACGACAGAGGGGGAGGGCTGGACCCCGTCGACACCGCGTCTACCCATCGACACGGCTCGACCCGCCCGACCTTGGAGCTGCTGCCGTGACTCGATCATTCGCCGACCGTCATATCGGACCCGACCGGGACGAACTAGCCCGGATCCTGCCCGTCGTCGGCGTCGGATCGCTGGACGACCTGGCCACCACCGCGCTGCCCGCCAGCATCCTCGACGACACCGCGGCCGGGGCTCTCGCCGCGCTGCCGCCCGCCGCCACCGAGCACGAGGTGCTCGCCGAGCTGGCCGCGCTCGCGCACGCCAACACCGTGGCCACCTCGATGATCGGCCTCGGCTACTACGACACCCTCACCCCGCCGGTGCTGGTGCGCAATCTGCTGGAGAACCCGGCCTGGTACACCGCGTACACGCCCTACCAGCCGGAGATCAGCCAGGGCCGCCTCGAAGCGCTGCTCAACTTCCAGACCATGGTCTCGGATCTGACCGGCATGGAAGTCGCCAACGCGTCCATGCTGGACGAGGCCACCGCGGCGGCGGAGGCCATGACGCTGCTGCGCAGGGCGGGCCGGTCGAAGTCGGCGCGGCTGCTCGTCGACGCGGACCTGTTTCCGCAGACCCGCACCGTGCTCGAGACCAGGGCCGAGCCGCTCGGCATCGAGATCGTCGAGGCCGATCTGTCGACCGGTGAGCTGCCCGAGGGCGACTTTTTCGGCGTGCTGCTCCAGGCGCCGGGCGCCTCCGGCCGGATAGTCGACTGGACGGCCGTGATCGCGGCGGCGCACGAGCGCGGTGCGCTGGTCGCGGTAGGCGCGGACCTGCTCGCGATGACGCTGATCACCCCGCCGGGCGAGCAGGGCGCCGACGCCTGTTTCGGCACCACCCAGCGCTTCGGCGTTCCGCTGGGCTTCGGCGGTCCGCACGCCGGGTATCTGGCGGTGCGCAGTCAGTTCGCGCGGCAGTTGCCGGGCAGGCTGGTCGGCGTCTCGGTGGACGCGGACGGCGACCTCGCCTATCGGCTCGCGCTGCAGACCCGCGAGCAGCACATCCGCCGCGAGAAGGCGACCTCGAACATCTGCACCGCCCAGGTGCTGCTGGCCATCGTGGCGGCGATGTACGCGAGCTACCACGGTGCGGACGGACTGCGGGCGATCGCGCGGCGAGTGCACGGGCACGCGGCGGCAATCGCGGCGGGCCTGGACGGCGCCGTCGTGCACGGCACCTTCTTCGACACCGTGCTCGCGCACGTGCCCGGCGGTGCGGAAGCCGTTGTGGCCAAGGCGAAGTCGCGCGGCATCAATCTGCGGCTCGTCGACGCCGACCATGTCGCCATCGCCTGCGACGAGGCGACCACCTCGGCGCACGTCGCCGCCGTGCTCGAATCCTTCGGCACCGCGCGGTCGCTGGACGACGCCGCGGCCGCACCCACCTCCTCCATCGAGACGCGCACCACCGAGTTCCTGACTCATCCGGCGTTCACCAGCTACCACACCGAGACCGCGATGCTGCGCTACCTGCGGCGGCTGTCCGACAAGGACATCGCGTTGGACCGCAGCATGATTCCGCTCGGCTCGTGCACCATGAAGCTCAACGCGACCGCCGAGATGGAGCCCATCACCTGGCCCGGCTTCGCCAGGGTGCACCCGTACGCGCCGGTCGAGGACGCGCCCGGTCTGCTGAAGGTCGTCGCCGATCTGGAGAACTGGCTCTGCGAGATCACCGGCTACGACTCGGTGAGCCTGCAGCCGAACGCGGGCAGCCAGGGCGAGTACGCCGGGCTGCTCGCCATCCGCCGCTATCACTTGGACCGCGGCGACACGCATCGCGACACCTGTCTGATCCCGTCCAGCGCGCACGGCACCAACGCCGCGTCGGCGGCCATGGTCGGCATGCGCGTCGAGGTGGTCAAGTGCCGCGACAACGGTGACGTCGACTTGGACGATCTGCGCGCGAAGATCGCCGACCACGCCGACCGGCTGGCCTGCATCATGATCACCTACCCGTCCACGCACGGCGTGTACGAGCACGAGGTCGCCGAGCTGTGCGCACTGGTGCACGACGCGGGCGGCCAGGTGTACGTGGACGGCGCGAATCTGAACGCGCTCGTCGGCCTCGCCCGTCCCGGCAAGTTCGGCGGCGACGTCAGCCACCTGAACCTGCACAAGACCTTCTGCATCCCGCATGGCGGCGGCGGTCCGGGCGTCGGGCCGGTGGCCGTGCGCGAGCACCTGGCGAAGTACCTGCCCGGCGACCCGCTGGAGCGCGGTTCGCACGCGGTGTCGGCGGCGATGTACGGTTCCGCCTCGATCCTGCCGATCACCTGGGCCTACATCCGGATGATGGGCGCCGAGGGCCTGCGCCGCGCCACGCTCTCGGCCATCGCTTCGGCCAACTATGTGGCGCGCAGGCTGAACGAGCACTTCCCGGTCCTCTACACCGGGGAGAACGGCATGGTCGCGCACGAATGCATCCTCGACCTGCGCGAGATCACCAAGCGCACCGGCGTCACCGTCGACGATGTGGCGAAGCGCTTGGCGGACTACGGTTTTCACGCGCCGACCATGAGCTTCCCGGTCGCCGGCACGCTGATGGTGGAGCCGACGGAGAGTGAGAACCTCGCCGAGCTGGACGATTTCATCGAGGCGATGATCGCCATCCGCGCCGAGATCGATCAGGTCGGCGCGGGCGTCTGGCCGGTGGAGGACAACCCGCTGCGCGGCGCGCCACACACGGCGGCCAGCCTGGTCGGCGAGTGGGAGCATCCCTACAGTCGCGAAATCGCCGTCTACCCAAGGGGTCTCGGGCACGCCAGGGCCAAGGTGTGGCCGCCGGTGCGGCGTATCGACGGCGCGTACGGCGACCGCAACCTGGTGTGCTCCTGCCCGCCGCTGGACGCCTACACCGACTGACGCACGACGCCAGCCGCCGCACCGAGGACGCACCTCGGCGGGGCGGCTTTCGCGTATTCGGAGGCCTGTTCACAGAGTGCGCGCGGCGGCGAGGGCCGCGTCGGCCGCCACGCGCGCGTCCTCGGCGGTCACCGGTTCGCGGGAGATGAACAGCCGGTAGTAGATCGGCGCGACGGCGAAGCGGATGATCTGCTCCGCGTCCACGGTGGCCGGGAGTTCGCCGCGGTCGACGGCCCGCCGCACGATCTCGGCCGACTGTCGGTGGCGCGCCTGATAGAAGTCGTGCAGCGCGGTCGCGGCGGCGGGGTTCTGCATGGCCGCGGCGATGAACGCGCTCGCGACCGGACCCGCCTCCTCGTCGGCGAATCCGGTCCGTACCAGTTCGGTCAGCGCACGCAGGTCGCCGGCGAGCGTGCCGGTGTCGGGGATCGGCCACGGTTCGGCGGCGGCGAGGTCGAGCGCGTCGGCGATCAGTCCCTCCGGGCTGCGCCAGCGGCGATAGACCGTGGTCTTGTGCACCCCCGAACGCTGGGCCACCGCGTCCACCGAAAGCCCCTGGTAGCCGTGCTCGGCGAGTTCCGCGAGGGTGGCCGCGCGCACGTCGTCGCGGACCCGCGCGCTGCGGCCGCCGGGCCGTTTCCGAGTCTCCAAAGACAACTCCTGTTGCGTTTAAGTGGATGACTTGCTAGCTTAAAGCTACACAAGTTGTGATTGGAGTTCCATCTGACCACCCAACTGACCCTTCGGGGTGTCGCGAAGTCCTACGGCGACCGCCGCGTGCTCGACGGTGTCACGCTCACGATCCGGCCCGGTGAACGGGTCGGCATCGTCGGGGAGAACGGTTCGGGCAAGTCGACGTTGCTGCGCCTGATGATCGGAGCGGAGCGCGCCGACGACGGCCTCGTGACCGTCGATGCGCCGGGCGGCATCGGCTACCTCGGTCAGACGCCGGCAGGCGAAACCGTCGCCGACGCCATCGATCTGGCCCTGGCCGAACTGCGCCACCTCGAGCGGCGCATGGGGGAAGCCGCCGCCGCGCAGGACATGGACGCCTACGGCGAGCTGCTCACCGCCTTCGAAGCCAGGGACGGCTACGACGCCGACGCCAGGGTCGACAAGGCGATGCACGGCCTCGGGCTCGCGGGCATCGGGCGCGACCGCGCGGTGGCGAGCCTGTCCGGCGGCGAGCAGGCACGGCTCGGGCTGGCCTGCCTGCTGGCGGCGTCGCCGGAGATCCTGCTGCTCGACGAACCGACCAACCACCTCGACGAAGCGGCACTGACTTGGCTGGAGGACCGCCTGCGCGGCCATCGCGGCACCGTCGTCGTTGTCTCGCACGACCGGGTCTTCCTGGACCGCGTGGTGACCGCGATCATCGAGGTCGAACATGGCGGCATCACCCGGTTCGGCGGCGGTTACACCGGTTTCCTCGCCGAGAAGGCCGCGGCGCGGCAGCGCTGGGAGCAGGCCTACGCGCAGTGGCGGGACGAGATCCGGCGGCTCGAGGAGTTCTCCGCGACCACCGCGCACCGGGTCGCGGCGGGCCGGGGGATGAAGGACAACAACAAGATGGCCTACGACCGCAACGCGGGCCGGGTGCAGAATTCCATCTCCTCGCGCGTGCGGCAGACGGCCGAGCGGTTGCGCAGGTTGACCGACGACCCCGTGCCGCCGCCACCGAAGCCGCTGCGTTTCCGCGGCAGATTCGGTGCGGCACAGGCGAAGTCGTTCGAGATCGGCGCACTCACCCTGGGCCCGCGCGACCGGCTGCTGATCGACGGCCCCAACGGCTCGGGCAAATCGACGCTGCTGGACGCCATCTACGCCCGCACCCCGGGCCGCGTCGGCTACCTGCGCCAGGAGGTCGCGTTCGATCCGGCACAGACCGTCGCCCAGGCCTACGGTCACGGCAGGGACGCGCTGGTGTCGACCGGGCTGTTCCACCGGAGCGCGCTCGACGTGCCCGTCGGAGCGTTGTCCGAAGGGCAGCGACGCAGGCTCGCGCTGGCCAGGGTGCTGGCGGGCGAGCACGATCTGCTGCTGCTCGACGAGCCGACCAATCACCTGTCGCCGGCGCTGGTGGAGGACCTGGAGCAGGCGCTCGGTGAGTATCCGGGTGCGGTGGTCGTGGTCAGCCACGACCGGGCGCTGCGCCGCCGCTTCCATGGCGAACGAAAGGAAGTGCACGAATTTGCCTGAGATCCGCACGACGATCGAGGCGCCGGGCGCGCCGTACGGCGTCACCGTCGACAAGGCGGGCGCGCTGTGGTTCACGATGGCCGCGCAGGGTTCGATCGGCCGATGGACGGGGGAGCGGGTCGAGACCTTCGCCCTCGACCCGGCCGACGGGCAGCCGACGGTGATCGTCGCTGGGCCCGACGACGCGGTCTGGTTCACAGAGTTTCGCGGCAACCGGATCGGCCGGATCGGCGCGGACGGCGCGCTGTCCTTCGTCGCCGCCGACGCGCCGTACGGTTTGTGTCTTGGACCGGACGGCGCGCTGTGGTGCACGGAACTCCAGTCCGGTCACATCGGGCGGCTGTCGGGCGACGGGCTGATCACCCGGTATCCGGTCGAGGGAATGCCCTCGATGATCACCGCGGGCCCCGACGGCGCGCTCTGGTTCACCCTGAATCAGGCCAACGCCATCGGCCGCGTCGCCACCGACGGCGCGATCACCACGTACCCGCTGCCGACCGAGCAAGCGAACCCGGTCGGCATCACCGCCGGTACCGACGGCGCGCTGTGGTTCGTCGAGATCGGCGCGGGACAGATCGGCCGCATCACCGTCGACGGGTCGATCGAGGAGTTCCCGCTGCCGGATCGCGCGGCGCGTCCGCACGCGATCATCGCGGGACCCGATGGGGCGCTGTGGTTCACGCAGTGGGGTAGCTCCCGGCTCGGGTGGATCACCACCGCGAGGCAGATCGGCGAACTCGACTTGCCCGGTGCGGAACCGCACGGTTTGACGCTCGGCGCCGACGATGCCATCTGGGTGGCCATGGAGTCGGGCGCGCTGGTGTGCGTCGAACCGGACTGATCCGCCTACCTACGGCGTGGTGAGCGCTTGGACCACGGCGCTGCCGAAACTCAGGTCGTTCGAGGTGGCCAGCCGGGTGTAGGTGCCGCCGGTGCGCTGGGCGGCGGTCTGGAGCGTGTCGGTGCCGTTGCCCCCGATCACGATGACGTCGACGCGCACCGGGCGATCCGGGTCGGCGGCCGCCGCGAGATCGGCGAGCAGCTGCGCACCGGTCACCGAGGAGTCGTCGTCGGGTCCGTCGGTGATGAGCAGCACCGAGTTCGTCCGTCCTTCGGCGTAGCCGTTCACGGCGCTGCGGTATGCGGCGAGCAGAGCGGGATAGGCCTGGTCGGGCCGGGTCTCGGTGGCGCGCACAGTGCTCAGTGCGGTGTCGACGGCGGTGCGCTGGCCGTCGGCGAGGGCGGCGGTGCGGGCCTGCACGCGGTACGGGTTGACGCCGTCGAGACTCTTGCCGAAAGTCCAGACGCCGAGGCCGAAGTCCGGCGGCATGACGTTCATGGTGGACCGCAACGCGCCGAGCGTGTTCGCCAGTCGAGTGCTCGCGCCCTCGGCGGTCGACATGGATGCCGACACGTCGAGCAACACCGTGGAATGCACGCCGAGCACCGGATGCGCGAGGGTGGCCCGCAGCTTGTCCAGCGCGGCGCGCGACGCGCCGGGACCGGTGGGCGGGGGGACCGCGGTGAAGCCCGCGCTGGTGAAGAACGGCGCCTGTTCGGGATTGCGTAGGTAGTCGACGAACAGTCCGGCGATCAGGTTCTGCGTCTGGTCCACCCACGGGCCCGACATGAGCGCGGCGGGATGATCGGCCACCGGCGGATTGCCCGCGGGACGGAAGACGGCGACGCCGGGCTGCCCGGCAATTTGCTGTTCAGTAGCGGCTACCGCGTGGATGGCGGAGTTCCCGGCGTGGGCCGGATCGGCGATCGCGGCGAGGGCAGCGGCGGTGTCGGCGGCCTCGGGCGCGCCGGACGCCAAGCCGGAGACCGCGGCGACCACTTGGCCGGACTGCGCGCCCGCGTCGGTGAGCGGCTCCTCGCCCGCCACGGCCGAACCGACCGCGACCGCGGCGGCCAGCGTGGCGTCACCGTCCGGCAGCGCCATGCGCAACCCGCCCCAACCGGCCACGCCGAGCTCGCCGAGCGAACCTTGCTGCAGGCGGGGCAGATCGCCCCACGCGATCCGCGCGCCTTCCAGCGCCGCGCGCACTTGCTCGGGCACGCCGAGCGCGATGGGGCTGCCCGCGATCGGACTCGGTTCGCCCGCAACGAGTCCCGGCACCCGCATGATCTCGACGGCACGCGAGGAACTCGGAATCCACAGTGCGGGTTGGGGTCCCAGCGCCGGGTTCCAGGCACCACCCGCGCGGAACGCCTCGGCCACCTCGGCGGAGGGCTGTGCCGTGACCGACACGCGCGCGCAGTGATCGCGCACCTGCGGCTCGGTGGCGTTGTACTTGTCGGCGATGGCGCGCACGGGCGCCTCGAGGTCGGGATCGACGGTGACGAACAGCGTCGAAGGGCCCTCCACGCACTCCGCGGCCGCCGCGCTGTCGCGGTCGGCGGCCCGGTCGCGGAACTGGAGCCAGGCGAAAACCGCGGCGCCGAGTAGCAGGATGGCAACCACTGCGATAACCGGACCTTTGCTGATACCTCGAGATCTGGTCCCGCTGCGATGAGTGCCCACGGCGCTACAGTGTATGGTCACCGCCGGTTCGCCCGCCCGGCGAGTCCACCGGTTCGGCGCGCGACGCGCCCGGCGCATCCTCGACGCACCCGAGCCGCCGACGTCGTCGTGCGTCGGCGGCTCGGCGGCCGGTTATTCGCGGATCATCCGCCCGCGGTCGAACTCGTGCCCACCCCACACACCGGACTGTCCGGTGTCGGCGGCGAACTCGGCGCAGGACGCCCGGATCGGGCAGCTCGCGCAGATGTTCCGCGCGTAGTCGAAGTCCTGCGACGGGTACGGGAACCAGGCCTCGTGATTCGGATCACCGCGGCACGCGGCCCGATGCCACCCTCGGGCGTCCGAGAGCGGGAGCAGGTCGGCGAGCGTGAGCTCGACACCGGTCGGCGATGTTCGGACGGTCATGGATCCTTACTCCTTTCTCGGTTCTCAGGTGCTCGCCAGCTGCTTCCAGATCTGGCGTTGCCGCTTGGCCAGCGGATCGGGTGCCTTCGGCTGCCACAGCAACCGCATGCCCGCTTCCTCCGGCGTCCGATCGGCCTTGAGCGTGTTGCACGGCGCGCATGCCGCGATCAGGTTGCTCCAGGTGTTGGGGCCACCGCGGCTGCGCGGACGGATGTGGTCGACGGTGCGCGCCCAACCCGCGCAGTAACCGCACCGGTGCGCGTCGCGCCGCAGCACGGCCGCCAGGGTGGCGCGGCTCTCGTCGTGCACCCGGGCGGTGTGCTCGATGTAGACGTAGCGCAGTAGCCGGATGGTCTCCGGCAAGGCGATCTCCATGTGCCGCGACCGGATCGGGAAGTGCGGCTCCCGGTCGGCGACGGACTCGGCGGCGCCGCTGATCAGCAGCACGACCGCGCGCTCGGCGGCGACCTCGTCGATTGCCTCGTAGGAGGCGTTCAGTACGAGAACGCCGGTGTGTATCCAGTTGTCGGCGGTCAACGACGCCGGGCTGGCGGCACGTCGAAACGTCATGGGGCTCACCATGTTTCGTGGAGGAAGTGGAAGATTGGCGGAGCGCTGCGCCGTCTGGTTCGCGGCGCTCTCAGGTCGTCTGGTTCGCGGCTCGCGGGCGGTTCCCGGGGGAACCGGGGAGGTCAGCGGTCGGCCGGGAGGTGGCTCGCCGCGACGTCGTCGCCGCGCATGGGCTGTCCGTTCTCGACGGTCGAGAACCGCTGTACGGCTTTGCCGTTCGCCGAATACGCGATCTTCTGATGCACGGGCCACCTCCTCCTTCCAGATACTCGTCGGATCGCCCCGCCGGTCGGGGCGATCATCGTGGAATCACATGGTGGCACAGGGAACCCGCGTTTGTCGGGTCATTTTTTCGCGGGTGCGGGACGCCTCAGACGGCGTGCAGGGCGGCAGCGCCGAAGGACACGTTGAACCGATCGCACCAGATCGAGACGCTGGACAGAGCGGCGAGGTCGACATCGGCCGGAATGGCGTAGTTCTGGCTGCCCTTGTTGCCCTTCAGCCGTCCCAGATCCACGTGGCGGCCGTCGTCGAAGACGCCCCAGCCCGCCGTGCCTTCCAGCACCGGGGCGTCGGTGAGCCAGACGTGCAGATCCGGTCCGTCGGAGGTGTCCAGGTTCTCGACCCGCAGCACCCGGCTGCCGTCGGCCAGTCGCAAGACGCTCACCGTGCCCGACGTGCCGTGCTCATGGGAGATGAATGTTCCCGTGGCGAGCGTGCGCGGCGGCTGCGTCCCGGCATCCATCGGCGGCAGACCGCCGGGCGGCCCCGCGGTCGGGACCGCCTCGTTCACGGTGGTGTCGGTGACCAGCCGCCAAGGCTGGAACAGCGCGAGCGCCGCGCCGAGGGCGACTACGACGAGCGCCGTGAGTACCCAGGCGATCGGGGATCGAGCGATCTTGCGCACGGACACCATGGTTTTCCTTCCCGCGGGCGAATTCGTCCCTGTTCCATCATCACCGAACACGGGCGAATCGTTTACGCGGTTCAGCCGAGCGGGGTGTGTCCGAGCAGAACATGGCCGCTGAAGAGAATCTGCTTGGCGCGCGGCAGCGGGTGGAACAGGCAGCCGTGCACGTCGCGGTAGCGCATCTCGAGCTCGCTGGAGCGTGAGTAGCCGACGCCGCCGACCGTCTCGATCGCGAGCCGCACGGTCTCGATGAGCGCGTCCGCGGCGACCGTCTTGCGGCTGAGGGTGCGGGCCGCGTAGGCGTCGGTGTTGGCGAACTCCAGGTCGGCCGAGCCGCTGAACATGGCCTCGATCAGATCGGCCGCGGTCGTGTGGGCGTTGGCCAGCTCGCCGACCAGTTGCACGATGTGCGGGTCGTCGCGACCGGACACCAAGGCGAGCGCGGTGTCGACGGCGCCGTCGGCGATGCCGAGGTAGGCGGCGAGGACGAGCGGCATCGCCGCGCCGATCACCACGTTCAGCAGGGGCGGCCAGACGTCGGCGGGCCGGATCAGCGAGATGGCGGCGTCGGGGACGAACACGCCGTCCAACACCACCGTGTGCGAGCCGGTCGCACGCAAACCCAAAGTGTCCCAGGTCTTTTCGATGCGGACGCCGGGCGCGCCCAGCGGCACCGCGCAGTGCAGCACCTGCGGGCCATCGGGACCTTCGTCGTAACGGATGCTGGTGACCAGTACCGTGCCGACCTCGCAGCCGCTGGCGGGCGCTTTGCGCGCGTGCACCAGGTAGCCGCCGTCGACCCGCTCGGCGCGGCCGTTGGAGCCGACCCAGTCCGACGCACCCGTGCTGACCAGCAGCGCGCCGCCGACCACCTTCTGGAACAGCGGCGTGGCGTCGGCGCCGTGCTTGTGCCGCCAGACCTGGGTGGCGACCAGGTGCGCGTGCATGGCGAAAGCCACCGCGGTGGACGGGTCGTGGCGACCGAGCTCGCGCAGTATCTCGCCCATGTCGCGGTGCGTCGCGCCGCCGCCGCCGAATTCGGTGGGTACCAGGGCGGCCGACAGGCCGGTGTCGCGCAACAGGTCGAAGGCGGGTGCGGAGATCTCGCCGCTGCGGTCGCGCTCGGCGACCTCGGCGCGCAGGGTCTCGCCGACCGAGCGGGCGCGCTCGATCCAGTCGGTGGTGGTCATCGCGGGAATGGCTGTAGTCGTCATGTTTCGAAGCTACGAAGCCCCGCGATAACCGAATAGTGCAGAAAGTGGACCGACCCGGTCCACGAAATGGACCCCGAGAACGCGAGGTGTGGCGTGACGACAGCGACGGCGAGCTACGGCCAGTACTGCCCGATCTCCCGGGCACTCGACCTGTTGGGCGAGCGATGGTCGCTGCTCATCCTGCGCGACCTGCTGGTCGGAACGACCCGCTTCAACGACCTGGCCCGCGGCCTGCCCGGCCTGTCGCGCACCCTGCTCGCCAAGCGGTTGCGCCAGTTCGAGCGGGCCGGGTTGATCGAGAAGATCGGCGGCAGATATCTGCTCACCGAGGCGGGTCACGAGCTCGAGCCGATCCTGTTCGGCCTCGGCGCCTGGGGCGCGCGCTGGACCTTCGGCGAACCCGACCCGGACGAGCTCGACGCCGATTTGCTCGTCTGGTGGATGCACACCCGCGTGGACACCTCCTCGTTCCCCGGCCTGCGGCAGGTGCTCGCGGTGCGATTCACCGACGACCCGCGCCGCTACTGGATCGTCGTCGAACGCGGCGCGCCCTCGGTGTGCGTCACCGACCCCGGTTATCCGGTGGACGTCACCATTCGCTCCGACGTGAGCTCGCTCTACCAGGTGTGGTTGGGACGGATCCCGGTCCTGCACGCGCTGCGCACCGGTCGCCTCGTATTCACCGGCCCGCCCGCCCTGACGCGGCGGATGCCGACCGTGCTGCAACTGAGTCCCGTTGCGCCGTATTCGGATTCGCGACCGGAGCTGTCGGCGGTGTCGGCGTAACGCTGTCGCGTTGCGGGCGGTCACCCGCCGTTCGCCGAGTTCAGCGATTCCGCGCGATATCGATGCGGACGGAGTCGCTCTCCTGGACGACGAACACCCTATCGCGCTTGGCTTCCCACTTCTGCGGGAGTAGGTAGTAGCCGTCGGCGGTGCGTGCGAGCAGCCACAACCCGCTGTAGACGTAACGGTATTTCTCATTTGGCGCGGCGATCTCTCCGACTTGGGCACCCGAGCCCTCGATGCCGAGGCGGTCGACGCTGAAAACGACGACTGAGGACCGGTTGACGAAGTGCTCCGATTCCTGGCGTACGGCATCGTCGTGGCCTTTGCGTTCGGCGAACGCGGCGACTGCCCAGATGTAGCCGATGACGGCGATGGCGACGAGAACGATGGCACCGATCTGCGTCACCGTCCGAGCCGGGCGGCGCGTCCCGAGGACCGTCGGATATCGCCACCACAGCCAGCTCGCCAGGCCGGCCAGCGCCGCGCCCGCGATCAGAATGAACGGTGCCTCGACAGCGAACGGAGCGGCGAATCGAGTCGATTTGAACGCGAGGACGGCGGCGGTTGCCATGAGCAGCAGTCCAGCCCCGGCGAGGAGCCAGAGCCACCACCGCAGCGTAGTGCGTGGCTGTCGGCTCCTGAGCGCGTGCCAGGCCGGTAGCTGCCACACGATCAGGGAGGCGAGTACACCGAACATGGTGGCGAGAAGCGGCACGAACATCGCACTAACGCTGAACAATACGTAGTCCCGGGTGGAGAATTCGAGCAATTCGGGTGGCACACCGAAGTGCCCGAAGTAGGCGCGGCTGTACGCCCAGCCGAAGTAGTACAGCACTGCGGTGACGAAAGCCACCTGTGAGGCGATGGCTCCGAGTAAGGGCAGCAGCGCGAAGGGCTGGACGTCGTGCGCGGTCCTCATGAGGTAGGTGGCTGCTGGGGCTCGGACGGATCGTCCGTCGGCTCAGGTTGCGCCGGGGGCGGCGTCGTGAATGTAGGTGGTCCGACCCGCCCGCCGGTCGGCGTCGTTCGACTGATGGGCGGCGCGGTCGGCGGCAGCAGCCCCGTATGCGTGGCAACGGTCGTTGGCGAGGCCGCGGTCGTCGGCGGCCCTGCCGGAGAAGCGCCGGTCGGGGACGTTGTTGTCAACGACGCGCCGGTCGTCACCGTCGGTCTCGGCGCATCGGACTCTTCGCCGCCACACCCTGTCGCGAGGAGGGCAAGTGCCAGTGCAACAGCGATGCCGTATCCGGTGCGCACGATCGGAAATCCCCTCGTCGTCCGACCCACAACCTGCTCCGAAATTGTGGCACGGGACCTCGCCGCGCGTGACGAATCGCCGAGACTGAAGGCTCGCCGGGACCATGCCACGACGGTCCCGGCGCAGGCATCCGTCTACAGGTTCCCGACGACGTGCTCCAACCGCCGCGCGACCAACTCCCGCGCCTGCTCCCGCAGCGCGGGCCGGTACCCACTCGGGTAGACCGGATCCCCCGGCGCGTAGTTCTTCAGAACCTCCTTGGCGAGGGTGATCTTGTGCACCTCGGTCGGTCCATCGGCGATCGCCATGACCTCGGCGTAGTTCATCATGTCCACGAACGGCAGATCCTCGCTGACGCCGAGTGCGCCGTGCAGGTGCAGTGCGCGCTGGGCGATGTCGTGCATGACCTTGGGCATGGCCACCTTGATGGCGGCGATGTCCTTGCGCACCTTCAGGTAGTCCTGTTCCTTGTCGATGCGCCACGCGGTGCGGAGTACGAGCAGCCGGAACTGCTCCATCTCGATCCAGCTGTCGGCGATGCGCTCCTGGGTCATCTGCAAGCCGCCGAGGGGTCCTTTGCGCATCTGCCGCGAGACCGCGCGTTCGCACATCATGTCGAAGGCCTTGCGCACCAACGCGACCGTGCGCATGGCGTGGTGCACCCGCCCGCCGCCGAGCCGGGTCTGGGCGACGACGAAGCCTTGGCCCTCGGCGCCGAGCAGGTGGTCGGCGGGCACCCGTACGTCGGTGAAGCGCAGGTGGCCCTCGTGCTCGCTGAAGCCGCGCACGTGGAAGTTCTTGACGATCTCCAGGCCGGGAGTGTCGGCGGGCACGATGAACATCGACATGCCCTGGTACGGGCTGACGTCGGGGTCGGTGACGACCATGACGATGTGGAAGCTGGCGAACTGCGCGTTGGAGTTGAACCACTTCTCGCCGTTGATCACCCAGTGATCGCCGTCGCGTACCGCGCGGGTACGGAACAACGTCGGGTCCGAGCCGCCGGTGGGCTCGGTCATCACGTAACAGGAGCCGATCTCACCGGCCAGCAGCGGCTCCAGGTACTTCGCCTTCTGCTCGGGCGTGCCGTAGTGCGCCAGGATCTCGGCGTTGCCGGAATCCGGTGCCTGGCAACCGAATACCGACGGCGCCCAGACCGAGGTGCCGAGCACCTCGTTGAGCAGCGCCAGCTTCATCTGCCCGTAGCCCTGGCCGCCGAGCTCGGGGCCCAGGTGGCAGGCCCACAACCCTTGTTCCTTGACCTTCTCCTTCAGCGGCCGCATCAGCGCCATGGCCTCGGCATTGGTGCGGTCGTAGGGATTCGGGTAGAGCAGATCGAGCGGCTCCACCTCGCTGCGGACGAATTCCGCCGCCCAGTCCAGCTTCTGCTGGAACTCCGGGTCGGTTTCGAAATCCCAAGCCATGGTCAGCCTTTCGTGTGGTTGTCGGTCACGACACCGTCGAGGACGGTGGCGGCCAGGATGTCGGCGATCGCATCGGGGGAGTGGCCGCCGTGCGGGCGATACCAGAAGGTCACCGTGTTCAGCATGCCGAGCACGCCATTGGTGACCACGTGGTCGGCGGTGCGCAACAAACCAGCGGCGTGTCCCGCGTCGAGCGTCTGCTGCCAGTGCAGCTGGATCCGGTCGCGCAGTTCCTGTAGCTGCGCGGCGCGCTCGCCGGTGAGCGATCCCACGTCGCGCAGCTGGATGGCGACCTCGCGGCGGTGCTCGACGATCCGGCCGACGTGGCTGTGGATCAGTTTGCGCAGCTTGGTGATCGGATCGTCGCCGCCGCTGGTGATGCGTTCGGCGTCGGCGAGCATGAGTGCGGTGTAGTCGCGCAGGATCTGCCAGAGCAGTTCCTCCTTGGACCCGATGTGGTAGTACAACGCGCCGCGCTGGACGTCGGCGCGGTCACCGATCTCGGCCACGCCGGTGCCGTGAAAACCCTTCTCCGCGAACAGCTCCACGGCGGCACGGACGATGCGCTCGCGCGTGTCGCCCGCCGTCGATTCCGAGGCGGGTGGGCGTCCGCGGCGGCGCGCGGGCGCGTTGTCGTTCATTGCCACGGATCCAGGACGACCTTGCAGACCTTGTCGTCGCGATCGGCGAACATGCGGTAGGCGTCGGGTCCTGCCGACATCGGCATCCGATGCGAGACAACCGCTTCCGGGCGCAGCCTGCCCGCGGCGGTCAACTGGAGTAGTGCGGGCAGCTCGTACTGCACCGAGCACAGCCCGATGTGGAATTCGAGCTCCTTGACCTGCGCGAGCGGCATGTGGAACGGGTAGGCCCGGTTCTGGCTGACCCCGACCACGCTGACCCGCCCGCGGTGGCCGACCACGCTGATCGCCAGTTTGATCGTGGCGTCCGCGCCGACCGCCTCGAGCGCCACATCGGCGCCGCCGCCGAGCATTTCGCGTACCGCCGTCTTGGGGTCGTCGGACTCGACGGGTTCCGCGCCGAGTTCGGCCGCCCTGGCGCGCCGGTCCGCGACCAGGTCGACGCCGAGGACCCGGGCCGCGCCCATGGCGAACGCGGACTGCACCGCCATCAGCCCGACCGGTCCCAACCCGATCACCACCACCGTGTCGCCCGGCGCGATGCGCGCCCGCCGGGCCGCGTACCAGGCCGTCGGCGCGTTGTCGGTCAGCACGATGGCCGCCTCGTCGCCGATCGCCTCGGGCAGTCGCACCAGATTGCCGCCCGCGTGCGGCACGGCGAGCAGCTGCGCCTGCGCTCCCGGCAGCGAACCGCCGAGCCCGTAACAGGCGTCGACCGGCAGCGGCTGCCGCTCGCACGCCGCCACGACGCCCACCCGGCAGTTGCCGCAGCGGTCGCAGCCCGCCGACGCGGCAACGAGCACCCGGTCGCCGACCGAGAGTCCGTGGGCCTGCGGGCCGAGTTCCACGATCTCACCGACCGCCTCGTGCCCGACCCCGTAGCCGGTGCCGGGCGTGAATCCGTGGCCCGCGTAGATGTGCAAGTCGCTGCCGCAGATTCCGGCCGCGGTGACCCGCACGATCGCACCGTCCGGCCCCGGCAGCACCGGGTCGTCCAGCTCGCCGAACGAGATCGCTTGCGGCCCAGCGTAGGTGAGCGCCTTCATGTAATCCTCCTGTCGATGGCGGTGGTGCCGCCGGTCATCGCCAACCGCCGTCGAGCGCGAGCGTGGCTCCGGTGCAGAACGACGACGCGTCGGTGGCGAAGTACAATGCGGCGCCGACGATTTCGTTCGGCTGGCCGACGCGGCCCATGGCGTTCTGCTTGGTCAGTGCGCTGCGCAGCTCGTCCGGCCACGCCTTGGAGATGTCGGTCTCGAACGGACCGCACTGGATCGCGTTCACCCGAACCTTCGGCCCGTAGGTCTGCGCAAGACCCGCGGTGAGCGCGTTGAGTCCGGCCTTGGCCGCCGCGTAGGGCACCGCGAGCGGTTCCGGCCGCGCGGCCTCGATCGACGAGATATTGACGATGCTGCCGCCCGCGCCCGCCGCCATCCTGGGCGCGACCAGCGCCGAGAGCCGGAATGGGCCCTTGAGATTCACGCCGACCACCTTGTCGAACATCGCCTCGCTGACCTGATCGAGGCTGGGGTAGAGCAGGGACATGCCCGCGTTGTTCACCAGCACGTCGACTTGGCCGAACTCCGCGTAGGCGGACTCGACCAGTGCGTCGCACTGAGTCCACTCGCTGACATTGCACGCCACCGGCAGGGCACGGCGGCCGTACGTGTTCCGCACCTCGTCGGCGAGAGCGACGCAGCCGTCGCGTTGCCTGCTCGCGATGACGACGTCCGCTCCCGCCGCGGCGAAGGCGAGCACCATTTCCCTGCCGAGACCCCGGCTGCCGCCGGTGACCAGAACAACCTTGTCGGCGAGCGACACGCGCGCTCCTTCCGTTCGAAGAAATGTTCCGGTCAGTACATTAAATGCGCCGGGCGCTAGGATCAAGGGGTTGTCCGGCCGACCGCCGACATCGTGAGACGCGCCGATCGATCGACCCCGATCGACGGCGTGGCGAAATACTTTGAGCCCCCGAGGCGTTCACCCGACGCGCTCGGTCGGCGCTGGCCCTCCGCAAGGATTGGGCCTACCGACGGGTAACATGTAACCGTCTTTTCCACCCGGCTTTCTCAGAAGTGAGGCAGTAGATGACAGAGCGGATTCAGGTCGGCGGGCTCCAGGTGGCCAGCGTTCTCCACGAGTTCGTCGAGAACGAGGCGCTTCCCGGTACCGGCGTAGATTCCGCCGCGTTCTGGGCCGGCGCCGAGCAGGTGATCAACGATCTCGCTCCGCGTAACCGCGCCCTGCTGGCCGAGCGCGACGAGATCCAGGGCAAGCTGGACGCCTGGCACGCCGAGAACCCGGGCGCGAACTACGACAAGACCGCCTACAAGAACTTCCTGACCGAGATCGGCTACCTGCGCCCCGAGCCCGCCGACTTCCAGATCGAGACCGAGAACGTGGACGCCGAGATCGCATCGACGGCCGGTCCGCAGCTGGTGGTTCCGGTGATGAACGCGCGCTTCGCGATCAACGCGGCCAACGCGCGCTGGGGTTCGCTCTACGACGCGCTCTACGGCACCGACGCCATCTCCGAGGCCAACGGCGCGGAGAAGGGCACCGGCTACAACAAGGTGCGTGGCGACAAGGTCATCGAGTGGGCGCGCAACTTCCTCGACGACGCCGTCACCCTGATCACCGGCTCGCACATCGGCTCGACCTCCTACAAGATCGTCGACGGCGAGCTGGAGGTCGGCCTGGAGGACGGCACCGAGATCGGTCTGGCCGATCCCTCGCAGCTGGTCGGCTACCTGGGTGACCCGGCCGCGCCCACCTCGGTGCTGCTGAAGCACAACGGCCTGCACATCGAGATCCAGATCGACCCGAACTCGCCGATCGGCAGCACCGACACCGCCGGCGTCAAGGACGTCGTGCTGGAGTCCGCGATCACCACGATCATGGACTTCGAGGACTCGGTCGCGGCGGTCGACGCCGAGGACAAGGTGCTCTGCTACCACAACTGGCTCGGCCTGATGAAGGGCACGCTGGCCGAAGAGGTCGCCAAGGGTGGCAAGACCTTCACCCGCACCATGAACCCGGACCGCGTCTACACCGCGCTGGACGGTTCCGAGCTGGTGCTGCACGGCCGCTCGCTGCTGTTCGTGCGCAACGTCGGCCACCTGATGACCTCCGACGCCATCCTCGACAAGGACGGCAACGAGGTGCCCGAGGGCATCATGGACGGCCTGATCACCTCGCTGATCGCCAAGCACTCGCTCAACGGCGACACCGAGCTGAAGAACAGCCGCACCGGCTCCGTCTACATCGTGAAGCCGAAGATGCACGGCCCCGACGAGGTCGCGTTCACCAACGAGCTGTTCGGCCGCGTCGAGGACGTCATCGGCCTGGACCGCAACACGCTCAAGGTCGGCATCATGGACGAGGAGCGCCGCACCACGGTGAACCTGAAGGCCTGCATCCAGGCCGCCAAGGAGCGGGTGGTGTTCATCAACACCGGCTTCCTGGACCGCACCGGCGACGAGATCCACACCTCCATGGAGGCCGGGCCGATGGTCCGCAAGGCCGACATGAAGGCCCAGCAGTGGATCCTGTCCTACGAGGACTGGAACGTCGACACCGGTCTGGCCGCGGGCCTGCCCGGCAAGGCGCAGATCGGCAAGGGCATGTGGGCCATGCCGGATCTGATGGCCGACATGCTGGTCCAGAAGGTCGGCCACCCGAAGGCGGGCGCCAACACCGCGTGGGTGCCCTCGCCGACCGCCGCCACCCTGCACGCCACCCACTACCACCTGGTGGACGTGTTCAAGCGGCAGGCCGAGATCGCCAAGGGCGGTCGCCGCGCCACCGTCGACCAGATCCTGGAGATCCCGCTCGCCGCGCAGCCCAACTGGACCGCGGAGGAGAAGCAGCAGGAGCTGGACAACAACTCGCAGTCCATCCTCGGCTACGTGGTGCGCTGGATCGACCAGGGCGTCGGCTGCTCCAAGGTGCCCGACATCAAGGACGTCGCGCTGATGGAAGACCGTGCGACCCTGCGTATCTCGAGCCAGCTGATGGCGAACTGGCTGCGCCACGGCATCGTCACCGCCGACGAGGTGGTGGCCAGCCTGGAGCGGATGGCTCCGGTCGTCGACCGGCAGAACGCGGGCGATCCGAACTACCGCCCGATGGCCACCGACTTCGCGGGCAGCATCGCCTTCCAGGCCGCCAAGGAGCTGATCCTCGAGGGCACCAGGCAGCCCAACGGCTACACCGAGCCGATCCTGCACCGCCGCCGCCGCGAGGCCAAGGCGCTGGCTTGCGTGTAAAGCGCTGAGCGACGAACGAATCCCCCGGTCGACCGAGTCGACCGGGGGATTCGCGCTTCATCAGGAGGTGTAGGTCTTCGCGGCGATGCCTAGTGGGTTCAGCCCTCGGAACGCGCCGCTGTGACTCAGCGAGCGCCGACGCCTTTCATCAGCTTCAGCGCCACGGTCAGGATGGCGGCCCAGGTTCGATGTGGGACGCCCGTCGGCGGGTGAAGCCCTGAATACGTTGGTGGGCAACCGTTTTCGGCTCGGTGTATTCGAGGATGCCGTCGGCGCCGTGGCGGCGACCGAGTCCCGAGTCGCCCATGCCGCCCATCGGTGCGTCGATGCTGCCCCACGCGGCGGCGAAGGCGTCGTTGACGTTGACCGTGCCCGCGTGCAGACGGGCGGCGACGGCCCTCCCCTTGGCGCCGTCGCGAGTCCAGACGCTGGCATTGAGACCGTATGGCGTGGCATTGGCCCGCGATCGCGTCGTCGAGGACGAGCATGGCGTTCTTGCCGCCGAGTTCCAGGGATGCGCCGATGAGGCGTTCTCCCGCGTCGCGGGCGATCCGGCGTCCGCTGGCGGTCGAGCCGGTGAACATCATGTAGTCGGCGTTGTCCATCAGCGCGCGACGACGCCCTTGGGGTGGCGCAGTTCGGTGGTGTGGGTCAGCAGCGGGATCGCGCCGCGGCGGCGTATGGGGTGTTGGTGGTGACCCGTTCGGCGTCCGCGCCGGCGGTGACTCGGGCGGTCAGGCGCTCGATCAGGGGTGGGTTCAGCGAGGCGGGAAGGTCGGAGCCGCGGGCCAGGGTGGCTGCGTGATCGGTGGGCATGGCGGGGCTCCTCAGTTCCGGCTTCGGATGGAGGTGGGGACCGGCATGTGCAGGGCGAGTTGGCCTTCGGTGGTGACGTCGAGGCGGACGGTGGTGATCGGTCGCAGCGATCGCAGGTCCTCGGCCATGCGGCCCTGCCCGATCTGAAGGTCGACGTTGCGCGGGAAGCGGGTGGTTCCGGCCGCGAGCACGTTGATCTGGCTCAGCGTCGAGTGCCAGGCACCCTCGATCGTGGTGTAGGAGGTCAGCGAGGAGACGTGCTCGCCTGTCGGGCGAGCGGTCTGGGCGGGGGTGGCCGCCGACAGCGCCAGGTCGGTCTCGCCGGCGTCGTTGGTCACCCGTGCGGTGGTGCGGTCGGTGTCGATGTCGACATCGACACCGGTGACCCATTTGGGGAAGCCGTAGCCGTCGTGGCCGCGGACTTGGGCGATATCGGTGCTGACCGGCAGCGACAGCACGTAGGAGTGCAGGTGGTCGTTGGCCAGGCCGGTGGCCAGGTCGAGGAATCCGAGGCGGCCGTGGCGTGCCGGTCGCACGGCGATGCCGACGGCGGCTTCGGTGTAGAAGTCGATGTCGCACACCTCGTAGCGGAAGAACATCACCGACACCAGCCCCAACCCCGGCGCGACCTCGAGCGGCGCCAGCTCCTCGGGCAGGCGCGAGCGGATCGCGCGCGAGCGGGCCAGCATCGTCAACCGGGCGGTGGAGATGCGGTAGTAGAAGTTCGGGGTCAGCGTGGGACCGATCCGCGAATCGACTTTCGTCTTGGGCATCCGCCGGAAGAACTCCACGCCGCTGACCCGCGGATCGGAGGCGACCTCGTCCAGGTCGGTGTTCATCCGATGCCGGTCGTAGAGGCCACCTTTCGGGACGGTGACCACGTGGCCACCCAGGTCGACCACGACTGTTTCCTGGTAGGTCGATGACATCGGATGAAGCTCCCTCGCTCGCATGTGGACAGTGCTAACATCAGGCTAACCCGCGAATGTAAGCGCTGTCAACAACTGCCGAAGGCGGCGGAGAATTCAGTTGGCGGGCCGAGCGCCGACATCGGCGACGAGTCGCTCGGCCAGTTCCTCCGAGGACTGCGGATTCTGTCCCGTGTACAGATTCCGGTCGACCACGATGTGGGGCCGCAGCGGAATCAGCGCCTTGGAGTATTCGACGCCCGCCTCCTTCAGTCGGTCCTCCAGCAGCCACGGCGCCTTTCTCGCGAACCGGTTGAGCAGTTCCTCCCGATTCGAGAGCCCGGTCATCCGGTAACCGGCGAAGGGCGAGGTGCCGTCGGGTGCTGTCGCCGCCAGGATCGCGGCGGGCGCGTGGCACAGCAGAGCGAGCGGCTTGCCGGAGGCCAGTCGGTTCGCCAGCAACGCACCGGAAGTCTCGTCGTAGGCGAGGTCCTCCATGGGGCCGTGGCCGCCGGGGTAGAACACCACGTCGAACGCATCCGCGTCGACGGTGTCGAGCGGCACGGGTGTGGCGAGGACGGTCTCGATGTCGTCGAGGTAGCGTTTCACGTCACGACGCTTCCACGGCATGCCGCCGGCGATGCCGAGGCTCAGGTGATCGAGCGTCGGCGCTTTTCCGCCCGGTGTCGCCACGGTGATATCCCAGCCGGCCTCGGTGAAGATCCGGTGCGGGACCGCGACCTCTTCGGCCCAGAAGCCCGAGGGATGCACCGTGCCGTCGTTCAGTGTCCAGCGGTCGGCCGCCGAGATCACGAACAGAACCTTCGTCATCGTTCTTCCTCCTGTGTTCGGAGCGCCACGGCGCTCGGGTTTCCGCTCATCGGGGTCCTGGTCTCCGCCGAACCCTGACGCAACGGTTCGCTAGCTCCGGAGTTGCCGCGAGCGCCGCTCCCATGCCGATCACCGCGACATTGTCGGCGAGGACGCGTTCGGCGGGCGCTAACATTGGGCGGTGCATGTAAGCGCTGTCAACACTTGTTAGGTTGTAGCCATGGCAACGTCGACCGCGTCGTATCACCACGGGGATCTACCCAATGCGCTGGTGCGCGCCGCCGTGGAGCTCCTCGAGGAAGGCGGCGCGACCGAGCTGTCGCTCCGCGCGGCAGCCCGGCGCGCCGGTGTGTCCACCGCGGCGCCATATCGTCATTTCGCCGACCGCAATGCCCTGCTGTCCGCCGTCGCGGCGGTCGGCTACCGCGAATTGGCCGCGCATCTGGCGGCGGCGCATCCCGAACCGACCACGGAGGAAGGACTCGCCGCCACCGCGGTCGCCTACGTCCAGTTCGCGCTGACGCGACCTGGGCTGTTCCGGGTGATGTTCGCCGAGGGCTGTGATCCCACCAGCTCCGATCGGGTGGCCGCGGTGGAGGCGATCAACGAGTACCTCAAATCCATTGTGCGACAAGCATTTCCCAGTGCCGATACGGAGGGTATGGCGACGGCGGTGTGGGCGCTGGTGCACGGGCTCGCCTTCCTGCATCTCGACGGCAAGTTCGAGGCCGCGCCTGCCGAGGCGGTTGCCGACCGGGTCCGCACGGCGGTCCACGCGATACTCGGACCTCGCATCGGGTGATGACTCCCTGGGGTGCGGCTGATCGGGTGGATACCGGTTCAGGGCTCGCGAACCGTGAGCACCACCTTGCCGACGGTCTCGGGGGAGTCCAGCAGCGGATGTGCCTCCGCGACATCGGTGATCGGGACTTGCGCGGAGACGACCGGCACGACTGTTCCGTCGGAAATCAGCGGCCACAGACGCTCGCGCAATTCGGTGATGATCTCGGCCTTCGAGCCGGGACCACGCTGGGGTCGGCGGCGCAAGTTCGTGACATGAATGGAGCCTCGCTTGCCCAGGAGCGCAGCGAGATTCAGTTCGGCGGTCGCTCCACCTTGTAATCCGATGATCGTCAGGTGTCCGTCGTCGGCCAGTGCCTCCACATTCTTGTTCAGATAACTTCCGCCCATGATGTCGAGAATGACGTTCGCGCCGGAATATTCGGTGGTCATGACGTCCGCGAAATCCTCTTCCCGGTAGTTGACGAGGGTGTTCGCTCCCAACTCCCGTGCCCGCTCCAATTTGAATTGCGATCCCGCCGTCACCGCTACCCGAGCGCCGAGCGCTCGGCCGACTTGAATCGCGTGCGTACCGATTCCGCTGCCGCCGCCGTGAATCAGCAGCGCGTGTCCGCTGCGCAGGCCTGCCGTCATCACCAGATTCGACCAGACGGTAGCGGCCGCCTCGGGTAGCGCCGCCGCGGCGGTCATGCCGACGCCCTCGGGCACCGGAAGCACTTGGGTGGCGGGCACGTTCACTCGTTCGGCGTAGCCGCCGCCCGCCAGCAGCGCGCACACGGCATCGCCGGGACGCCAATCCGCCACGCCCGCACCGACTTCGGCGACGAAACCGGAAACTTCGAGGCCGAGGATCTCGCTGGCGCCGGGCGGTGGCGGGTAGAGGCCGTAGCGTTGCATGACGTCGGCGCGGTTCACCCCCGCGGCCACCACGTCGATGGCCACCTCACCCGGGCCGGGGGCGGGCGGGTCGTCCACCCGGGCCCATTTCATGACCTCGGGTGCACCGAAGCTGTCGAGCGTCACCGCGTACATGCCAATATCCCTTCTCTCGACAATCATGTGTACATCGCTTACATTACCGCTCGTGTAAGCGGTGTCAACATGGAGGTTATCGATGTCACGGCCGCGGTGCCGGGACTTGCCGTCGGCGATCTCGGATTCCCTCGGTTCGGGCGGTTAAACGGCCGAATTCTGCTCACCCCGAATTGCCCTCGGGTCTCCACCCACATGGAATACTTCTGCTGGCTGGCGGTTCCGCGTTCCCCAATCGGCAACCGAATGGAGGACCGATGAGTGATCTCGGTCAAGTTTTCTACTGGATCAAGCCGGACGGACGCTTGCAATGGGCCCGTCATGACGGAACGTCGGACGGCGCGAACGCCTGGACGGGGCTCGGCGGAGGGTTGAACATCGGCTCCGGCTGGGATGCCTACAGTTCCGTTTTCAGTGCTGGAGCCCGAGGGATCATCTACGCGATCACGCCCGCGGGGGACATGCACTGGTACAGCCACGATGGGTTCGAGGACGGTACCGCGGCCTGGACGGCGGGGGATGGCGGTCGTTTGGTGGGTAGCGGCTGGAACGCGTATGCGCAGGTTTTCGCGGGCGGTCGGCGGATGGTGGCGGGGCAGCCCGACGGTTTCGTCATCTATGGGATCACGCCCGAGGGTGAATTGCATTGGTATCGCCACGACGGGTGGACGGAAGGGTCACCGGCGTGGACCGGGGGTGAGGGCGGGCGTCCCGTCGGCGCGGGGTGGGGTGTTTATCCGAGGGTGTTCTCGGTCGGTAACGGCATCATCTACGGGATCACCGCCGATGGGGAGATGGATTGGTACCGCCATGACGGCTGGGCCGACGGTTCGCCTGCCTGGACCGCAGGTGAGGGTGGCCGGCGGGTGGGTAGCGGCTGGGATGCGTACGGCCGGGTGTTCGGCTCGTACGACGGCGGCGGCCAGATCTATGGCATCGACGGGCACGACGACCTGGAGTGGTACCGACACGACGGTTGGAAAACCGGTGAACCGACCTGGACCGCGGGCGACGGCGGTAAGAAGATCGGCGGCGGTTTCCGTGACGTCGTCTTTCCAGGTCCGATGATCGAACTCTCTTGAACCTTCGACCTCGCCTTTCGTGAGTTGTCAGCGGAGGTGGGTCAGCGGCGGTAGCCGGCGGCCTGGGTGGTCTCGTCGGCGACGCGCACGCCGTAGTGGTAGGCGAGTTTGCCGCCTAGGTATCCCGAGACGGTCAGCACCAGCATGGCGAGGATCGACAGCGTCAGCGGGCCTGCGGCAACCGGGTCGTCCACACCGGTTCCGGAGGTGCGCCACCAGAAGCTGAGCGCGAACGCCGCGGTGACGCCGAGGTTCAAACCCATGTGGATCAGCCCGATTCGGAAAGCGGGCGTGCCGGTCGGGATGGCGAACAGGTCCAAGAATCCCACCGTCGCGGCGGCGAGAGCGCCGAGCACGCCGATGGCGATCAGCCACTGTGCGCCACGAGCGAGGAACGCGGGATCGTCGACCGCATGCGAGCCGATATCGAACACCACGCTCGCCAGCCATGCTCCGATCGGCACCGTGACCAGGATCGGATGGAACGGATGTCCGTAAGGCCCGGCGAGAGCGGCGCTGACCGGGTGTTTGGCCTGTCGCATGTCATCTGTCATGGCAACCTCCACACTTTGGCAATTACACCAACGATTATTGGTGAAATCAGGTCACGCGGTCAAGATCTGCACATCAGCGTCGCACCGTGATGTTTATGCCCACCATGGTGGTCGTTATCCCGAAGGCCGCAAAAGCAACTCGTCGACGCCGGACTGCTGCGTAAACACGCCGACGAGATGCGAGCGTGGCTTGGTGACACGGCTCCAGAGCGTCGACTCACTGTCGAAGCCGACCCGACCGAACCGTGTGGGTCAGCAGCGCACAGCGCGGCGAGGCGGCACTTCTACGCTGACAAGGGGTCGGAGGTGAGGAGCGCGGCTGATGGTGACGTTGGATCGTTTGGTCAATGTGCTCGGTGGTTACGGAGTTCGGCTGCGGTCCTGTTCGGTGTCGCGGGCCACGGAGCTGAGCAGTGTGGTGCTGCCCGAGGCCACCGCGGAACGTGCGGTGGTCACCGGTGACGTCCTGCTCGCGGTGGGGGCGGAGTCGGTGGAGCAGGCCGTGGGCTGGGCGGGTTCCGCGCGCGCCGTTGTGGTGTTGGTGCGCGGCGTGGACGAGCAGTTCGGGTTCGCCGAGACCGGTGACGCGGTCGCGGTGTTGATGGTCGATCCCGCGGTGGCGTGGAGTGAGTTGGCCGCCGTGGTCTACGGGCTGGTGTTGGAGGGCCGCGAGACCGAGTCGGGCCGGGGTCCCACGGATTTGTTCGCGTTGGCCGACAGTGTGGCCGACACGGTCGGCGGGCCGGTGACGATCGAGGATCGGCTGTCGCGGGTGCTGGCCTATTCGCGCGGCCAGCAGCACGCCGATCCCGCACGCGTGGAAACCATTTTGAGTCGTCAGGCGCCGCAGTATCTGCGGGCACTGCTCGAACAGCGTGGCGTATTCGCGCATTTGGCGGATTCCGGCGAGCCGTTGTTCGTGCCGGGTGATTCGGAGCATGGTCTGTCCGGCCGGATGGTCGCCGCGGCGCGGACGGGTCGGCGGCTGCTCGGCTCGGTGTGGGTGGCGACGCCGACACCGTTGGAGGGCGCGCGGTTGGCGGCGCTGACCGATGGAGCTCACACGGTGGCGTTGCATCTGCTGCGCTCCAGGGCCAGCGCCGACTTGGAACGTCAGGTCGAATCCGAGCTGGTGATCCGGCTTTTGGAAGGCGCTGCGGATTCCGCCACCGCGGCCAGCAGGCTCGGTTTGCCGCCGGAGGGGTTGCGGGTGATCGCGGTGCACGCGCGGGTGGGAGCTGACCGCGACGCGGCGCTGATGCTGCTGTTCGAGCGGGCGACCACCGGTTTCGGCTGGTCGCGGCCGGGGCGCAGCGCGTTGTCGGGCAACGCCGTCTACACCGTGCTGCCCGCTCGGGAAGCGGAGACCGCACGCCGCTGGGTGAGCGCGTTGCGGTCGGCGCTGCCCGAGCAGGCTTGTGTCTCGGCCGGAATCAGCGCTGTGGCGTCGGCGACGGAGCTGGCTTCGGCTCTCCCGGAAGCCGACGAGTGCCTGGCCCTGCACGAGATTCGATCCTCGAGTGGTCCGGCGCCGGCTTACGACGAGGCGTGGCAGGACATCCTGCTGCAGCGATTGCGGACCGCGGCGAAATCCGGCCGCACCCCGGCCCGTGGACCGGTTGCCGATCTGCGCCGCCACGACAGCGCGCACGGCACCCGATACGTGGCCACGCTGCGCGCGTGGCTGGAGACGATGGGTGACCTCGCGCGAGCCGGCGAGCGGCTCGGCGTGCACGAGAACACCGTGCGCTACCGGCTGCGCAAGATGGCCGATGTCACCACGCTCGATCTAGAGGACTCGCGTATGCGCGTGGCCACGATGATCGAACTGGCCGCCGCGGACACCGACTGATCCTCCCGCCCACTGTCGGATCGCGACAGTTCGAACCACCGTCATTGTCCGAACGCGACAAACCCCACGACCGCTTCCCACTCCATGCTGGAAGTCATCAGTGACAGGCCGACAGGGAGGTAGCGATGGTCGACAGCGGACGACTCGACGGCCAGCCGCGCTCCGCGGTCGCTGTCGGAGCGGGCATCGTAGGGCGGTCGACGCCCGGTTTCCTGCGGGAACGCGGCGTGCAGCTCACCGCCGTCACCGCCCGCCGAGCTGAACGCCTGCTCCGGAAACTGCCCCAGGCGGCCTGACCGCGCCGGGACCGGCTTCGGCCCCGATCGGGGCTCCCCGAGTCGTCAGGGGCGGCGGCACTTCCCGCCCCTGACGACGAATCCTCGTGGCGAAGACTCCCGTGTCCCTTCGGTGCCGCTGATCGAACACGACCACCACCGCGGGCGAAGCCCGAGTCGAAGCCCGGCGCATCCTCGCGGACTTCACCACATTTCCACGCCGACGAAGCGGCGAGCACAACCAGTAGGAGAACAAATGACCACCCCGCAACGCGTATGGATCTCTCAGGACGCCCATCAGCGCTTGCAAGCGGAACTCGACGAACTGCGCGCCCTGCTCGACCGGGACGCCGTCGACAGCGGCAGCACCGACGAGAACCGCATCGCGCTACAACGCGCCCGCCAAGCCCGCATCAACCACATCCTCGACATGCTCACCCACGCCGTGGTCGGTGAGGATCCGCCCGACGACGGCGTCGCCGAACCCGGCATGGTGCTCACCGTCCGCTACGACGACACCGGCGACACAGAGACGTTCCTCTTCGCGAGCCGGGCAGCCGAGCACGGCGACATCGAGATCTATTCCCCGCAGTCCCCGCTCGGCGAAGCTCTCCTCGGCGCCCGGACGGGTGAGCAGCGCACCTACCGCACCCCGGCCGGTGCGACCGTGCCTGTCACAGTGCTGGCCGCGGTCCCTTACAGCCTGCACAGAAGTCGTGAGGGAGAGCCCATCGGCTCCTGACGGACCGCGCGGTTGTCGGGATTGGGTGGAGTTGCCGAGGGTATGCGGGCGGTGTGAACGCTGGGGTGATCGATGAATCGTTCTGGATGGATTCCACCGAGGCGACCTCGTATCCGCCGGTCGTCGAGGATCTGACCGTCGATGTGGCGGTCGTCGGTGGCGGGATTGCCGGCTTGTGCACGGCGTGGGAGTTGGTGCAGACCGGTCGTTCGGTGGCGGTGCTCGAGGCCGACCGCATCGCCGCCGGGGTCACCGGTTACACCACCGCGAAGCTGACGGCCCTGCATACGTTGGTCTACAGCGAGTTCGGCGCGGAGGCGGCGCGGCTGTATGCCGCGTCGCAGCAGGACGCCGTCGATCACGTCGCACGGACCGCCACCACGTTGGGTATCGAGTGCCAATTCGAGCGGTGCCCCGCCTACACCTATGTCCACAGCGAGGACATGGTCGGCCAGGTTCGCGACGAGGCCGCGGCCGCCTCCGAGGCGGGATTGCGGGCGTCGTTGGTGACCGAGACCGAGCTGCCGTTCCCGGTCGCGGCGGCCGTTCGGGTGGAGGACCAAGCGCAGTTTCATCCGCGCCGCTACCTGCTGGGGCTGGCCGACGCGATCACCGCGCGCACCGGCGTCATCTATGAACGCACCCGCGTCGTCGACCTGGACGAGGGCCCACCCCACACGCTGACGACCGAGTCCGGTGCCCGCGTCCGCGCCGATTCGGTGGTGGTAGCGACGCACTATCCGGTGTTCGACCGGGCGTTGCTGTTCGCGCGTCTGGTCCCACAGCGCCATCTCGTCGTCGCCGCGGCGATCCCGGCAGCGCAGGATCCGCACGGCACCTACATCACTCCGGAAGCCAACACGCGCTCGGTGCGCACCGCCCCCTACACCGACGGGCAGCGGTTGCTGATCGTCACCGGCGAGATGTTCACACCCGGGGCCGGTGAGGTGACCGGACGCTACGAGACGCTGACGGACTGGACCCTCGAACGGTTTCCCGCCGCCCAGCTCCGCTATCGCTGGGCAGCGCAAGACAATTCGACGACCGACAAGATGCCCTATATCGGGGTGATGCACGCCGGCGCCGACAGTGTCTATGTGGCCACCGGATTCAACGGGTGGGGGATGAGCAACGGCGTGCTGGCCGCCCGGCTGCTGACCGGCTCGATCACCGGCGATCCGCTACCGTGGACCGATCTGTACGACCCGCGGCGGCTGCACCCGGTGGCCGAGGCCGGTCCCTTGCTCAAAGCCCAGTCCAAGGTCGCCAAACACTTCATCGGCGACCGGCTGCGCAGCTCGCACGTCGACTCCATTGCCGACATCGCCCCCGGCGCCGGTGCGGTCGTGCGTGTGGCCGGGCAGCGGTGCGCGGTGTTCCGTGACGACACCGAAACGCTGCACGCGGTCTCGGCGACCTGCACACACCTCGGTTGCCTCGTCGCGTTCAACGACGCCGAACGCGCCTGGGAATGCCCCTGCCACGGTTCCCGCTTCAGCACCGACGGCGCGGTCATCCACGGACCGGCCACCCGCCCACTCGAACCTCGCCGCCTACCCGACCAGCGTGACGAGCGTCCGTGAGCCAGTCCAGTCACTCGATCCCGTAAGGGGCTGCGCGCCAAAGAGATTGACACCGCGCCGTCGCGCGGGTGGTGGCAGCTCGACAATTCGGAGTCGTGTCGCGATGCCACCCGGCCTGCTCACCGGGATCGCCGACCCGCAACTTGCCAGCGCCCTGATCGCCGTGCACGAATCACTCGGTGCCAGTTGGACTCTGGAGGATATGGCGCGCCACGCCGCCATGTCACGCAGCTCCTTCGCGGCCCTCTCCCGCATGGTCAGCCAGAAGATCGGCCAGTCGCCGACCGCTTGGCCGGCGGGTACCAAATGATTCGAGGTCTGTCCGCCGCGTACAGCAGTCGGCTGAACCGCCGTGGCACGCGCGGAGCGCGACTTGCCCGCCCCGAAGTCGGGTTGGAACGCTCTCGCCCCCGGTGGACTTGATATCGAGTCCACTTCATAGCGTCAACTCGCACGGCAGCCGGACCCGATCGGCCGACCCGAGGGGCCGGGGGCCCGAGTGGACTGGTCGATACCGCAATGCGTCACGTCACCGTGTCATTCAAGCCTCTGAACTGGTCATATGTATCTGGTTTCGGTCTCGGCGGGTGCCTCGGCGCTCGAAAACGGAGGATGCGTCACTTCGTAAAAGTGTGATTGACATTACTCCATCGCTACTCCAAACTGTTCCCACCAATCTGAACTTGGCGTCAAGTTCTATTCCCTCCGATCCGATCAATGGCCCCATCCGACCAGGAGTACGCGCATGACTGCACCACCATTGGAACCCGCCGGCCCCGGCGAAATCCCCCTCGCGCCGGCCATGGAACGCCGGCGAGCCCATCGCAAACTCCTCGCCGCCGGTCTGATCGGCAGCTCCATCGAGTGGTACGACTTCTTCCTCTACGGCACTGCTGCCGCACTGGTATTCCCGCATGTGTTCTTCCCGGACAGCTCCGCGCTGATGGGCACGCTGCTGTCGTTCAGCACGTTCTGGGCGGGTTTCGTCGCCCGTCCGCTCGGCGGCGTGCTGGCCGGGCATTTCGGCGACAAGTACGGGCGAAAGCCCGCCGTCGTCACCTGCTTGCTCGGCATGGGTCTGGCGACCTTCCTCATCGGCTGCCTGCCGAGCACGAACGCGATCGGGGTCGTCGCGCCGATCCTGCTGGTCACACTGCGATTCGTGCAGGGCATCGCCTGCGGTGGCCAGTGGGGCGGAATCGTGTTGCTGCTCACCGAATCCGCGAGTCCGAAAAGGCGAGGATTCGCCGGGACTTTCGGGCAGATGGGTGTGCCACTCGGCGTAGTCCTCGGCAATCTCGTATTCCTGGTAGCGACCTCGGCCCTCTCCCCGGAAGCGTTCCTGAGCTGGGGCTGGCGGGTGCCGTTCTGGTGCAGCGCACTGCTGTTCCCGGTCGTGCTCTACATCCAGACCAAGGTCGAGGACTCCCCGGAGTTCCGTGAACTGCAACAGGAAGTGGCCGAAACGCGCCCCACCCGGGTCGCCCAGGCCCCGCTGTCGGAGGCGATCCGGTTGCACTGGCGCAAGATCTTGCTCGGCTGCGGACTGCTCGCCGCCACCAACACCGCCTTCTACATCAGCATCGCCGGTGTACTCAGCTACGGCACACACGAACTCGGCATGAAGCGCAACGACATCCTGACCGTCTCGCTGGTCGCCTCCCTGTTCGGCTGCGCGGTGATCCTCTGGTCGGGCCATCGATCCGACCGGGTCGGGCGCAGGCCGCTCATCCTCGTCGGCGGAATCGGTCTCGCGGCCTGGGCTTTTCCGTACTTCTTGCTGATCGACACGGGGAAACTGCCGATGTTCTTCGTCGCTGTCGCCGTCGGCACGATCTTCCAGTCGTTGACGTACGGTCCGCTGGCGGCCTTCCTGGGCGAGCTGTTCGAACCTCGGCTGCGCTACTCGGGCGCGTCCCTGGCCTATCAACTGGCCGCGATCACCGTCAGCGGCGGCACGCCGTTCATCATGACGGCACTGATCGCCAATACGGGTGGAACCACGCTCGTAGCAGTGTATTTGGCGCTGATGGGCTTGGTCACCGTCTTCAGCGCGTGGGTGCTGCGGGAAACCAATCCCGCGGAGGTGCGGGCGGATCCTGACGCCGTTCCCGGCGAACAGCTCTACGCCTGAACCAGTTCGGCCGCGGGGCGGTTATCGGACTTCGAAGAGGCGGGAGTCGCGCAGGTCGGTTGAATTAGAACTGATGTCAACATTGAAAAAGAATCGAAAGTAGATCCATGAAAGTTCGCAAGTCCCTCACGTCCGCCGCGATCGGCGTCGCCGCCCTCACGGTGTGTGCTGGCACTGTCCACGCCGAGCCCATGAGCGTGGACATCACACCCGACGTCAACTACACCGCCTACCAGGACGGAAGCACGGCGGTGATCACCGTCGACGCCGGCCAGCTGATCGTCGACAAGGGCAGGTTCCAGATCCGAGCCAACGACGGCACGGCACTCGCAGGCGTACCACTCGAATTCAACGTCAACAACGTCGCCTTTCCCATCGACGTGCAGATCGACGGGCGCACCGCCCGCCTGACGCCGTCCCTCGACCCCGCTCGCGCCGAGAACAAACCCGTGGCACTGCCGTTCCAGGACCAGGCCCCGTGGAAGACGCAGTACGAGCGTGAGGTCGCTGCATTCTCCCGAATGGCAGCCACGATCACGGTCGCAGGCGTGGTGGGTGGTTTGGTCGGAGCGGTCAGCGCGGGAGTGATCGGCTGCCTCGTGGGCGGAGTCACCTTGGCCGCGGCGACGAGCCCGGTCGCGATGATGTTCGGCGCGGGTCCGGTCGCGGGCTGCCTCATCGGCGCAGGTGCGCTGGCACCTGTCGGCGCCCTCGCCGGCGCCCTTTTCGTCGGCGCCCCGGTCGCGACAGCGGCGGTAATCCAGTACTTCACCACAATCAACGAGCCGTTCCCGGTGAAGTAGCGTTCGGCCCGCACCGGCGTTTACGAGTGGCCCACGGTCGGCGACCGTGGGCCACTCCTGGCGCTGAGCCGGGCAACGATCATTGCGGGAATCGACGCGGTGGGCCTACCGCGATCACACCGGCGGCGCACGGTGGACGACACCGATGCCGCGCACCCACAACGTGGACAGGGTGGCGGCGGCCGCGTCGGCATCGATGTCGACATCGGCCTTGGCCCACTGATAACAGAATTCACGCACCATGCCGCACAACGCCGTCGCCGCATAGTTGGCGTCGATATCGAGGGCGGCGAGGCGGTTGTCCTGTAACCGGAGGATCATCTTCTCGGCCCGGTCGATGAACAGATCGATCTCGGCTTGACGAAGCTGCTCGATGTCGGGGTTGAGGCCGGCGACTTCAGCCCACATGAGCATCATCCGTTGGTGGTCGCGGAAGGCGAGGACGTACGCCCGCACCGCCGATTCGATCGCCTCGACGGCGGTCCGGGGCTGGGCGCCGAGCCGCGAGCGCACCTTTGCGCGCATGTCGGTGATGAGATTCAGCACCACCGCGTGGAAGATCGCTTCCTTGGAGTCGAAGTAGACGTAGAAGGTCCCGTGTGCGACCCCCGCCTCGGCGACGATGTCGGCGACCCGGGTCTCCAGGTATCCCAGCCGCGCGAAGACGAGCTCGGCGGCCTCGATCAATTTGGTGCGAGTTCGTTCTCCCCGCGGCGTCAATGCCGGTGTTTCTTTACCGGCCCTGGTATTCCCGGATTGCGGCACACCACCATCGTTGCAAATCCCGCTCCGCCGCAATGGCAGCGGGCCCAAGGGGACCCGAGTTCTTTCGGTTGTGACCGGCGATCAGCGACGCCGCTGGGTGGCGTCGAGCAGGGCGGGGGGCGTGTCGTGCTTCTCGTCCGGAGCGAGGTCGGCACCGGGAGCGACGATCGCGTCGATCGCGTCGAGCACATCGCTGGAGAGCACGGTGTCGGCGGCGGCGAGCTGCGAACGCAGGTGGTCCATGGTGCGGGGGCCGATGATCGCGCTGGTCACTGCGCGGTGTGCGGTGACGAAACCGAGCGCGAGCTGGATCATCGTCAGACCGGACGCGTCGGCGAGTTCGGCCAGCTGTTCGACGGCCGCCATTTTGGCCCGGTTGGACGGGATGCTCGTGTCGAAGCGTTGCGGCATGAACGATGAACGGTGCGTGGTGATTTGGCGGTCCTCGCGAATCGCGCCCGACAACCAGCCCGAGGCCAGCGGGCTCCATGCCAGCACGCCGAGCCCGTACTGCTCGGTCACGGGTAGGACGTGAGTCTCGATGCCGCGCTGCAGGATCGAGTAGCAGGGTTGCTCGGTGACGTAACGGCTCAGGTGGTTCTCTCTTGCCGCCCACTGTCCTTGCACGATGCGGTACGCGGGGAACGTCGAGGAGCCGAAGTAGCGAATCTTGCCCGCGCGCTGTAGATCGGTCAACGCCGACAGCGTCTCCTCGTCGCTGGTGCTCGGGTCCCAGCGGTGGATCTGGTAGAGATCGACATGGTCGACGCCGAGACGGCGCAGGCTGTTGTCCAAGGCGGTGACCAACCAGCGGCGCGAACCGCCCCGGTGGTTGCGCTCGTCGCTCATCGGCATGGCCGCCTTCGTGGCCAGTACGAGGTCGTCGCGGCGGCCCGCGATGGCCTTGCCGACCATCTCCTCCGATTCTCCCTGGCTGTACCAGTCGGCGGTGTCTATCAGATTGATCCCCGCGTCCACGGCCGCGTCGACCATGGCGGTGGCCTCGTCCTGAGTAGTGCGTCCCAAACTGCCGAAATTCATCGCGCCGAGCACGAGGGTGCGGACCTGCACGCCGGTGCGGCCCAAGGTGCGGTACTGCATGAGGTGTCCTCCACAAGAGGTTGAGCGAGGGGGTTGGCTTCGGATCGCCGGTGCTGGCATCCTGAACAAACGGAACCTTGTTCCGTCGAACAACATACGGAACATGGTTCCGCTTGGCAAGCGGAGTGACGGAGGTAGTCGCGTAATGGCCGAAACCGGCGGATCGGGATCGTCGGCCCCGCGGAAGCGGGCCGACGCCCGGCGTAACGAAAAGACACTGTTGGACGCGGCCGCGGCGGCTTTCGTCTCGTCCGGCGTCGACGCCCCCGTACGCGACATCGCCGCACGCGCGGGTGTCGGCGTCGGCACGATCTATCGCCATTTCCCTACGCGCGCCGATCTCATCGTCGCCGTCTACCAGCATCAGGTCGAGGCATGCGCGGAGGCCGGTCCGGCCCTGCTGGCCGACAGCAAAACGCCGCACGCCGCCCTGGCGCGGTGGATAAACCTCTTCGTAGACTTCCTGGTCACCAAGCACGGCCTGGCCGAGGCGTTGCAGTCCGGCGACCCCACCTTCGAGGCCTTGCACAGCTATTTCCTCGACCGTCTCGTCCCCGTATGCACCCAGCTGCTCGACGCCGCTGCCGCGGCCGGCGAGATTCGCCCCGACATGGAGGCTTACGAGCTCTTGCGCGGCGTCGGAAATCTGTGCATCGGCGCGGGTAACACTCCCCGCTACGACGCGCGACGCATGGTCGAACTTCTCATCGCAGGATTGCGCCGCCACTGAGGTGCGGTGGCCGCGATTTTCGGGCGAGCGACCGGCAAAGGGTTCGGAACGGCTCGCAAACGGAACATCGTTCAGGGCTTCGGGTGTGCCGATTGACGTGGCTATCACTGGTTTGCGTCACGGGGTGAGGGACGGTGTTCGTCTCGGTCGAGGGCATCCGTCGTCTCACGGGCCGGTCAGGAGTAGTCGTCGTGTCCAGCGAGCTGGCGCCCCAGTTGCCTGGCCGCGTCCACGATCATTTCCAACGGGCCGCCGACGTCGCCACTACGGGTGGCCCAATCCTGCGGTTCGATATTCGCGGGTTTCCTGGCAACATCGGCGCCCCAATCGAATTCAGCCGAGGATGAAGCCCACTGGCGCGGTTCGGTGAAATTCGTACGCCCGGAGGCGAAATCGGCTCGGACGAAATTCGCGGGCGGCTCGCTGCCTCAGCGTGGTTTGTCGATAATGGTGTAGCGGTTGGGCATCACGATGCAGTACAGGCCGCCGGTCTCGTTGGTCAGGCAGTAGACCGGTCGTGTCGAGTCCGGACCCCCTCCCGCCTCGCGCTGATCACCGACGTGTTGGATCGTGATGCGCTGCGGGTCTTTGGGCGGCGGCTCTTGCACCGTGTTCTCATCCCACGGGTGCCACGCCAACATGCCACCCCCGAGACCGGCGACCACGATCGCGGTCGCCAACAGGCCGTGGCTGGATCGGGCACTTGGTGCGATCGCCTGTGACTGCGTGGTTGGTTGCGCTACAGGAACATTGGGGTTGGACATGCCTGACAGTCAACATCATCGTGTCCCGATCGAATAGCGGGTTCACAGGCCGGCACTTCCCGATCCACACATGCGCAAGTCGATATCGCAGCGGCAGAATGGAAGTCATGTCTCGGCAACCGCGGCAACACATCGTGCGTCTGTATCCCGAGGTCGGGGTGGCCGGGAGCCTGCGGGCCGCGATGCAGGCCGAGCTCGACCGCGTCGGCTATACGCTGACAGCGTCGCTGACCAACTCTCCCGGCTGGTGGGACTGCGCAACCCGTGTCGGGGACGACCGCAGGCACGTGACGACCGTCCTCGGCGGCGAACAGCGCTGGTTCACCATGGACTTCTGGGAACGCGGCGTCATGATGGCCCACGGCAGCACTGCTGACCTGGTCGCCTCGGCCGCAGCGATCGGCCTGTGGCAGACAGGGTCTCGCCTGCGCGAGTTACAGGCCGCATCGTCATTTGTCCGGTTCGGCGAACTCGCCGAAGCCTACGAGCGGGGCGACCCCGTCGAAACCAAGTGGAAGATCTACCGTCGAACACGAGCCCCCCATATCGACCACGACTTGATCGAGGCGGCCTATGCCCAGCCCCGGCTACGGACGCTCTTCCCCTACACCAGCCACGAGTCGTTGCGCCTTAGCCGTTGCACCCGAGAGCCTTTCACCGACGATCTCCCCGCGATCATTCCTCTGTCCGACGGAACCTACCAAATCATCGGACCCAGACCTCGATCACCCATCGGACACGCGAACACCCCATCGGAGGCCGTCAGCCTCTTGATACACCACCTCCCCGACAACTGCGGACCAGCCGTCGACGCGACCGCCGTGGAACTCGGCAACTTCTGATTCGACAGAAGAGTCGAGATGAACAAACGCCAGGCGGCAGATCGCAGCCGGACCTTCTCCGGGAGCGAATCCTGTTGAGCCACCAGACAACCCGATCGCTCGATTCACTAAAGTCGAATGCCAGAACCCACAATCCGCCATCGCGGGGTCTACGACGATGCCGTGCCAGTTCCGGTCGAACGTCAGTAGGTACAGACCGCTGAGGTCGTAGATCGCCGATCGACGGGTGCCATGGTGTGCGATCGGTGGCCGCGGGCGGAGGATCTCGTGAAAGGTGGAACGCGTGGCGAACGGTTCGGCGTTGACGGAGTTCCTGCTCTCCAGACGTGCTCGGCTGAGTGCGCGGGAAATGGGGCTGACCGACGGGGGTGGTCGACGACGGGTGCCGGGATTACGGCGCGAGGAAGTGGCCTACCTCGCTGGCGTGAGTGTCGACTACTACGTGCGATTCGAGCAAGGTCGCACCGCGAACGTCTCCGACGCAGTACTCGACGCTGTCGCGCGAGCACTGCGGTTGGACGGCCAAGAGCGCGAGCATCTGTTTCGACTGGTGCGTCCGCCTCGCGCCGAGCAGACCGCGGAGGATCACGTGGAAGCTCGCGCCGGTGTGCATCAGCTGTTGGACTGGATCGCCGCACCGGCACTCGTGATCGGCCACCGGATGGACATCCTTGCCTGGAATCAGCCGGCGACTCGACTGATCACAGACTTCGGACTTCTCTCTTCCAATGCTCGCAACCTCGCGCGCCTGCACCTTCTGGACTCGCCGGTCCGTAGCAACTATCCCGACCAGGATTTCATTGTCCGTGAGATCGTCGGGCACCTGCGCTACTCTGCCGGTCGACACCCCGATGATGCGCGACTCACGGAGTTGATCGCGGAGCTGCGCGACAACAACGCGGACTTCCGTCAGGAGTGGGATCGTCAAATGGTGCGCTCGAAGTCCCACGGCTTCAAGCGATTCGAGCATCCCACGCTGGGCGGGCTGACCCTGTCATATGAGATCGCCTATCTCACCGATGATTTCGATCAGATGCTGCTCGTGTACACCGCGGCACGAGGGTCGCGCGAAGGTCAGGTCCTGCGCGGACTGTGGGATGCGGTCGAACCGTGACCGTGTCCGGTGGCTGCTCGGCGTCCGACCTTCGCTACAGCACAGGGAGAGGCCGGGGCGCGGTCGCGGTCGGCAGTATGGTCTGGCCGGTCACGAATCGGCTCCAGAGTCCGAACCGCAACTGCTGTCCGGGCAGCGCGAAGGACTCGAGATAACTGTGGGTGCCGTGTTCGTCGGTATAGGTCGCACCGAAAGACACCTGGAACCGGACGGTGGCCCCACGCTGATCCGGCGGCAGCGGTGATGGCAGCAATTCGTCCGAGCCCCAACCATATTCGCCTCGATAAGCATCGGCGACGGGTTCGAAGGTGTTCTCCAGGATCGCGCCGGTGGCCGGAATAGTGATGAGCACGCCGGATTCCCCGCTGGGGTGGACGGTGTTGAAAACCACGACTTGGACGCGGCCTTCGGGATAGAAGTCGGCGACACCCGTCCCGACCTTGGATCCCGCTGGACATGCTGCCACTCCGTTGGTCGCGAGCACCGCTCGCGAGCAGCTCGGGAATCGATGCGGGTTCGGCCGGATGGAGCGGTCGAACAGGAAGACGAATTGGTTGGCGGCAGCGGGCTTCTGGCCGGTTTCGGTACGACTGGCACGGTCGAAATGGACGGAGACGCCAGTGAGGGTGCCCGGCGAGGGATATACCGACACCGCGAGGCTGTCGATATTGATCCGATCGGCTGGTGCTGTATCGACAGGTGCACTCGGACCCCCAGGTGTGGGTGATTGCACGGCGGAGCCGGTGGCGGTCGTGAGAGCGAGGGTGGTCAGCAGCACCGTCGTCATGCATGAAACACGGGCGATATCACGGATATTCGAGCGGACCGGGATCATGCCCATATCCTCGCCGAGCGAGACCGCGCTGTCGTGGTTGTGCTGAACCTAGGATTGCATGGGCCATGGACGCTCGGTCAGCGATACGACCTGATCGGCCGCGTGTCCCAGTTCCTGTCTGGTGCGCGGAGTTCGATCATCGTTGCTGGGTTGCGCGTAAGACGCTTCAGCAGTTGAGGTTTTCGAAGATGTCGCACAGGGTGATGGGGTTGGCGTATTCGTCGGCGTGCACCATCAGGCCGTCTTTCCAGTCGAAACGGTAGATGTAGACGTTGCGGTAGGGGCGGCCGTCGGCGGTGACGAAGTCCCCGTTGGCTTGTGCGAAGGTCGTTTCTCCCTTCGCGGTCACCGTGATTCGCAGGTCGGTGAACCGGATGGTCTGGAAGTTCGTGGTCACCCCGCTGACGTAGCCGAGGACCTCTTCTTTGTTGGCGAAATGACCCGCGGGTTCCGGTGCGCCGGTGAATGAAAGCGGGACGGTGATCGTCGCGTTCTGGGCGATCTTCTCGGTGATGGCGTTCAGGTCTTTGCGTTCGAACGCGTTGAGGAGTGCGCGGGTCTGTTCCTCGGCCCGCTGCTCCGGTCCACCGGCCGCTGCCGAGGGCACGAAGGCGAGCATTGCTCCGGCCATCACTGTCAGGGCACTCAGGACGACGGCGACGTTTGTACGCTTGCGCATTGCAGCACCTCTCTAGATATCGAGTCTCATTTGAGACTCAGTATCATCATATTGGGTTCGGTCGACCTTGGCTAGAGTGGGCGCGTGGAACCTTCGGATCAGCCCGAGATGTCGCTGCGCGAGCGCAAGCAGCAGCGGGCACGGGAGGCGATTGTGGAGGCGGCGCACGATTTGTTCGCCGAACGCGGGTTCGACCTCGTCACCGTCACAGACATTGCCGCTAGAGCGGAGGTCGGCCGAGCGACGTTCTTCCGGTACTTCGGTGACAAACAGGAAGTGGTCTTCGCCGACAGCGGCCGCGATCTGGAGGCGGCCCTGGCCGAGGTCGAGCACACGTGGAACGACAGACCGATCGGCGACTCGCTGCCTGCCGCGCTGGCGTATGTGCGTGCGCTGCTCCTGGCGTTCGTCACCCAGCTGGTGCAACGGCCGTCGGAGTACCGCGCCTACGAACGGCTGATCGCCGAACAGCCCGAACTGCGCGCCCGCAGCCTCGTCAAGCAACGTGGTTACGTGGACCGGATCACCGCCGAACTGACCGAACGAGGTGTGGGGCTCGAAGTCGCGGCGCTTGCCGCCGAGCTCGGCATGGCGTGCTACTTCGCCGGCCGCGTTGTGGCCGACAACGACCCGAGCCGACTGCTCACCGCGATCGAGGCTGCCTTCGACCGGCTGTGCCAAGAGCCGAAGACCGGCGCGCGCGTGTCCGATCGATCGACCGCCGGGCCGCGCTGAGCGGCCGGTACGCAGCGTCGCTCCGGCAAGTTTGCCTCGGCCATCCGCGCCGGGTGAGCCGATAGGCCGGGCCGTCACGCTGCTGTGGACCGCGACGGTCATCGGGCTGGATCAGGCGTTGTCGCAGGCTTGGCGCCCGTGGGCGGTCAGGTTGGCGTTGTGGGCCGCGCGTCGCCCCAGTATTCGTGCAGCGCGCTGATTCGGTCGCCGTGGATCTCCACGAGGATGATCTCCCGGTTGCGGTATCCCGCCGTGGTGGGGGAGGTGCCGTGGGATTCGTATTCGTAGATCACTCGGGTTCCGGCGACGTCGGTGCGAATACGGTTGCCGGAGACTCGGTTGCCCGAGCGGGCGTGGAACAGTGCCCATTCCTCGATCTTCTGTCGTCCCTGTGCGCCGGTGAAGACGCCGCGGGCGGGGTCTTCGGGGAATCGGAAGCTGAACTCGTCGGTCAGCACGGCGAAGAACGGTTGCCAATCGCCAGTGCGCCAGCCGGCATCGAAACGGTCCATGGCGTTGTCGGCGACGCGGCGCACCTGTTCCGAGGTGGTGGGCAGGTGCTCTGGAGCCGGATCTCCGGTGGCATCACAAGCGACCGACGGCGCGGTGCAAGCGGATACGACCGACGCGATCATGACCGCGCGCCGTGATCGCGCGAATCGGCGATCCGAGGACGACACTGTGCGGGACATCGAGGGCTCCTTGTCGGGCGTGGGATGCGTTGAAACGCGCTTGTCCGCAGGCCGCCCGGGTCCTTGGCCATTGGGCGAGTTGGTTCGTGGACGAGTTGGTCATGATCGCTGCTCTTTGATTGCCGATACCACGGCAGCGATCTCGATGTTGATCAGTCGGATGAACCGTTCGGGGTCGGCGGAGTAGGCGGTGTAGGGCGGGTGATTCGGGATCGTGTAGCGGCCATCGTCGGACAGGTCCCGCCATTGGAGTTGCCTGATCAGGCGGCCGCGCGGGCCGAAACGTGAAGTGCCCTGGACGATTTCGATGGTCCCCACTCGCGTCGCGGGTCGCCGCAGGATCCGCTGGGCTGCCGATTCGTCGGTGTCGTGCCAGGCCGCCGATATCCGCGGCGAGGCGAAGTGCTGGTCGTAGTCGCTGGTCTCGTCGGGAGTCGGCAGCGCGATGGTGTCGTGTGCACCCGCGACGGCGGCGGGCAGCGCGGTCACCACCGCGTCGGCCAGCCGCAGAGAATCGCACTCGGTGATCGTGAAACCCGCACTGTGCTGGATGGTTTCGCCCGGCAGCTGAGTAAGTAGGTAGCCGTTCGCGCCGCGGCGCACGGCGAGCATCCGAATGCTGCCGTGTGGATTGTCGGGGTTTGTGGCATCGACGCCGCGGATGATGATTCGAATGTCCGGGCGGGCGGCGACATCCAGAGCCTGCTCGAGTTCGGCGGACACCGTGGTGCGCAACCGTTCTCGAATGTCGTGGCGGGCCCGCTGATAGTCGCGTTCGAGCGGAATCCGGCTGATGAAGGTGAACGGCCGCGGCAGCAGGCCTTCGCGCAATCGTTCCCACAGTACGACGAATTCGAGATCATCGAGCTTCCACTTCGTCATCGTTCGATCACCGGAGTGTTGACCACACGAGGCGCCTCACCCAGCGCCTCCTCGAAATGGTGCGGCGAGTCGAGGTAGGCGGCTCGCCGGTGCCCGTCGCGCTTGTCCGCACCGTTGGCGGCTCCACCCATCCCGGCAGGACCGCCCATGGCAGGAGCGACCGGCGCGGTGCTCGAGCGAGGTGCCGCGGCGGCCCCACCCGGCTCGATGGGGACGGAGGTGGCACGGGGAAACAGTTTCGCCATGCGGGCAGGGTCGCGATGTGCGTCGGATGCCGCACCGGCCGACGCCGCACCTCCCACTCCGCGCCCGCCGGATCCGTCCGCCGCCGTGCGCGCCGGAGACGACTGGTGTGGAATCGAATTGGGTGATGCCGAGGATAGGGGAGCCGACAGCGGGCGTCGGTCGGGCGATGCCTGTTGGACTGCTCGCGCAAGAGTTCCCGCCAGATTCTGCCCGAGGTCACTCGATTGCGGTCGCGCGAAGTCCGGTGCGTTGTCCTTGCGCTGTCCCGCGCTGGGTGGGAACGAACCGGCTGCCGCAGGAGTCGTCCGCACCTGACCATCGTCCGGTTGCGGGTAGGTCACTGGCCTCATCGAAGTCTCGGCGCCCACGGCGGAAACAGGCATGGTCGGCATCTGCGCACCGGCGGTCGAGACCGGCTGCGTCAGCGCCTCCGTCCTCGTATCGGCGAGGCTTTCCGCGGCTCCGTTTCCACCGGGACCGCGGTCGCTTCCGCCGCCCGCTACGCCCTCCTCGATGACAGGCACCTGGGCAAAGGCTGTCTCGACTGGCGGTAAGACGGGAACACGAACGGCCGAAGCATCGATCCCGACCCCGTACGTCTGGCGCAGAGCCTCCTGATACTCCGGGGTGGGATCCTCCACTGTGACAGGCATCGAATAGGTGCCGTAGGGCCCCATGGGAACGTACTGGGTGCTAGAAGAACCGGCAGGATTGACCGGATCCTGAGGCATACTCACCCGAGTCGCTTCCAACCACCCGGCGGTGTATGCGAGGTTGTCTGCCATGACCGCCATGCTGTTGGACAGTTGTCGAGCGGCGTGGGCGTAGGCCCGCACCGCGGCGACAGCCGCTTCACGCCCTTCGCCGCGCCACTGCTCCACTGTCACGGTTTCGACATGATTGGCGTATTCGACGAAGATCGCGCGGATTCGCTGACTCATCCACTTCCAGCGCCCGCCGGCGTCGGCGACCTGCTGGGCGCGGATGCTTCGGCCGAGTTGGTAGAGGTCCTCGTAGGTCAGTGCGTTGGCGTTCTCGGTGTCGTCCGCGATCGTTGTCGGCTCGAATTCGTCGTGTTCTCGCAGCCGTCTCGACATGGGCTCGATGTCGTGGGCGACATGAGGTTCCAGCCAATAGCCGGGGTCCGAATAGTGTCCTTCGCTGTCGAGCTCGCCGACGATGGGCGTCGATTCCGGTGAGCGTCCGAGCGTGGTCGATGCTTCGCGCGGCACGGTGATGCGCCCGAGTTCGTCCGCGTTCAGGTCATCGGCGCGGGCGTACTCCCGGCCCGCGGCGACGAAGGTGTCGATCATGGTCTCGAGAACAGTGATATGTCCGTCCAGGATCTGGCCCAGTTCGGCGCCCTTTTGCGCGAACTTGGCCGCGAGCGCCGCACCTGACGACAAGTTCGACAGCGCCTCGAAATGCTCCACCCCTGTTGCGTTCTCGCGAATCGCCAGCACACCGCCGACGAGCTCTGTCGCCAATTCGACAACGTCGAGCGCGGCCTCTGGATGGAATTCGAGAGCACCGTCGTGCGCCTGAACGCGCAATATCTGCCAAGGATTGGTCGCGCTGGTCTCACTCACTCGGACCTCCTGATCGCAGGTCGTGCAACCGGACGCTGGCGGCTGCTTCGTATTCGCCGCCTTCGATGCCAATCTTGGGTTGGCCGAGGCGAATCAGCCAGAGGCTGTCGATCCCTCGGCTGCGCGAGCCTAGGTTCGGCAGAACCACCATGGTCGTCGACACCCTCCGCGTCGCTCCGAACATGTTCTCTTGCCGCAGCCGTACGTCGGTTCGTCGCCGCCTGACGCCGATTCACGCCAGAGTTGTTCGCGGCCAATCGATTCCAGCGACATCCGCCGCGCCGAGGCAGGCCTGCAGGCGCTCGCAGGAGTGGTGCCTGTGCGCTGTGCTCGACGCGTGAAGCGCTGTGCTGGTGGTTGGCGAGCGCGCCAATTGTCTGAGATGACAGCGCCGCAGCGACGTATTCCTATCGCACCATGGGGGTTTACCTCATCGGCTGCCAGGAAGGCGAGAGGGCGGAGTATCCGCCGCTGGCGAACTTGTGGCGTATGCGCGCAATGTTCGCTCCTCTTGTGAGCCCGGCGTGGCGGTGTAGATCCACAACAGGTGCTGGAGATCGGGCGTGACTGTGGCGACTTCGTAATGAAGACTCAGTAGACCCCATCGGTGGTGATCTATCGTGGTGACCCCGCCTGATATCGATCGCACGGGATACGATTCCCACTCGGCGCGGAAACTCGCACTGTGGCTGTACAACTCATCGATCAATGTGGTCAAGGCGTCATCGAAGGGGAATCTGCTCGTCATCATGCGCAGGTGAGCTGCGAACTCGTGAGCGATAACGCGCTGATCCGGGAAACGCTCGCGCGAGTTGGCGCCTAGGAGTTGTATGCGGGCGAGGTTTCGTTGTGCGGCAGCTGAATCCCCTTCCACAAGGAGAAGTTCAGCGGGCTCGTTGCTTGCGAGTACATCCAGACGGGGGTTGAGCACCAGCGCTGGCGCCGAAATCCACCTCAACAACCGTCTCGCTGTCTCATCCGCTTGTGGAAAGACGATGTGCCTTTCTGCGTGGGCGCGGGTGATTTGAACCAGATACTCGCGCTCGTCGGGATCCAACAGCAGCGCCTTGGCCACCGCGACGAGCACGGAGTCGGAGACATTCGAAGAACGCCCCTGCTCGAGCCGGGTGTAGTAGTCCACACTGACCCCGGCCAGCTGCGCCACGTCCTCGCGTCGTAAACCCGGAACGCGGCGACGCCTGGGCATGTCGACCAGCCCCGCATCGCGCGGTTCGAGGCGATCACGCCGCGAACGAAGGAACTTCGACAACTGGGACTCTGCCACCCCGGGTCCGCCCTTTCGGGTCTCTACGACGCACTTGTTGTCCGGGCATCGAGCGGGTGATCGAAGCGGTAATCAAGTATGTCGACAATATGTTATGAGATACATATTAAATGGGACGGAGTGTCGGCGGCCAGTTATGCCGGCTGGCATCGCTGCCCCGCCTCGTCCTGCCGCAACTGGCACTGCCGGGACGGGGCTCCCCGTGGAGCGGCTCCCCTGCAACGCTTCTCATAAGCGGCGCTAATGTCACCGACGGATGGGGATCGGGCGACGGTTGGCGACGATCCGAGCATGGAGGCGGTCTTCGCCGAGCGCGGATACGAGGGCACGATTACCAACGCCGTGGCCGCAGCAGCCGGGATCTCACAGGCGTTGTTCGCCCGCACGGACATGCCCGCCACGCTGCGTGCGACCATCGCGCCCGCACACGTCGCGATCCACGCGCAGGTAGAAACCCTTGTGGGCGCAGCGTTTCCGCAGCTGGGTCCCGAGGACCGGCATCGAACGACCACGGTGGCGATCCAACTGCTCCGTGGCATGATGCCCTTGATCGTCGAGGCCAACCAGGAGCAATGCCCGGCACTGGTCGAGGAGTTGCGTCTCGTCGTCCGGTCCTACTTACTCGCCCGCACCGAGAGATGAGAATCGCGGCAGCCTCCGCAAAATCGGCTGCTTGTCGAATGGGCGGCAGAGACGGCGATCTCGGCACCCTCGACGACCTCTCGACTAACAACACCTGCCGGCCCATTGAGCGCCGCCCCGGCCGTGACCGGGGCGGCGATCGGGTAACACCGCGCGGGCGTCAGTCGTTGACCGGCCCGCGGTAGCCGGGGCCGCCGCCGATCCTGACCCCGTTGTAGTAGGTGGCCATCCAGCTGAGGCAGCTCCGTGAGTCCCATGAGAACTGGCAGGAGGCGAACATGTCGCCCAAGAACCAGTCGTCGCACTGCTTGCGGCTGACCCAATGCGTCGGCTTGCCGTTGCGCGGGAACCCCTCATAGCAGCCGTCGTGGTGCTTGCACGCGTGATTGAAGTCGTAGACCCAGAACACCGACGAGACACTGATCCCCGGGGTAGAGCACGCGCTCGACTCGGAGGGGTGGACAGCCCACGGGTGCGGGCCATCGTTCGACGGTGTCGCGGGAGATTGCGTCGTGTGCGCGTTGGCCGGGCTCGCGACCAGCAGGGCGCAGACGGTCGCAGCCGGAACCATCAGTGCGGAAACGAGTTTCATTGTTTTCCTTTCTGGTTATCGGAATCCTGGTTAGAGAAAACGAGCGAGCAGTTTTCCGATCGCGTAGCCAGCCGCGTCCCCCAGGGCGTGCGCGATCTCGCTGACGAATCGCCGCAGACTGCTGTCGGTTCGCGCGCGAAACGCCGCATCCGATCTGCTCGTGTCATCGATGACGGTGAGCAAGCGTCGACAGGTGTCCATGAGGCCGTCGATCGCCTCGGCGACTTCCACGGCTGAGAAACTGTGACCGCACGAGCAATAGAACACCGAGGCCATGATGTTCCAGTTGCCGCGGCAGGCCTGGCATCGCACCGAGCGCGTCGTCGGCTCGACTTCGATTTCGCCGCCGCAATGTCGATGAACGCACGTCGCCCAGGAAAGCTGACACGACGGGCACGCGGGGAACGGCAGCGGAAGATACATCGACGAATTCATCACGACCGCACGCTCTTCGCCCTGGCGCGCTCCATACCGCTCGCGAAGCCCTTCTTCGCAGCCCAGCTCATGTCGCGCACGAATTCGTCGAGACTCGCGAGGGCGTAGCCCAGCCTCGCGGCGATCTGCTCCACGGCGTAGGCGCAGAACTTCCGGAAGGAAACCTCGTCCGCTTGTAAACGCCTGGCGTGGCTGCTGTCCATCTGTCCCATGAAGTCGTAGAGCCGGGCCGCGACCTCCTCCCACTCCGGGTCTTCCGGGCCGATCATGTGCGCCACGAGGTCACCGCCGACCGTTGAACTGGCTCAGCTGATCTCGGTTCGCCTCGATCCACCCGAGCAGGCGCGGGTCCACGAATTCCCGGAAGTCGGCCACGTCGGCCACCCGGCCCAACAGCCACGCACGATCATCGGGCGCGTGCATGCCGACCTTCTCCAGGAGCAGCTCCAGGTTGTAGCGGCGCTTCGCCGAGTAGCAGACGATGCTGTCCTCGGCGCTGCTCACCTCGTTCTTCAGTGCATCGCGCAAGAACCGCTCGTACAGTCCGATCGTTCGCTGCTGCTGCTTGCTCGGGACGTTCGCCTGACGGATCCAGGCTTCCTCGCCCGGATCGATCCGGTCGATCTTGTTCGCCGCGAAGACTATTTTGTCGACCAGCGCGTTGCCGTTCTCCGCGCGCAACCTCCGCAGTGCGACTTCGATCGGCGATATCACCCGGCTCGGCGCATCGATGACCCAGATCGCCACGTCGACGTTCGGCAGCACCTTCGAATACGTCTCGTAGTGCGTCTCGTCGGCCATGAGGTTCTCGCCGAGACCCGGCATATCGTAAACAATGATGTTGCCTTTACGGCCGGTGTACTCGTACAGATCGCCCACGATCGGCTGCGCGACCCGGGTGCACGGCTCGTGATGGCTGACCTTCGCGCCCGCGTTGAACAAGGCGTTGATGGTCGATGACTTGCCGACGCCGGCCAGCCCGATGAGTGCGATCGTCGGCGGCGAGACATTCTTGATGCGCTCGGCCAGGCGCGCCTCGGTCTCGGCCCATTGCGCTTCGCTGATGTGCGGGTTCTGCAGTTTCAATGCGGTCATGATCTTCTGCAGCTGCAGCTTTTCGAACATGTGTTTCCTTCACGCGCCGAATTTCCGTCCGAATGAGCATGCGCGGGAATAGCGACAGTGGCGGAATTCCGTGCCGAAAATGGTTCGCGCGCAGCTCGAATCACCGTACGTGCATACGGTGACGTCAGAAATCCGCGACTTCTCGGCCCGCAGGTTCGGGGTCTTGGTTCGCGCCGCTAAAGATCTCCGCGTCGAGGTCCGACCGCACCGTGCCCGTGGGCTCCACTTCGATTCGGAGCTCGGTCGCCCCACGCAGCAGCACCGAAGCCACCAGATCGCGGCCAGGGGGTAGGACCCGCGCGATCACTTCGCCGGAGTCGGCATGGTCGAGCGCTCGGCGCACCACCGAGCGGACCACACCCGTGAGGTCCGCACCGGCCGCGTCGAGACCGCCGCCGTCATCGAGTACGACCGCCACGCCGCGACCGCGTGCCTTCCGCGCGGCCGCCATGATGTCGCGGTCGACCATGCGGCCGCCGAGGATCTCGTCGCGGAGTTCGGCTTCGAGCAGCTGGCATTGCTCCTGTTCAGCAGCGCTGAGAGGCCTTCCGCTCGCGATCGTTTCCAGCAAGGGGCGGGCAGCGTTGTCGAGATGGTTCAAGCGCGTGTCGCGTTCTTGCTGACCGGCTTCGGCGGCGGCTTCCGCCGCCGAGCGCTCGGCCGCCTGTCTTCGCAGACTCAGAATCGACTGTGCCATCGGTCGTACAACGCGGGAGAAGAAGGTCGCCATCAACAGTGGCGCGGCGTTGATGAAAGAGAACCCGAGCCCCGTCATGAACCCCTGGCGAGTGTTCGCCGTCCACACCGTGCAGACCACGACCTGCGCGGCGAGCGCCGCCCAAGCCCACGCCGAGGCGGCCCGGATGCACATGAAGTTGAGGTAGGCGGACGCCGCGCCGAGGAACCAGAGCTGGGTTGCGTTCGCGATCGGCACAGGCAACTGGGAAAGGCCGAGGACGGCGCCGATGGGCGCGGCCGCCGCCATCGGCGCGGCATAGCGGTGCCGCAGCGGATCACCCGGCGCGACGATGACGCCGAGACCCGCTACCGCGAGGACCGCGGCCGCCAACGCCATGACCCAGACGTGCCGGACCCCCTCGGTCGCCGAGAACGCCATGGTGAACATCGTCGCGACGAATAGGCCGTACAGTCCCCATGCCGCTGGCGTCCGCATGCCGAGGACATCGCGGACGTCTTGTGGATCGTCCGGGTGCGAGGTCATGTCGTCGTCCACCCGACGCACACACGACAGCCCCGGCCGGGCAGGGAGTCGATACTGGACCAACCGCCGGGCAGGTCCGCGAATGCCTCGATAATATTGGCGCGCAATCCGATTCGAACGGACGGTACGGCGGTCGTATCGAAGCCGGCGCCGTCGTCCGTTATCTCGACCGTCACCGCCGTCCGCTCGACGGTGACGGTCACCTCGCACACGGCCGCCCGCACGGGTGTGCTCGCGTGTCGCTGCCAGTTGCGCACGGCTTCACCGGTCGCGCTCACCAGCAGCGTCGCTACCATTCCCGGCATCGGGCCGAGGCGATCCGCGGATTCGTTGACCAGCACCGGAACCGTGTCATCGATGTCAGCGACAACGGCGCGCAGATTCGCCAACCATCGAACAATTTCGACATGCTCGGCCGGGGCGGCGCCCGAGCGCAAGCCGTCCAGACTCTCGAGTGTGGACCGCCCATAGCCGGCGAGTAACGGAGTATTGGCGGCGCGTGATGCCTGGAGCAGCGTCGCGATGACGCCATCGTGGGTGAGCCCGTCGAAGCGTCGCCGTTCGAAGCGACGCGCCTCGGCAGCGGCGTTGTCGGCGGCTGCAGCCGTCACGGCGTGGGATGTCTCGTCGAGAATGCGGCCGGTCCTGATCAGGCCGACGCAGGCCGCAGCGGGCAGCGCCGAATAGGAGACGGCGAACAGGATGTCGCTCAGCAGCAGGCCGCCGTCGTAGTCGGTGCGGACCAGCATGGTCGCGAGCTGACTGAGTACGGACACGACGGCCAAGTACACGAACGGTGTGCGGTGCCGGAACAGGCACATCGCGACGGCGGGAAGTCCGGGCATCCACACGATCCAGAGCGTCGTCTCGTTACCGACCGTGTGACCGGTGCGAACCAGCAACCAGGACGCGATCGCGACGCCGTATCCGCCCGCGAATGCCAGCACTGCGTATCGGAGCAAATCCAGTCGCCATAGTGCCGCCGCGAGCACCATCAGTGCAGGCGGTAGGTAGATCGCCGCCAAAGCCGTTGGCGTCCACCATGTCGCGGCGAGGTGTGTTTGCGACAGCGCCGGTTGCACCGTGAGCGCGGCGTAGAAGAGTCCGCCGGTCCCGACGAACAAGCCGCCTCCGCGGGTGAGCCGCTCCTCGGCGCTGCGCTCGGGAACGGGGACCGGCCGCGGCGCCGCCGACCTACTCGGAGGAGGGGCGGTCACCTTTGACGAAACCATCTTTGGCCGCCTCTCTATAGAGGTCGATGCGAGAACGGACCGGCCGGCCGGCTTCCGCGTACCGCCGACGAATTCGAGCCAGATAGTCGTTGACCGTGTGATCGGACAGGCCGAGTTTGCGGGCGACGGCCCCGGCAGTCTCGCCATTCGCGTACAGCTCGAGCACCTGTCGTTGCCGCGGCGGAAGATCGATCCTGGGCAGTGCCGGGTCGGTATCGATGGCGGCCGCCCACGCCATCGTGGCGACTTGTCTGCCCGAGGCGGCGGCGCGAATCATCGCGATCGTCAGATCTATCGGTTCGTTCTTGAGCGCGACGCCCAAAACGCCTGCCCGAGCGGCCGAACGGACAAGGTCACGCCAATCCCCGGTGGTGCCGGTGGTGTAGACAAGGCAGTCGATCCCGTGTCGGCGGAGCAGTTCGACGTTGGCACGCGGGCTCGAGCCGTCCGGCAGCCGCAAGTCCAGGATCGCCAAATCCATTTCCGTTGTCTGAGAGAGCAATTCCGGAACGGTCGGTGCCAAGGCGACCACGGTCAGATCCGGCTGTTGCGAGAGGATGGCCGCCAAGCCGACGGCCATGGCTTGATGGTCTTCGACGAACCCGATGCGGCGGACCTTGCCCGGTTTCGCGTACTCGCCTGGCAGATCGGTCACTGCGACGCCGGCCATTTCGAGTAGCTTGCGAATCCTCACCACCGAATTGAAGCACCGAACGAAGCACCGTGGCTCGGCATTTCAGAACCCTTGCCGCGCGCAGCCGAAGTGTTGGTCGCTACGGCTGAGACCGAGCTGATCGGTTCGTACCGGTCGTGGTGGCTGCGCGCCGGAGACGCTGCCTAGTAACCGCGAAGCCCGAGCACGGCCAGCCGAACCCGGTTGGTGGCACCGGTTTTGGTCATCAGGTTGGTGATGTGGGTCTTCACGGTCGTGATGCCGACCTGCAGTCGGTCGGCGATCTCGGCATTCGACAGGCCGTCGGTGACCAGCTCGAGGACCTCGGATTCCCGGGCTGTCAGGCCGGGAAAGGAAGGAGCTGATGGGGTTTCGCGATGAGTGTGCGCGATCAGCGCGGAATCGACCACCCGGCCGAGCACGCCGGGAGAGAAGGGGCGGTCGCCCGCGGCGGCCCGGCGGATGCCGTCGAGCAGGTCGGTCGGTGAGGCGTCCTTGACGAGGAATCCGCAGGCGCCCGCGGACAGCGCCGGGTAGAGGTGTTCGTCGTCGTCGAAGGTGGTCAGGGCAAGCACGCGGGTGGCCGGTCGTTCGGCGAGTATGGTTGCGGTAGCCCGGATTCCGTCCATTCCTGGCATTCGCAGATCCATCAGCACCACGTCGGGGCGGGTGCGGCCGGCAAGGCGCACGGCGTCGGCGCCGGTGGCGGCCTCGCCCACTACTTCGAGGTCGCCCGCGGTTTCGCACAGCATCCGCAGTCCGGCGCGCACCAGTTGCTGATCGTCGACGAGCAGTACCCGGATGGTCACGACGCTCGTCCGGGAAGGTGAGCCGCGAGCCGCCAGCCGGTCGCACTGGGGCCCGCGGTGAAGCTGCCGCCGAGTAGTTCGACCCGCTCGGCCAGACCGATCAGGCCGACGCCGCTCGGGCGCGACTTCGTGTGGCCGTTCGAGATCGTGCTGTCCAAAAGGAAGTGCACGCCGTCGAGCGCGTCGACCACCAGCCGTGCCGAGGCACCGGGTCCGCCGTGCTCGACCACGTTGGCCAGTCCTTCCTGCGTCAGCCGCAGCAGGGTGAGCGCCGACAGCGCGTCGACCGAGGCGACATCGCCGATCTCGTCCGTCACCACGTTGCCGAGTCGACGCGTGCGCAGCACCGCCGTCTCGATGGCCGTGAGCAGATCACCCGGTGCGACGAACGATTCGCCGGCGGCGTCCGGATCACGCAGTATCGTCACCAGTTTTCGTAGGTCGGCGAGAGTCTCCTTGCCGCTGGCGTGAATGTCGTCGAGCACCTCCCGCACGGCCGGGGAAGCTTCCGGTATCGCATGCCGCGCCACTCCCACGCGCAGCACCGTCGAGGACACGTGATGCGCGATGAGGTCGTGCAATTCCCGCGCGATGGCGGTGCGCTCGGCCATCCGCGCCGCCGCTACCTCCGCCGCGCGATGCATGCCGAGCTCCTCGGCCGCTCGGCGCGCTCGGGCGGCGCTTTCGAGCGCGCCGCGGAGCAGCCCGCCGATCAGCAGGGGCACCCCGGCCATCACCAGCGCACGGTATCCGGTCGCGCCGAGTCCGCCGTCGTCGTGCAGCAGATACGCGCAGACGAGCGCGGCGGCGCCGAGCCACGGCCGCCAACTCCCGTGTCGAGCCGCCAATTCCGTGAGCACCACGGCGGCGCTCACCTTGACGGCCAACGGACCCGTCGTCCCGAACTCGAATCCGACGGCCAGCAGCGCTGTCGTCAGCAACGAGGCCTCCAACGGTCGCCACACCGCGATAGCCGTAGCACCCACCGCCGCCACCGCGATCGCCCAATCGAGGACCGTCGCGGACTCGGTCAACCAGATCATGCACCCGGCGGCCAACGCCAGGAGCACGGCCAGCCGTACCGGGAGCGAGCGCACCGAGAGCAGCCACTCGATGCCGCGCGTCACGCCGGTCGCCTCCGAGCGTGTCACGCCGGTGTCCGGATTGCTCACGTTCACATCATGCCTGCCGCTGTGCGCGCTGATCTCCTCCCTAGGGAGGAGACGGCTCGTTCCGACGGCCGCGGGAAACGGTCCCGCGGGTCGATCCGGTCGACCGCGGCATCGGACACAGTCGGTGCATGACCGATGACGACACCACACCGTCCCCCGACCCGACGTCGAGCAGGCGCCGGCTACTCGGCGCCATCGCCGCCACCGGCGTCGCGGCAGGCGCTGCCGGATTGGCCGCCGGGGTCGCGCTCGGCGCGGACACCAATCCGCCGCACACGACGACCGCACTGCGCCGCTTCGAGAACAGGGTCGTCGTGATCACCGGCGCCACCTCCGGCATCGGGGCGGCGGCGGCCCGGTTGTTCGCGGCCGAGGGCGCCCGAGTGGCATTCTGCGGCAGGCGAATCGAGCGTGGCCGCGCGGTGGAGCGCGCGATCCGCGACGCGGGCGGCGAAGCCACCTACTACCGCGCGGACGTGCTGGTGGAGGACGACATCCGCGCTTTCGTGGACGCGGCCGCCGCGAAATACGGTGGACTGCACGTCGCCTTCAACAACGCGGGCATCACGATTCAGAAGCAGCTCCACGAATACAGTGCCGACGAATTCGATCGAGTCGTGAACACCAACCTGCGCGGCGCCTTTCTCGCGATGAAGTACCAAGTGCCACATATGATCCGCGCGGGCGGCGGCACCATCGTCGTCACCTCGTCGTCGAATGCCATAGCTACCGATTCCCAGCGCAGCGCCTACACCGCGAGCAAACGCGGCCTCGTCGGCCTGGTGCAGTCCGCCGCGCTCGACTACGCCGGCGCGGGCATCCGGGTGAACGCGCTCGTCCCTGGCACCACCGACACCGAGTTGGTACGCAATCTCAGCCCGATCGGCGGACTCCCGGACGACGCCTACCAGGTGGCGATGCGCCAGTGGGCGAAGTCCAATGTGCCAGGTCTCGGTAGGCTTGCGACGCCGGAGGAGATCGCGGCGTTCGCCCTGACACTGGCCGCGCCGGAGCACCAGTACCTCACCGGGGCGCAACTGGTCATCGACGGTGGGAAGACCGCGCACGCGTGATCGCTTGTGCTTGTGCGGACTAGGTTGTGTCCTCGATAGGCCGCTGGCATCGGTGGGAATCCGGACCGGCCGGGTCCACGGCCGCCGTGACCCGAGGAAGGGGGCGGGTTCCCTCGCGTTGGCACACTGTTGGCACACTGGCAGTGCTCGCCGCTCAGCGTGGAGTGAGAAAACTGCTTCTGACCTGGCTCGATTGAGTAGGGTTGGCGAGCATTTGCAAATCTGAGAGGTAAGGAAAGTATGGGAAGCACCGTTCTCGACATCGTCGCCCTGATCACCAACCGTGCTGCGGCCTTCTGGAATTGGCTGGCCACGGGCTCGGCGGGTTTTCCTCCGCTGTGATTTCGCGCTGATCGAGCACGAGGACCCCTGGCCTTTTCAGCCGGGGGTTCTTCCTATTTCGGGCTTTCTCGCCTACAGGCCGCGCGGCTCGATCCAGAGCGCCTCGGAGACAGCGCAGAGTTCGCCCGACGCTGTCGACAGGGCGACGCCCACGGTGTACTTGCGACCGTCCTTTCCGATCGGCCAGGCGTGCGCGATGTGCGGCTCGCCCACCCGGATCGGTCGCAGCAGGGTCGCGGTGAGGGCGGCGGTGACCGCGCCTTGGCGCATGCCGGACAGCAGGAATCCCGCGTGGCCGCCGGGGCAGTCGAGCGCGGCCCACACGTTCTCGGTGGTGACGGCGCCGTCCGCCGCGCCGAGCGCCGGGTCCGGCACCCATGCGGCGGCGGCGAGATCGCGGCCGGGCAGCACCCAGGGGAACAGGCGCAGGCCCCGGCCCGGGGCGCACGCTGCGCCACAGCCGTAGCAGTCGGTGACGCGGCGTTCGCCCGAGGCGAGGACACCCGTCGTGAGGGCTTCGGCCTCGGCCCAGCTCGGTGCGGGCGGAATATCGAGGGACAATGTCGCCTCGCCGATCTCGGCGAGGACTTTCCCGTCCGCGTCGGTGAGTGCGGTGCCGTTCACGGCGGTGGAGGTCAGCGCGAGCGGTGTGCCGACCGGCACCTTGGCGCGGAAATCGACGCGCGCGGTCGGCGCCGGACAGCGGGTCGCGAGGACACCGGCGACGAAACCGCCGAAGGCGACGTCCGGATAGCCGTGGATGTGTTCGGGAATGGTGATCTCGTCCACCTGGATCATCGACTCACACCAACCCTCTCCCGGCCGCGGCCGTCCATCGGCATCCGACGATACCGAGGGGTCCGGACAGCGCCGACAGCGGCCGGGGATCACCGGGGGAGCAGCGCGCCGCCGAGCTGGGTCAGCAACAGGCTCATCACCCCGACCTCCTGGCCTTGGGACTGGATCATCGCGCGGGCCGCCTCCTTGACCGGCCCTTCGGTCAGCTGCCGGTCGGCCGCCTGCGCCATCGCGATGCCGCCCTGGTGGTGGCGAATCACGAGTTGCAGGAACAAGATCTCCGCGTCGCGACCGCGCGACGCGGCGAGCGCGTCGAGTTCGGCCGTCGTCGCCATGCCGGGCATCGGCGTGTCCGGTGCGTGCGCCGAATGTCGGTGCGACGCAAGAGTATCCGTCATCCACGCCATCGGCCGCGGCGACAGCGGCGACGCGTCGGCGAGGCGCAGCCAGCCCAGCATGGTGCCGATCTCGACCCGCTGGGCGTCGGCCAGCTGCTCGGCGACGCGGCGGACGGTCGGCGACGCGGCCGGATCGAGGCGCTGGGTCATCAGCAGCGCCTGCTGGTGGTGCGCGGTCATGTCCTGTGCGAATCCGATTTCGATAGCATCGAGAACAGGTGCGGCCGAGTGTTTTTCGGGTAACGCCAGCGGTCGCAGCGCCGCCCCGAGCGCCAGCAGGAACAGGGCGAGCGAGGCGAACGCGGCGATCCGAACCCCGCGCGGCACGCTCACGAGCCGACGATCGAGCGCTGGTCGGCGGGCGGGCTGTAGACCGCCTCGTCGAGCCGCAACACCATGAACCCGTTGTCCGAGCACGCGACATACAGGTCGTTGCCGCGCCATTCGGGCGGGGAGAAGCACCAGTCGGTGGAGACGTCGCCGAAGGCGAGCCGCCCGGTGCGGGGTGTGAGCGCGTCGGCCGGGTTGAACTGTCCCTCCAGCACCGCGCGCGCCGCGGGCGGTGCGCTCATCAGCGGTACGCCGATGATCGAGGCGAGGGCGTGCGGGGAGTTCCACAGTTCGAGATTGCGTCCGGTGCGCGCGGGCGGGTTGAAGTAGGCGATCTCGCGCACCGCGAAAGGATTGCGCACGTCGAAGACCCGGATTCCGGAGGATATCCACCCGCAAGCGAGTGCCGTCGGATTCTCCTGGCGGTCGGCAGCGCAGTAGTGCGATTCGTAGGCGAACGCCGAACCGCCCATGGAGGAGCCGATATTCGCGTCGAGGTGTTGCGGCAGGTTGATCTCGAGCTTCAGTTTGTTGGCGACCTTGGGTGCGGTGTCGTCGGAGACGTCGATGAGTTTCACGCCGCCGGAACCGCCCTCGTCGACGGTGAACAGGTACGGCTTGCCGTCGTAGCTGACGGGGATGCTGTGCTGGGTCGCCCAGCCGTCGGTCCAGAACGTGCGGCCGATGTGGTGCACCTGCGGATGCGGGTCGCGGCGCTGCACGGCGCTGATGTCGAGCACGGTGAAACCGCCGAGCGCGGACAGGTACATGCGGTTGCCGTCCGGGCTGATGCCGAAGCCGTGCGCTTCGATGCCGGTCAAGCCCTGCCAGACGACGCGCGGGTTGGCCGGGTCGGTGAGGTCGACGGCGCTGAGGAAACCGGGGGCGATGCCGGAGGCCCAGTAGGTGCGTCCGTCGGGGGAGAAGCCGCCCTCGTGGGTTGTGATCGGCAGGGGCATCGCCACATTGGTGCCGGGACCGGGGTTGAGCAGGCGCGGGTGGGCGCAGTCGGAGATGTCGTAGACGGACAGATATCCGACGCCGATGCCGACCGGGACGCCGGTGCCGACCAGCAGTTTGCGCTCGGCATTGACCTTCAGGCTTTCCCAGGTGCCCGCGAGCATCGCGGGTTCGGTGAGCGTGACCGTCGGGCGCGGGTTGGCCGGATCCGAGACGTCGAGCACCTGGACGCCGCGGCCTTCGCTGATCAGATCGCCGGGAAAGAAGGAGCCCATGTAGGCGCAGTGTTCGAAGCTTGTGGAGGTGATACCGGCTCCGCGCCCGGCGAATTGGCCGACTATCGACATGTTGCACCGGTAGCCCAGCGTGCTGCGCCCGCTGTCGCGATCGGCGGCGGGCACGTCGCCTTGGAGGCCGGGTTCCGGCATCGAATCCGGCCCACATTCCGCGCGCGGCACCGACTTTCGTCCGACATCGAGAAATTCCTGGACGGCGGTGGCGATATCGGATTGCAGATCGGCAGAGGCGCTGCCGGGCATCATCATCGCGGCGATCACCGCCGCGGTGAGCAGTGCGACCGGTCTGATGCGGCGCAATCGTGACAGAGAGTGCATCGTTGCGACCCCCCACTTCCTTGTTCGCGGTCGTCACGCGCCCTGACTGGGACAGTGGCGCGATCTGACTGCATAGTAGTAACCGCGAGTAACTTCCGGAACGGATTCGGATAATTTCTAGAACTTGTGCTGATTCGTCCGTCGTGGATGCTGGTGTCCAGGTCAGCCGCATATTGGCGTCCCGATGGTGCCGGGCGTGCCGGCCGTATTCGCCTGTCTTGGCGACGCAGGTGGGACGAGCTTTCCCTCGCCTGGGCGTTGTGGATTTGGGCAGCCAGGCTGAGTTTGCTGTGGCAGCCGTCGATCTCGCGCCGCGGTCGTGGCACGCGGGTTGGTAGTGTCGGGATCGACCGAGGCGAGCCGCGAGCAAGACAGGCGGCTCGGTCTCAGCTTTCAGCTCGGGGAGGGGACAAGAGTGCGGGGCTGGTTGCGGAGTGCGGGAATTCGGTGGCGGGGTTGGTCGCGGCGCCGCCGCGCCGTGGTAGCCACGGGGCTGGTGCTTGCGATCCTGCTGCTTCCAGTGGGAGCGGCTGCGGTCGCATTGCGATTCGAGTTCGCGGGTGACCCCAGCGCGGAAGCGCGCACCAGAGGTCGGGACGCGGTGTGGCTCGGTCACGCTTGGGTCGACGGCCGCAAGACCGACGCCGACCTGGCTGGATTGGTGACTACGTTGGCCGGCACCGGCATCAAGGACCTCTACGTGCACACCGGCCCGCTCGAGCACGACGGTAGTCTGCGCGGCGAATTACATCCGCGGGCACAGTGGTTCGTCGATGCGGTACATCGTGCACTGCCCGGGATACGGGTGCAGTCCTGGCTCGGCGACGTCGTCGCCCCCGAATTCGACGGCCTACATCTGGACGAAGCCGCCGTCCGCGACCGTATCACCGCCTCCGCCACCAGGGTTCTCGACCTCGGTTTCGACGGCGTCCACCTGGATCTGGAGCCGGTACGGTCGGGCACGTCCGGCTACCTGACGCTGCTGGACCAGGTGCGCGCCGTCACCGCGAGCCGAGGCGCACCGCTGTCGGTGTCGGCTCCGCAGATCGACCCACTGCCGGGGCTGCACTCGGTCGGAATCGCTCTGTTCGATCACGGAAAGTGGTGGTCGCAAAGGTATTTCGCCGATGTGGCGCGCCGCGTGGATCAGGTAGCGCTGATGTCGTACGACACCGCTATGCCGTGGGGCTCCCTGTACGGCGGGTACGTCGCTCAGCAGACCGCGCTCGCGCTCGAGGTCACCCCGGCGAGTGTCGACCTGCTGATGGGCCTGCCCGCCTTCTGGGCGGACGATCCCGGGCATCACGGCGCGGCGGAGACCGTCGCCAACGCGGTGCGCGCGATCCGATTGGCATTGAGCCGAAACGACCCCCGGCGACCGGCCTTCGGTGTGGCGCTGTATGTCGATTTCGCTGCGACGCCCGCGGATTGGGCCACCTACCGCCGTGAGTGGTGCGGCACTTCGCAGTAACAGCATGGACTCCGCTCATCCGGATCCTCATCGACTACGGGTTGGAGAACATGCCCGAGGGATGGCGGCCGGAAGGGTGGAGGTACGTCGGATAACCCCGCTCAGGGCCGGGCGAGGTTCCTGGCCTCGAGTGTCAGACTCAGGGCTGTTCGCGTGGATGTGGGCTCGGGCTGGAATTTCTTGGTCGCGGCCGTGGAGTCCATCACGAACGGACGGTCGAATTGGTAGCGCAGCTCGCGGATTTCGCGGGCGTCGGCATTGAACAGCCCGGCGGCCCGCAGCAGGGGTGACGGCATGCGGCGGACTCGTGCCGGGGGTGCGCCGGTGAGGGTGGTGGTCAATTCGGCGAGGGCGCGGACAGGCATGGGAGCGGCGGTGGGCGCGTGCCATGCTCTGCCCCACGACGTTTCGTCATCGGCCACCGCGAGGAGAGTGCGTGCCATGTCGTCGATGGCTGTCCAGCTGTGCGGAGTGTCGGGGTCGCCTGGGAACAGCGCCGTCTTGCCCGCGACGACGGCGGGCAGGACCACGGCGGTGAAGGTCGAGTTGGCGTCGACTCCCAGGTAATCGGAGCCGCGGACTTCCGCGGTGCGAATGCGGCCCTGCTGATGCGCGGTGAGGGCCTGGTTCCAGAGGTCGGCGCGCACGCGCCCTTTGGCAGAGTTGGGGCGCAGTGGGTGGGACTCGTCGACCGGGCCGTCGAATTCGCCATAGCCGTACAGGTTTCCGACGGTGAGCAGCAGGGCGCCGGAGGCTTCCGCCGCGTGGATCGCGGCGTGGATGAGCGGCGGGAAACCGGTTGCCCACCGGGCATAGTCGAGCCCGGCGCAGTGATGGAGTGCCCTCGCTCCCGCGCACTGAGCTGTGAGGGCGGCGGCGTCGGTGGCGTCGACTCGGATGCGTGCGATGCGTGGATGCTCGGGTCCTGATCCGCTGCGGCTGAGCAGGCGAACGTCGTCGCCTCGCTCGGCCAGTAGCAGGGCGGTGGCCGTTCCGACGGGTCCGGCTCCAACGACGACGTGCAGGGACATGGTGGTCCTCGATTCTGTCAGCTGTTCCGTTTCGAGAACGGTGTTCTCGCTACGGTTCCACCATAGAGCCCGAGGAGGAACGCTGTCAAGAACAGTGTTCTCGAAACCGTCGACAGTTCTCATATCGGATGCCCGATCTCTACACTGGGGGTATGTCAGCTCCTTCGCTCCGCGCCCGCGTCCGCACGGAAATGATCGAGGAGATCAAGGCCGTCGCGCGCCGGCGGCTGGCCGTGGACGGGGCCGCTCTGTCGCTGCGCGGCGTAGCGCGCGATATGGGCATCGTCGCGTCAGCGCTCTACCGGTACTTCCCGAGCCGCGACGACCTGCTCACCGCCCTGATCCTGGAGGGTTATGAATCCCTCGGCGCGGCAGCCACTTCCGCCGCGGCAGCGGTATCGGAGGTCGACTACCGCGGCCGATGGATCGCCGTCTGTCATGCCGTTCGCGACTGGGCCCTGGCCCACCCGACCGAATACGGCCTCCTCTACGGCAACCCGGTCCCCGGCTACAACGCCCCGCGAGACACCATCCGCCCGGCCTCGACCGTCGTACTCCTCCTGACCGACATAGCCATGGCCGCGACGGCCGCGGGGCGCATCGACCCTCCACGCCTGTCGACACATCTCCCCGCGCCCGTCCGCGCGGACCTGCGTGCGCTGATCGACCAGCGCGTACAGGCCGAACAACTCGTCTCCGACCTCCCCGAGGAAACGCTCGGCCGTGTATTCGCCTCCTGGACACAGCTTTTCGGCCTGATCGGCTTCGAGATCTTCGGCCGCCTGGAAGGCGCCATCGAAGCCAGAGCCGACTACTTCGACCACCAGATGAATCTCATGGCCGACCTCGTCGGAATTCCAGCGGCCGAGAACGGTGACGACCGGACCGACTGACGGTGGACCAGCCTTCGGTTCGGCTGCCCTCCATGCTGGCTCTGCGGTCCTAATTCGAAACAGGGCTTGTCGCCGCGTATCGGGGATTGCCCGGCCTGCATGGATTCGGCAGGGCCGACAGGGTGGCCAGGTCGCAGATGCCTCCGGTCAGCATCTGGAAGGGGGTGACGCCGAGGAGGACGATGATTCCGATGATGTCGCCGTGCTGGAGGAAGTCGACGGCCGAGCGGGCCGCCGCGGATCCGGAGTCGACCGCCGACGAGCCGGTTCCGGGTTCCGGAGCGGCCACCGGGGTGAAGGTCGGGGCGGGGCTCGGATCGGCCGTCGCGCCCGCCGCGGTGCCGACGAGGCTGGCTGCCGCCACCGAGGCGGCGGCGAGGCGGAGGGTGGTACGCATTATCGCGCTCCTAGTAGGTAATCAGTCACGGGTTCGAGGCGATGTCATCGGCAAGTGGTGACACCGTGGCAATGATTTGGGCGACCAGTTCCGGCGGCACTCCCGCGGCGGTCATGGCATCGGTGAGGTGGCCTGCGACGAGGGCGAACTGACGCCGGGTGATGCCGCGGCCTCGGTGTACCTGTTTCATCGGGGCGCCGACGTACGGGTCGGGTCCGCCGAGGGTGGCGGCGAAGAACTCGACCTGTCGCCCTTTCATGCGGGACATGTTGGTACCGGCGAAGAATGGGCGCAGTTCCTCGTCGGCGAGGACGCGCGTGTAGAAGTCTTCGACGACGGTCTCCAGGGCTTGGCGGCCACCGATCCGCTCATAGATCGGCGCGGCCTCGCTCGGTTCCGGCGTGGGCTCGAAAGAGAAAGCGGCGGACATCGTTTCACCGTGATTCAGCGCGGCGGCACGCTCATGTCGCGGTTCATCGTCGGGAGTTCGATGCTGATCGGCATCCGCAATTCGGCCAGATAGATCAGGGCGGCTTTGCGGAGAAATTCGTCGAGGAGCCAGTAGGCGTCCGCCGCGGGCGGCACGGCGGTGAGCAGTCCCTCACGCACGGCGATGAAAGGGCCCCAACTGAATCGGAGCAGCGGGTCCCACACCGGTTCCCGGGGGATGGACAATCCGTCGGCGATCTTGTCGCCGAGCAAGAAGCGGGTGAACGAGCCGAGGACCGGCTTGCTGAGGACGGCGAAGTCGATGTTGGCGCCCAGTCCGAGGAGTCGGTCGGCCAGCCTGGCGCCCTCGGGCGTCGCCGCGATGATGGGATCGAGGACCTGCGCCGCTTGGGAATTGGCTTCGGGCCACGAGTTGGGAATGTATTCGTCGCGCACGCCGAGCATGTGCGCGGCCACCTGCCAGGAGTGCAGGAACGCCTCCGATTCGTGCGGCGGGATCGGCACTTTCCAGGCGGTCAGGTGCTTCATGACCGTCGTGGGCAGGCTGTGCCAGGTGACCATGATGTCGTTCTGGCTGATCGGAATGTCTTCCTCGGCGGAGTGCACCCAGTGCGGTGACTGCGGCAACAGGTGTCGCACCGCCGCGTGGACCAGCCGGGTTTTCACGCAGGTGACGACCATCTCCCCGTCGGGACCGTAGGCGTTGTTGCTGCCGATGTCGTACCCGAGTTTGGCGGTCTTGGAGATGCGGTCCTTGAGGTCTTGACCGCCTTTGGAGTAGTAGACCGCCCGCGCCTCCTTGGGAATGACGGTACTCATCATGCCGCTGGCGAAGCCGTAGAGCACACCGAGGTACAGGCCACGCTTCTTGTTGAACTCGATCGCGGTGCCCAACTTGGCCCGGTCGGTCCACTGCGGCAGCTGACGCGCGTACTCCATGAAATCGCGCAGGTCCGAGGGCAATCCGTCGGGCAGAGGTTGGCCGTTCCTGGTCCAAGTCCGCAGCAACTCGTTGACCCGGGGGACTTCGCCCCTATCGATCAATCCGGCGACCAAGTCGTCGGCCTCGGGATCCCACACCGTCATCGGGTCGGCGCCGGAACCGGATCCGGCCACCGAGCCCTGCGGTGACCACGTCCACGGCTCCGCCCGCGCGGGCGAAACGATCGCCAAGGCGCCGAGCGCCCCGAGGATCCCACTGGCCTTCAACGCATCACGTCTGTTGAGTCCATCCATGACGTCACTCCTCATCGAGTACGAGCAGACCCCGAACGCGCGGCGAACAGCCCATGCTTACCCGCCGCGCAGTCGAGGAATTGCTATTAACTTAACAGCTCGTTGGAGTGCTGTCCGCGTTTTGCTCAACGTTGGTTCCGCGCGTGCCCGTTCGGCCCGAAGAGCGCTGCTCCACCGACTCCTCGGTGGTGCTGATAAGCGGTAGTGCGCATCTTTCGCGACTTCGTCGCGTCGGACACTGACGCGGGCGTGCCGCGAGTCGGCGAACCGTCGCGGGCGTCCTTCATGAGAAGCAAATGAGTAATGATGAGTAACTTAATGCCGGTCGCTGCGGAGTTGAGGAGTGCGGTGGTCGGCTGGCGGAATCGTCGCACCGAAAACGCTGTGTCACGTTGGCCTACAACACCATTCAGCGATCGGAGCACTCGGCGGGGTACTTTTGGACACCCCCTCGAACCAGCGGACGAACGGCTGGTTGATGAAGCTCACGCACGTGCCGGGTTTGCTCGCCGATGCCCCGATCGCAGTTGCGGCCGCGGCACGCGCTGCCGCGGCGGTCGTCATCGGACCGTGATGACGACCTTCGCGCGCGCGTGCTCGGTCTCCAGGTAGCGCATGGCCGAGGCGGCCTCGCCGAGCGGATAGGTCCGGTCGATCACCGGTGTGAGCTTTCCGGCTTCCGCCAGTTCGGCGAGCGCGGTGAGATTGGCGGCGCGCTGTTCCACCTGGAGGACGTCGACCCAATGAGCGAAGCGCGCCAACACCATTCCCGTCATCATCAGCGCCATCGGCCCGACGATCGAGCCGCCGCGGTACACGCCGCCGCCGGACAGGACGAGCTTGCCGGTCGGTGTCAGCATTCGCCGCGATTCGATCAGCGAGCGGTTGCCGACGAGATCGAAGATCAGGTCGTATCGCGTTGTGCCGGTGGTGAAGTCGTCCTTGGTGTAGTCGACGACGTGGTCCGCGCCGAGTGACAGCGCCTGCTCGATGTTCTTGGTGCTGCACACTCCGGTCACGTCCGCGCCGAATGCCTTGGCGATCTGCACGGCGAACGTGCCGACGCCACCGGAGGCGCCGTTGATCAGAACGCGATGTCCCGGCTGGACCTGCCCGAGATCCCGCAGTCCCATGAGTGCGGTATTGCCCGCCAAGGGAATCGCGGCCGCCTGCTCGAATGTCAGGCGAGCCGGTTTGTGCGCGACCACGTCTTCCGGCGCGGCTACGTACTCGGCGAAGGCGCCGTCGGCCTCGCCGAACACTTCGTCACCGGCCTTCAACCGTGTCACGTTGCGCCCAACGGACTCGACCCGGCCCGCGAAATCGCGGCCGCGGATCTTCGCCCGCGGCGCGCGCAGTCCCATCATCGGCCGGGCCAGGTACGGATCTCCGCGCATCACATGCCAATCCAGGGCGTTGACCGCAGCGGCGTGCACCCGGACGAGCACCTCGTCGTCGCCGGGTACCGGTGGGTCGACGTCCCCGAACTCGAGATCGTCCGGTGATCCGTACCGGTCCTGCATGATCGCCTTCATGGGGTTCTCCGTTCGCGCTACCCGTTACGCCGAAACGGTAGATCGACCCGCCGGGTCCCGACATCGGGGAAAGCCCTGAGACCAGCACTGATTCGAATGTTGCCGTTGAACTTCGGCCGACGAGCTCAGAGGAGCTTGCCCGGGATCGAGGCGACCAGGCCGCCGTCGATGATCAGGTCCTGGCCGTTGACGTAGGACGCCTCGGCGGAGGCGAGGAAGGCGACGGCGTCGGCGACGTCCTCCGCGGTGCCGACGCGTCCGGCGACCACCTCGCCGACGACGGTGGTCTGCGCCTCCGCGGAAACTTCGGCGTGGAACATCGGGGTCGCGATGTAGCCGGGGCTCACCGAGTTGACGCGGATCCGTCGCGGGCCCAATTCCGCAGCCAGGGTATGCGCGAGGTTGTGGACCGCCGCCTTGGTCGCCGCATAGAGCGAAGCGCCCGGCATGCCGCGGTGCAGGGTCCACGAGGCGTTGACGACGATCGCCGCGCCGTCCGAGAGCAGCGGCAGGGTCTTCTGGAGCGTGAAGAACACGCCCTTGAAGTTGATGTCGACCACGCGGTCGAACTCGTTCTCGGTGACGTCGGCGTGCGGCTGGAACGAGGCGACACCGGCATTGGCGAAGACCACGTCCAGGCGTCCGAAGCGTTCCCGGATCGCGTCGGTCAGCGCGTCGAGATCGGTGAGGCTGGACGCGTCACCGGGCATCGCGAGGAGTCGATCACCGCCGCCGAGTTCCTGGACCGCGGCGTCGAGCCGCGCCTTGTCCCGGCCGGTGATCACCACGGAAGCGCCCTCGGCAAGCAGCCGCCGCGCGGTTGCCAGGCCCATCCCGCTGGAGCCGCCGGTGACGAGCGCGATCTTGTCCTGGAATCGGAAGGTGCCGGAAGTGTTGTGCGTCATGGCATTCAGCCTGCCGGGCCCGGCGCGGGGCAAACAGTGCGTGCTCAACCTGGGTCTGGCAACACCACCCTGGTGATCAGACCGACGTGGCGACGGGAGTCCGCAAGAGCTGGGCGACCCGCTCCTCGGTCGCGGTGCCCGGCCGCGGGTGGTACAGCTCCAGGTGGCGATCGGGGCGGTCCGCGACCACCAGGGTCGTCACATCGAAGAACAGCTCGCCCGCCTCCGGGTGGCGCACCGCTTTCACGCCCTGCCCCGGAACGCCGACGTCGTGCCGGGCCCACAACTCGGCGAATTCGCCACTCGCCGCGGCGAGTTCGTCGATGACGCGGCGGAACTCCGGATCGTCGGGGGCTTGATCGGCATCGGCGCGGAAGGCGGCGACGACCGCGGGCGCGATGGTCGTCCACGGGTCGTGCATGGCGCGGTAGCGGGCGTTGGTGAAGAACGAGACGATGCAGTTGTGGTCGGTGTCGTCGTAACCGAAGACGGCGCGCGTCGCCTCGTTGATCGCGAGCAGGTTCCAATAGCGGTCGCGCAGGATCGCCGGGCGCGGCGCCCACGCGTCGACCACCTGCCGAAGCTGTGGCGAGACCTCGGTGTCGCGGGCCGCACCCGCCCGAGGTGGATTGAGACCGGCCAGCACGTACAGGTGCGCGCGCTCGGCCTCGGTCAGCCGCAGCGCGCGGCCTACCGCGTCGAGGACCTCGCTGGATACCTTGATGTCGCGTCCCTGCTCGAGCCACGTGTACCAGGACACGCCGACCCCGGCCAGCATCGCGACCTCTTCCCTGCGCAGCCCCGGCGTGCGCCGCTTGCCCGCGGCGATCAGACCGACGTCATCAGGGGTGAGCCGGGCGCGGCGGGTGCGCAGGAAATCGCGGAGCTGCTCGCGGCGCAGAGTCGCCGCCACGGGGGATTCGCTGGGCATATTCCACGCTAACAATCCGGCGTGCGGCTCCAGTGCGTCGTACCCGCGAATCGCGATGCTGGGAAGCCGGAGCTGTGCCGTCGGGCCGGTGTCGAGCGTAGCGTCGGCCGTCCCGCTTTTACCCGGCGGCGTGGTCCCTGCTCGCTGCGAGCAGGTGATCGCAGGCGTCGAGCAAGGCGGCGCGGAGGGTGGCGGACCGCCCCACCTCCGGGTCTGGTCGAGCTCCGAGGCGAAATACGCACTCGCAGAACGCAACACCGGGTTGACCCACTCGAGCTCGGCGATCTTATTTCGCCACCAAGTCGGCAAGTATCCTGAAATGCCGATGCGCGGGTGCTCGAACTGTGTCGGAGAGGTAGTGATGTGGTCGAAGACCGATCTGGGGACCTCCGTCCGCGCCTGTCCCGGGTCCGCGGTCCGGCGGCAGGGCCTGGGCCCGCCGCCCCGAAGCTCAGCTGGGCTCGGTCCACTCGATCTGCGGTAGATGAGTGTGCTTGCTCGTTGGGCAACGACGTGGCGTGAGCTGGCCGGTTCGTGCTCGAATTCTGTCCAGTAGGGTCGCGACGGTGGGTAGCGATAGCCGTTACGAGGCATACGAAGTCGACCTGTGGGAACGATTGGCCGCGCTGCTGCCCTCGATCGAGGATGCCGACAGCTTTCGCGACTGCCGAGAGAGCGGGCATCAGGAAGCCGGGCTGTGGATGTTGGTGCAGCGGCTGCTCGAGCATCAGGTGCCTGTCAGCGACCGAACGCGCGCCGAGATGGAAGTGCTGGCCGAGCACTGGGGCGAACGACTGGCCCGACATGACGAAATCCTGTCGTCTGTCAGGGATTCCGCTGACGCGAATTCCATCCGACTGCTGCCGGATGATCGCTCGACACCGGTCGACCCAGCCCAAGTCGGCATCACGGGCTCTGCCCTGACGGGCCTGCTCGTCGTCCCGTGGATCGAATGCCTGCGGTGCGGTCGGGTGCTGGCGCGAGTCCACGCGCAGGAGCCGTGGGGAGATTTGCGCTATCTGGCTGCCCATTACGTCGTCTGGCATCACACCGCCTCGGACGACGAACATCAGATCTTCGACGAGCCCGACCTGCACAGCGCCTTCGAATTGCTACTGGCCTGTCGCTGATCCGGCAATGCCCTGAATTCGGCATGATGGTGCGCTCTGTCGGCGTCAGATGTACTGGCGCCATTGATCTTTCGGGACGTCGTGCTGGCCGCTTCGGTCAGCCCGCTCAGCGGCATTCGACGAGTGCTAACCGACATGTAACCCCCGACAACTGCGCGACCTCCGCGGAGGCTTGCGGTCACCTGGATCACCGGCCCGACAGGGGGTATCCGGTTCCGGAAGGCGAACCTTTCGGCGGAGGGGCGATATCCTCGGTGACCGGACGCACGGCCGTGGGCCGCATGGGCGGAAGGTCGATGTCGCGTTCGATCGAGGTCAGGCTGACCGCGATGAGCAACAGCATCGTGACCAGGCTGATGACGACGATCAGCGGTGCGAGCATGGTCAGCGGGTCGGTGCCCGTCGGGGTGCCGTGATGGCCGCGGTGCGCGTGTATACCCGCCATGCCGGTGTAGTGCATGCCGCAGACCGCGACGCCCATGATGAACGCGGCGCCGACGGCGGCGGTCATGCCACGCACGTGCACGGTGAACCACAGCGCTGCGGTGGCGGCGACGACCGCGATGATCAGCGACAGCGTGACGACCCGCCAGTCGTAGCCGATCGTCGCGTCGGATCTCATCGCGTACATGCCCGTGTAGTGCATACCGCCGACGCCGAGGCCAGTGATCGCGCCGCCCGCCCCGAGCGCCAGCGGACGCGGCCGGGGCGCCTGCACGAGCGCCAAGCCGATACCGACCACGACGATGGCGGTGGCCGCGCTCAACAGCGTGATCGGAAGGTCGAAGCGGATCTGCGCGTCCTGGATCGAAAACCCCAGCATCGCAATGAAATGCATGACCCAGATGCCGGTGCCGCCGATGGCCAGCGCGGCCAGTCCGAGCCAGAGCGCCCGGTGCTCACCCGCGCGGGCGCGCGCGGCGCACTGCAATCCGAGCAGTGATCCGACGAAGGACATGAGGTAGGCCAGCGCGGGCGTCAGCCATCCGTAGCTGAAGTGGTAAATGTGCAGCATTTGATCCCCGCTACCGGCTGGCTTCAGTCGTGAATTTCGAAGCAGTCTGTCGGCCCACACGTTAACGGTGAGGTCCGGCCGGGCGTGCCGCAAAGCACGAACGGGGACAGTGTCTTCAGTCACATCGCGTTCGCCGGAAGGGGCAGCTTCGAGAACGTCGACGGCGACGCCTCCTTGCGTGCCCATCACGCGCACGGTCGAGCCAATGTCTCAGTTGCGCAATAGCTTTCCTGCGCGATGGTCTGCTGTTAACGTCTTCGCGTCCGACACAGCCTACGGGACGAGAACGAAATGACAGTTGACGCAACAGATTCGACGTCGGCCGCGGAAACACCACTGTGGCTGCGAGGCCGCGATGCCGTGGTCGCGGCGGCCGAGCCCGAGGACTGGCGCGACGGAGCGCCGGACTACCACCTGACCGAGCTCACCGTCCCGCGCGAGCGAACCACCCAACACGCGCCGGGATCGCTCGAGGCGATCGTCGAAGACCTGGTCCGGGTCTTCGAGATGGAGATCTCACACAAGAAGGATCCGGCGACCTGGGTCTCGCTTGTGGCCGAACACTACCGTGGCCGCGTCAACGGCGGACCGTGGCGGAACGCCGAGGAATTCGCGCGGATCGGTAGCTACAACATCCTGATCGGCGACAACCCCTATTACGACGCCGAGAACGAGACCTTCGAGAGCTCGCACCACATCTTCCACACCGCGATGCCGAACGGATTCTTCTGGGAGGTACTGGAAGTGACGGCGGGCCCGCCGAATGTCACCTTCCGCTGGCGGCACTGGGGCAACTACGACGGCCCCTACCGCGAACACCAGCCCACCGGCGAGCTGATCGAGATGTTCGGCGCCACAATCGCCAGAGTCAGCGACGACCTCCGCATCCTCGAGCTCGAACACTTCTACGACAACAGCACACTGCTCGGCCCCCTGGCCCACGGCTGCCCGGTCACCGGCTCGAAGTCGTAACCAATCGAGAGCGGGTGCGCGACAGCTGGTCTTGCCGCGTCGACCAGTAGTCGAGAAGGTCGAAGACGGTGTCGGTCATGGCCTGGTGATAGCGCCGCATCGCATCCTGGGTGAATGCGGAGCTCAGAATGTTGTGTGCCTTTGACCAGTTCGGCTCGTGGTTGTAGGCGGTGAACAGGCCGTCACGGGCGATGGGGCGCATCAGCTTGATTCGAAGATCGGCCCATAGCGGCGGGCATCGGCCATCGACGCCTGGGTTGGCTTGGCAGGGTTGATCGTGAGGACGTCTCCGAGGAGCGGTAGCCGGAACCGTGGGTGCGGAAACTGCTGGACCGGGCGGTTCGACACGTGGGTTGACGGGCTTACTCCTTGTTCGGTCGGTCCGGCAGCGACACTGCTGTGTGCGATGCTGGGAAGCCGGAGCTGTGCCGTCGGGCCGGTGTCGAGGGTCGCGTCGGCCGTCTCGCTCTTACCCGGCGGCGTGGTCCCCCCTCGCTGCGAGCAGGTGGTCGCAGGCGTCGAGCAGGGCGGCGCGCAATGTGGCGGACCGCTCGGCGATCTGGGCCTGGCTGCGGACGTATTCCGCTCGCCCGGACGGCGTTTCGATCGGGATCGGGGTGTAACCGTAGTCGGTGAGGTCGTACGGGCTGGCGCGCATGTCGAGTTCGCGTGCGTCACAGGCCAATTCGAAGCAGTCCAAGACCAGCTCGGAGGAGACCAGCGGGACGAGTTTGAAGCTCCACTTGTAGAGGTCCATGTTCGCGTGCAGGCAACCGGGTTGTTCTCGCGCGACTTGGTCGGCGCGGGTGAGCGGCTGGGCGTTGCGGCCGACGGCCTCGGGGGTGAAGAAGCGGAACGCGTCGAAGTGGGTGCAGCGCAACGACATCGATTCGACCACCGCGTCGGTGCCCGCGGACCCCAGCCGCAGTGGCACCTGCCGGTGGCGGACGTCGTCGGTGCGGTAGACCATCGCCCACTCGTGCAGCCCGAAACAGGACAGCTGCGCGGGCCGTGACGCCGTGGCACGCAACAGTGTCGCGACGAACTCGAGGGTGTCGCGGCGGCGCGCCAGATACGCGGGATCCGCCGCGTACACGACCTGCAGCCCGCCCGCGCGGTCGCCGGTCGGCTCGTCCGCCGCGACGCGGTGGTACCCCCGCGCCCCTTCGTACTCGCGCGCCCCGGCCAAGCCGACGCCGAAGCCAGGATGCCAACGCCGCAACTGGGCGGGCTTGTTGCCGTAGTAGGTGAACAGGAAGTCGATCACCGGATGCGCGCGCCCCGCCGCGCGGCGCTCGAGATACGGCCCGACAAGATGGTCGAGCCGCTCTCGATGCGCCCGCGCGGCGGCCTGCCACTCGACCGCCGGTAATACCCGCAGGTCGGCGGAGTGGTCGAGGTGGTAGTGCGCGCTCACCTGGCCATTCTCCCGCACCGGTCTACGGGCCACTCCCCGCCGTCCCGCCGGTTCGGTAGCGGTGCACGGTCGGTCCGGCAGGGCGTGCCGGTATGCCCTGCGGTCGACGGCGATCGCCGAGGTGGCGCAGCGAAATGCCTCGTGCCGGCTGAGCGCGAACGCGCCGTCGGCACGGGCCGTGGGGCGGTGCGCGTCGGAGCGATCCGGCGTCGGCCGGTGACCGTCAGTCGATTTCCTCGTCGATCCGGCCGATCTTGCGGTCGACGGCTTCACCGTCGATCTGCACGCCGGGGTAGCCGCGGCGCGCGATTTCGGTGCACATCCTGCGGTATTTGCCGACTCCGCCCACGTAGCCGAGGAAGGTGGACACCTTGCCGGTCACGTTGGAGCCGCGGTACCAGGAGTCGGTGGTGGCGTACAGAGTTTTGCCGACGATGTCCTCGGTGATGGTCACCCACTCGTCCTGTGCCTCGGTCGTCGCCTCGATGACCTCGGCGCCCTTGCCGCGGGCGTGGTCGATCAGGTCGGTGATCCAGTCGACCGCCTGCTCGATCGTGACGAGCACATTGCTGACGATGGCCGGGCTCTGCGGGCCGCCGACCATGAAGAAGTTGGGGAAGCCCGCGGTCATCATGCCGAGGTAGGTGCGAACGCCCTCGCTCCACGCCTGCCGCAGGGTGCCGGTCTGCGGGGTCGAGAGGTTCAGGCCGAACAGCGGGCCGGTGAACGCGTCGAATCCGATGCCGAGGACGATCGCGTCGACGTCGTAGGCGCCCGCGCTGGTGACGATGCTGTCGGCCGTCATCGTCTCGATGGGCTCCTCGCGCAGCGAGACGAGCGAGACGTTCGGGCGGTTGAAGGTCTCGTAGTAGTCGGTGCCGAAGACGCTGCGCTTGGCGCCGAGTGGATGGAAACGCGGCTCGAGCAGCGCGGCGGTTTTCGGGTCGTGGACGATCTCGCGGATCTTGCCGCACATGAAGTCCGTCGCGGTCTTGTTCGCCTCGGGGTCGATGAGCAGGTCGGCGAACTCGGCGCCCACGCCCTGGAAACCGCTGCGCTCGTAGGCTTCCTCGTAGCGGCGCAGGCGTTCCTCGTCGCTGACGTCGAAGGCTTTGGTATCCACCGGGCGGTCCGGGATGCCGCCGGGGGAGTGGCGGCACTCCTCGCGGATCGCGGCGTAGTTGCTCTTGATCTCGTCGACGAAGTCGGACGTCAGCGGGGCGTTGCGCGCGGGGAAGACGTAGTTCGGTGTGCGCTGGAAGACGGTGAGGTGTTCGGCGACGGCGGCGATGTGCGGAATGGCTTGCACCGCAGAGGAACCGGTGCCGATCACGGCGACGCGCTTGCCGGCCAGTTCTTCCAGCGGGATGGTCCAGCGGCTGGTGGAGACCTTGATTCCGGTGAAGTTCTCGATCCCGGGAACGTCGAAGTCCTTCGGTGTCGACAGGCCGCCCGCGCCCGAGATCAGGTACCGGCAGTGGTGGACCGCGCCGGAATCGAGCGAAACCTCCCAGAGGTGTTCGTCGGGCAGCCACCGCGCCGAGGTCACCTTGGTGTTGAAGGTGAAGTACTTACGCAGGTCGAAACGGTCCGCCACGTGATTGATGTAGCGCAGGATCTCCGCCTGCGGGGCGAAGCGCTCGCTCCATGTCCACTCCTGCTGCAGCTCCTCGCTGAACGAGTAGGAGTAGTAGATGCTCTCGACATCGCAGCGGGCGCCGGGGTAGGTGTTCCAGAACCAGGTGCCGCCGACATCCGGCGCGGTCTCGAACCCGGCGAACGACCAGTTCTTCCGGCTCGCCTGGTACGCGACGTACAGGCCGGAGAAACCGGCTCCGACACAGATGACGTCGAGGGGTTCGGTAGTGGGGTGTGTCATGGGACTGCCTTCATGGTGTCCGGATGCGTGAGCATCGCGCAGGTGAACGGTCGGTGCTGAGAGCGAGGGAGGCTCGATCGTGATCAACTGACTATGTCACTTGACTTGAAAGTAGCGTCGCGGCTCCGCGGACGTCAATAGAGCGCGCGGACGCCGCGGGTGCGCGGCTATGCCCGCGCGACTTCGCGCAGGTGCAGGCACACCTCGTCGACCGCCTGCTTGGCCTGCGCGAACACACCGATCTCGGTGAAGAAGCCGTGGAAGACGCCGGGATACCTGGTCAGCGAGACGGTGACCCCCTCGCGCCGCAGTCGTGCGGCGTACGCCTCCGCGTCGTCGCGGATCGGATCGACCTCCGCCGTCAGGATCAGGGCGGGCGGCAGGCCGCGCAGCGACTCGGCGCGCATGGGCGCCGCGAGGTGGTCGTCCCCTCGATGTCCCTCCCCGACGTACGCGTCCCAGCACCAGCGCGCGTCCGCGGCGGTCAGCATGGGTGCGTCGGCGAATTCCGACCAGGACGGCGCGGTGAATGTCCCGTCGACGGCGGGGTAGACGAGCACTTGGGTCACGGGAAGGTGGAGGTCTGCATCGCGTCGGTGCAGGCAGAGGGCGGCGGCGAGGTTGCCGCCCGCGGAGTCGCCGCCGATCGCGATGCGTTCCGGATCGATGCCGAGTTCCGGTGCCGTCCGGGTCAGCCACGCGTAGGCGTCGAGGCAGTCTTCCAGCGCGGCCGGGTACCGGTTCTCGGGCGCCAGGCGGTAGTCCAGGGACACGACCGTCCAGCCGGATCCGGCGGCGATCGCGCGGCACACCTCGTCGGCTCCGTCCAGAGTGCCCAGGACGAAACCTCCGCCGTGCAGGTAGGCCAGGGCCGGGTTGCCGCCGTCCCGGCCGGTGTCGTCCGCGCGGTACAGGCGAGCCCGGATCGCACCCGCGCGGGTCGGCACGGTCAGCTGTTCGACGTGGTCGAGCGGTGTGCTCGGCTCGGCGGCCGGTGCCGAGTTCAGCAGCGCCCTGGCCTGCTCCGGCCCGAGCTCGCGGAGGGGTTTCGGCACTACGTAGGCGATCATCCGGGCGGCGGCCTTCGCCTGGTCGTCGAGCAGATCCCAGCAGGCGGGGGTGTGGTCGGTCATCTCGGAAACCTCGCAACTCGTTGACAAGAAGTGATCTGTGCCTCACCATCATAGTCACGTGACTGAGACATTTGACTATAAGTTCACGTTCCGTTTGGGATTCGCTGCTGACGCTGTACCGCGCACACGATCTCGTCGAATCGAAAGGACAGAAAGATGACCGAAACGACGATCGGTCCCGCGACACGCGGGGCTGACGCGGTCGGCGGGGTCGACATTCGTATCGAGGACGACGCCAGTCCGATCGTCCGGCTCATCGCCCGGACCATCACCGACTCCCTCCGCGCCGACAGCTCGCTGCTGCCCGCCGGGCTGCACGGCGCGATCGCGATCCGCTCCCACGACACCCCGCAGGCCGCCACGATCACCCTCGCCGACGGCGCGATCGCGGTGTCGGGCGGAGTGCTGGTCGAGCCCGACCTCGACATCACCGTCGACCTGAACCAGTTCTTCGCCCCGGTCGGCGAGCCCGCGGGCGCCCCCGAGTTCCTCGGTGTGGCCACCGCGTTGCTGTCACCGCCGCTGCCGGACTGGAAGACCGCCGCGGTGAGCTTCTGGGACAAGGCCCGCTCGGTCCCCGGCATCCCCGACATGCTGGTCGCCGTCGTCGAAGGTCCCGACGGCGTGGAGCAGGTCGTCGCCGGCGAGGGGGAGACCCACTACGTCATCGCCGGCCCGCCGGATCTGCTCGCCGCCGTCTTCACTGGCGCGGTCGACCTGCTCGCTGCCCTGTCCACCGGCCTCGTCGGCGTACGCGGCACTCTCTCGCAGCTGTCCGTGCTGGTCGGCGCATCCTGGAAGGTTCGTTACGATGTCTGAAATCGCCACCACCGCAACGGCTCTCGAGGCCGACGTGCACACTGTCCGGATCGAGTCCACCAACCACGACGGCTCCTTCCACGGCAAGAACGTCGCGCCCGCGAAGTTCGCCGCGTGCGCGGAATCGGGTTTCGCGATGGCCGACCTGCTCTTCGGCCTCGACCTCGGCAACGCGCCGACCCTCGGCTTCGCCTACCCCGCCTGGCGCGGTCATCTCGCCGACCTGCAGTTCCGGCCCGACCTCTCGACGCTGGTGCAATGGGCGCCCGGTGTCCAGTCGGTGATCGGTGACTACTGGCAGCCCGACGGCACCCCGATCGGCACCTGTCCGCGCAATCTCGCGCGCGCGATGGTCGAGCGGCTCGCCACCCGTGGTTTCACCGCGACCATCGCGGTCGAGATCGAAGCCACCCTCTTCCAGGAGTCGGTGCACGAGGCCAGGGCCAAGGGCTATCGCGATCTCACCCCCCTCGGCGGCTCGGCGGGTACCGCCTACAACCTGGCGAAGTCGAAGGACTGGGTCGACTACATGTCGGCGGTCGCGCGCCGGCTCGAGCAGATCGGCATCGAGTGGGAGGCGTGGAGCGACGAGGACGCGGCCGGTCAGGTCGAACTCAATCTCGTTCCCGCCGACCCGATCTCGGTGTGCGACAACTGGGCCCGCGCCAGGCAGGTGATGCGCGAGGTGGCCTTCGAACTCGGCCACACCGTCACCTTCATGGCCAAGCCGACCGCAGGCTACGGCCAGGCCTCGCACGTCAACCTGTCACTGCAGCGCGACGGCGTCAACGCGTTCTACGCCGCCGACGGGCCGTCGGACACCATGCGGCACGCGGTCGCCGGGTTGCTCGCGACGATGCGCGGCGCGACCTCGGTCATGCTGCCGCAGATCACCTCCTTCCGTCGCCTGGTCGACCTGAGCGGACCGCCCACCACGGTGACCTGGGGCATCGCCAACAAGACGACCGCGGTGCGCGCGGTGGTCGGTCACCCGAAGTACTCCCGTCTCGAATACCGCGTTCCGGGCGCCGACGCCAACCTGTACCTCGCGGTCGCGACGATCCTGGCGGGCGTGATCGCCGGGATCGACGGCAAACTCGAACCGGCCGACCCCATCAGCGACATGGCCTGGTGCGCCCCCGACCTGGAACGGCTGCCCGACACCATCACCAAGGCGGCCGATGCGCTCGAGTCGGATCTGATCCTGCGCGAGCAGCTCGGTGACGAGTTCGTCGACTACTGGGTCGGCACGCGACGCTGGGAATGGATGCAGTTCCACACGACCGGCGGCGACCCGTTCGCCGAGCTGTCGGAGTGGGAGTCCACGCGCTACTTCGAGTTCCCGTGACCGCGCGCTCGACCACCGCGAAGCCGCTGATCGGGCTCACGGGCAGGCGGTTCAGGATGGGGCTGATCCAAGGCAGCCACCCCGGGTACAGCCGGCGTCTCACCGACGCCTTCTTCGCCGATTTCGCGGAGCGGATCACCCGCGCGGGCGGTGTGCCGGTGAATCTGCCCTACGACGCCGATCCGGCGGACCTGGGTGACTGGCTGTCGGGTGTGGTGATCACCGGTGGTCAGGACGTGCATCCGAGCTGCTGGGGCGGCGACGAGTCGGTGGTCAGCGAGATCGATCCGGTCGCCGACCCCTCCGTCCACGATCCCAGCCGGGACGAGTTCGAGATCGCGTTGACCCGGGTGGCGCTGGAGCGGCAGATCCCGCTGCTCGGCGTGTGCCGCGGCATGCAGGTGCTCAATGTGACTCTGGGCGGCACGCTGATTCCCGACCTGCCGACCGGGCCGATCGAGCACCTCATGTCGACGGGGCCGCTGTCGGACGGCGACCCGGAGCATGCCGTCACCTTCGATGCGGGGACGATCGCCCAGAAGGTGTTCGGCGATCGGCTGGTGACCAATTCGTGGCACCACCAGGCAGTCGATGTCTGCGGGGACGGGCTGGTGGTCACCGGTCGCACCGCAGATGGTGTCGCCGAGAGCATCGAGCTCCCCGGTGCCGCGGTACTCGGGGTGCAGTGGCATCCCGAGTGGATGGAAAGCGACGACGGTGCGCTGCGCTGGCTCGTCGAAGCAGCCGCCGAGCGGCGCTGAGCGGGCCGAGCAGGACTGTGGCCGCCACCTTCGCGGTGGCGGCCACAGTCGGTTCGGTGTCAGCGCGGTATCAACGCGCGCTCACCCAGGACACGAGCGAACGCATGGTTTCCGCGGGCGGAGTCTTCGGTTCCGGGGCCGGCGCCGCGGAGGCAGCGCCGAGGTTGGCGGCCATCCAGGCGTCGAGCACGCCGAGGGTGAGCTCGACCTGCGCCTGCGCCGCTGTACGGTCGCTGAACACCAGCCAGTTGAGCGCGAATCCGTCGGACAACGCGGACACGATGTAGGTCAGCGCGTCGACGGTATTCGAGTCGATCGTCTGACCCGCGGCGGTCGCGGCGGCCTCGAGGATCGGCCGCGTGGTCCCGTACGCCTCGCTGTACACCATCTCGGCCTGCTCGCCCTCCTGACGCTGGGCCCAGCTGATCAGCTCGATGATCGCGGCGCCGAAGTCCGGATTCGCCAGGTACCACTCCATCACGCCGCGCAACAGGCCACGCGCGGTGGTCGCGACGTCGCCGTGGACATCGCTTCGCAACAACACTTCTCGATACTGCCCGGCGACGTACTCGTAGACCGCCGCGAACAGTGCCTCCTTCGTGGCGAAGCAGTAGTGCAGCGTGGCCAGCGGGGCGTTCGCCTCCTGCGCGATGCGGCGTGTGGTGGCGCCGTCCACGCCGTGGGCGGCGATCATGCGCACGGCCGCCGCCACCAATTCGGTGCGACGTTCGGCGGCGGGAATGCGAGCCATGCGTTCCTCCTGTCGGATCAATATGAACGATTGATCAAGTCAATTCCCAACGCTACCAGCTGGATCGGCAAGCGCGAACGCGCCAGTCGATCACCGTACGGACCTTCTTAGTCATTTGCCTTGATCATTTGACCCAGTTTCGCTACCGTTATGACTGGCATCACATGCCGTCGATCGACGACGGCCCTCCGCACCACCGCCACACCTCGAAGGACGACATGACCGAAGTCGAATCAGCACACCGGGAACGCGCGATCGCACGCGATCGCATGGCTATGGACCCGCCGATCGACACCCTCGTCGGCCTGCTCGCGAGCCAAGCCGTTAGTGCTCCCGACCGCGAGTTCCTCCGGTTCGCCGAAGGGTCGTGGACCTTCGGCGAGGTCGACGACTGGACCTCGCGCCTGGCGCGGCGACTGGTCGCCGAAGACGGGGTCAGCGCGGGCGACCGGGTCGCGATCATGCTGCCCAACGTGGTGCAGTGGCCGATCGCCTGGCTCGCGATCCTGAAGGCAGGCGGTGTCGCGGTGCCGGTGAACTCGTCGTACCAGCGCGCGGACTTGGAATTCGTGCTCCGGGACTCCGGCGCTCGGGTGATCTTCACCGACGCCGCGCACACCCCGCTCGTCGCAGAGGTGCGCGCCGCGAACGGCGATCTGGAGGATGTCCGGATCGTCGAAGCCGCGTCGCGCGGCGAGCTCGACCAGTACCCGGCGGACCGGCCGATGGTCGTCGTCTCCGGCGACACGCTCGCGAACCTCCAGTACACCTCGGGGACAACCGGATTCCCCAAGGCGTGCATGCTGACCCACGACTATTGGACTCGACTGGGCTGGGTGTGCGCGAACGCGGCCGACCTCGGGCCGGACGACGTGGTGCTGACCTCACAGCCGTTCTCCTACATGGACCCCCAGTGGAACACTTCGCTGTGCCTCACGATCGGCGCGCCGCTGGTGGTGCTACCCCGGTTCTCCGCCTCGGGTTTCATGGCGGACGTCCGCAGGCACCGGGCCACGTTCTGCTACGTGCTCGGCTCGATGCCGACGCTGCTGTTCAAGCAGCCGCCCGCCCCCGAGGACCGGGACAACGACCTGCGCCTCGTGCTGTGCTCGGCGATCCCGGTCGCGCTGCACGCGGAGCTCGAACAGCGTTGGGGCGCGCCGTGGCGGGAGATCTTCGGCATGACCGAGACCGGGGCCGACCTGGTCAGCCTCCCGGAGAACACGGCTGACGTCGGGAGCGGAAGGCTGGGGCAGCCGGTCCCCACTAAGCAGGTCCGGGTGGTCGATCCGGAGGGTCGGGAGGTCGCCGAGGGCGAATCCGGAGAGCTGATCACGTCGGGCAAACCGATGATGCTCGGCTACTGGAACCGGCCCGAAGACACCGCGCGGGTCCTGCGCGACGGTTGGCTGCACACCGGCGATGTCGCGGTCCGCGAGGCGGACAGCTACCGCTTGGTCGGCCGGATCAAGGACATGGTCCGCCGCGGCGGGGAGAACATCGCCAGCGCCGAGGTCGAACGCGTCCTCGAGCGCGACGACGCCGTCGTCGCGACGGCGGTGGTCGGCGTCTCGGACGAGCTGTTCGGCGAGGAGGTCAAGGCCTTCGTGCAGCTGGCTCCCGGCGTCGAGGAGAGCCGCGCGACCGCGGAGCGGATCATCGATGGCGCGCGAAACCAGTTGGCGCGCTTCAAGGTTCCGCGCTACGTCGAGTTCGTCGCCGATTTCCCGCGCACCCCGTCCGAGCGGGTGTCCAAGCCGGCGCTGAAGGCGCGTGCCGCCGAGCATCCCGGCACCACCTACGACCTGCGGCCGTCGCGCACCGACGGCAACTGAGGAGCCAGACATGACCGACAACTACCTGGACGTGCGCATCGACGTCGACGTCGCGGTGCTCACGCTGAACCGCCCCGCCAAGCTGAACGTGCTGGACGTGGCCACGCGAGTGCAGCTCGCCCAGACGATCCGCCGGTTCGGGACGGGTGATCTCGTCCGCGGGATCGTGCTCACGGGCACGGGGCGGGCCTTCTCCGCCGGTGAGGACCTGCAGACGGTGCCGACCACCTACGACGAGATCCGCGAGGCCTTCGCGACCTTCCACGACATCACCCGCGCGATCCTCGAGACGAAGATCCCGGTGATCGCGGCCGTGAACGGAATCGCGGTCGGCGGCGCCTCGGAGATCACGCTGTGCTGCGACTCGCGGATCGGCACCCCCGCCGCCGAGTACTTCCAGCCGGAGAACCACCGCGGGATCATCATCTCCAACGCCTCGAGCTTCCTCATGGGGCGCCTGGTGCGCAACCACGCGATGCGAATCATCCTGGGCTCCCAGCGAATCGGCGCGGACGAGGCCCTGCGGATCGGGCTGCTCGACGAGATCGTGCCCGCGGAGGCACTGCTGGACCGCGCCGTCGAGGTGGTCAGGCAGTGGAACTCCGATCCGCGTACCACCGCGCTGCACCTGAGTCTGCTGCGGCCGCGCCCCGAAGACATCGAGGCCGCCTTCGCGCGCGAGGACGACGCCGCCCGCGAGTCGTGGGAGTCCGGCGCCTTCACCGAGGGCATCGAGGGCTTCTGGGCATCGAAGAACACGGCGCCGACGGCGCCCGCGAAGAGCAATTGAGATCGGAGACGATGATGATCACCACCGAAGCAGCAGTCCTCACCGCGGTGAACGAACCGCTGGAATTCACCGAGATCCTGGTCGACGACCCGGAACCCAACGAGGTCCGCCTGGCCGTCTCGAATGTCGGTCTGTGCCACAGCGACCTGCACTACATGACCGGAACCGTCGGCGCGGACCTGCCCGTGGTGGTCGGCCACGAATTGGCGGGTGTGGTCGAGTCGGTCGGCTCCGCGGTGACCACGTTGGCCCCCGGCGACCGGGTCGTCGGCGCCCTCACGCCCTCGTGCGGATTGTGCCGCAACTGCCAGGTCGGGCACTCGACCCAGTGTCAGCGCATCGCGCAGATCCGGCAGCGGCCCCGGCCCGCCTTCCAACTGCCCGGCGGTCAGGTCGTGCACCGGCTCGGTGACGTCGGCGCGTTCTCCCGCCACACCCTGATGCGGGAGAACGCGCTGGTGAAGGTGTCCGACGAGGTCGGGCTGCACGTGGGCTGCCTGCTCTCGTGCTGCGTCATCACCGGTATCGGCGCCGTGTTCCGCGCCGCGCGGGTGCGGCCGGGTGCGACCGTCGCCGTCATCGGTTGCGGCGGTGTGGGTTCGGCCATCATCCAGGGCGCGCGTCTGGCCGGTGCCTCGGCGATCGTCGCCGTGGATCTCGACGACGCCCGCCTCGCCGCGGCCCGCACCTACGGCGCCACCCACGTCGTGAACGGTGCCGCCGACGTGCCTGCCGAGATCCAGAACCTGCTCGGCGACGGCGTGGACTACTCGTTCGAGGCCGTCGGCAGCGCGCGGACCGCGGCCACCGCGCTGGCGGTCCTGCGCGCCACCGGCACCGCGTGCATGGTCGGCATCGCCCCCGACGGGACCGACCTGACGCTGCCCGCCTGGAACTTCTTCTTCAGCGAGAAGCGACTCATCGGTTCCTACATGGGTTCGGGCCAGGCGCAGGAGGACATCGCCCAGTTCGCCCGTCTGTACCAGCAGGGCCGGCTGCTGCTCGACGAGATGGTCAGCGATGTCGTCCCGTTCCACGACATCGGCAAGGGCTTCGAGGCGATGAAGTCCGGCGAGGTCACCCGCATCGTCGCCGATCTCACCGTCTGACCCCCTCCCTGTTCGAGCACCGAAGGAGCCCCTGATGTCGAATCCGCAACTGCCCCAACCGATCAACTACATCGCCGACGAATGGTCCGAGTGCCGGACGATCCCGGACGCGTGGAATCTCGACCCCAACACCGGCCAACCCGTCCACCGCGCCGTCACCACCAGCCCGGACGACGTGGAGCGTGCCCTGCGGCATGCCGAGCGGTCCTACGGCTTCGAACGCTGGGACGACGCGGCGAGCGAGGAACGCGCGGCGATGATCGAGCGCGCGGCCGACCTCGTGGAGACCCGGATCGAGGACATCGCCCGCACCGATGCCCTCACCAGCGGCGTCCCGATCGCGAAGGCTCGGCTGGTCGCGCAGTTCCTCCCGCACCGGATCCGCGCGGCGGCCGCGGAGCTGCGCGCCATCCCGCGTCGCACCGCGCTCGAGGCCGGTGGCCGCGACGTGCGGCTGTACAAGGTGCCGTGGGGTCCCGCGGCGATCCTCACCCCGTGGAACGGCCCCAGTTTCATCCCCGCCGCCAAGATGGTGAGCGCGTTGGCCGCCGGTTGCCCCGTCATCCTCAAACCGTCGGAGCACGCGCCGAGCAGCGCCCAGATCATCGTCGAATGCTTCGTCAAGGCCGGGTTGCCCGACGGTGCGCTGCAGCTCGTTCACGGTGCGGGCGATGTGGGCGCGGCGATCACCGGCGATCACCGGGTGAAGATCGTCTCGTTCACCGGCGGCCCGAACGCCGGTCGCGCGATCGCCCGCGCGGCCGCGGAGGACTTCAAGGTGCTCCAGCTCGAGCTCGGTGGCAACAACCCGGCTCTGGTGCTGGACGACGCCGACATCGACGTCGCGGCCGACGGCATCCTCGAGGGAATGACCAAGCTCAACGGTCAGTGGTGCGAGGGCCCCGGAAAGGTGCTGGCGCACAAGAGTCTGGTGGAGCCGCTCCTCGACGCGCTGCTCGATCGCATCGCCGGCATCGAGGTCGGGCACTCGCTGGACGAGGACACCCAGCTGGGCCCGATCTCGAACGCCCCGCATTTCGCCACGCTGCGAAGCCGGATCGACGAGCTGCGGGCCAAGGGCGCGACCATCCATCAGCCCGCGAAGCTCCCCGGGCTCGACGGGTTCTTCCTTTCACCCACCATCGCTTCGGGAGTCGACGCGTCGGTGGCGACCGCCGAGTTGTTCGGCCCGCTCGTCACCCTGCACGCCGTGGAGTCCGACGAGGACGCACTGCGCGTGGCCAACGCCAACCCGTCGGGTCTGGACGCGTACGTGTTCGGCAGCGACCTGGACCGCGCCATCGAGGTCGGATCCCGGGTGCTGTCCGGCGAGGTGCGCGTGAACGGCGCCAAGGTCGCCGACTTGGCCGACGGCTCGGCCCAAAGCTTCTGGGGCACTTCGGGAATCGGCGGTCACGCCCCCGGTGAGTCCGTCCGGGTGTTCTGCGGCGACCGCGTGGTCGGCGTCGATTCTCCCGATCTTCCCCTGTAATGAACGACCTTCGACGAAAGCGGCTGCTGCCATGAACTCCACCTCCACTGTCGATCCCGGCGTTGTCGACGTCATCGGTGTCGGCGCCGGCTTCACCGGCATCTACCTCTCGCACCGGCTGACGACAGCGGGCTGGACCTTCGCGGGCTTCGAAGCCGGGCCCAGCGTCGGCGGCACCTGGTTCTGGAACACCTATCCGGGCGCGCGCTGTGACGTCGAGAGCATCTACTACTCGTACTCGTTCGACGAGGCGCTCCAGCAGGAGTGGACGTGGAGCCAGCGGTTCGCCCCGCAGGCCGAGATCCTCAGCTATATCGAGCACGTCGCCGACCGCTTCGACCTGCGCAAGCACTTCACCTTCAACACCCGGGTGGTGGCCTCGACCTGGAACGCCGCAGACAGCCTGTGGGAGGTGCGGCTCGACAACGGGGAGACCCGGCGCAGCCGCTACCTGATCTCGGGTGCGGGCGGCCTGTCCACCCCGAAGGACTTCGACGTGCCCGGCCTGTCGAACTTCGCCGGTACGAAGGTGTCGACGAGCCGGTGGAACATCTCCCTCGACGATCTCGCGGGCAAGCGCGTCGCCGTGATCGGCACCGGGTCTTCCGGCGTGCAGGCCATTCCGCTCATCGCCGAGGTCGCCGAGCACCTGACGGTGTTCCAGCGCACCCCGAACTACGTGATGCCCGCGCGCAACGCCGAACTCTCCCCGGACCAGGTCGCCGCCGTCAAGGACGACTACCTGGCCATCCGTGAGGAATGCAGGCACTCACCCGGCGGCATCCCCGATCGCCCCGTCACCGACCGGGCCTTCGACGTCTCGGACGAGGAGCGCAAACGGCGCTACGAGGAGGCCTACGAGCGCAGCGGCTTCCAGGGCGTCGGCGCCGAGTTCGCCGACCTGCTCTTCGACGCCGAGGCGAACCGGACCGCGTCGGAATTCATCCACGACAAGATCCGCGAGATCGTGAAGGACCCGGTCACCGCGGAACTGCTGGTGCCCAAGTACCACCCGCTGGGCGCCAAGCGCAGCGTCTTCGGCACCGACTACTACGAGACCTACAACCGCCCGAACGTGTCGCTGGTGTCGCTGCGTGAGGAGACGATCGAGACGATGACCGCGAACGCGATCGTCACCTCGAAGGGCTCCTACGAGGTGGACGCCATCGTGCTCGCGATCGGGTTCGACGCCTTCACCGGCCCGCTGTACGGGCTCGGTCTCACCGGGGCGTCCGGCGAGAAGCTGCAGGAGGCCTGGGGCGACGGTATCCGCTCCTACCTCGGGATCATGGCCGCCGACTTCCCCAATTTCTTCATGGTCGGCGGACCGCTCAGTCCCGCGCTGGCCAGCAATGTGGTGGTGACGATCGAGCAGGCCGTCGACTGGATCGCCGACCTCATCGAGCACGCCCGCGACAACGGCGCCACGGTGATCGAGGCCACCCCCGAGGCACAGCAGGAGTGGGTCGACATCACCGAGGGAACCGTCGCGCAGACGCTGTACGCGACCACCGACTCCTGGTATCGGGGCTCCAACATCGAAGGCAAGCCCAACACCTTCATGGGTTACGTGGGTGGTGTCGGCAAATACCGCCGCATGTGCACCGAGATCGCCAAGCGGGGCTACCCCGGCGTCGCCCTCGACGGCGAAGCGCAGTCGCGCACACTCGGCCCGATTCACGAGGAGATCGCATGAGCAAGGCAGTCCACCGGCGGTACGTCGCCTTCTCCGACGCGCACTACGCCGGTAATTTGGTCGACGGCGCCTACGCCCTGAAGCTGTTCGGCGATGTCGGCACCAATCTGGCGATCGAAATGGACGGACACGAGGGCCTGTTCGCCGGCTACTCGTCGGTCGAATTCCTCGCTCCGGTCCGCGGCGGCGACGTCGTGGAGGCCGAGGCCACCCTGGTGAAGAAGGGAAACCGAAGCCGCACAGTCGATTTCGAGCTTCGGGTGATCTGTCGTGGCTCCGATGACACGGGTCGCGCGCAGGTCCTGGACCCTCCCCTGGTCGCGGTTCGTGCTCGCGGCACCGCGGTCATCCCCGCGGACGGAACGGAGTAGGCGCCATGGAGTTGATCCACGACACCGGTTGGGCCGGTCAACCCACGACAGTCGAACCGCCGCTGACCGGTGACATCGACTGCGATGTCGTGGTGATCGGCGGCGGTGGCGGCGGCATGTCGGCCGCACTCCGCCTCGCCGAGAAGGGCGTCGACGTCGTACTGCTCGAGGCGAAGACCCTCGGCTGGGGCGCCACCTCGCGCAACGCCGGATACATCACGAACTCGGTCGCCGCCGATCCGGAATTGCTGGGATTCCTGCTCTCGCGTGAGCGCTTGCGCGAGCTGTATCGCTACGCCGAGCACGCGGTGTATTTCGCCGAGGAGGCGATCGAGCGCCACGCGATCGACTGCGATTATCGGCAGGAGGGCATCGTGATGGCCGCGGTGTCGAAGGGGCAGTTGCGGCACGCGCGCCGCAACGCGAAGGTCCTGGCCGAGGCCGGATCGTCGGGCGAATGGGTCGAAGGCCCCGAGGCAGGTCTGCCGGAGGGCTTCCTCGGTGGCATCCGCGAGGGCGTGGGCGGCACGGTGAATCCGGGCAAGTTCGCGCTCGGTCTGCGCGCCGCGACGATCGCTGCGGGTGTGCGTGTCTACGAGTCCACTCCCGCACGCGACATCGCCGACGTCGGCGGCGGTGTCGTCGTCGAGACTCCGCGCGGAAAGATCAGGGCTCGCAAGGCTCTGCTGACCACCAATGCCGCGAGCAACGGACTGCCCCTCGCCCCCAAGCACCTCGCCACCCCGGTGTGGACCTCTCTGGTCGAAACCGAACCCATCGCGCCCGAGCGGCTCGACGAGATCGGCTGGACCAGCCGGGCCCCCATGGTCACGCTGCACATGATCCTGGAGAGCTACCGCGTCACGCCGCGGGGCACCATCGTGTTCGGCACGCGCCGAGTGCAGGCGGGCCGCAACCCGCTGCCGGATCGCACCCCCGCGCCGCACGTCGCCGACGACCTCGTCCGCGGCTTTCACGATCGCTTCCCTGGCCTGCGGGATATCGAGCCGCAGCGAGCTTGGGGCGGCTGGATCGGCATGAGTTCCACGTGGCTCCCCGTCGCGGGGGAAGCCTCCGACAACGTGCTCTACTCGCTCGCCTGCAACGGCCACGGCTTCGCCCAGGCGCAGTACGTGGGCCATATGCTGGCCGACCACGTCACCGGCGCGCCGCGGCACGAGGACTTGGAGGCGATCTGGCACGGCGGCAAGCGGTTCTGGCCCAGCTTCGTCGGTAATCCCGCGCTGTATCTGGGTTGGCTCGCGGACCGCGCCGCCGACCGTTTGGCCGCGCTCAGGAAGTAATCACCGCACCGGTTCACGCCGGCCGTCGAGGAATGGCGCTCGCCGTCGACGGCCGGCGTGACGCGTGGAAAGTCTGTATCGGCTCGCCTCGGCCGGCCGAGTGCTCTCACGAACATAGTCATCCGATATAGACAGATGCCGACGATCAGGTCGGGATGCACCGCACCGCCGAACCCGCGCACGCTGTGGTTCGGCGGTTGTGCGTTCGGGCGCCCTACCACGACCGTGGCCCGGTCGGCTGATCGACATGTCGAGAATTAGTGGGTCAATTGCCTTGATCATATGACTCACTCCCGGTACCGTTATGACAGGCATCACACCCCAGCTCTGCGTCGGGGCTACGCGCACCCCGCTCGACGGCAGATGTCGAACCCATGAATCGCCGAAGCGAGACGACCACCTGTTCTCGATCGTTCGGCAGCGCTGACGAAACGACCCATTGCCGCTGGTCGGCGGGTGTCACCTTTCAAGGAGAAGATCATGTCCATCAAGGAACTGCTTTTCGCGGTCGCGGACATCTGGATGATCGCCGTCGGATTCACCTACGGGATCCTGTTCATCCGGAACTACAAGAATTACCTGCTCGGCCTCGAGTGGATCATCGTGGCGACGTCGGGCTCGAACTTCCTGGTCTACGGCATCGTCAAGGCAGGCCACGACAGCCCGATGTACACCGCCGCGTCTTTCCTCGACGCGTTCTCCCGGTCCGTCGGTATCACGCTGATCCTGGTCCTCGGACTGATGCAGGTCACCCACCGGTACAAGCCGTCGGTGGCGATGGACATCGGCGCGTTCGCCCTCGCGGCCGTGGCGGGCTGGATCCTGCTCGGCTACTCCGAGAACATCGGCACCCCCGCCAAGGTCTTCTTCATCGTGGTCAATGTGCTCACCACGATCTTCCTGGGCTACTTCGTCAAGCGCCTGTGGGATATCGATGAGCGCGGGCACGCCGTGTGGGCCGCCGTCGCCACCGCCTGCGCCTTCGTCATCGCCTCGATCTACGACTTCGTCCACATCCCGGGCGACGACGCCGAGCACACGATCTTCTACATCCTCGCGCTGTCCACGTGGGGCCTGCAGATGTGCGTGTACTACCGCGCGTACCGGGCCTTCGACGCCTACAACAAGCGCGTCGACGCGCAGGCGGTCAGCGGCGGCGCGCCGGTCACGGCCTGATTCGCCGGACCTTCCCACGATCGATCTCGAGTCAGGAGTTTCTATGACAACGCAGGAAATACAGGAAGAGACCACCGAGGTGGTCGTCGTCGGCGCCGGAATGGCGGGCCTGACTGCGGCGACCACTCTCGCACCCGCGGCCGAGGTCGTCGTGCTCGAATCCACCGATCGCACGGGCGGACGCGTCGACACCGTCCGGCAGGGCGACTACTGGATCAACGTCGGCACTCAATTCACCGAGGGCACCGGCACGCTGATCGATGCCCTCGACCGGCACGGTATCGAGATGGGCTCGCTCGCGGGCAAGAGCGTCGCGCTGCACCTCAACGGTGCGACGGTCGACACCTCGAATCCCTTCGCCCTCATGTTCCGCACGCGGATGACAATGATGGACCGTCTCGGTCTTGCCATCGTCGGCGCGCGCATCCTCGCGGCCGCACCGTTCCTCGAATCGGAAAGCCGTTTCGCTCAGCGGGTCCGCGCCCGGCTCGACACCAAGCTCGCGTCGTATCTGCTGAACGGTGTCCGCTCGGAACTGGCCGCCACCATCGTCCGGTCGTGGTCGGCGCAGTGGATGGGATGCGACCTGAACGAGACCGCCGCCACCCAGCTCGTCACCTCGATCGGCATCGCGCTGACCGACCCGGCGAAGGTCCCGAACTTCTCGCTGCCCGACGGTGGTAACCAGACGCTGACCGACGTGCTGACCGAAGAGCTCGGTGCCCGCATCCGGCTGAACGCTGCGGTGCAATCGGTGCGGCGCGACGGCGACGGCGTAGTCGTCGACTATCTCGACAATGGCCGGCCGGCGCGGTTGCGGGCCGAGCGCGCGATCGTGACCGCCCCCGCCGATGTCACCGAGCGGATCGTCCCGGACCTCCCGCAGCAGTACCGCAACGCGTTCAACGACATCACCTACGGCCGCTACGTGGTCGTCGGTTTCTTCACCGACGAAGTCGGGCCGCAACGCTGGGACGACAACTTCGTCATCTCCACGCCGCAGCTGTCGTTCCAGGCGGTGTTCAACCACGCCGCGGCGCTGCGCACCGGAAGCGACCGCAAGCCGGGCGGCGCCCTGGCCTGTTTCGCGGGTGGCGGCAAGGCCGACGCGTTGCTCGACCTGCCCGACGAGCAGATCGTGTCGCGCTTCGCGAACGACCTGATCACCGTGCTGCCCGAGCTGAAAGGCAAACTGGGAGAGGGCATCCTGCGCAGGCACCGCCGGGTCGTGCCGTTCTGGGCGCCAGGTCGGCGCAAGTCCCTTCCGACATTGCGCGACCCGCTCGACAACATCTACCTCGCCGGCGACTACCAACTCGACCTGCCGTCGCTCGCCGACGCGGCTACGTCGGGCGAGCGAGCGGCGAAGGCCGTACTGGCCAGCCTGAGCCGAGCGCGATAGACCGCCGGTCGCGGAACCACGCGGCGCCACCGCCTCGAACGGCCACTCTCGCCCTCGAAGACGTTGGCGCCCCGCGTCACTCGGTGATCCGGTGCGTGGTGTCGCGAACCGTGCCGACGAACTCCTCGACCAGATCCTCCAGCGCGACGATGCCCACGGTGTTGCCGCGGGTGTCGACGACGCGTCCCAGGTGGCTGCTGGTGCGGCGCAGCCGGGCCAGCGCCTCGAAGAGCGTGGTGCCCGTGCCGACCGTCGGCAGCGGGCGGATGTCGGTGCGCGGGATCGGGGTGCTCGGGCCCGCGGACTCGTCGGCGACCTTGTCCAGCACGTCCTTCACGTGCAGGTAGCCGACCAGCGAACCGTCGCTGGCGCGCACCGGGTAGCGGGAGAAGCCGGTCTCCGCGACCGCGGTCTCGATGTCGCCGAGCGTGGTTCCGTTGCCGCGCAACGGAATCGAGCGGGTGGCGGCCAGCGGCACCAGCACGTCGGCGACGATCCGATCGGAGGTGCCGAGCGCCTGGGTCAGGCGGCGGTGCTCCTCCTCGTCGAGCAGACCCTCCGAACGGGACTCGCCGATCATCTCGGCGAGCTCCACGCTGGAGACGGTGGCCTCCAGCTCGTCCTTGGGCTCGATGCGCAGCAGCCGCAGCGACAGATTCGCCGCCATGTTGTAGATCGCGATCAGCGGACGAGCCACCCGCAACCACACCAGGTGCATCGGAACGAGCAGCAGCGCACTGCGTTCCGGCCCGGCCAGCGCGATGTTCTTCGGGATCATCTCGCCGAAGAGGATGTGCAGGATCACCACGATGGTGAGCGCGATGGCGAAGGCCACCGGATGCAGCAGCTGGTCGGGCAGGCCGAGCAGCTCGAACGGCCCCTCCAGCAGGTGTGCGACGGCCGGTTCGCCGACGCGGCCGAGCAGGATCGAACAGATCGTGATGCCCAGCTGCGCGGCGGCCAGCATCATCGACAGGTTCTCACCGGCCCGGATGACCGTGGTGGCGTTGCGCTTGCCCTGGGCGGCCAGCGCCTCGAGGCGGTCGCGGCGCGCGGAGATCAGCGCGAATTCGGCGGCGACGAAGAAGGCGTTGCCCGCCAGCAGCACCACCGTGAGCAGGACACCGAACAGATCACCCATGGCTGTGCTCCTGCGACGTGTGGGCGATCAGCGCCTCCGGCGTGACGGGGATCAGCCGGACGCGGTCGATGCGGCGTCCGTCCATGCGTTCGACCCTGGCGATCCAGCCGCCCTGGTGGGTTTCGTACGACTGCCTGTGGTTGGCGGTCGAATTGGGCAGGACCACCTCGTCGCCGACCACGGGGATGCGGCCGAGACCGGTCAGCACCAGGCCGCCGAGCGTCTCGTATTCGCCCTCGGGCGCGTCGTAGCCGGTGGCGCGGGAGACCTCGTCGATGCGCAGCAGGCCCGAGCAGTCCCAGCCGTCGGAGACCCGACGCACGTCGCGCTCCTCCTCGTCGTGCTCGTCACGCACGTCGCCGAGGATCTCCTCGATCAGGTCCTCCATGGTGACCATGCCCGCGGTGCCGCCGTACTCGTCCACGACCAGCGCGACCTGCATGCCGTCGGCGCGGACACGTTCGAGCACCTCGTCACCGTCGAGGCTGGCGGGCACCACCGGAACGGGGCGCGCCAGCAGCTGCAACGGGATGGTGCGCCGCGCGTTCGCCGGATGGGTGAACGCCTGCTTGACGTGCACGACGCCGAGAGTGTTGTCGAGATCGCCGTCGATCACCGGGAACCGGGAGTAGCCGGTGCGGCTGGCGGCGGCGATCAGATCGGCGATGGTGTCGGACTTGTCCAGCGACTCCACCTTCACCCGCGGCGTCATCAGCTCCTCGGCGCTGCGCTCGCCGAACTGCAGCGAGCGGTCCATCACCAACGCGGTGCGCTGATCCAGCGCGCCGCGCTGCGCCGAGGTGCGCACCAGCGAGCCGAGTTCCTGCGGCGAACGCGCCGAGCGCAACTCCTCCGCCGGTTCCACGCCGAGGCGGCGCACCACCCAGTTCGCGGTGCTGTTGAGGAAGTGGATCATCCACTTGAACACCACCGAGAAGGCGATCATCGGGCCCGCGGTCATCCGCGCGGTCGCCATCGGCTTGGCGATGGCGATGTTCTTGGGCACCAGCTCGCCATAGATCATCGACAGCGAGGTGGCCAGCACCAGGGCCAGTGCCAGCGAGACGCCGTTGGCCGCACTGGAGTTCAAGCCGACCGCGGTGAACACCGGCGCGAGCAGGCGGGCGATCACCGGCTCGGCGATGTAGCCCGTGATCAGCGTGGTGATGGTGATGCCGAGCTGGGCGCCGGACAGCTGGAACGACAGCGTGCGGTGCGCCTGCCGGACCATTCGCGAGCGCACGTCACCGGTGCGGGCGTGCGCCTCGACGGTGCTGCGTTCCAGGGCGGTGAGGGAGAATTCGGCCGCGACGAACAGCGCGGTGCCTGCGGTGAGTGCGACGAACCCGACCAGGCTGAGAATGGTGAGGACGGTGGACACGATCAACACCGCCCGCGAAGCGCGTAGTTACGGGACGCGCGGGGAAAAGCTGGTTCGGGCTGGCTTGCTGCGAGAAGGAGAGCGCCGGGTTTGTCACCCGGCTCGGTAGAGGAGCCCTCCTGTGCGGCGCCCTCGGACGCGGGTGACAACTTGTTCCTTTCGGCATGCGGAATCGTGGCGCCGGGCGGACCCGGCAACCACCATGCTACCGGCCGACGCGGCGGATCGCGTCGGCCGGTAGCGGCGCTGTTCGCGTGTCGGTGCTCACCAGCCGCTGGGCAGCGGACGTCCTTCCGCGAAGCCCGCCGCGGACTGCACGCCGAGCACCGCCTTGTCGTGGAATTCGGTCAGGGTGCGGGCGCCCGCGTAGGTGCAGGCGCTGCGCACGCCGGAGCAGATGTGGTCGATCAGGTCCTCCACGCCGGGGCGCTCGGGGTCCAGGCGCATGCGCGAGCTGGAGATGCCCTCCTCGAACAGCGCCTTGCGCGCCCGGTCGAATCCGCTGTCGGTGGCGGTGCGCGCGGCGACGGCGCGCTTGGAGGCCATGCCGAAGCTCTCCTTGTACGCGTTGCCGTCGCGGTCCACCCGGAGATCGCCGGGGGACTCGTAGGTGCCTGCGAACCAGGAACCGATCATCACGTTGGACGCGCCGGCGGCCAGCGCGAGCGCCACGTCGCGCGGGTGCCGGACACCGCCGTCGGCCCAGATGTGCACGCCGAGTTCCTTTGCGGCGGCGGCGCATTCGGCCACGGCCGAGAACTGCGGGCGACCGACGCCGGTCATCATCCGCGTGGTGCACATCGCGCCGGGGCCGACACCGACCTTGACGATGTCCGCGCCCGCCGCGGCGAGATCGCGGGTGCCTTCGGCCGAGACCACATTGCCCGCGACCAGCGGCACGCCGAGGCCGAGATCGGCTATGGCGCGCAAGGTTTCGAGCATCTTCGCCTGGTGGCCGTGCGCGGTGTCGATGACGAGCAGGTCGGCGCCCGCGTCGACCAGCGCCTTGGCCTTCGCGGCCACGTCGCCGTTGATGCCGACCGCGGCCGCGACGCGCAGCTGGTCGTTGCCGTCGACGTTGGGCTGGTAGATGCCCGCGCGGATGGCGCCGGTGCGGGTCATCACGCCGGCCAGCGTGCCGTCCTCGGCGGTGAGCACGGCCAGGTGCGCATGCTCGGACTCGAGCAGATCGAACAGTTCGCGGGGGGAGGTGCTCGCGGGCGCTTGCACGAAATCGGTGATCGCCACCTCGCGCAGCCGGGCGAAACGGTCCACGTCGGTGCACGAGCCCTCGGTGACCACGCCGACCGGCTTGCCGTCCTCGACCACGACCAAGGCGCCGTGCGCGCGCTTGTGCATCAGCGCGACGGCCTCGGAGACCGATCGATCCGGGTCAAGCGTGACCGGGGTGTCGGCGGTGAGCGAGCGGCTCTTGACGAACGCGATGGTGTCGGCGGCCGCGCTGATCGGCAGGTCCTGCGGCAGGACGACGATCCCGCCGCGCCGCGCGACCGTCTCGGCCATGCGGCGGCCCGCGACCGCGGTCATGTTCGCCACGACGATGGGAATGGTGGTGCCGGAACCGTCGACGGTCGACAGGTCCACGTCGAATCGGGACGCTACGTCGGTCCGGTTCGGGACGAGGAAGATGTCGTCGTAGGTGAGGTCGTACGGCGGCTGGTGTCCAGGGAGAAACTGCACTTGACCCATACTAACCGTGAGCTCGGGGTTGCGCGGCGAATCTCTGGCGCACCGGGGTGCGGGTCCCAACTGGCGGGACTGCGCATCGGATGTGGCGGGCCCGACGGAGCGCCGGGCGCGCCGGCACTTACGAGTCGCGTATTGCCCCGCGCGGAACCGTATGTCGCCTGACGATTACGGACAGTCGGCGTGGTGGCGAGCCGAACGAACCGCGGACGGTGGACAAGCGCGCCGAGCATTCGGCATGGGCCCGTCGGGGATCGCTTCGTCAGGCGGCGGCTTGTGCGCGGGAGAGCTGGATCGTGGTGGCGCACATGACGACTACGGCGAGCGCGGTGATCACCACTCCGAAATCGTTGGTGCGCAGGTTCTCGTCGAGCACGGTGAGGCCGAGGAAGGCGGCGGCCAGCGGTTCGGCGATGGTGACGGCGGGGAGCGAGGCGGTGAGCGAACCGGCTTGGAAAGCGCGCTGCTGGAAGTAGACGCCGACCAAGCCGGAGGCGACCAGCGCCCACGTCTGCCAGCTGCCGAGCACGTGGCCGAGGCCGTGCTCGAACAGATCGGTGACGTAGGAGGTCAGCGCGGCGGCGAGCCCGTACAGCGCGCCGCCCGCCGCGCCGAACAGCAGCGCACGGCGGCCGCGATCGGCGCTGCCGAGCGCGACGGCGACCGCGGCGGCGACCGCGCCGAGCAGAATCGCCAGCGGGACTACCCAATCCCGCAGCGGCGCAGTCGAATCGCCTTCCGATGGGTTGCCGACCAGGAGAAAGCAGGCCAAGGCCGCGACGAGCGCCGACGCGGCCGCCCATTTACGCGCTCCGACCCGCCGCCTGTTGAGCCGCGCCGACAGCGGCAGCGCGAACACCAGCGAACTGACCAGAATCGGCTGCACCAGCAGCACCGGTCCCAGCGCGAGCGCCGCGACCTGCATCCCGTATCCGCCCACATCCCCGCCGACCCCGGCCCACCACCGCGGACTCCGCACGAGCGCCCCGATCAACGACTGCTCCTCCGGCACCGCCGCCGCGGCATGCTGTTGCGCGACCGCCGCCACCGCGAACAACAGCGCGGCGGCGAGCGCGCAGACCACGGCCCCCAACGGATGATGCGGCATCGGCTAAGTTTGCCCTGAGATAGCCGACCCGCCCGTTCGCCCTCCGCATCCGGCGCGTCGCCTTTGCATCCCGGGCGTGTCGCGCCTGGCGCACATCGCCCGCACAGTCACAGCACCCGCGTCTGCGGGAGGCGTGCGAAAGCGTTGTGGGAGATGGCTGTTCGAGTGGTCAGCTGGTGCGGCGGCGTTGGCCCCCGGTGCCGCGGCGGCGCGGCTGGCCGGTGGTATCCCGGGTCGGCGTCGTGTCTCCGGAGCGGCGGCCGGAGCGGGTACGCGGGGCTGGTGCGGAGCCGTCGGCGCGCGGCGCGGCGCGATCAGGAGTCGTCGAACGCGCACCGCGTCGTCCGCCGAACTTCCCTTCGGCAGGGGCGCGGCGCCCGTCGGACGTGGTGGCTGCGGCAGCCCCGCGTCCGTTGGACTTGGGCGCTGCGGCAGCTCGCGGCCCGTCGGACTTGGCTCCGCGTGCGGCCCCGTGTCCGTCGAACTCCGTCGCCGCGGCAGCGCGAGATCCGTTGGACTGCACACCCGCGGCGGCCCGACGACCGCTGGACTTCCCGCTCGTGGCAGCCCGGCTTCCAGCGGTCTTCGCACCCGAGGCGGCCCGGTTCCCAGTGGACTTCGCGCCCGCCGACGACCGGCGTCCGTTGCCCTTCGCTGCGCCCGAAGAGCCGCGTTCGTCGGCCTCGGACTTCACCACCGTGGCCCCGGGCAGGGTGACCGGAACTCCCGACGGCCTCCGCGCACCCGTGATCGCGGCCAGCTGCCGATCCCCGGGCGCGACCTCGAGACCTTCGATATCCACCCCGGCCTTGCGGGTCATCTTCTCCACGTCGGTCCGCTCGACCTCGGTGACCAAGGTGACGACGACGCCGTCCTCGCCCGCGCGGGCGGTGCGGCCCGCCCGGTGCAGGTAGGCCTTGGGCTCCGCGGGCGGGTCGACGTGCACGACGAGGGAGATGCCGTCGACGTGGATGCCGCGGGCGGCGACGTCGGTGGTGACGAGCACCGGGACACTGCCGTCGGCGAACGCCGCGAGCGTCCGGGTTCGGTTGTTCTGCGCCTTGCCGCCGTGCAGCGCGCCGGCCGCGACACCGGCGGCGCGCAGCTGCTTGGCCAGCCGGTCCGCGCCGTGCTTGGTGCGGACGAACAGGATGGTGAGCCCGTCGCGGGACGCGATCTCGGCGACGACGTCACGCTTGTCGGCCTTGCGGACGTACAGCAGATGGTGCGACATGGTGGCGACCGCGGCCGACGGCGGCGCGGTGGAATGCGTCACCGGCGAGCGCAGGTAGCGCTTGACCAGCTTGTCGACGTCGCCGTCGAGGGTCGCGGAGAACAGAAGCCGCTGACCGTCTTTCGGCGTCCGGTCGAGCAACTTGGTGACCTGCGGAAGGAAGCCCATGTCGGCCATGTGGTCGGCCTCGTCCAGCGCGGTGATGACCACGTCGGACAGGTCGGCCGAGCCTTGCAGGACCAGGTCCTGCAATCGGCCGGGAGTGGCGATGAGCAGGTCGACGCCGCGCGCCAGCCGGTCGGCCTGGCGCTTGATCGGCGCGCCGCCCACGACCGAAGCGATGCGCAGGCCGAGCGCGAGCGCGGGCTCGTCGAGCGCCCGCTCGATCTGCGCGGCCAGCTCCCTGGTCGGCACCAGCACCAGTCCGCGCGGCCGCCCCGGCTTGGCGGCGCCGCCCGCGAGCCGCGCCAGCATGGGCAGCCCGAAGGCGAGCGTCTTGCCGGATCCGGTCGGGCCGCGCCCGAGCACGTCCTTGCCCGCCAGCGTGTCCGGGACCGTCGCGGCCTGGATGGGGAAGGGCGCCTCGATGCCGTCGCGGCGTAGCGCCTGGACGAGCGGAACGGGCAGGCCCAGATCAGCGAAGGTGACGCTGGGCGCCGCGGCGGCGGGCGAGGGAGTCAACGGGTGAATGCCTTTCGTGGTTTCGACGTGGCGCGAGCACTGCTCGGCACGCGAACGGGCGCGGCGGACCGCGACGTCCTGAACGGGGTGAAGCGAGGCGACCGGCGCGACCGCCGGATCGAGGAGGTCAGTGGCGGAACAACCGACTGAGTTCGACCAGCCAGGGTACCGCGACGGCCAACGTGGGAACCACGAGGATGGCGACCGAGCCGAGGTACGCGGCCGAGGCCACCCGGAAATCGCCGATCCGCCCGCTCAGCCGCTGGATGCGGATCAGTGTGCTCGGACCACCCGCGGCCAGCGCGCCCTGCGGCGCGGTCGACTTCGCGCACGCCACCAGTGCCCGTGCGAGCGGTTTGGGACCGGTGACCTTGACGGCGGAGTCGTCGGCGAGCAACTCGATGAGCAGCTTGACCGAGCCGAGCGCGGCCTTGCTGCGCACCACCCGCGGAAACGCCTCGTGCACCGCGGTGAACGCCTCGAGCACCAGATCGTGTCGGGCCCGCAGGTGCGAGCGCTCGTGGCTGACGATCGCCTTGACCTCGGAGTGGTCCAGGTTGGTCAGCGTGCCTTCGCTCAGCACCACCCGCTGGCGCAGGCCGGGCAGGCAGTAGGCGATCGGTTCGGTCGCGGCGAGGACGCGGATGTCGTGCGCGGGCCGGTGCGGACCGCTCTGGTCGAGCAGGTCGACCAGCATGCGGTGGCGCGCCCGGCGCCTGCGGGTGTGCACGCCGACGCGGATCACCGAGAAGATCAGCCGGGCGCCGATCAACAGGGTCAGCGCGAAGACGGTGACGTAGGCCAGCCACAGGGGCAGGCCCAGTGCGTCGATCTCGCGGGTGGGGGAGGTGGTGGGACGCCCGTCGGGCCCGGGCACCAACAGTTCGGCGGCGATGGCGAGGCCGGAACCGAAGGCGCTGAGCACGGCGGCGAGCGCGATGGCCTGCCACAACACCAGTGCCGCGCGCGGTGTCCGGTACGGCCAGGTCGCGCGGCTGAGCAGCGCAGGGGCGGGCCCCGCGAGAAGCAAGGCGAGACCGGCGAAGACCGGCGCGGTTGCGTTCATCGACTCAGCTCACTGCGTTGTGGGGCCTGGCGCTCACGGCTTTGTGAGGCCCGGGGGCCGTGCGGCCATCCCCGATACTACTTGGGCGGTGGTTGGTTGCCTTCGGATGCTTCGAGCTTAGCGAGTGCCTCGCGCAGCGCATCCGCTTCGTCACGTCCGACCTGCTCCACGAAATGCACCAGCGCGGCGGCGCGGCTGCCCGCGGCGTCGGCCTGTTGCAGCGCGTCCACCATCAGCGAGGCGACCAGTTCGTCGCGGGTGTGCACGGGCGCGTACCGATGCGCGCGGTCGTCGCGTCGCTGGACCACCAGATTCTTCTTGGCGAGTCGCTGCAACACGGTCATCACCGTGGTGTACGCGAGTTCGCGGCGCGCGGCCAGGGCTTCGTGCACCTGCCGGACGGTCTGCGGTTCATCGCTCGACCACAACTGGTCCATGACCGCTTTCTCGAGTTCACCGAGTCCTGCCATTCCCCAAGTTTACGGACCCAACGACACGAACGCGTACTACACCCTGTCGTAACTGTCCGGTAGCTGTGTGGTATTGGTCATACCTCGCGAACGGGATGGATCATTCCGCGGTCGCGCCGGGCAGCACGTGCCGAGCGCCGATCGGCACGATCATCGGCCTCCCGGAGACCGGATCCTCGAGCACCGAGGCGTCCAACCCGAAGACCTCTTTCAGCAGCGCGGCGGTGACGATGTCGCCTGGGGCGCCCTGCGCGACGATCCGTCCGGCGTGCATGACGACGAGCTGATCGCTGTACCGGATGGCCAGGTTCAGGTCGTGCAGCACCATCACCACGGTGCGGCCGAGATCGTCGTGCAGCCGGTCGACCAGATCGAGGACCTCGAGCGAATGCGCGAGATCCAGGTAGGTCGTCGGCTCGTCGAGCAACAGGATGTCGGTGCCCTGCGCCAGCGCCATGGAGATCCACGCGCGCTGGCGCTGGCCGCCGGAGAGCTCGTCGAGCGCGCGGTCGGCCAGGTCGGCGATGCCGGTTTGCTCGAGCGCGGTCATCACCTCCGTCTCGTCGGCGGCCGACCACTGCCGGATCCAGGACTGGTGCGGATGACGCCCACGCGCGACCAGGTCGGCGACCGTCAGCCCCTCCGGCGCGACCGGCGTCTGCGGAAGCATGCCGACGACGCGCGCGACGTCCTTGGTCTTCATCGAGGAAATCGCCTTGCCGTCCAACAGGATTCGGCCCCCGCGCGGCCGCAGCAACCGGCCGAGCGAGCGCAGCAGGGTGGATTTGCCGCAGCCGTTGGGGCCGATGACGGTGGTGATCACGCCGGGGGTGATGTCCAGGGTGAGCCTGTCGACGATGACGCGGTCGCCGTAGCCGAGGCTGATCTCTTCTGCGGCCAGCTGGTGCGCGGCGGCGGTGGTGGTGACGGTCATGACAGGGTCGCCTTCCGGTTCATACGCACGAGCAGGTACAGCAGGAACGGTCCGCCGAATCCGGCGGTCACGATGCCGACGGGAAGGTCCATCGGGAACAGCGTGCGCGCGGCCGCGTCCGCTCCGACCACCAGGATCGCACCGATCAGCGCCGAGCCGATCAACGGTTCTCCCGGCGTGCGCAGCAGTCGCCGCGCGATCTGCGGCCCGGCCAGCGCGACGAACGCGATCGGACCGGCGGCCGCGGTCGCCACCGAGGCGGCCACCACCGACGCGCCGATCAGGATGGCCTGCTGGCTCTGGATGCGCACGCCGAGCGACCTGGTGGTCTCGGTGCCGAGCCGCAGCGCGGCCAGCGTGCGCGCCGAACCCACCGCGACGAGCGCGACGATGGCAAGCGCCGCCGCCGCGGGCACGAACTGGTCCCGGTCGGCGCCGTTGAGCGATCCGGTCAGCCACAGCTGCGCGCGGGCGGCGTCCTGCCAGGTTCCGAGGGTGAGTACCCAGTTGATGCCCGCCATGAGCAGCGCGTTGACGCCGATGCCGATGAGCACGAGCCGCAGACCGGTCGCGCCGAATTCGCCTGTGGCGGTCCGGCCGAGCGCGAGCGTGTAGATCACGGCGGCGGTGAGCAATCCGCCGAGCAGCGCGGCCAGCGGCGCGCCGAGGGTGGCGGCGAACCCCGTCGTGGCGCCACCGGTGGCGACGAGCACCGACACCGCGCCGAGGCTGGCGCCCGTGGTGATGCCGAGCATGTCGGGGCTGGCGAGCGGGTTGTGCAGGATCGACTGGGTGATCGCGCCCGCGAGTCCGAGCGCCGCGCCGACGACGACGGCGGTGAGCGCGCGCGGCAGCCGCGAGTCGAGCACGATGTAGCGCTGCGACCGGCTGCCGCCGCCGGAGAGCACGTCGAGCACCCGTCCGATCGGAATGTGCGTGTCGCCCACGGCGATGTCCACGCAGAACAGGACGAATGTCAGGGCGGCGAGTGCCAGCACGATCGCGACCATCGCCGGTCGCAGCACCAGCGAGACCGGGCCGATCCGCAAGGCGGGCCGCACCCGGCGCAGGCCCGCCGAAACGGCTTGCGTATCCGTGGTTTTCACGTCGACGTTCACCGTGTCCTCCCGGCGGTCGCGGTGACGGAGCGTTCGAGCCTCACAGGTTCACCAGCTTTCGGCGGCGCACGAGCGCGATGAAGAAGGGCGCGCCGACGACTGCCAGCATCACACCGGCCTGGAGTTCGCCGGGCCGCGCGACGAGCCTGCCCGCGACATCGGCGACGAGCAACAGCAGCGCGCCGAGCAATCCCGAATAGGGGATGAGCCAACGGAAGTCGGGGCCGGTGAACATCCGCGCGGCGTGCGGGACGATGAGTCCGAGGAAGGCGATCGGCCCGACGGCCGCGGTCGCACCGCCGCAGAGCAGCACCACCGCGGTGAGCCCGAGGGCGCGGCTGCGGCCGACGTGCACGCCGAGCCCGCGCGCGACCTCGTCGCCGAGGGTGAGCAGATTGAGACCGGGCGCGGCAACGACCGCGAGCACCGAACCGAGCGCCAAGAACGGCAGCACCTGCCAGAACACCTGCGCGTCCCGCCCGGCGACCGCGCCGACCACCCAGAAGCGATAGGTGTCCAGCGCCGCGGGATCCAGCAGCACAATGGCATTCGTCATGGCCTGCAAGAACGCGGTGAGCGCGGCGCCGGCGAGCACCAGGCTGAGCGGGCTGGCCTTGCCCCCGCCGATGGACGAGAACCCGAAAACCGCCAGCCCCGTTAATAATGCGCCGGCGAACGCGAACCAGATGTACTGCTCGGCCATGGTGAAACCGAACAGGTACATGCTCAGCGCGGCGAGAAACGCCGCGCCGGAATTGAGTCCGAGCAGACTGGTGTCCGCCAGTGGGTTGCGGGTGTAGCCCTGGATCAGCGCGCCCGTGACGCCTAGCGCGATGCCGGTGAGCACCGCGAGCGCGGTACGCGGCAGTCGCAGCGACCGCACGATCTGGTCCTCGGCGGTCTGCGCCGGGCAGCTGAACGGACCGCCCTGACAGGTCAGCCCGTCGCGCACGGCGTCGTAGACGGTGCTGGGCGCAAGCGAGCGGGAACCGAGCGCGATGCTGGCCACCGCGGCCAGGAACAACAGCGCGAACAAGAGAACAAGGCCGGTCAGGCGACGCCGCCTCACGGTGCCAAGGAATGTCACGGCGACGTACTGCTCCTGACTCGTTGTGGTGCTGAACCGATGTTGTGCCCCGGGGTTGCCAGGTTGGGTAAGCCTAACCTATCTTCCGAACTCGACTCTATGAGGAGCCGATCCCGAGGAGGTTCGATGCTCGAGCCATTGACAACCCGCCAGGTGCGCGACGCCGAGGTGGCGTTCGGTCGTGCCTGCACCCGGCTGCGAGCCCTGCAGCCGGAGCATCCGCGCGTGTATGCCGTTGCCGCCATGGCCGATCAGGGCAAACGCCGGTGGTGGAAGCTGTCCGAAGGCCTGCGCGAGGGCCGCATCGAGCTGATGTACCGCCGCCACGCCGCCGAGATGATCAGCGCCGACACGGCCGCCGAAGTGGTCGCCACCGCGCTGATCCACGCGGTGATCGGGCGGGTGGCCGCGCTGCTCGTCGCCGAGGGCAAGGCGTGGGATCCCGGCCTGGAGAACCTCTGGGTGCACCACGACAACGACGGCGGCATCGACTGGGCGGGCCTGGAGGACATCACCATTCGCGCGATCGACGGCGAACGATCCGCCAAGGAGCCGGGTGTGGTGACGCTGCCCTGCGAGCGCGCGATGTTCGTCTGGCTCGCGCATCGCTGCGAACCCTCGCTGACCCTGATCCAGCACGGCCTCGCCCGTTGCTCCGGGCTGAGCGCGCGGCGATTCTGGTCGCTGGTCGGCGAATCCCTCGTCGGCGCGGCGACTTACGTGCCGGATCTGGCCCGCGTCGACGCCGAGGACGGCGCCCGGCGCGGACAGGGACTGCTGCTCGCGCTGGAGGAGCGCGGACTGCCGGTCCGCCGCGCCACCTGCCTGGTTCGCTGAGTTCACCCGCGTTCGCCGCGGAGGTGTTCTCCCGTCATCTGGGTTGGGTATTCTGCGCGCCGGTGAACCGCGGCCGATGCTGACGCGGCGCGTCGGTGTCCGGTGAGGCCTGATCGTCAGCGTGAGGAGAGGCGATGACCACGCAGCTGATGATCGTCGAGGACGACGACCGGGTACGGACCGCGTTGCGGCTGGCGATGGAGGACGAGGGCTACGACGTCGCCGAGGCCGAAGCCGCGGAGACCGCGCTGGACCACCTGCGCGACAACGGCGCACCGGACGTGATGATCATCGATCTGATGCTCGGCGGCATGGACGGCTTCACCTGTATCCGGGAGATCCGGCGCGAGCACCAGGTGCCGATCATCGTGGTCAGCGCCCGTGACGACACCCACGACGTGGTGGCCGCACTGGAGGCGGGCGCCGACGATTTCGTCACCAAGCCGTTCGAGGTCAAGGAGATCACCGCCCGCATGCGCGCGCTGCGCAGGCGCGCGGGCCTGACCGCCGAACGCGACGCGCCCCAGGACATCGTGCTGGACGGCGCTCGCCGCCTTGTGCTTTCACCGCAGCGCGGCACGGTCCGCTGCGGCGGGGACGACCTGCATCTCACCCTCACCGAATTCCGGCTGCTGTGCGAGCTGGCCGAGAACCCCGGCTTCGTGCTGAGCCGTCCTGTGCTGCTGGACCGGGTATGGGACCGTGGCTTCTTCGGTGACGAACGGATCGTCGACGTGCACCTTCGGCGGCTGCGCACCAAGATCGAGCGCGACCCGTCCGATCCTCGCCTCATCGTCACCGTGCGCGGCCTCGGCTATCGCCTCGATGTCCAGGACTGAGCGCCGCTGCGCGCTGGTCCCGCTGCGGAGTCTGCGCGGGCGCGTCGTCTTCGCCTTCGCGTCCAGCGCGAGCCTGGTCGCCCTCGTTCTCGTCGCGTCCGTCTTCATGATCGGCCGCGATTACATGGAATCCCAGCGCGTCCGGGCGGTGGAGCGGGGCGCGGAGGCGCACGCCGAGATGCTGCGCGCCCTGCTCGACGACCCCGGCGCGAGCGGCGCCACGGCACTGAGCGCGCTGAACCCGCCACCCGACACCGTGGTGCTGCTGCGGTGGAACTCCCAATGGTTCAGCACCGACCCGGATTTCGACGCCGATCCCGCGGTGGTGCTGCCGCAGGGCCATGGCAGGCGCGGTCCGGGACCTACCGAACGCGTCGTCCTGGACGGGCAGTCTTTCCTGCGGACCGGGGTCGTCCTCGGCGAAAAAGGCGGCGTGCTCTACGAATTCGCGCCGTTGACCGAGCTCGAGGCCACTCTGCGCATGCTGCGCAACCTGCTGATCGTCTGCGGCCTCGCCGCGGTCGCGATCGGCGCGGCGCTCGGTGTGTGGGCAAGCCATCACGCGCTGAAGCCGCTGCGTCAAGTGGCCAGGACCGCGGCCCGAATCGCGGCGGGCGAGCACGAGATTCGCTTGCCGAGCTCGCGCGACCGGGACCTCTCGACCACGGTGGACGCGTTCAACGCCATGGTCGACGCGCTACAGCGGCGCATCGAGCGGGAACGCAGGCTGGTCTCCGACATCGGCCACGAGCTTCGCACCCCGCTGACCACGCTGACCACCGGCGTCGCCGTGATGAACAGGCACACCGAGGAACTGCCCGAGCGGCCGCGTCAGGCGCTGGGCCTGGTGAACGCCGAACTCGACCACCTGCGCCGCCTGCTGGAGGATCTGCTCGCGCTGGCCAGGGCGGAGGCGGGCATCCACCGCTCGGATCTGGAGCCGCTCTCGCTCGGCGAGCTGCTGTCCAACACCCTCGCGGCGCGCAACTACGACACCGCGCTGCTGCACGTCGAGGCGGACGTCGTCGTCGAGGGACGCAAGATCGAGCTGGAGCGCGCGGTGGCGAACCTGCTGGAGAACGCCGACCGGCACGGGGACGGCGTCGTCGGGGTGCGGGTCGGCAGGGAAGGGGAGCGTGCCGTGCTCGCCGTCGACGACGCGGGCCCCGGCGTCCCGGAACCCGACCGCGAGCGCATCTTCGAGCGCTTCGCGACGGTACGCACGAGCAGGCGCTCCACGGCGGGCACCGGCATCGGGCTGGCCCTCGTCGCGGAGACGGTGGCCGCGCACCGCGGCGCCATCGCGTGCGTCGAACGGCCAGGGGGCGGTGCGCGTTTCGTCGTGGTCCTGCCGGCGGTCACAGGTTCGTCATGAGATCGCAAACTGAACGATCGAATCGTCGCAATGAAGGCCGGTCACCATGATCACCGTGAGGCAACCCCGGTCGTGGAGTCGTGCGCGGTTCCCGCGGCCGCGGTGCTGCGCACCCAACCGGACACCGGAATCCCCGGCCGGACACCGTTGTTCGTCACGGAGGAGGACGCTGTGCCTCGGCGGATCGATCGCCCGATGAGCCGAGCGCGCGACCGACGAACCAGGCGGTCCGCCCCCGGAGGTTCCGGTGCCCCAAGGAATGTGCGCGTGCGCCGAGCGGGGTCATGACGGCCGACGAATCCGCGGACGAGGTCCGCGTGCGGCTGCGTTTCCCCGACGGGGGAGCCGTCCTCGAATATCGCGCCGCCGCGGCCGTCGCGCGGAGGTTGTCCGTCGAACTGGGCCGCTACGGGGTGAGTGTCACCGTCGACGATCAGGTGCACGCGGAGCTGGCCGCGCTGCCCAACACCGAACTCTGGTCGCGCTGAGCGCCTTTCGGCCGCCCGAGCGAAATTCGTGTCGGAACGTCCGGCGGCCAGGGTGTCTCGACGGAGAAACGACCGGGGCCCGGCGTGGTGACGCCGGGCCCCGATGACGTTCGTGGCGAGGTCAGCCGATGCTGAAGGGCCTGCCCCACAGCGTGATCACCGACATCACGTTGGTGGTCTCGACCTTCACCTTGACGAACGAGCGCGCCTGCGCGTAACCGCCGCAGCCGGACAGGCCGATGGTGGTGTCGGCCCAGGTGACGCTGCCGCTGGTGCCCTTGAACTTGTTGCGCTTCTCGTGCGACTCGTTGCCGAAGTCGTCGGCCTCCTCGATGTCGAGGACGTAGAACGACTTGGCCTGGCCGGGGCCGAGCGACAGCTCGCCGCCGCTTTCGGCGCCGACGTTCGGCTCCACCTGGTCCCCGCTCCAGTCCAGTTCGCCGCTGACGCCGCCTTCGACGCCGCCGCCGTCGATGTTGACCTGGCAGCCGACGACGTAGCCCGGATAGATCTTGCCGCCCTTGGCATTCGGGCCGGACAGCTCGACCTGCGCGCTGGCCGACACCCAGGCGTTGCGGTGCACCGGGGTCGAACCGAGCGACGGGCTGATGGTGGCGGACTCGCCGACCAGGCGCACCGTGACGACGGTGCCGTCGGTCAGGGTCTTGGTGATCTCGCCGCCGGGCAGCGGGACGAAGGTGTCGGCGTGCGCGGCGCCGGTGGAGAACAGGCCCACCGCGACGGTGGCCGCGGCGCCGAGCCCCGCCACCCGTGCGATGCTCTTGCGATCGATCATGTCGTGTTGCCCCTCGAGGGTTGAAGTCGCTTCAGCGCGAGTGTGTTTCGTGGACCACTGCTGCCGACGTCAGCCGATGCTGAACGGCGCGCCGTAGAGAGTGGTCTTGGAGTAGTGGTCGCCGATGATCTCGACGACGGTGTAGGCGCGCGCCTGGGCGTAGCCCGCGCAGCCCTGGATCTCGATCTCCACGTCCTGGTACTCGACCGAGTACACGCCCGGCTTCAGGATGTCCTTGTAATCGATCTGGACGAACTTCACCTGGCCGGGGCCGAGCTCGAGGCCGATCGAGCCGCCGATGCTGCCGCCGCTCAGATCGATGCCGCCGGAGACGCCCGCGCTGATCGCGTCGTCGCCGATGCTCACCTGGCAGCCGACGATGTAGCCGGTGTTCAGCTGGGAGGCGCCGTGCGTCGAGGAGTTGTTGGTGCCCGCTCCGTTGGCGGGGCCGTTGTTGGGGCCGACCTCGCCCTCCGGGGTGACCGTGACGTCGGCGACGACGGTGCCCGAGACCCAGGCGACCCGGCCCGCGCCGTTGGCGGCCAGCGAGGGCGAGATCACCGCCCGCTCACCGGTCCTGGCGATCGTGACGCCAGGTCCGACCCGCTCCCCGTTCGGCAGTGGCACAAAGGTGTCCGCGTCGGCCGCGCCGGTGGAGAGCAGGCCCATGGCAACGGCCGCGGCGGCGCCGACGCCCGCGACGCGGCCGCCGCTTCGCAGACCGCTGGAGCGATTCATGCTCATACTTCCCCTCATCAGGTTGGAACGTTGCGCCTCGCGGGTGGAGGCGGAAAGCCTCCGCGAGGCGCACCCGAGCTTGATCAATCGCGTTGTCCACCCGATGAACCGCCGTCGCCCGCGTCGATGAACGCTCCGGGACGGTCGTGTGTCCAGTTCTTTGCGATCGTGTGTCGACGGCCGACACGAACTCGACATGTGCTGTCGCGGTGCGAGGTTCGGGTGCGCGGAAGCGAGAACGACGGCGTCGGAAATAAGAGCGGCGGGCCCCACGTGGTGACGTGGAGCCCGCCGCGGCAGTGGATCGGGGTCACCGCAGCCCTCGGGACTCTCTCGATCCGGACGCCGAGATGAGTATAGGTCAGGCTTACCTAACTTGGCAACAAAGCGTTGTCGGCCGCGCGGCGTGTGACATTTTTCGCCGCCCGGGACCCTGGCGTGTCGCGCCGGAGCGGTCCTACTCTGTCGCCCGACACGAACCGCGAGATCCCCTGACCCAAAGGGATTTTCGTCGCAAACCGTACAGACCGGCGCGTCGACCACCGCCGAGTACCGGCCCGTTCGGGGCACGTGTCGGGACACCGTGTGCCGATGCCGAGGAGCCGTATCCGCTTTGTCCGTTTACCGTTCGTTTCGTTCGCGCCCCCTCGCCGCTCTGCTGGCCGTGACCGCCGTGTTCGCCGCGATCTCGTGCGGCGCCCAACAGCCGAGCCTGCGCAACCACGTCGACAGTCCGCCCGCGCACGTCCCCGCGCACTGGGATTACGACGCCGAGGGGCCCGACCACTGGGCCGACCTGGACCGCGACTTCCTGACCTGCCGCAGCGGCCACGAGCAGTCGCCGGTCGACCTGTCCGGATCCGCCCGGCTCGATCCCGCCGACCACATCGACGTCGACTACCGGCCGATCCCGGGTGTCCGGCTGATCAACAACGGCCACACCGTCCAGGCCGAGGTGCCCGCAGGCAGCGGCAACCGCATCCTCGTCGCGGGCGAACCCTACGAACTGCTCCAGTTCCACTTCCATCTGCCCGGCGAGCACACCATCGACGGGCACGGCGCCGCGATGGAGTTGCACCTGGTGCACAAGAACGCCGCGGGCGCAGTCGCCGTGCTCGGTGTATTGATGGAGGCCGGTCAGGGCCCCTCGGTGTTCGGACCGCTGCTGGCCGCCGCGCCGAGAACCGCCGACGCGGCGGTCTCTTTCGAAGGACCGCTGGATCCGTCGGCGTTCCTGCCCGCCGCGCGTGATCAGTTCCGTTACCGGGGTTCCCTGACGACGCCGCCGTGCAGCGAGGGCGTGTCCTGGACGGTGTTGAGCGCGCCGGTGGCGGTCGCGCCCGAGGACGTCGAGCTCTACCACTCGCTGTTCGCGCACAGCAACCGGCCGATCCAACCGCTCAACGGCCGGACCGTCACCCTGGCCGGTAACTGAACCCGCCGCGTTCGACCGCTTCGTGTGGTGTAAAGCTGGTTTCATGACGCAACAGGAGATCGGGGCCGTTCGTTCGCTGGCCGATGTCACGCCGGAGCTGATGAACAAGGCCAGCGAGGGCACCTTCGCGGACCTGATCGGTCTGCGCTACACCGAGCTGCGGCCGGACCGGGTGCGCGGCGAGTGGGTCGTCAAGCCGCACCTCTACCAGCCCGCGGGGATCCAGAACGGCGGCGTGTACTGCACCGTCATCGAGACGCTCGCCAGCATCGGCGGCGGCGTCTGGTACGGCGAGCGCGGCACCGTCGTCGGCGTGAACAACAACACCGACTTCCTGCGCGCCGTGCGCGAGGGCACCCTCTACGGCGAGGCGACCCCGCTGCACCAGGGCCGCACCCAGCAGTTGTGGCAGGTGGTGATCACCGACGAGGAGCAGCGGGTGGTGGCCCGCGGCCAGGTCCGGCTGCAGAACCTGCCCAAGCGCGACTGACCCGAGCACCGGCTCCGCGCCGTCGACCGGCGCGACGGGAACGGGCGTGCCAGAATGACCGTCACCCGTCCGCCGACCGGTGAGGAGTCCGGATGCGACTGTCGCCGCACGAGCAGGAGCGCCTGCTGCTGAGCTACGCCGCCGAACTGGCCAGGCGCAGACAGGCTCGCGGACTGAAGCTCAATCATCCCGAGGCGGTCGCCCTCATCACCGATCACGTGCTCGAAGGCGCGCGCGACGGGCGTACCGTCGCCGAGCTGATGTCGTCGGGGCGCACGGTGCTGTCGCGCGACGAGGTGATGACGGGCGTGCCCGAGATGATCCACGACGTCCAGGTGGAGGCGACCTTCCCGGACGGCACCAAACTCGTCACGGTCCACCACCCGATCGCCTAGGACGGACCACGTGATTCCTGGCGAATACTTCTGCGCCGAAGGCGTGATCGAGCTCAACGCGGGCCGCGACCGCATCGAGCTGGATGTCGTGAACACCGGTGACCGTCCCGTCCAGGTCGGCAGCCACGTGCACTTCCCGCAGGCCAACCCCGCGCTCGACTTCGATCGCGCCGCCGCGCACGGCCATCGGCTCGACATACCAGCGGGCACCGCGGTGCGATTCGAACCCGGTCTCGGCCAACGAGTTTCGCTGGTCCCGCTGGGCGGGACGCGGCAGGTGCACGGCATCAGCCTGACGCCGCCCGGCTCGCTGGACGCGCGACGGACCACAGAGGGGGAGCCGTGACCGAACTGAGCAGGGCCCGCTACGCCGAACTGTTCGGGCCGACCGTGGGCGACCGCATCCGCCTGGCCGACACCGATCTGCTGATCGAGATCACCGAGGATCGCTGCGGCGGACCGGGTCTCGCGGGCGACGAGGCGGTCTTCGGGGGCGGGAAAGTGCTGCGCGAGTCCATGGGCCAGTCCCGTGCCACTCGCGCCGAGGGCGCGCCGGACACCGTCGTCACCGGGGCGGTGATCATCGACCACTGGGGAATCGTCAAGGCCGACATCGGCATTCGCGACGGCCGCATCTGCGGCATCGGTAAGGCGGGCAACCCCGAGACCATGTCGGGCGTGCACCCGGCCCTCGTGGTCGGCCCGTCCACCGAGATCATCGCGGGCAACGGCCGCATCGTCACCGCGGGCGCCATCGACTGCCACGTGCACTTCATCTGCCCGCAACTGATGGAAGAGGCGCTCGGCGGCGGGATCACCACCCTCGTCGGCGGCGGCACCGGCCCCGCGGAGGGTTCCAAGGCGACCACCGTCACCCCGGGCGCCTGGCACCTGGCCAGGATGCTGGAGGCCACCGATCACTGGCCGCTGAACATCGTGCTGCTCGGCAAGGGCAACACCGTCAGCGAAGAGGCCATGTGGGAGCAATTGCGCGCCGGCGCAGCGGGTTTCAAGCTGCACGAGGACTGGGGCTCGACACCGGCGGCGATCGACGCCTGCCTGCGGGTCGCGGACGCCTCCGGCGTGCAGGTCGCCCTGCACTCGGACACGTTGAACGAGGCGGGTTTCGTCGAGGACACCCTCGCCGCGATCGCCGGACGCGGCATCCACGCCTATCACACCGAGGGGGCGGGCGGCGGCCACGCGCCCGACATCATCACCGTCGCCTCCCATCCCAACGTGCTGCCGAGCTCGACGAATCCCACCCGGCCGCACACGATCAACACCCTCGACGAGCACTTGGACATGCTCATGGTCTGCCACCACTTGAGCCCGTCCATTCCGGAGGATCTCGCGTTCGCGGAGAGCCGGATTCGCCCGTCCACCATCGCCGCCGAGGATCTGCTGCACGATCTCGGCGCCATCTCCATGATCGGCAGCGATTCGCAGGCGATGGGCCGGATCGGCGAGGTGGTGTTGCGCACCTGGCAGACAGCGCACGTGATGAAGCGCCGCCGCGGCTCGCTGCCCGGCGACGGCGCCGCCGACAACGCCAGGGTGCGCCGCTACGTCGCCAAATACACCATCTGCCCCGCCGTCGCGCACGGCTTGGACGACGAGATCGGCTCGGTGGAGGTCGGTAAACTCGCCGACCTCGTGCTGTGGGACCCGGCGTTCTTCGGCGTTCGCCCGCACGCCGTGCTCAAGGGCGGCGCGATAGCGTGGGCGGCCATGGGCGACGCCAACGCCTCCATTCCCACCCCGCAACCGGTGCTGCCGCGCCCGATGTTCGGCGCGGCCGCACCGGTCGCGGCGGCGACCTCGCTGCACTTCGTCTCCGAGCAGGCCGTCGAGTCCAGACTCGCGGATCGTCTCGCGGTGCGCCGAAAGCTGGTGCCCGTCAAGAACGTTCGCCGTCTGACGAAGTGCGACATGCCGCTCAACGACGCCCTGCCGCGCATCGAAGTGGAGCCGGACACCTTCACCGTCCGTATCGACGGCGAGGTGTGGGCCGAGCAGCCCGCGACGGAACTGCCCATGGCCCAACGGTATTTCCTCTTCTGAGCGACGTCCGGCGTAGCTCAGGCGCCGAACGACATGATCGCGAACGCGGCGCCCGCCGGGTCGGCGAGTGCGGCGACGCGCGAGGGCCCCGGCATGTCCTCCGGTTCGGCGAGCAGCTTGCCGCCGAGTTCGGCGGCGCGGGCGACGACGGCGTCCACATCGGCGACGCGGATGGTCGTCGACCAGGAGGGCGCGGGTTCACCCGGCTGGGCGTGGTGGGCGCCGCCGAACTCGTGCCCGCCGGAACCGGGAGAGAGCGCCTGGTAGGGGTTTTCGGTCGCGGTCTCCCACGCGGCGTTGGTGTGCTTCCAACCGAGAACCTTCGCGTAGTGCGCCATGGCGTCGGCGGGGGCGCCGGGCGCGGCGTACTCCACCCAGCACGGGCCGTTGACGCCGCCCCAGTTCTGGGTGCCGGGATGCGTGATCAGCTGGGCGACCGCGTAATCCGCGCCTGCCGGATCGGTGAGCACCGCGAAGGTCAGCCGACCGAAGACGTCCATCGGTTCGCAGAAGACGGACGCGCCCGCGTCCCGCGCCGCGGCGACGGTGGCGGCGGCGTCGGCCACCGAGAAATACGGCGTCCAGGCCGCCGGGAAGGTGCTGCCGTCCGGCGCGGCGGCCGGAGCGATGCCCGCGACTTGGGCGTCGCCCTGGCGCAGGATGGTGTAATGGCCCGCCTCGGCGCCCTGATCCTCGGCGGTCCAGCCGAACAGCGCGGTGTAGAACTCGGCCGAGGCCGGGATGTCCGGGGCCGTGACATCGAACCAGCACGGTGCGCCCGCGGCGAATGCTGCTTGCATGGTGATCTCCTCGACGTGTCGTTGTCGTACACCGATACCGACGGCGTTCGGCTCGGAAACTCATCGCGCCCCCTGGCCGCGCGCGACGCGCGGCTCGGATAAGGTGCTGCGAGCACACTCCGGGGGCGGATCTCGTTCGCGCTCGGGCCGACATGGTTGTCACTGCGTGGAAGGGGACGCGAGTGCTGAGCGATCCGAATCAGGCCGCCGACGAGATGGCCCGCTGGGCCGAGAATCTGCAACGTACGGCGCAGAAGTACCAAGACCTGCAGGGCCGGATGGAGGCCATGGCGGTGACGGAGAGTTCGGCCGACAACCGGATCAGCGTGACGGTCGACGCCAACGGCGTCACCACCGGCATCACGCTCGCCGCGGCTACTCGCGGCATGGATCCCGCCGCCGTCGCGGCCGAACTCATGGCCTGCACCCGCCGCGCCCAGGCTCGGCTGCGCGACCAGGTCACCGATCTCGTGCACAGCGTGGTCGGTGACGACGCCGCGGGGCAGGCCATTGTCGGCCAATACGCCGAGCGCTTCCCCGATCCGGCGCCCACCGCCCCGCCCGCCCCGCCGGAGCCGGTCTACACCCCGCCCACCGCCTACACCCCGCCCCCGCCGCCGCAGCCACCGCAGGGCGCGCGCAAGCCCGACCGCGACCGGACCGTCACGCCGGACGAGCCGGACGAGGACGACCTGTACTACCGCCGCAAGTCCTGGCTGGAGTGAGCTTGCCGCGCCTTCGGACGGAACCGAAAGCGTACTGGCCGCGTCATAGTCGGTAGGCCGTCGCCTGCGGCCGATACGCACACGGCGAGTGGAGGACTCGGATGGGCAATCCCGGTGACATCGCAATCGATCCCGGCGGGATGCGCGACCACGCCGCGAAGGTGGAGGCCGCGATCGCGGGACTCCCCATGGCGCGCGAGGCAGCGCGGTATCTCGCGCACGCCGACGACGGGTACGGGATGCTGGTCGGCCCGTACGCGCGGTCGATCCTGAATCCATTGCACGATCGGATCACCGAGCGCCTGCGCGTCGTCACCGAGGACGCCGAGCAGTTGCCGCCGAAGCTGCGGTTCGCCGCGGACTCGTTCGAGAACCTCGACGAGGGTCGCAAGAACGAGACCGACCGGCAGCGTGAGCAGATCGAACAGAAGGTGTAGCGCATGGGTTTCGACGATGCCGAGGCGCCCGAAGACAACGAGCTGCTGGAGAAGGGCGTCGACCACCGCAACGCCTACTACCAGGAGGACGTGCCGTTCCTGCGGAACGTAGGCATTCCGACCGGCCAGGGGCAGGGCACCGACGCGAACGCGGGAATCTTCGCGGGCACCCCGATCGGTGACCTCTTCGAGGGCGGTCACAAGGTCTTCGCCGGGGCCTCCGCCGGGCCGGGCAAGACGTACGAAGGCGCCATGCAGGTCTGGGCGGGCATCTCCGCCGCGCAGGACGCTTTCGAGATCGCCGGCGATATCGCCAAGGGCATCACTCTCGCGAAGTTCGACCCCTTCGACTATGTGGGTTCGATGCTGATGGGCTGGATGCTCGAGCACGTCGAACCGATGCGGAAAGCCTTGGATTCGCTTGCGGGCAGCAAGGATATGGTCGCCGCGTACTCCGCTTCCTGGCAGGCGACGTCGAAAAAGCTCGCCGAGGTCGCGGACACTTGGAAGAAGGAGATCACCGAAGGTACGGCGGGCTGGGTGGGCGCGACCGCGGACGCCTACCGAACCAAGGCGGATGCCGTGATCGCCGAGATCGTCGGACAGGCCGCGCTCGCCGACCTGTTGAACAAGGTGAACGAGAAGATGTCGAAGATCGTGGAAGGCGTTCGCGGCATCATCACCGAGGTGCTGAACTCGCTGGCCGGAATGCTGCTCGAGATCGCCGCCATCCTCATCGCCTCCGCCGGAACGGCCTCCCCGGCGCTCATCGCCCGTGCCGTGTTCGGCATCTCCACGGCGACCATGACCGTCGCCCAGATGCTTTCGACAATGGCGAGCTCACTGATCGGCTTGGGCGCGCTGGTGCGCAACCTGGCGCAGATCGTCGCCGCGGTCGTGGGTATCGAGAACGAGCTGGCCGAGGCCGGGGTATAGCCGGAAATCGCTCTCAGCCAGGGAATTCGGAAGCGCGGATCGCCGCGACGACGATGTCCGCGACGCCGCGCATGCCCGTGAGCGTCGGGTGGTACGGCACCAGGGTCTCGGTGGCCAGCAGCGGATCGAACCAGCGCACGCCCTCCGGTGCGCACATGTCGTGGCCCGCGGCCGGGGTGCGGGTGTCGATGTAGGTCGCCCTGGATTCCGCTGCCGCCCTGGCGACTACGGAGTTCAAGCGGTCGAAGGCGCGCTGCACGGTGGCCGCGTCCTGGGGCCGCAGGCCCACAAGTTCGGGGCAGCCGCCGTCGCGGACGTACAGCGGCCAACCGTCCACGAACACCTTCGCGTTCGGGGCGAGCGTCGTAATGCGCTGGAGCGCGGCGGAATACGCGCCGGAGATGGCGTCGATCGCGGAATCCCACGCCGGATCGGCGCACACGCCGCCGCGCAGACCGGCCAGGTGACAGGCGACCACGAACCTGGTCATCTCGGTGTCGTTGGCGCCGATGTGCACGGTGACCAGCCGGGTGTTCGGGCCGAGTCCGTCGAATTGCGGTGCGATGCCCGGCCCTTGGCCGGTGGTCAGGTGCGGGATGCGGGCCGAGCTGCAAGTGCGGTCGTCCAGCCGCAGACCGAGATCCGCGGCGACCAGCTTGGGCGTGTTCGCGGTGGAGCGCGCGCACTGCAGCGGGGCGCTCGTGTCGAACCGTTGCACGCCCGTGGTCGCCGCGCCGGAATCACCGAGCGCCACGTATTCGGCGCCGCCGTCGGCGGGTGCGGCCGATGCCGGGGCGAGCGTGGTCGCCGCGAACAAGGTGAGCAGGCCCGCGGCGACGGCGAGGGCGCGCGGGCGGTTCCGGACGGTCGTCATGGCGATGTGGCGCTCCGGGCGGTCGCAGGGACAAAGTGAGACGCGATGGTCTCTGTTTGTGGCCGAGACTACTGCGCCGCGGACCCGGCGCGACCGGTTTTCGGCAACTTCCGGTGGCAGACTGCAGGGATGACGACTTCTGGCTGGGCCGACGTGGACGCCTACCTCGTGGACAATCTGGTGCGGGATCCGGAGACCGAAGCGGCGTTGGCGGCGAATGCCGCGGCGGGGTTGCCCGCCATCGATGTGTCCGCGGCGCAAGGGAAATTCCTGTCGCTGCTCGCCCGCTCGACCGGAGCGCGCCGGGTGCTCGAGATCGGCACGCTGGGCGGGTTCAGCACGATATGGCTGGCGCGCGCGGTCGGGAAGGCGGGCCGCGTGATCACGCTGGAATACGACCCGCGGCACGCGGAGGTGGCGCGCGCGAACCTGGACGAGGCGGGCGTCGGTGATCGGGTGGACATCCGGGTGGGCGCGGCGCTGGAGAGCTTGCCGATTCTGGAGGCCGAGGCGTCCGAGCCGTTCGATTTGGTGTTCATCGACGCCGACAAGGTGAACAACTCGAACTACGTGCGCTGGGCGCTGCGTCTGACCCGTCCCGGTTCCATGATCATCGTCGACAACGTGGTGCGCGGGGGTGCGGTGGCGGACGGCGCGTCGGACGATCCGGCGGTGCGGGCGAGCCGCGAGCTGGTCGAAATGCTCGCCGCCGAGCCGCGTTTGGACGCGACGGTGCTGCAAACGGTCGGCGCGAAGGGGTGGGACGGTTTCGCCTACGCGGTCGTGAACGACTAGGCGTACCTCCGCCTTCGCTCCGGCCATGCGCGGAGTATCGACGGGCTCCGCCCGGCAGCGCCGCTTGTGCGTACCTCCGCGTTCGCTCCGGCCGTGCGCGGATTGTCGACGGGCTCCGCCAGGCAGCGTCGTCGGCCGGTCAGTAGGTCGTCGAGGTGAGGCGCCACGCATCGCGCCCGACCATGTCGAGCACCAGCGCGGCGATGTTCCACGCGTCGTCCTCGCCGCGGTGGTGGCGACCTTCCAGCGGTAGACCCGCGATCCGCAGCGCCCCCGCCATGCCCTGACGGCGCTGGAGTCCGTAGGCCTCCGAGAACACCAGCTTCGCGTTGGTATGCCGTTGCCCGAAGGGATACGCGACACCGGTCCTGGCGCACTGGACGGCGAATTGCTTGCGGTCGTAGTCGCCCCAGCTCGCCCAGGGGCGCGCTCCGGCGTCGTGCTCGGCTGCGAGGGTTCGACAGGCTTCGGCGAACGAGACGCCGGTGTCCACCTCGTCCTGGGTGAGTCCGGTCAGTTCGGTGCAGAAGTCGCTGACCGACGAGCGCTCGGGCCGAACCAGGATGCGGCGCTTGCCGATTCGTTCACGCGCCGCGAGATCGACCACGGTCAGGCCGATCTCGATGATGTCGCTCACCGCGCCCGCCGGGACGCGGCCCGACCAGCACGTCGCCTCGACATCGACGACGTTGAGCAGTGCCGCGTTGTCCTTCATTCTGCCGACATCAGGTCGAGCGAGGGCGACGGCTCCACCGAATTTCGTGTGCCCAGTGGATGCCGTAACACGGTGCGGGTCCGTCGGGACAGCCGTGCGTTCTGCCGCTACTGAGCGCGCTCGAAATCCGTGTAAAGCATTGGCGTGGAATACGTTTCGGGTTCATCGCCGTTCGGCGGCGTCGACGAACTGTTGCAGACCGTCGAGCAAGCGGTGCAGCCCGAATTCGAAGGCGCGGTCGGGATCGTAGGCGGCGCCGTATTCCGCGCCCGCCGTGCCGCCCACGCGAACGGCGGTGGGGAACCGGTCCGGATCGATGACGCCGGCGAGCGCGGGCTGGTAGGCGTCCCACCACTGCTGGTCGGTGCGGCCGGTCTCGGCTTCGGCGCGGGCGGCGTCGACGGCGGTGCGGGCCGCGCCGCGCACGTAATCGTTGACCAGGGTGACGACGAGGTCCATCTCGGTGTCGGACAGACCGAGATCGTCGACCGCGCGCAGTTCGTAGTCGTATTTGGCGGTGAGGTTCGGCCCGGGGATCGGCCTGCTCGCGGCGATCTGTAGCAGCCACGAATGCGTCAGGTACATGGTCCGATTCGCGCGAGCGATGCCCTCGAGCCGGGGTCGCCAACCGGACGGCGCGTCGTCGGGCATCGGATAGTCGCGGTAGACGCGATCCGCGATCAGATCGAGCAGCTCGGCCTTGCTCGGGACGTACCCGTACAGCGACATCGCGGTGACACCGAGTTCCTCGGCCACCCGGCGAAGCGTGACCGCCGAGAGCCCGTCCGAGTCGGCGAGCCGGATTGCGGTCTCCGCGATGTCGTCGACGGTCAGCTTGGGTTTCGGGCCGCGCCTCGGTCGCGGCGGCAGCCCCCACAGCAGCTCGATCGTGCGCTGGGGATCGCCGCTTCCGCTGTAGTCCATGTCCACATCATCTCCGACGGTCCACGGGCCGGCATTTTGACCCTTGTGAATTCTCTACACCGTATCCTAATCTCGAATTACTTACTTTGTAGAGAGTTTGGAGCGGGTATGGGCGACGTGATCGTCTGCGACCGGGTGCACAAGCGTTATGGCGGCGCCGCGGCGTTGGACGGGTTCGATCTGGCGGTGCCGCAAGGGATGGTCTACGGGCTGCTCGGACCGAACGGTGCGGGCAAGACGACCGCGGTGCGGATCATGACCACCCTCACCCGGCCGGACGCCGGGCGGGTGGAAGTGGCCGGGCTCGACGTCGTGCGAGATGCGGCGCACGCGCGACACCGCATCGGGTCGTCGGTCAACAGGCGGCGGTGGACGAGGTCTTGTCGGGGCGGCAGAACCTCGAAATGTTCGGCCGTCTCTACCATCTCGGCGCCGCCCGCGCCCGCGACCGCGCCGCGGAATTGCTGGAGTGGTTCGGATTGGCCGACACCGGTGACAAACCGGTCGAGCAGTACTCCGGCGGAATGCGGCGGCGGCTCGATCTGGCCGCGGGCTTCCTCGTCGCACCCGCGGTGCTGTTCCTCGACGAGCCGACCACCGGGCTGGACCCGCACAATCGCAACCAGGTGTGGGAAGCGGTCCGCGGTTTGGTCGCCGCCGGTACGACCGTCCTGCTGACGACGCAGTACCTCGAAGAGGCCGACCAACTGGCGGCGCGGATCTCGGTGGTGAACCGCGGGCGCGTCATCGCCACCGGCAGTCCGCGCGAGCTGAAGTCCCGGCTCGGCGGCGACCGGATCGACGTCGTCACACGGGACAGCGGCGATCTCGGTGCGGCGGCCGATCTGATGCGGACGCGGTTGCGCGCCGCGCCGACGGTCGATCCCGACGCCCGCCGGATCAGCGCCCCGGTCGACGACGCCGTCGCCGGGCTCACCGACATCGCCCAAGCCCTACGGGACGCGCGCATTCCGGTCGAGGACCTCGCCGTGCGCCGTCCCACTCTCGACGAAGTCTTCCTGCACCTGACCACCGAGGAGTCTCGAGTATGACCATCTCCACCGTGCGAATCACCCCGTCGGCCAACGCTTCCCGGCTCCGCGCGCTAGGGTGAGTGCTCGCCGACGCGGGCACGATCGCCCGCCGCGACCTCGCGCACTGGCGGCGCAAGCCGGGTGCGGTCGTCACCAACACCCTGGTGTTCCCGATCATGATCGTGCTCATGTTCGGGTACCTGCTCGGCGGCGCCATGACCGTCCCCGGTGGCGGCAGCTATCGCGAATTCCTGCTGCCGGGCATGTTCGCCATGACCATGGTCTTCGGTATCGGCGCCACCATGGTCGCGGTCGGCTCCGACGCCGCGCGCGGCATCACCGACCGGTTCCGTTCCATGCCGGTGTCGTCGTCGGCCGTGGTGCTCGGCCGCGCGTGCGCCGACATGCTCGAGTCCGCGGTCGCGCTGGCCGTGTTGCTCTGCTGCGGGCTGGCCATCGGGTGGCACCCGCACAACGGGCTCCCCGCCGCCGCCGCGGCCGTCGGGCTGCTGTTGCTGCTGCGCTTCGCCTTCTTGTGGATCGGCGTCTACCTCGGGCTGCTCTGCTACGGCAATCCGGAAGCCGTCACCGCCGTGCGCACCCTCGAATTCCCGATCGGCTTCCTCGCCAACCCGTTCGTCGCCATCGCCACCATGCCCGCGTGGCTCGGCGCCATCGCCGCATGGAACCCGTTGTCCGCCACCACGACCGCCGCGCGCGAACTGTTCGGCAATCCCACCGGAAACGACCACACCTGGGTCGCCGAGCACGCGATCCTCATGGCCGTCGTCTGGCCGCTGGTCTTGATCGCGATCTTCCTGCCGCTGTCCGTCCACCGCTTCCGGCGGCTGAGCAGGTGACGGATCAGGAGGTGATCTCCGCTCCGGCGACTCAGGCGGACTTGGGCAGCCCGGCCAGGGCGCGGATGGCGTCGGTCAGTGAGATCGGGTGGTCGTGTTCGATGGCGGCGAGCCCGGTCTCCAACAGTTGGCGCATCAGCATGGATTGGGTGATGCCGCGATCGGCGGCCGCGGCTTTGATCCGCGCGTCGAGGTCCGTCGGCATCTTCAGCGACCGCGACACCATGATGCCCTCGGGGCCGGGCGTCGGGGGCAGCTCGACCGGTTCGTCGGTGTACTCCAGACGTGCGGCGAGAGCGGCCATCTCTTCGGGGGTGTCGGGCCATTCGGTGCTGCTCATCGCGTCTTCTCCCACTTGCTGAATTCCTGGAGTTGATCCGGCGTCATCGGCTGGGCGGCGACGATCTGATGATCGAAGCCGTCCGACGCCCGCAGGGTGACGATCAACGGCCGCCCGTCGTCGGTGCGACCCCAGATCGTCAGCGCCGACAACCCGGTCACCGGATCGACGCCACGTCGCGGCCAACGACGATCGGCATACAGCACCTCGATCACCTCGTGGCGCTCGACTCCGGCCAACGCCAGAACCGTGACAATGCCGTACCACCACTCGTAGGCCACGTCCCGATCCTACCGTCTCGGTACCACGCGCGTGGTACCTCCTGGCCCGCCCGGTTCCTGCGGTCTACGGCAGGCCCGTGAGCAGCGAGGCGGGCGGGCTGCCGGAACGGTGGGCGGACGGGTCTGCGGAGGCGGGCCACGAGTCAGGGGATGAGCACGACTTTGCCAATCGTGGCGCGGGTTTCGATCGCGCGATGCGCTCCTGCCGCGTCCGCGAGGTCGAAGCGGTGCAGCGCGGGGCGCAAGCGCCCGGCGGCCGCCTCCGCCATGGCGCGGTCCTCGAGGACGCGGATGTCGCCGCCGACCGGCCGCAGCATGGGCGGCCCGAGGACGACCTGCGAGGTGATGCCCCGCGCGATCAGCTCGTCCTCGGTGACGGTCGGCGCGGTGCCGTCGTTCGGCCCCTTTCCGGCGAAACCGTAGACCAGGTGGCTCCCGCCCTTGGCGAGGAGATCGACGGCGGCCCTTGCGGTTTCGCCGCCGACGGCGTCGAAGACGAGGGTCGCGGCGCGGTCGCCGAGCTGGGCGCGCACCCGTTCGGGCCAGTCCGGCAGCAGGTAGTCGACGGCGATGTCGGCGCCGTTGCCGGCTACCCGCGCCACCTTCGTCGTTCCACCCGCGAGCCCGATCACGGTGGCGCCCAACGCTTTCAGAGACTGCACCAGCAGGGTTCCGATGCCGCCCGCGGCGGCGGTCACCACCGCGACGCTGTCCGGGCCGACCTCGGCGAATTGCAGGATGCCCATGGCGGTCCGCCCGGTGCCGATCATCGCGACCGCTTCGGCGGGACCGAGATTCTCCGGAATCATGTGCAGGCGAGCCACATCCACGACGGCGAGTTCGGCATACCCGCCCGGCGCCGAACCGAGGTGGGCGACCACCGGCTTCCCGAGCCAGTCGGGGTCGACGTCCGCGCCGACCCGATCGACCACGCCCGCGACCTCCCGGCCCGGCACGGTCGGCAGCTCGGGCAGCGGATAGGGCCCCGGCGCGCCGCGGCGCAGCGCGGTGTCGACGACGTGCACCCCGGCCGCGGCGACCGCGACGCGGACTTGGCCGGGCCCAGGGTCGGGATCGGGGAGGGTGTCGTAGCGGAGGTTCTCGGCGGGCCCGAAGGCGTGCAGTCGGATCGCGTGCATGGTGCTCACCCTGCAACCTCGAGCCAGGTTGGGGTCAAGCCGTGCGGTGCCGAACCCGCGCCGCGAATCCGTCGCACAGCGCGTCGAGCCCGGAGAACAACAGATCCTCGGAGGTGAGATCGCTGACACCCGCGCCTTGCAGCTCGGCGAGCGCGGCGGGAACCGGCCCGTTCGGCGTGCCCTCCAGCAGTGCGCGCAGACCGTTGTCGCCGTCGGTCTCGATGCCCTTTCGCGTCATCAGCGCCGAGCTGATCTGCGGCAGAGTCGCGCCCGAGATGTAGTTCCACACCGAGAACGCCATCTGCATGGCCTCGCGCGGCGAGACGTCCAGCTCGCGAAATCCCTCGACCAGCCAGGCCAGGCAGGCCATGCTGTGCGGGCCGAAGCTGTAGCGGGGCATCGCGAAGGTCAGGATGACCCAGGGGTGGCGCTGGTAGAGGTCCCAGTCGATCTCGGCCGCGATGTGAACCCGGTCGCGCCAGGTCCAGCCCCGGCCTTCGGCCGACGGATAGGGATGGCGGCGGGTGACTTCGTCGGTCATCGCCGCGATCAGCTCGTCCTTGTTGGCGATGTGCCGGTACAGCGACATCGCGCCGACACCCATCCGGTCGGCGATGCGGCGCATGGACACCGCGTCGAGTCCCTCGTCGTCCGCGAGCGCGATCGCGGTGTCGACGATGGCGACGCGGTTCAGCTTCGGCTCGGTCATCCCATGACTCGCTTTCGGTTCCGGGCCCGGATGCGTACACTGTACCCGGACTCATGCGTACGGCGTACGCGACACGGGAGAGGAAATCGGGATGACAGACCTGGAGACAGTGCGGCCCGCGCACGGGTCGTCCGTCGCTGTCGGCTCACGGCGCGCCTGGCTCGGGCTCGCGGTGCTGCTGCTGCCGGTGCTGCTGGTGTCGATGGACATCTCGGTGCTGTTCCTGGCCATGCCCACCCTCACCGTCGACCTCGACCCGTCCGCGGCCCAGCAGCTGTGGATTCTCGACATCTACGGCTTCCTCATCGCCGGCCTGCTGATCACCATGGGCAATCTCGGCGACCGGATCGGGCGCCGCAACATCCTGCTGATCGGCGCCACCGTGTTCGGCATCGCCTCGGTGCTCGCGGCCTTCGCGCCCACTGCTGGCGTGCTGATCGCGGCACGGGCGCTGATGGGCATCGGCGGCGCGACGCTGCTGCCGTCCAGCCTCGCGCTGATCTCCAGCCTCTTCCCCGACGCGCGCGAGCGGGCCGCCGCGATCGGCGTGTGGACGGCGTTCTTCGCGGGCGGCTCCGCGGTCGGCCCGATCATCGGCGGACTGCTGCTGCACCACTTCTGGTGGGGCGCGGTCTTTCTCATCAACATTCCGGTGCTGCTGATCCTGCTGGCATTCGGGCCGTTCCTGTTGCCCGAGCACCGCTCGGGAGCGCTCGGCCCGCTGGATCTGCCGAGCGTCGCGCTGTCCATCGGCGGCATCCTTCCGGTGGTCTACGCCGTCAAGCACGCCGCCTCGGAAGGCGTCGACGCGGCCGGCATCGTCATCGGAGTGATCGGCGTCGCGGTGCTGACCGTCTTCGTGCGCAGGCAGCGCACGCTCGCCGAACCGCTGCTCGACCTGCGGCTCTTCCGGCGCGCCCAGTTCTCCGTCGCCATCGGCTCCAGCCTGGTCGGCATGATGTCGCTGGCGGCGCTGAGCTACCTCACCAGCGTCTACCTGCAATCGGTCACCGGCCGCGACCCCCTCGCCGCCGCATTGCTCGGTATACCGATGGCGGTCGCGGTGTTCATCTGCTCGATGAGCGGCGCGCGCGTCGGACAGCGGATCGGCGTCCGTGCCACCTTCGTGCTCGCGCTGCTCGCGTCCGCGCTGGGCAATCTGCTGCTGCTCGGTGTCGGCGTGGACGGCGGTGTCGGCTGGTACCTGGTGGGCTCGACCATCGCGGGCGTGGGTTACGGCCTGGCATTCACCCTGGTCTCCGATGTCGCCGTGTCGTCGGTGCCGCCGGAGCGGGCGGGCTCGGCGGTCGGCATCTCGGAGACGAGCTTCGAACTCGGCAACGCGCTCGGGCTCGCGCTGCTCGGCTCGCTCGCGGCGCTGGTCTTCCGTTCCGGCGGCGACTACGACTCGACGCTGGGCGAGACCATCCAGCACGCCGGCGCCGACAAGGAACTGGTGCACAGTGCGGCGGCCTCGTTCGTGGACGGTATGCACGTCGCGACGACCGCGGGTGCGGGTCTGCTGGTGCTGATGGCGATCGTGGCCTGGGTGGCGACCCGGCGGCCCGCGCGCGCCGGGTGAGCGACTGCGGAATTCAGCGGCCGAACACGCCGGCCAGTATCTCGGCGGCCCACCGGTTGACCGGCGTGACCACGTTGCCGTGCACCCAGCGCACCGGACGCACGACCACCGCGACCCAGGCCGCCGCCAAGGCGAGCAGCAGCGGACGCAACACGCTGCGGTAGACGAAACGGCACGGCACCACGACCAACACCCCGACGATGACGGTCGCCACCCGCCACGCGTAGCTCAGCACCGTGCGCGACAGCGCCCACAGGGGACGCAGCACCCAGCGCCACAGCTGGACCAGCGGCCAGACCACGAACCACTTGCCGAGCCAGTACGCCGTCGCGAGCAGCAGGCCGATCAGCGGTTCCAGCACCGCCCGCCACAACCACGCCAGCGCGGGTCGCAACAGCGCGCGCCACAGCCAGCGCTCGATGGCCTGGCGGAGCGGGCGCAGGAAGTAGTCGAGCAGCACCGCGACCAACGGCGTCAGCACCAGGCCCCACAGCACGTGCTGCAGCACCCAACCCCAGAGAAAGTCCTTGAAGAACAGCCAGATCGGACGGATCACCCAGTACCAGACGAACCGGGCCACGGGCGCGAGCAGGCGGGTGACGACGTAGGAGAAGGCCGCGGCGAGCAGTCGCCCGAGCAGTCGCACGCCTTCCCAGAGCAGGCGAACGGGAACGAGCAGCACGACGGCGATCACCCTGGCGATCCAGGCGCCGAGCCCCGCGGGGCGGGGAGGTTGGGACGACATCGTCGAATCCTCTCGCACCGACCGGCTGCGGCGCCGCCGGGTTTCTACGCTTTGTGCCGGGTAGAAACCCCCAGCGCGCCATACATTGGTGGGGTGTCCGAGACTCAGCCCACCCGAAACGGGCGACCGCTCGCCGAGCGGGTGGCCGCCAAGCTGCTCTACCCGCACTCGCGCCCGTCCGGTGAAGACCTGCGCGCCGCGGTCTCCGGACGCAACGTGCTGGTGACCGGTGCGTCGCACGGGATCGGCAAAGCCAGCGCGCGCAAGCTCGCCGCCGCGGGCGCGACGGTGCTGCTGGTCGCCCGGTCCGCCACCGAACTCCAACGACTGGCCGCCGAGATCACCGCCGCGGGCGGCGCCGCGCACGTCTATCCGACCGACATGACCGACATGGAGGCGGTGGACCGCCTCGCCGCCGAGCTGCTCGCCGCGCACGGCCACATCGATGTGCTGATCAACAACGCGGGCAAGTCGATTCGCCGTCCGATCGACGAATCATACGATCGTTTCCACGATTTCACCCGGACCATCGACGTGAACTACCTCGGTCCGGTCCGCCTGCTGCTTTCCCTGTTGCCTGCCATGCGATCTCGGGGCAGCGGGCACATCGTCAACATGTCCACTTGGGGTGTTTTGATGCCGCCCGCCCCGCGGTGGGCCGCTTACGGTGCGTCGAAAGCGGCATTCGACGTGTGGCTGCGCAGCGTCGCCGCCGAGATCGCCGCCGACGGACTGACCACCACGTCGATCTACATGCCGCTCGTGCACACCAGGATGAGCGCGCCCACCGACTTCAGCAGGGTGCCCGGGCTCACCGTCGACGAGGCGTCGGACCTCGTTTGTCACGCCGTCACCGCCAAGCCGTCCGACATCGCGCCGTGGTGGTCGGCGCCCGTTCAGGCCTGGACCAACCTCACCAGAAGCCACGCCCAGCGTTTCTGGGCCCGCACCTACCGTCGCGGCGACGCGTAGGGTCGAACGATGCGGCAGACAGGTGCGACCAGCCCGGCGATGCTGTTCGCCCTGGCCGACTCGCGGCTGCCGATCGGCGGTCACGTGCACTCGGGCGGCGTCGAAGAGGCCGTCGCCGCCGGGCTGGTGCGCGACATCGCGACCGTCGAGGCGTATCTGCGCCGCCGCGTGCGCACCTCCGGCCTGGTCGCCGCCTCGCTGGCCGCCGCGGTGTGCGCGGGCGATCTCGACCCGCACCGCGCGGACGCCGAGGCCGACGCCCGTACGCCGTCGCCCGCCGTGCGTGCCGCCTCCCGCGCGCAGGGTCGCGGTCTGTTGCGATTGGCCAAACAGGTATGGCCACACCATGATTGGACCGAGCTCGCGGCGCGTCCGCACCTGTCCACGGTGTTCGGCGCGGTCGGTCGCGCCTGCGCGGTGACCCCGCGCGAGACGGCCGACGTCGTCGTCTACACCACGCTCACCGGCGCCGCCACCGCCGCCCAGCGGTTGCTCGCGCTCGATCCCGCGGCCATCGCCGCCTGCACCGTCCGGCTGGCCGAGCTCTGTGACCGCACCGCCGCCGAGGCGGCCGAGGGTCTCGCCGCGCTGTCGGATCCGCTGCAAGACGCGCTCGCCGAGCGACACCGGCGCCGCGCCATGCCGCTGTTCGCAAGCTGACCCCCGTTCCCGACAGAAGGAGATGCCGCATGCCACCGCACCTGATCGACGGTGAACCGCACCATCATTCGCACGACCGGCCGAAACGGGAGCGCACGCCGGGGGAGCCGCTGCGCATCGGGATCGGCGGCCCGGTCGGCTCGGGCAAGACGGCACTGGTCGCGGCGCTGTGCAGGCAGCTGCGCGGGGAACTGTCGCTCGCCGTGCTGACCAACGACATCTACACCACCGAGGACGCCGACTTCCTGCGCCGCCACGCGGTGCTGCCGGACGAGCGGATCACCGCCGTGCAGACCGGCGGCTGCCCGCACACCGCCATCCGCGACGACATCACCGCCAACCTGGACGCCATCGACGACCTGATCGCGGCCAACCCGCCGCTGGATCTGATCCTGGTGGAATCCGGCGGCGACAACCTCACGGCGACGTTTTCCTCCGGCCTGATCGACGTGCAGATCTTCGTCGTCGACGTGGCGGGCGGCGACAAGGTGCCGCGCAAGGGCGGGCCCGGCGTCACCTTCTCGGATCTGTTGGTGGTCAACAAAACCGACCTCGCCCCACTGGTCGGCGCCGACCTCGGCGTGATGGAGCGCGATGCCGCCAAGGTCCGCGAGGGCAGGCCGACCGCCCTGCTCTCACTGACTGAGGACCCGGCCGCAACCCCGGTGCTGGCCTGGGTGCGCGAACAACTCGCCGCACTGGTTCACCACGACGCCGCGCCGGGCGAACATCATGCCGGGCCGGATCGAGAGGACGCCGCGTCGGGCGAGCGCGATGCAGCGCCGGGGCGAAAGCTCGCCGTATCGGGCGAACGCGGGGCCGCAGCAAGCGAACCGAATCGCGGTACGGGAGACGCGGCGACCATTGCGCACTGACCTGAGGATCGTCGCGGCGGCGGGCACGCTCCCGGAAATCCACGCGTCCGGCGGACTTGCCGCGCGCCGGACCGGTCAGCACACCGTGCACCTGATCGGCACCGCCGCCACCCCGCTGGGCGGCGACGAACTGCACATCTCGGTCACGGTCGGCCCGGGTGCGCGGCTCGCCCTTCGCTCGGTCGCGGCGACCATCGCGTTGCCGGGCGTGACGACCCGAATCTCGTTCGCGCGGTGGGTTTTCGAAGTAGCCGAAGGCGGCGAGCTGGACGTGGAGACCGAGCCGCTCATCGTGGCGGGCGGTGCGGACCACCGGGCGGTCACCACCGCCCGGCTCGCGGCCGACGCCCGTCTCCGACTACGCGAACGCGTCCAGATCGGACGAGCGGGCGAGGATATCGGCCTGTGGCGCGGCGATCTGATCGCCGACCTGGACGACCTCCCGCTGCTGCGCCACCGGCTCGAGCTCGGTTCGGGCACCGCCACCGACGACGCGCTCTCGGCGCCGCGCGCCCTCGACAGCGAACTCGTCTATCCCGACGATCGTCCGGTCGAGACCCTCGGACCACACGCGACGCGCCTGCCCCTCGCCGCCGGCGGAAGCCTGTTCACAGCGGTGGGATCGCGGCTGGCCACCACTGCGAGCCCGCGAACCCCGAGAGGCGCAGTGGTTTCGGTGCCCGCCACCGCGTGAGGTGCAACCGAACCGGCTGGACCGCAGGGTCTTTCAGACCCGGCGCGGTCCTGGCACCAGGCTCCGGGGCGAAACCGAAAGGGCGGGGCTCCGACATGGTGTCGAAACCCCGCCCCGTGCTCTGACCTCCGGCAAACCTTTCCCGGTGGCCGGAGGCGTCTTCCGCGCGTTCAGTCGCCGACGACCCGCGAAGGGGCGTTGAAGGCGGAGACCGCGCCGACAGCCGCACCGGCAGCCGCGCCGACCATGGCTGCCGGAATGGTGATCACCGCGGCGCCGAAGGCCGCGCCGAGCGCCGGGCCCGCGACGAGACCGACGGGCATGAACGCCAGACCGGTCACCAAGCCGACCGTTCCGCCGACCATCGCCGAGGTGAGCGCGAACGGTGCCGCCGAGGCCGCACCCGCCACCGCGCCCATGGCCGCGGTGCCGACGGTCTGACCGGCGATGCGGTCGGACCGGCTGCGCTCCATGCCGATCGAGTCGAGGAACGTCGCGAGATTCGCCTCGATCATGGCGGAGTTGTCGTTGATCTGGATCGCCTGTTCGGTGTTGATCCAGTCGGGTGTGGGAACGGTGACGTCACCGAAGCGGAACTGCCCCGGGGGCGGCGCGATCGGCGGCACCGGTACGACCGGAACCGGCGGGTGCAGCACACCGACCGGCGCGAGGTAGCTCCGATCCGGCGCGGGCCGCGACCACTGCAGCGAGCTGCGAGTGTTGTCGGGGATGTCGAGGCCCTCGTACGGAACGGCATTGGGCGCGGCGGCCGCGGGCCACTGCGCCGGCTGTTCGGGCTGGGTGACCGGATTCGTCTCCGCGGGCTCGGCATTCGCGGTTCCGGTGCCGACGAGCGCCAACACCAGCGGAACAGCACCCGCCGCGACCATCGAGCCCACCTTCTGCCGCTGCGGGTTGGGAGCTCTGTGCTTGCCTGTGGCCATACTCACCTTTCTTCGTAGCTGACATGCTCGACGTTCCACATTCGGACCCACGGGCCGCACGGATTGGTGGAAAGGCGCACAGGACAGGTGAGTTGACGTTGCTAGCGGATTGCTGGACACGGAAAAGCCCGCCACCCGACGGTTTGTCGAATGGCGGGCCGGTGTCATCCCCGCTGGACAGAAACTCCGGAAATATCAGGAGACCGCGCGGTCTGTCGCCGCTTTGCCCGGCGCGCGACCGTTGCTCGCGGGCGGCGCGCCGAGCGCGGCCGCGAGTTCGTCGGCTTCTTCCTGATCCTCGTTGACCTGTTCCAAGGCGAGCCGGGCGAACACCCACTGCTCGGTGGCGGCCATCTGGCCGCGGGTGCGGCCGAGGAACGTGACGAACCACTGGATCACCGTGATGATCCGGCTGCGGTAGCCGACCAGGTAGTACAGGTGCAGCGCGAGCCAGGCCAGCCACGCGATGAAGCCGCCGAACTCCAGCTTGCCGACCTGGCAGACGGCGCTGAACCGCGACACGGTGGCCATGCTGCCCTTGTTGAAGTACTTGAACGGCTTGCGTTCCGCGGGCGCCTGGCCCTTGAGCCCGGCCTTGATCTGCTTGGCGGCGTAGGTCGCGCCCTGGATCGCGCCCTGCGCCTGACCCGGCACGCCGGGCACGGCCATCAGGTCACCGACCACGAAGACGTTGGGGTGGCCCTTGATGGTGAGATCGGGTTCCACGATGACGCGCCCGGCCCGGTCCACCTCGGTGCCCTCGGAGCGTTCGGCGAGCATCTTGCCCAGCGGGCTCGCCTGCACGCCCGCCGACCAGACCTTGCACGCGGATTCGATCCGGCGGATCGTGCCGTCGGCGTCCTTCACCGTGACGCCGTGCGCGTCGATGTCGGTGACCATGGCGTTGAGCTGGATCTCCACGCCCATGTTCTCGAGCCTGCGCTGCGCCTTGCCGCCCAGCTTCGGACCCATCGGGCCGAGCACCGCGCCCGCGCCCTCGATCAGGATGACCCGTGCGTCGCGCGGATCGATGTTGTGGAAGGTGCCCTCGAGCGTGCGGTCGGCGAGTTCGGCGATCTGCCCGGCCAATTCGACGCCCGTCGGTCCGGCGCCGATCACGACGAAGGTGAGCAACCGGTCGCGCAATTCCTGGGTGGTCGCCAGTTCCGCGCCCTCGAACGCGCCGAGGATGCGGCCGCGCAGCTCCAGCGCGTCATCGATCGTCTTCATGCCGGGGGCGTAGGTGGCGAACTGGTCGTTGCCGAAGTACGACTGCTGCGCGCCGGTGGCGACGATCAGGCTGTCGAACGGCGTGACGGTGTTCTGGTTCAGCAGTCGCGAGGTGACCGTCTTCTCGGCTAGGTCGATATCGATGACATCACCTAGCAGCACCTGGCAGTTGCGCTGCTTTCTGAGCACGAGCCGGGTCGCGGGCGCGATCTCGCCGACCGAGAGGATGCCGGTGGCGACCTGGTAGAGCAGCGGCTGGAACAGGTGCGTGGAGGTCTTGGAGATCAGGGTGATGTCCACGTCGGCTCGCTTGAGGTGCTTGGCGCCGAACAGGCCGCCGAAGCCCGAGCCGATCACCACCACCTTGTGACGACGGTTCTCGACAGACTGAGTGCTCATCGTCCTGCTCCTCGACAGTCGGGGGGCTCGTTCCCCCGCGAACGGTTACCGACAACGTTCAACCGTAGTCGGCCCGCCCTGGACCGTCACGACGAGATCCCCGATCCGGGTGTGTTGTCGTGCGAAGCCTCACCGTCGGCGGGCGGCGGAAGTGAAGGTGGCGGCGCTCGATCCGCCTGAACGATTGCGAAGAAGAGAATACGATGAATGCTGTCGTTCAGGGAGGTGTGCGATGGTCGCCGAAGACCGGGTCGCCGTCCGAAAGCGCAGCGTGCGCGCCGCATCGGAGAACGCGGATCTCATCGACATTCCCCAGGCGAGCGTCATCGATCGCGTGCTGCGCAGGCTGCCCGAACGCCACCGGGTGCTGGCCGCTCCGCCGCGCGGCAGCGCGACCGTTCCGGTGCACGGCGATATCGGGCTGCCGTACCTGGGCCGCGCCCTGCACTACATGCGCTGGGGGCCCGCCGAGATGGTGGACCGCCACCGCCGCTACGGACCGGTGTCGCTGAACAGCTCACTCGGCATCGACCGGGTGCTGGTGTCCGGACCGGAGGCGATCGACGAGGTGCTCGGCCGCCGTCGCCGCGATTTCGGCCAGGGCTGGGACTACTTCATCGGCCCGTTCTTCCGGCGCGGGCTGCTGCTGCTCGAATTCGACGAGCACATGTACCACCGCAGGATCATGCAGCAGGCTTTCACCAGGGACCGCCTCGCCGCGCATCTTGCGGCGCTGACACCGGTGGCGCGCGCGGCGGTGGCGCGCTGGGTGCCGCCCGGCCGGGACCGGACCACCGTGCGGCTGTACCCGACCGTCAAGGAGTTGACGCTCGAGATCGCGGGGGAGACCTTCATGGCGGTCGACGTCGGCGCGCGGCGGCGCGACCTGATCGACGCCTTCGTCGACTGCACGCACGCCGGTCTGTCGATCGTGCGCCATCCGGTTCCCGGCGGGCACTGGCGCGCGGGACTGCGTGGCAGGCGGGTGCTCGAGCAGTACTTCACCGAGATGCTGCCCGCCAAACGGCGCTCGCAGGACCCGGACTTCTTCTCCGGCCTGTGCCACGCACGCAGCGAGGACGGCGCGGTGTTCTCCGACGCCGACGTGGTGAACCACATGATCTTCCTGATCATGGCCGCCCACGACACCACGACGACCACCGCCACCGCGGTCGCCTACTACCTGGGCAAACATCCGGAGTGGCAGCGCAAGGTGCGCGCGGAGGTGCTGGCGGCGGACGCCGAAACCGCCGAGGCCGCAACGACCATCGCGGACCTGGACCGGCTGCACGATCTGGATCTCGTGGTCAAGGAGGCGCTGCGGCTGATGCCGCCGGTGCCGGGTCTGGTGCGCCGCGCCGTGCGCGACACCGAGATCCTCGGCCACTACATTCCCGCGGGCACCGCGGTCGACCTGGCCTATCAGGTCAACCACCTGCTGCCCGAGTTGTGGACCAGGCCCGAGGTGTTCGATCCGCTGCGCTTCGCCGAGCCGCGCCGCGAGGACCACTCGCACCGGCTGGCGTGGTTGCCCTTCGGCGCGGGCGCGCACAAGTGCATCGGCATGCACTTCGGCACCTTCGAGGTGAAGACCCTGATCTCGGCGATGGTGCGCGAATACGAGTGGGAGATCCCCGACGACTATCGAATGCCGTGGGGATTCACCACGATTCCGTTCCCGCGCGACGGCGCCCCCATGCTGCTGCGCCGCCGCGCGTGATCGCGGGTCAGCGACCGGCGAGCAGCATCTCCGCGACCTTGGTGTCGGTCTCGGCGCCCTCGGTGTAACCGCCCGCCTCGCCGAGCGAGCTCATGATCGCCAGCGTGTACCGCTCGTCGGGGCCCGCGAAGCCGACCGAGTTGACCACCCAGCCGCCCTGCTCGGCCGACCAGCCGTTCTTGAGTCCCGGCCGCATGCGAGCGCCCGCGCCCCAGACACCCCAGTGCTGGTTGTAGTCGACCGAGCGCATCCGGTCGAGCAGGTAGCCGCGGTCGTCGGGGTGCATCGCGGTGAGCACGTGATCCATCAGCCGGTCCAGGTCGGCGGCGGTGCACTTCTGGAACGACCAGTCGGGGAAGAGCGCGGTGCTGGTGGGCTGCGGGACGAGCGAGACCATGCCGTTGGCGCGGAAGGCGTTGTTGTACGCCATCCGGTCGATGCCGGCGTACTTGTTCCAGAGCAGGTCGGTGGCGGCGTCGTTGGAGGTGGCGAGCATGGCCTCCATCAGGTTGCGGTCTTCCGGCGTGAGCCCGATGGCGCCGACGCGTGCGCGGTTCAGCAGGTCCGCGGCGATCGCGAGCTTGATGGTGGAGGCCGTCCACACGGAGTTCTCGGCGTGCTCGTTCGCGTACACCCCGCCGGTCACCCGGTCGCGCACGACGTAGCCCGTGACGCCGGGGCGCGTCTTGAGGTAGGCGTCGACCGCGGCGATGCGACTGCTCATGTCGCAATCGAAGCCGGCGAGGCACGCGGCGGAGGCGCGCGGCGCGGCGGTACCGGGCAGCAGGGTGGGCGCGCTCGGGATCAGGATCGCCGCGGCGGCCAGGACACAGGCGGATGCGGCCACGCGGGGAACTGTCCGGGTGGCGGCCATGGGGTAACGCACGAGGGACCACGATCGCACATCCGCGCCGCTGACGCACGTCTTGAGCTCGGCGGGAAGGTGTGTTACAGCGGCCGTTGCGCGCTTGCACCGCAGCGAGTTTCGCGGCGCCGCGGTTCAGGTGAAGGCGGCGCGCAGTTCTTCGACGGTGCGTCCGTTGAGCCGATAGCAGTGCTCGAACGCCTCGGTGTGGCGGTCGCGCGGCCAGGTGTGCAGGACGACAGTGCGGCCGTAGTGGCGCGAGTTGACAAGCTCCCATCGGTCACCGACCCTGCGGACCGTGAACCCGCCTCTCGGCAATAGGGGAATCACCATCGCATCCATGAACGCGAACCAGCCTTTCGAAGCAGCTCTCCCGTTCCTCCCCGGTGGAGGACTCTCGCACACGGGTCCGACGGATTCGGCGTGACACGGCCGAGGATTCCGTTCGCGTGTGGCTCAATTCACTCGCCGACGGGCGGGGCGGCGCGGTTGCGCGACGGTCGCTGGCGTATAAACGTGCAATGCCGCTGCACATCCACCGGGCCGAGCGCGCCGACGCCCTGGCGGACGCGCTGGCGGAGTTGTTGGCGACGCCGCAGCCGGATCCGTTCGCGGCGGAGGTCGTCGCGGTGCCCGCCAAGGGAGTGGAACGCTGGCTGACCCAACGGCTGTCCTCGGTGCTCGGCGTCTCGGCGGGCGGCTGCGACGGTGTCGCTGCGAATATTCGGTTCCCGACTCCGGCGGCGCTGGTCGCCGAGGCGCTCGCGGCGAGCGCCGGTGTTGCCCAGGACGACGACCCGTGGTCGCCGCAGCGCACCGTGTGGACGCTGCTGCTGGTGATCGACGCCGCGCTCGGCGAACCGTGGTGCGCGGTGCTCGCCCGCCACCTCGGTGGTGCCGACCTATCCGGTCGTGACCACCGGATCGGCAGGCGCTACGCCACGGCGGCGCATCTTGCGGCGCTGTTCGACAGTTACGGCGCCCAGCGACCGGCGCTGATCGCGGAGTGGGCGGCGGGCGCCGACACCGACGGTGCGGGTCGTCCGGTGCCGGAGGATCTGCGGTGGCAGCCCACGCTGTGGCGGCGGTTGCGCGCCGAGATCGGCGTGCCGAGTCCCGCCGAACGGCTGGACGCGGCCTGCGCCCGACTGCGCGCCGAACCCGCGCTCCTCGAGCTGCCGCAACGACTTTCGCTGTTCGGGGTGACCCGGTTGCCCGCCGATCAGCTGGCGGTTCTGGCGGCCATCGGGCACCACAGGGACGTGCATCTGTTCCTGGCGCACCCCAGCCCGGTCATGTGGTCGGCCATCGCGCAGCTGCCGCCCGCGGTGTCCCGTGCCACCGATGCGTCCGGGCGGTCGGTGCGTCATCCGCTGCTCGCCGGGCTGGCGCGGGATGTGCGCGAGTTGCAGCAGCGGCTGTCCGAGCCTGCCGCGGGCGGGTCGGATACGCATCTCTCGGCGGCCGCCGCGTCCGGTGCGGAACCGCGGCTCGCGGCGGACGGATCGAATGCCGTTACGGGGACCGGCTTCTCGGCACCGTGGGAGCGCGGTGTGCGGCAGACCGAGACCTCGCTGCTCGCCGCGTTGCAGGCGGGCATCCGCGACGACGCGTGGCCGCCGACCGAACTCGTCCCCGCCGACGACAGCGTGCGGGTGCACGCCTGCCACGGACCGGCCAGGCAGGTGGAGGTCCTGCGCGAATGCCTGCTCGGCCTGTTCGCGGCCGATCCCACGCTGGAACCGCGCGACGTGCTGATCATGTGCCCGGAGGTCGAGGCGTACGCGCCGCTGGTGCGCGCCGCGTTCGGCTCGCGCGCGGGATCCGGCGAAACAACCACGGAGGCAGCCCATCCCGCGCACACGCTGCGGGTGCGGCTGGCCGACCGCGGCCGTGGCGTGACCAATCCGCTGCTGGCGGTGATCGGCGTGCTGCTGGAGCTGGCCGACGGGCGCGTCACCGTCACCCAGGTGCTCGATCTCGCCGCGTCCGAAACCGTCCGGCGACGTTGCGGATTCGACGACGACGCGATAGAGCGGCTGCGCGGCTGGGCCGCCGAATCCGGTGCCCGCTGGGGGATCGGGCAGCGCCAGCGGCAGGCGTTCGGGTTGGCCGATTTCGCCCAGAACACGCTGAACGGCGCGGTCGACCGGATCCTGCTCGGTGTCACCGCCGACGAATCCGCCGACGACTGGCTGGATCTCGCGCTTCCGCTGGACGACGTGGACAGCAACGACGTCGATCTGGCCGGTCGGTTCGCGGAGTTCATCGATCGTCTCGCGGTGTGCCTGCGCGATCTGCGCGGTCCGCGTCCGGCGCACGAGTGGGCCGCGGTGCTCGGCCGGGCGCTTGACCTGCTCACCGATGTTCCCGACAGCCAAGCCTGGGTGCGCACCGAGGCGCGCAGGGAGATCGCCGCGGCCACCGAACACGCGGGCGCGGTCCCGCTGCGACTGGCCGACGTGGCGGTGTTGCTGTCGAGCAGGCTGGCCGCCCAGCCCACCCGCGCCAACTTCCGCACCGGCGAACTCACCGTCTGCACCATGGTCCCGATGCGGTCGGTGCCGCATCGCGTGGTGGTGCTGCTCGGGCTCGACGACGATGTGTTCCCGCGCGCGAGCGGCGTGGACGGCGACGACGTGCTCGCGCGCGAACCGCTTCTCGGCGAACGTGATCCGCGCAGCGAGGACCGGCAGCTGCTGCTGGACGCCGTGCTCGCGGCGCGGGAGAAGCTGCTGCTCTTCCACACCGGCGCCGACCCGGTCAGCGGCGCGCACCGCCCGCCTGCGATCCCGGTCGCCGAACTGCTCGACGCGCTACGCGCCCACGTCGGCGTGGACGGCATGGACGCCGTGCTCACTCGCCACCCGTTGCAAGGCTTCGACCGCCGCAACTTTCACGCCGACAGCCCGTTCAGCTTCGACACGGTCGCACTGGCGGGCGCGCTGGCCGCGGGCCGCCCGCCCCGGCCACGGCCCCCTTTCCTGCCGGAACCGCTGCCCGCGCCGGAACCGTCGGATGTGGCGCTGGCCGACCTGATGTCCTTCGCCGAACACCCGGTGCGCGCCTTCCTGTGGCAGCGGCTCGGCCTGCGGGTGCCCGAACACGAGGAGGACATCGCCGACCGGCTGCCCATCGAACTCGACGGCCTCGCGAAATGGGAACTGGGCGAACGCATGCTGACCGCACGGCTCACCGGCGCCGACCCGAACGGGCTGCGCGCCGCGGAGTGGCGGCGCGGCACGTTGCCGCCGTTCGGGCTCGGCGGCGCGGTGCTCGACGAGATCGAGCACACCGTGGACAAGCTGGTGCGCGCCTCGCTGCCGGACTACGAGGGCCAGGCCAGGGCCGTCGACGTCGCCATCGATCTCGGCAACGGCCGCATGCTCACCGGCACGGTGCCGGAAGTGCGTGGAGAAACGTTGGTGCGCACGACTTTCTCGCGACTCGCGCCCAAACATCGCATCGCCGCGTGGGTCGCGCTGCTCGCGCTCGCCGCGACCGAGGACCGCTCCTGGCGCGCGGTGACCACCGGGCGCGGCCAATTCGGCCGCCCGGCATGGCGTTCCGTGCTCACCGCGCCCGACGCACCCGCCGCGGTGGCGATCCTGCGGGAGCTGGTGAAGCTGCGCGACGCGGGCCTCACCGAGCCGCTGCCCGTCGCCCCGACCGCGACCGCGGCCTACGCCGAACGCCGCTTCCGCGGATCGACCGCGGAGGAGGCGTTCGCCGCGGCCGAACGCGAATTCAACGGTGGCCCCAACGGTCCCGGCGCTTTCGGCGATCACACCGACCGTCACCTGCGCTACGTGTGGGGTTCGGCGCCGCGGTTGGAGCACCTGATGGATAGCCCGGCCCCGGCGGGTGAGCCGGGGGAGACCACCCGGTTCGGCGCCCTGGCGCGCCGCCTGTGGGCGCCGCTGCTCGGCGCGGAAAGCCAGGGGCAGCCGTGATCTCGATGCCATTCCCGCACCGGTTCGGGCTCCGACCCGGCGTGTCTGCGCGCGTTCTCGAGCGGGCGTGGTGCGATTCCTACGGGCGGCTGTTCGGCGCCCTGGTCGACGAGGTCCTGGTGCGGGGCGAAAGGCGGTGCGTGGCATGACCGTTGAGGACGCCGTCCGCGCCCCGTCGGTGGACACGATCGCGCCGTTCGACCCGTACGGCCCGCTGCCGAGCGGCACCACGGTGCTCGAGGCCAGCGCGGGCACCGGCAAAACGCACGCCATCGTCGGGCTCGCGGTGCGCTACGTGGCCGAGGCGGGTGTCGAGATCGGCCAGCTGCTGCTGGTGACCTTCAGCCGGGCCGCCACCCAAGAGCTGCGCGAACGCGCCCGCGACCGGTTCGTGGCGGTCGCGGTCGCGCTGGCCGACGCGTCGGCGGCGCGGGCGCACGCCGACGAACTGGTCCGGCACCTGGCGGACGCCGACCCCGACGAAGTGCGGCGCAGGCGAGCCAGGCTGCTCACCGCGCTCTCGGATTTCGACGCCGGCACCATCGCCACCACCCACAGCTTCTGCCAGCGCATGCTCGACGAGCTGGGGCTCGCGGGCGAACACGATCCGGGTTCGCGCCTGGTCGAATCGGTCGACGAGCTGACCTGCACGGTGGCCGACGACCTCTACCTGCACCGCTATGCTCGTGCGACGCCGCCGTTCTCGCTGAAGGATGCGCACAGCCTCGCGCTGGCGGCGGTTCGCGACCGGCACGCGCGCCTGGTACCGCGCGGCGACGGGACCGCGGGGGAGCGGGTGGCCTTCGCCGAGGCGGTGCGCGCCGAGACCGAGCGCCGCAAACGCCTTGCCGGACTGCGCGATTTCGACGATCTGCTGGTGCTGCTGCACGACGTGCTCGCCGATCCCGACCACGGCCCGCGCGCCTGCGCCCGCATCCGGGATCGCTACCGCGTGGCGCTGGTCGACGAGTTCCAGGACACCGATCCGCTCCAGTGGGACATTCTGCGCCGCTCCTTCCACGGCGAGACGACCCTCGTGCTGGTCGGGGATCCCAAGCAGGCCATCTACGCCTTCCGCGGCGCGGAGGTGCTCAGCTACCTGGACGCGGTCGCGCACGCCGACCGGCGCAGCGAGCTCACCACCAACTGGCGCAGCGACGCCGGACTGCTGGCCGCGCTGGAGCGCGTGCAGGGCGGCGCCGCGCTCGGCCACCCCGAGATCACCGTCTATCCGGTCGCCGCGACGCGCCCGTGGTCGCGTCTGTCCGGGCCTGCCGGGTTGGTCACCCCGATGCGGGTGCGGTGCCTGCCGCGCACCGGGGCGGGGCCGCTGAACAAGTCCGGCTTCCCGTCTGTTGGCCGCCAGCGCGCCAAGGTCGCCGACGACCTCGCCGCCGACATCGTGCGGCTGCTGGAATCCGATGTGCGAGTGACGGTTCCCGCGCCGAAGGTGCTCGCGGGGTCGGATGGGCAGGCGCGAGAATCCTTGCCGGACAATGGCATCGACGGTGTGGTCCGCCGCCCGGTCGGGCCGGGCGACATCGCGGTGCTGGTGCGCACCCGCTCCCAGATCGATGTGGTGCGGGCGGCGCTGGACCGGGTGGGCGTCGCCTCGGTGCTGGCGGGCGGCACCAGTGTGTTCGGCACGCCGAGCGCCACCGACTGGCTGTGGGTGCTGCGCGCGCTGGAACAGCCGCACCGTTCCGACCGCGTCCGTTTGGCCGCGTGCACGCCGATCCTGGGCTGCACCGCGGCCGACATCAACAGCGGCGGAGCCGATCTCGTCGGACGGGTGAGCGCGCAGCTGCGCGAGGCGGCCCGGCTGTTCGCCCGCGCCGGATTCGCCGCGGTCTTCGAAAAGCTCTCCGCCGAAACCGGTCTCGCGCCTCGGCTGCTCTCGATCGAGAACGGCGAACGCCAGCTCACCGATCTCAGGCACATCGCCCAGCTGCTGGATCAGGTCGCGCTCACCGAGGGGCTCGGCCTGACCGCGCTGACCCGCTGGCTGGCCGACCAGGTGCGCGACCCCGCCGCGAGCGCCGTCGCCGACCGCTCCCGCAGGCTCGACCGCGACGCGGCGGCCGTGCAGATCGCCACCGTGCACGCCAGCAAGGGGCTCGAATTCCCCATCGTCTACCTGCCTTTCGCGTGGGACAGCGCCAAGAACCCGTACCCGGCCACGCTCCTGTTCCACGACGACGACGGCGCACGAGTACTCGACGTGGGCGGTCAAGAGGCCGTCGGCTACGCCGAGCGCAAGCTGCGCAGCGAAGCCGAGGAGGCGGGCGAGGAACTGCGGCTGCTCTACGTCGCGCTGACCCGCGCCATGTGCCAGATCGTGGCCTGGTGGGCGCCCGCCATCACCACCGCCGCGGCGCCGCTGCATCGGATGATCCTCGGCCGCCCCGACGGCGGCGAGACGGTTCCCGGCCGGGCCGCCGTGCCCGCCGATCAGCAGGCGGTGCCGATGCTGGCGGCGTGGGCGGCCGCCGCGCCCGAGGCGATCTCGGTGACCGCGGTCGAACCGGCCGAGGACGTCGAACCGCGCCGGGTGCGCATCGAACAGCCCGGCGGCGACCTCGCGGCCGCGCGCTTCGACCGCGTCATGGACCAGCAGTGGCGGCGCACTTCCTATTCCGCGCTCACCGCGGGCGCGCACGAGATCGCCACGGACACCGAGCCGGAGGACGAACGCGGACCGGAGGACGAGCCGTCCGCGCCGCCACTGGACGCTGCCGAACCGGCCACCGTGGCCGCCCCTTCCCTGATGAACGCGCTGCCCTACGGCGCGGAGTTCGGCACCCTGGTGCACGGCGTGCTCGAGCGGATCGATACCGGCGCGGCGGATCTCGACACCGAGGTGCACACCCGCTGCCTCGCCGCGGTCGAGGAGTTGATGGCGGACATCGATCCCGCCGTGCTCGGCGCCGCACTGCTGGCCGTATTGCGTACGCCGCTCGGATTCGGTTGTCTCGCCGATCTTTCCCGCCGTGACCAGCTCGCCGAGCTGGAGTTCGAGCTGCCGCTCGCCGGTGGCGACACCCCGGCCGCGCGGGCGGCGACGCTGCGCGGCATCGCGGATCTGCTGCGCGAGCACCTGCCGCCGGACGACGACCTGGCGTCCTACGCCGACCTGCTGGCGGGCCTGGACGACATCCAGCTGCGCGGCTACCTCACCGGCAGCATCGATGCCGTGCTGCGCGTCACCGATCCCGTGGGCGCACCGCGTTTCGTCGTCGTCGACTACAAGACCAACCGCCTCGGCACCGGCGACCTCACCGTCGACCACTACACCAGGGAGCGGATGGCCGCCGAGATGCTGCGCTCGCATTATCCGCTGCAAGCGCTGCTGTATTCCGTTGCGCTGCACCGGTACCTGCGCTGGCGGCTGCCCGGCTACGACCCGTCCCGTCACCTCGGCGGCTGCCGCTACCTGTTCGTCCGCGGCATGGTCGGCCCCGAGACGCCGCCCGGCCGAGGCGTTTTCGACTGGACTCCGCCGGTCGCGCTGGTCACCGCACTGTCGGATCTGCTCGCGGGAGAGGTCCGATGACGTCGATTCGATCGGGGCGGCGGGGGCTCGGAATGTTGCGGGTCCTGAACGGGGCCGATGGACCGTCGTGGGGCGAGAATTCGGCAGCGGCGCGGTTCACGCCGGTCCTCGGTGCGTGGGACCTGCGACCGGCCGCCGTGTGCGCTCCGCGGTCGGGTCGGCGCGACAGCGCGGGGGAGGCATCATGACGTCGATTCAGTTGGCGCAGCGCGGCACCGGGCTGCTGCGGGTCTTCAACGAGGCCGGTGTGTTGTCCGCGGCCGACGTGCACGTGGCGCTGCGGCTCGGGCGGTTGGGGCGCGAGGACTCCGAGGAGGTGCTGTTCGCGGCGGCCCTGGCCGTGCGGGCGGTGCGCTCGGGCTCGGTGTGCTTGGAGCTGAACCGGATGCGCGAGATCGGCGTCGACGCGGACGAGGACTGGGACGCGGGGGCGGGCGTCGACCCGGCGACCCTGCCGTGGCCGGACATCGCGGCGGTGACGGCCGCGCTGAAGGTCAGTCCGCTGGTCTGCGGCGGACCCGCGGGTCCGCTCTGCCCGCTGCGGCTGGTGCCGCCGCAACGCGGCGACGACGCCGGCCCCCTGCTCTACCTGGACCGTTACTACCAGCAGGAGCAGACCATCCGGCGGGTGCTCACCGAACGCGCGGCGACCCACCCCAAGATCGACGTCCCCGTCGTGCGCCGGGAACTGGACCGGCTGTTCGACAGCCCCCTGGGCGAGGGACCCGACCGGCAGCGCCTCGCCGCCGCGCTGGCCGCCACACACTGGACCACCGTGGTGGCGGGCGGGCCGGGCACCGGGAAGACCCACACCATCGCCCGCGTCCTCGCGCTGCTCGAAGCGCACCGCAGGGCCGATCCCAAGGCCGCCGCGCTGCGTATCGCGCTCGCCGCGCCGACCGGTAAGGCGGCCGCGCGGCTACAGGAGGCGGTCCGCGAACAGGCGGGCGACCTGGGCCTGCCCGAGCTGACCGCCGCCACGTTGCACCGCCTGCTCGGCTGGCAGCGCGGGCGCCGCACCCGGTTCAAGTACCACGAGTTCAACCGCCTGCCCTACGACGTCATCGTGGTCGACGAGACCTCCATGGTGTCGCTCACCATGATGAGCAGCCTGCTCGCCGCGCTGCGCCCGGACACGCGCCTGGTTCTGGTGGGCGACCCCGACCAGCTCGCCTCGGTGGACGCGGGCGCGGTGCTCGCCGATCTGGTCGCGGGACCCGTTGTCGGCGAACCGAATCCGGTGCTCGACGAGATCATCGGTGCGGGCGTGCACGAGCCCGGCCACGACGCGGAGGCGCTCACGCCGCTGGAGCGAACGCGGCTGCGCGGCGGCATCGTCCGGCTCACCAGGGGGCGGCGCTTCGGCGGGCGGATCGCCGATCTGGCCGTCGCGGTGCGCGCGGGCGACGCCGACGCGGCGCTGGAGTTGCTGCGCGCGGGTGGTCCCGAGCTGTCGCTGTGCGCGCCGGAGGACACCGCGCCGGTGCGCGGAGACGTGGTGCGGGCGGCGCGGGCCGTCACCGAGGCCGCGGTCGACGGCGACGCCGCCGGTGCGCTACTGGCGCTGGAATCGCACCGGCTGCTGTGCGCACACCGGCAGGGCCCGTTCGGCGTGGAGCGCTGGGACCGGATGGCCGCGGACTGGGCGGCGGCCGCCGGCGCGGGACCCGACACGCATTACGCGGCCTGGTATCCGGGGCAGCCGCTGCTGGTCACCGCCAACGACCACGAGGCGCGCATCTACAACGGCGACACCGGCGTCATCGTCCGCATGCCCGACGGATCGCTGCGCGCCGCCCTCCAGCGCGGCAGCGAGCCGTACCTGGTGCACCCGACCCAATTCCCCGCGGTGGTCACGGTTTTCGCCATGACCATCCACCGCAGCCAGGGCAGTCAGTACGACACCGTCTCCGTCGTGCTGCCCGAACCCGAATCCACACTGCTCACCCGGGAACTGCTCTACACCGCGATCACCAGGGCCCGCAAGCACGTGCGCATCATCGGCACCGACGAGGCGATCCGCGCGGCAGTGGACCGCCGGGTGCTGCGCGCCAGCGGACTCTCCCGGCGCGAAACCCGCTGAAAGGTAGACACCAGAGCAGCTCACGCAGCGACGTCGAATCAGCTCAGCGAGAAGAGATCGGCGACATTGCGATAGCAACGACGTCCGCGTCCTCGGCACTCGGCGCTACATGCGCTGAACAGTAATCACGGCGTGGGTTGCGCAGCGACGCTGGATCAGCTCAGCGAAAAGAGATCCGCCGCATTTCGATAGCAAACCCGCCCCACCCAATCGGCGCCGAGTTCCAGACGCTCGAGGGCTTGGATGGCGTGGCCGTAGCTGTAAGGGATATTCGGGAAATCGCTGCCGAACAGGATGCGCTCGCCGTACTCGCGCACGCGGCCGTACTCGGCGACGGGGAACGGCGCGTCCGCCTCGCTGAAATCGGTCCACACCATCGTGGTGTCGAGGTAGACGCCGTCGTGCCGCTCCGCCAGGTCGAGGAACTGCGCGTACTCGGGGGTGCCCATGTGCGCGACGATCAGCCGCAGGCGCGGAAAGCGTTGCAGCAGTTCCGCGATCGGCTCGGGACCGGTGAACCGGCCGGGTGCGGGTCCGGACCCGCAGTGGATCAGCGCCGGAACGCCCGCGTCCTCCAGTAGTCCCCATACCGGGGTGAGCAGCGGGTCACCGGGCGGGAAGTCGCCGACCTGGATGTGCACTTTGAAGACTCGCGCGCCGCGTTCGAGCGCGGTCGCGACGTAGTCCGCCGCGCCGGGCTCGGGGTAGAAGGTGGCGGTGTGCAGGCAGTCGGGGGTGCGGGCGGCGAACTCGGCGGTCCAGTCGTTCAACCACGCGGCCATCTCCGGCTTGTGCGGGTACACCAGCGACGTGAACGCGCGAACGCCGAAGTCGCGCAGCGTCTTCAGTCGCACCTGCTCGTCTTCGCGATAGGCGATGGGCCAGCTTCGGCCGATCAGCGGGCCCACCGAATCGAAGTACGACCACACCTTGCTCAGCACCCGTTCCGGCATGAAATGGGTGTGCACGTCGATGATTCCGGGCAGGTCGAGTCGCGCGCGGAAGTCGGCGAGGTAGGTATTGTCGTCGTCGATCACCGAGGGTCCTTCGTCGGGCGGTGTGAAGCGGGCTGAGCGTGCGTCATGCGCGGCTCTCCCGAGGGGGGATAGAGGTCCTTCGCGAAATCGCCGACTCGGGCGATGAGCCGATCGAAGAACAGCTCGGGGTCGGTGCCGACGACGATGTCCGCGTTGGGTTCCCGTCCCCACATGCCCACCCAGTCGGCCACCGTCGTCGCCCGCGTCAAGGCGCCGGTCAGCTCGACGTCGACGGTCGCGGGCCTGGTGCGGGCCAGGGTCGGGTCGAGGGCCACCGCGGCGGCGAAGGGGTCGTGCATGTGCGCGAGATAGCCCTGGTCGTAGGCGCGGTGGAACTCGAAGTAGAACCGCACGGCGTCGGACACATGGCGCACAACGGGATTCGACGCCGCCGATCGGGTGCCCGGCACGTCGTCCTCCGACACCGTCTCCGCGGGGTGGCTGAGCGCGCGCTCGGCGAGCAGCGCCAGGTGCTTCGGATACATCTCGATGGTCTCGGTGATGTCGAGGGCGCACACCACCGGTCGGCGATCCGGCGGGGCGGCGGAGAAGGCGTCGAACACCTCCTTGGCCGACTCGGGATCGACGTGCACGTTCCACTCGTTGGTCGGCGTGGTGTTGCCAGGATGGTTGAACGCGCCGCCCATGATGACCAACCGGCGCAGCAGTCGCGGCAACTCGGGTTCGATGCGCAGCGCCAGCGCGAGATTGGTGAGCGGGCCGGTGCACAGGCCGACGATCTCGCCGGGATGTTCGCGTGCCAAAGCCACCCACATCTGCGCGGCCGTGCGGTTCGAGCACGCGCGCCGGGCCACGGGCAGTTCGGCGTAACCGAGGCCCTGCGGGCCGTGGGTGTCCTCGGTGGTGCGCAAGGGGATGGCGAGCGGTTCGGCCGCGCCGAGGGCGACCTCGATCTCCGGCGCCCGGCACACATCCAGCCACGCGAGATTGTTGGCGGCTACCTGCGCGGCGGGCACATTGCCCGCGGTTGCCGCGATACCGAGGATCTGCGCCTCGGGGGAGGCGAGCAGGTACAGCAGGGCCAGCGAATCGTCGATTCCGGTATCGACGTCCACGATCATCTTCTGCCGCACGATTCGACAGTAATCGACTCCGCCGGGCGCGCTCCGTCCAGTGCCCCGGGTGCGGCCGGAGGCGCGTGGCGATGCTCGGGCAACCGCGGCTCCCTCATCGAGGCCTCTGCTATTGAACGGACGTCTAGGACATACGTCTGAGACATGCCGTACTCTGGCTCGCATGGGAAACCGTGAAGACCTCTTGGCCGGAGCCCGCAAGGCGATCATGGAGCGCGGCGTGGCCAAGACCACCGCTCGCGACATCGCGAACGCGGCCGGGGTCAGCCTGGCCGCCATCGGCTACCACTTCGGTTCCAAGGACCGGTTGATCACCGAGGCGCTGGCCGAAGCGCTCGGCACCGGCATCGGCGACAGCATGGGTGAGCTGATCGCGGCGACGAAGGGGCGTCCGATGCCCGAGGCCTTCGCGTCGATGATCGACGGACTGCCCGCGGTGTTCGCCGCCAATCGCGAAGGCATGCTGGCCAGCATGGAGAACCTGCTGCGCATGGCTCGGTCGCCGGAATCGCAGCGGTTCATGTCCGAGAGCCTCCCGCAGGCGACCGCCGACCTGGCCACCACTCTGCGCGAAACCCACCCGCATCTGACCCAGCGGCAGGCCGAAGCGATCGGGGAACTCTATTTCGCGCTCACCCAGGGTCTTTCGGTGCTCTGGTTGATCAACCCCGACGGCGCGCTACCGGACGGAGCCACCCTGTCGACCGCCTTGGCGGCGCTGGCCGACGCGCCCGAACCGCCCTTTGACTCCGCTCGATAGAGAAATGGATCCGACGGGAGTCGAATGGTGGCTGCGAAACCTTTCGCAGCCACCATTTCTCTCCCGTCGATCGACCGTGGACTGACGCGGCATTGCTCGCGCCGCTGTTGTGCACGCTGCGCAAGAATGCCAGGGGTGGCGTCTCTGAACCTGTAGTCCCCGTGGGGCGATGGACCCGGCCGATTCCCACCGCCGGGACCGTCACTCGTCGTGGGTCAACGGCCCTGCGGGGATATCGCGCAGCTTGCGCACCGAGACCACCGCGATGGCCAGTGCGGCGATACCGGCGATGGCCGCGGTGATGTGCACACCGTGCAGGAATGCTTCGCGCGCCGCCGCGAGCACGGATTCGCCGAGGGCCGTCGGCACCTGGGTCGACACGTGGACCGCCGCGCCCAAGGTGTCGCGGACCGACCCGGCGTCCGCCTCGGACAGCCCGGCGGGCAGCGAGGACGACAGGTCGCCGCGGTAGATGGCGATGCTGATGCTGCCTAGGATCGAGATGCCCAGCGCGCCGCCGAATTCCGCGCCGGTTTCGGAGACGCCCGAGGCGGCGCCCGCCTGCTCGGGTGGTGCGGCCCCGACGATGAGTTCGGTGGTGATGCCGAAGACCGGCGCCAGCCCGAGCGCGGAGATCACCGAAGCCGCGAGCGCCAGACCGTATCCGCCGGACGCGCTGAGCTGCGTCATCATCAGCAGCCCGATACCGGCCATGGTCAGTCCGCCGCCGATCAGGTAGGCGGGACGCACCAGTTGGACCAGCCGCGGCGCCAGCTGCGATCCGACGATGAACCCGATACCGGAGGGCACCATCACCAGACCCGTCGCCAGCGGTGACATCGCGAGCACCAGTTGGAAGTACTGCGCGACGAACAGGAAGTAGCCGAACGCGACGAAGATGCCGACGATGTTGATCAGCAGCGCGACCCGGAACCGGCTCAACCGGAACAGCCGCAGGTCCAGCATCGGATCGGCGCTGGTGAGCTGACGCCGGACGAACAGCGCGCCTAGCGCGGCGCCCCCGATCAGGCCCGTGAGCGCCGCCATGCCGACACCGTCCTGGGCGATCTTCTTCATGCCGAACACCACCGCGATCATGGCTCCCACGCACAGCGCGGCGCTGATCGGATCGAGCCGCCCCGCCTCGGGGTCGCGGAACTCGGGAAGCACCTTCGGGCCGAGCACCAGCAGCAGCACCATGACCGGCACCGCGAGCAGGAACACCGATCCCCACCAGAAGTTCTCCAAGAGCACGCCACCGAAGATCGGCCCCACCGCGCCGCCTGCCGAGAACGCGCCGACCCACACGCCCACTGCCACCGAACGTTGCCGTGGATCACGGAACATGTTGAAGATCAACGACAGGGTGGACGGCGCGAGCGTGGCTCCCGCGACGCCGAGTAGCGCCCGGCAGACGATCAGCGCCTCGGCGGTGGGCGCGAACGCCGCGACCACCGAGACCACCGCGAACGAGGCCGCGCCGATCATCAGCATGCGGCGACGGCCGATCCGGTCGCCGAGGGTGCCCATGGTGATCAGCAGACCGGCCACCATGAAGCCGTAGACGTCGATGATCCAGAGCAGCTGCGAGCTGGTCGGATGCAGGTCGGCGCTGATCATCGGCACCGCGAGGTGCAGCACCGTGAGGTCCATCGCGTAGACGAGGCAGGCGAGCGCGAGCACCAGCAGGCCCACCCACTCGGTACGTCCGGCGAGCGCGGGGGTCTCGCCGCGCACGCTCTCGTCGACGATGTCCACGGTGCGAGTTCCTTCCGGCGTGCCGATGTCGATGGCTGTCATGTGTGTGCAGACGACGGGTGAACTCACATTTCATCGCCCGCGCGCCACCGAGCGCAAAGGATTTTTCGCGGTCGGCCGGGCGCGTCGATGTGCGGTACCACTGGGTCGCGGGAAGGAGATTTATTCAGTGGCGTGCGATCGGGCCGGAGCCCTACAGTTCGGTGCATTGGCAATCCGAAGGGGCGGGCCGGAGTCGGTCGGTTACCACTTTCAATGGAGCGGTTGCGGGTTCGAGTCCAGATGGGGGAGCAGAAACAGCAGGTCAAGCCCGATAGCTCGGCTTGACCTGCTTCTTTTCTCGCGGTGTGTAACCAGGAATACACCAAAGTTTCCGGGCCAGACTTCCAATCAGTTGAACGGCCTGGCGGTCGTCCGTCGCAGGTTCGTGCCCGCGGCGGGGCACATCGAACGGAACGGGAACAACCTGCGGTTTCGGGTGGCCGGTTGGTGATCGAAGCCGATTACCAACGGTAGGCGGACCCAGCGGCGATCACGAGACAACTAGAACTCCTGAGTGGGGGTCAGGGGTTTCGAGTCCCCTTAGCTCACAGAAATAGCAGGTCAGGCCCGGTCTCAGACCGGGCCTGACCTGCTATTTCTGTGTCTGACCCCGCGCGTACCCCCCGTTTTGGGTCCTGGATTCTGACGCCGGTGCGACAGGGGCGGTCGTGTACCTGCTGTGGTTACCGGTCGCAGATTCGTGCCCCCGGCGGGCTCGAGTAAGAGCGAACGAACTGGACTGACACGGGACCGGGGTCCTGGCCGCATGGCCACGGCCCCGGACCTCACCGGCTATTTATTTGACCGGGGCGGGCTGGTTGATCGTCGTGAAGTACTGCACGGCAGCCATCACGGCGACCGGAGCGGTCACCAGGAGCTGGCCGGCGAGAGTTCCCAGTGCGCCGACAGCGACGATGCCGCCGATACAGCCGACTGCGGCGGCGGGCAGGAACGCGCCGAACAGGCCGATGATCGCGGCGGCGGCCACTGTCGCCCCCGCGATGCCGCCGAGCAGGCAGCCCGCCGCGGCCCCGCTGAGACCGCCTACCAGGGTGCCGACGGTGGCGCCCATGGTGATCGTGGAGGTCATGCGGCTCCAGGCGGCCTGTTCGCGCTCGTACTCGTTCTTCCAGGGAGCCTGGTTCTCATATGGCAGCGCCACGGGCCGGTAGGTGGCGTGGGCGAGGTCGAATTGCGGGGTGAGCACGGCGCGGGTGCCCTGGATCTGTGCCTCGATGGGGAAGATGAAATCGTCGACGCGGAAGGACAATTCGGCACCGGCCAGAACGGGGCCGCCGTTCTCGGGTCGGATGCTGAGCACCCCGTCGGTGGCAGTGATCGCCGTGCCGGCATCGGTTTCGATCACGGCGGAGGTCGGGGTGAGCTCGGCGTGGTAGCCGATAGATCCCGGCGCGGACTCGGCGTGCGCGGTGGCGCAGCTCAGGCTCACGGCGGTGGCCAGAAGGGCCGAGGTGATAACGGTTTTCCTCATCGTTTTCCTTGTTTTCTCAGTGCCGACCGGTCGGTCGGCGGAGTCTTCGGCAGGTTGCACCCCCATTTGCCTTGGCCTGGGTGTTCGTTTTCGGCGTCGCGCGGCAGTGCGCGGTGGTGGTCATGTGTGAGCGCAGGTTCCCTGTGACCCCGGCTCCTGGCAGTGGCAGGCCGTGCTGGTTCGGGCGTCACGCGGTGGGGTCGATGAGGATCTTTCCTTCGACCTGTCCGGTGGCGAGGCGGTCCAGGCTCTCGCCCAGCTGTGCCAGCCCGACCGGGGTCTCGGCGAATTCCTGACCCAGCAGTGGGTTTTGGGCCAAAATGTGCAGCGCGGCCGGCAGGTCGGTATCGCAGATGTGGGCCAGGGTCGTCTCCAGGGTGATCTCGCGGAAGATCATCGAGTGCAGGTCGATCTCGGGTTTTTGCTTCGGAATCCCGACTGCTTCGACACGGCCGCCGTCAGTGACCAGCTCCAGAGCCAGCGCCAGCTGGCCGGGTGCGCCGCTGGCCTCGATAACCACATCGGGATTGGCGCCGTCGAAGGCATCGGTGAGTTCATCGGCGAGCGCGGCGGAGGCGGTCACAGTGATGTCTGCGCCGAGGCGTTTGGCCCGCGCCAGCCGGGAGGCGGCGATGTCGACCACGGCGATCTGGAAGTCGCCGAGATGACGCAGTCCGGCCAGGACGAACGAGCCGATCGCGCCTGCGCCGATCACCACGACGCGATCACCGGCGACGGTACCGGCCCGGCGGGCCGCGTGGATGCCCACGGCCAGCGGCTGGGCGAGCGCGGCGTGATCGAGGGTCATCTCTGGTGTCAGGGGGCGCAGGGTGGCCGAGGGCACGGCGACGTATTCGGCCATTCCGCCGTGGACGTTGAGTCCGAGCGTGCGGTAGCGCACGCATTTGTTGGTGCGACCCTGGCGGCAGCGTCGGCACTCACCGCACCAGATGCCGGCGCCGCTGGCGACCAAGGTTCCCGGCAGCAGGGTGGGGCGCGGGCCCGCCTCGACGATCTCGCCGACGAATTCGTGACCGGGGATGATCGGTCCGAGGTGTCCGCTGTGTGGGTGGCGCTGGCGGACGGGAAAGACTTTCGGCCCCGCGATCCACTCGCCGGCATCGGTGCCGCAGATCCCCGACCGCAGCACCTTCACCAGGACTTCGCCCGTGGCCAGGACTGGGATCTCGACCTCCTCGATCCGGATGTCGCGGGGTCCGTGGTAGAGAGCGGCTTGCATCGTCGATGGCACAGCGTCGTCTTTCGTCGTTGAGGAATGAAGAAGAGATCGCGGGTGGGTCCGGGCCCACCCGGTGACGGGCCCGGACCCAGCGGTCACACCGTGGCGGGTGCGTCGTCGCGCGGGTCGGCGATCGGCGTGGAGGTGGGCTCGTCGGTGGTGGCGCCGGTGCGGGGCAGCAGCAGCGCCACCACCGCGGCGAGGGCGAAGAAGCCCGCGCAGACAACCAGCCCGCCCTGGAAGCCGATGCTGGCGGCCAGTCCGGCCAGGATGAACGGGGCCAGCGCCGAGACACCACGACCGACGTTGAAGCAGAATCCGGCACCGGTGGCGCGGGCCCGGGTCGGGAACAGTTCACCGAGGTAAGAGCCGAACAGACCGAAGAAGGCGGTGAACGCGCCGAAGAGAGGCCCCAGCCACAACAGGGCGGTCAGGTCGCTGGTGAGCGCGTAGATCGGCAGCGTCGCCGCGACACCGAACAGCGTGATCACGATGGTGCGGTGGCGGCCGATGTGATCGGCCAGGTAGCCGAATCCGTTGTAGCCGGCGAACATTCCCAGGTTGACGATGGTGACGAACAGCGCGACCGATCCCTTGTCGAGGCCGCGTTCGGTGGTGAGATAAGTCGGCAGCCAGGTCATCGCACCCCAGTATCCGAACAGTGCCAGCGCTGCCATGAGGGTGCCGAGCAGGGTCCGGCGGCGCAGCGAGGAACCGAGAACGTCACGGACCGAGACGACATCGCCGCTGCTGTAAGCCTTCTGCTCGACCCAGGACGCGGACTCGGAGAAGAAGATCGCCACCACTGCGACCGGCAGCACGACCGCGGCGCCGGCGACCAGGAACATCAGCCGCCAATCAGGCAGGAACCATCCGGAAATGGTCGCCGCCATCGCGCCACCGGCAGGAAACGCGCTGATCACGAACGCCGCAGCGCGACCCCGATGCTGCTCCGGCCAGGTCTCCACCGCATAGGCCGAGACCACACTCCACACCGCGCCCAGCCCGATACCGGCCAGGAACCGCAGCAGCAGAAAGACTTCGAAGTTCGGCACGACTGCGATGGCGGCCGTGAACACCCCGAACGTCGACAGGGAGGCGAGCAGGGCCTTCTTGCGGCCGAAGTTGTCGGCGACGTAGCCGCCCAGCACGCTGCTGACACCGATACCGACCAGGGTCGCGGTCGCCAGCAGGCCGCCCTGGGTCACGGTCAGGCCCATGTCCTTGCGGATGGCGGGCAGACCCATCGACAGCAAGACGATCTCGAGCGCGTCGAACAGATAGGCGAGGAAACACCCGCCGAGCACGATCCAACGTGTACGTCGCATCGTTGTACCTCCAGTGTGAGCTGCTGGGATCGTTCCCGGGCAGCGGTGATCTTCGAATCGCGGTTGGCGACGAACCTCGCCTCGCGGGGTGTGGAACACGCACCCCAGCGCATGCTGGAGGGAGCTTTTGTTGTTCCGTCCGATCCGGGCCACGAGGGGCGCGGTCGCTAATGTCCGGCGGCTGTGCCGTCCGGAAGAACTGCCGCGGGGTGAGGGGCTACTGGTCGCCGTGTGGGGCGAGGACCAGGTCGAAAACGATACTCGTCCAATCGCCCTGGGGGTGAGAGCCGTCGGGAGCGGCGGTGTCGTGGTGCCAGGACACGTCGACCACCAGGCTGTCCTTGACACCGAACACCGCGTCACAGGCCAGGTAGGGGTCCTCGGCGAGGAAAATATGGGTGATCAACTTCCGGAACCCGGGCGCGGTCACCATGAAGTGCAGATGCGCGGGCCGCATCGGGCCCCGGCCGGTCGCGGTGAGCAGATCGCCCACCGGGCCGTCGTGCGGGATCGGGTACGGGGCCGGCAGCACCGACCAGAAACGGTATTCGCCGTCGGTGCCTGAACTCAGCCAGCCGCGCCCGGCGGTGCGCCCGTCGGGGTATTGGACGTCGTAGAAGCCATCGTCGTCGGCTTCCCACACCTCGATCCGTGCGCCGGGGATCGGTTCTCCGGTCACCGAGCGCACCTCGCCCGACACGTAGCACGCCACACCCGATGCGCCCTGGGCGATGTCGCCGTCGAGCGGTATTTCCGGGGCGTCGTCGACGAAGAACGGGCCGAAGACCGTGGCCTCGGTGGCGCCGGGCGCCTGGGGTTCATTGATCGCGACCGTGAGCATCGACAGCCCGAGCACGTCGGAGAGCAGGATGAACTCCTGACGGCGACTGTCGGTGATATGTCCTGCGCGGGTGAGGAATTCGATCGCGGCAGCCCATTCGGACTCGGTGAGCCGGATGTCGCGGGCGAAGGCGTGCAGGTGCTCGACGAGGCTGCCTATCACCTCGCGCAGCCGGGGATCGGCCGTCTCGGCGAAGGCGGCCAGCACCTCGGCGGTGACCGCGGCTTCCCGATCCGTGGCGAGCGTGTTGTCGGTGCTCATCGTGGCGTCTCCACCGGATCGTCTCCGGCCCACGCGCCGCGCAGGATGGCGCGCACACCGTCGTCGGTGACCGGGGTGGGGTTGTCGGCGGGGGCGATCGCGGTGATGTCGTCGATCACGGTGTCGATGTCGGCTTCGCTCATGCCGAGATCACGCAGGCCGCCGCGAACGCCGAGCCCGGTTCCGAGTTCACGCAGCGCGGTGACGATGTCGGGTCGACCCAGTGCCCGGGCGATGCGGTCGGACGCCTCGACAGCGTTGGGGGCGTTGTAGGCCAGCACGTACGGCAGCACGATCGCGTGGGTCTGGGCATGCGGCAGGTCGAAGGCGCCGCCGAGCACGTGACAGATCTTGTGGTGCAGACCCGATCCGGCCACGGCGAACGCCGACCCGGCCAGGTAGGCGCCCAGCAGCAGGTCACCGCGGGCGGCCCGACCGGTCGGGCAGGTCTCGACAGCGCTCAGACCGGCAACGAGGTGGCGGATGCCGTCCTCGGCCACGGCGCTCGAGACCGGGCTGCGCCGCGGCGCCCAGAACGCCTCCACGCAATGGGCGACGGCGTTGAGGCCGCTGGCGACCGACAGCGGCACCGGCAGCGACGTGGTCAGATCGGGGTCATAGACCACGGTCTTCGGCAGGACCCGCCGGTCGGTACCGGTGGTCTTGCGGCCGCGGTCGGTCATGCCCCACACCGGGGTGACCTCGGATCCGGCGTAGGTGGTCGGGACCGCGAGGATGGGCAAGCCGGTGGTCAGGGCGACGGCTTTGGCGGTGCCGGTGGTGGATCCACCACCCACCGACAGCACCAGATCGGCGTCGGCTTCGGTGGCGGCCTTGCGGGCCAGTTCGGCCACCTCGACCGGAACATGCGGGCGGACCTGGGAGAAGGTGGCAGCGACACGGTCGGCAAACGGCGCACACATCCCGGTGGCGAGCTCACCTTCGGTGTCGGAGGCGATGAGCAGAATCCGCTCAGCGCCCAGCAAATCCAGTTCTCTGAGCAACCGGGTGCTGGTCGTGCCGGAGCCGAAGACTATGCGGCCGGGCAGGCCGTCGTAGGTGAAGGTGCTCATCGGGGCTCCCCGGGGATGACGGTGGGACCGTAGGCCAGCAGCAGCCACTGATCGCCCTGGCGTACCCAGATCGCCTGCGCGCGGTTGCCGAGCTGTTTGCGGACTCCGCCCGCGGTGATGTCGGCATGCATCTCTCCGGAGACGACCGCGGTATCGCCCACGATTGCGATCCGGTTTACAGGGTGGTCGATGCGGTGGTAGACGTAGAACCCGCTGCGGAGTTTGTCCAGATAGCTGTCGAGGGTGTCGACGACGGCGTTGGAATGGGTGTAGATCAAATCGGGGTGGGCCAGGGCGGCGAAGGCGTCGATGTCTCCGGCCAGTACTGCGGTGTAGCGTGCATCCTCGAGCGCGGCGATGGTCGCTACGATCGTGTCGGTGGCGAGGGTGTCGCCGGTCATGAGAGTGCTCCTGTATGCAATGCGGGGGAGGGGATTTCGGGCAACGCCGAGGCGTTGCTGCGGCGCAAGGCGGTGAGGACCTCGGCCATGTCGGCCGAAGCCAGTCCACCTGCTACGGCCTCGTCGAGTACACCGAAGGCCGCTTCGGCGCCGGGCAAGATGAGGTGATGGCGATGGGCCAGATCCAGTGCCAGGCCGAGGTCTTTACGGATCAGCGAGACCGGGGCGGCGACGGGAGTGGTTTCCGGGGCGAGGTAGGCCTGCTGCTTGTAGCCGACATACGGTGCGCCGGCGGCGCTGTTGGTGAGGATCCCGTAGAAAATGGCTGGGTCCAAGCCACCTGCCTCGGCGAGGAGAACACCTTCTGCCACAGCCTGACTCAAGCCGGCGAGCACCGCGTTGACCGCGAGTTTGGCGGTGGAACCGGCACCGGCCGGACCCGCGTGGAACTGCCTGGCGGTCATCGCGGCCAGCACCGGCTGTACTCGGTCGAACTGTGCGGCGCTGGCGCCGACCATGGTGGTGATCGTGGCGGCCTCGGCCATCGACACGCTGCCCGAGACGGGTGCGTCGACGACGTCGATCCACGACAGCGCCGCCAGCTCGCGCACGACCGCGGGGCCGACGGTGCCCATGATGATGTGCAGGTGGCCGGGGGCGACGTCGGTCAACGCCTCGGTGACCAGTGCGTGGGTCGCCGCGCAGTCGGGCAGCATGCTGATCGAGATCTCGGTGGCGGCCAGCGCTTGGGCGGTGTCGACCAATCCCACCGACGCGGGCGCCTGCTCGGTGACCGGGTCGTAGGCGAGCACGGTGTGCCCGGCAGCGGCCAGGTGCGTGGCCATGGGCCTGCCCATCCGGCCCAAGCCGGCAAATCCGATCAACATGTCGAGCCCTGCTCTGCACGGGCGATTTCGATCGAGGCGAGGACAGACCGCGGCCGCCGGATCGGAGGTGTGTGTTCATGCGGGGAAGACACGAGACTCCTTCGTCGTCGATGACGGGAACGGGGCGAGAACCGCCACCGGATATGTTCAGTATCATTGAACATGACGTGAGTGATGTCAACCACTATCGGGCCGGTGTTTTATGACACCGAATCTTCACGGGAGGGGGTCCTGGACAAATGGGCTGGCGCGCGCTGTCAGCCCTGCTAGGGAAGCTGGGGTAGCGGAGCGCCCGCTCGGAGTTCGGCGGGTATGTTCATTGTTGGTGAAACGCTATTGTTCGCTGATAGTTGATGAGCAGACAGGGGTTTGCTGATGCAGGACAGGATCGGGCCGGCGCTGAAGCAGGCGCGCCAGGATCGCGGGTCGAGCCTGCGGGCGGTGGCGTCCGCGGTCGGGATCTCGGCCAGTCAGCTCTCCCAGATCGAGAACAACAAGTCCCAACCCTCGGTGAGCACCCTCTACGCCTTGGTCAACCACCTCGAGGTATCGCTCGACGAACTGCTCGGGATCGAGCATGGGCGCACGACCGAACCGGCTGCCGAATCGCCCGACAGCGCCGCTGAACAGGTTGTTCAGCGCGGTACTGACAACCCCGTGCTCGAGATGGCCAACGGGGTCCGCTGGGAGAAGCTCGCGGTCGGGCCGGACTCCGACGTCGATGCGCTGCTGGTCACCTATGAACCCGGAGCCGCGAGCTCGGTCGACCGGATGCCGATGCGGCACTCCGGAACCGAGTACGCCTACCTGTTCTCCGGGGAACTCACGCTGCTGCTGGGGTTCGACAAGTACACGATCGGCGCCGGTGACTCGCTCTGGTTCGACTCCACCCGCCCGCACATGTACGTCAACCAGTCCGACCGACCCGCGCGCGGGGTGTGGTTCGTCTCCGGGCGCCATGAGTCCGGCCCGAGCCGGGAATGGGTCGCCGCCCAGCTCGGGGAGCCGACCGCGGGGGGTTCACCTCGAGTGAACAGCGCTGTCGACGCGCTGGATCTGCTCAGCGGTTCCATCGCGCGACCGCCCGTGGGCGGTCGCGACGCCTAGGCGTGCGTAGCGAGGGCGTAGCGCATGCACCGGTCGGCACCCTTTGTTCTGCGACGTCGACGGCCGGTCACGACATTTCGCAGCTCCTCCGAGCGGTGACCGGCGTGCAGGCAGAGTCGAGCACCTACAACACCCACGATGCGTTGAAAGCGCCGCGTGAGCTGGGCTTCGCCACGTTCGAGCCGGTGGAGTACGACGCGCGGGAGCGGTCGTGGTGCGCGCAAGCCGCAAGCGCGGCTAGGTCCGGCATCTCCACGCAGAACCTAGCCGCCGACGGGGTCCACCGAGCAGGTCAGACCCGTTCGAACACGGCCGCTAGGCCCTGTCCGCCGCCGATACACATCGTTTCGAGACCGTAGCGCCCGCCGCGGCGGGTCAGTTCGTGCAGCAGAGTCGCCAGGATCCGGGCGCCGGTGGCCCCGACGGGATGGCGTGAGATCCAGTCGCGCGAGCGCTTTTTCGGTCGCCGGGACCGGCCCGATGCCCATCGTGGCAGGCTCCACGCCGGCAACCGCCCAGGACGCGAGCCGCGCCATCGGCTGCAGACCCAGCGCCGCGGCGCGCTGCGGCGTGGTCACCACGCACACGGCCGCGCCGTCGTTCTGGCCGCTGGAGTTGCCGGCGGTGACCGTGGAGTCGGGATCGGCCGCCGAGCGGATCGGGCGGTGACGGCCCAGGGCGTGGATATCGGTGTCGGCGCGAGGATGCTCGTCGAGGGCGACCCGCAGCGGCTCTTTGCGTCGCTGTGTCACCGCCACGGGCACCATTTCGGTGTCGAAGCGGCCTTCGCGCTGTGCGGCGACCGCACGCTGATGCGATTGCACAGCCAGTGCGTCCTGGTCGGTGCGGGTGATACCGAACTGTGCGCGCAGATTCTCCGCAGTCTCGATCATGCCGCCCGGAACGGGAAAGTTCTTGCCTCCAGCGGTGATCCGGGCGCGGGCGAGGCGGTCGTGGAGCACCGGGCCGTCACCGCGGACGCCCCAGCGGATGCCGTCGGTGTAGAACTTCGGTGCCGCTCATCGACTCCACGCCGCCGGCGAGCACGAGATCACTGCCACCGGACTGGACCTGCATGCAGGCCTGCAGGACCGCTTGCAGGCCCGAGTCGCAGCGTCGGTCGACCTGGAGGCCCGGCACGGTCACGCCCAGGCCCGCGTCCAGGGCGGCGATGCGTCCGATCGCCGGTGCCTCGGCGCTGGGTGAGGCCTGGCCCAGGATGACGGCGTCGATGTGTTCGGCGGCCAGGCCGATGCGCGTGATCAGTTCTGTGATCACGGTCGCGGCCGGGTCTTGTGCGGTGAGGTCTTTGAAGACACCACCGAGCCGTCCGACCGGGGTGCGCAGGGGGTGGCAGATGACAGCTTCGGGCATGAATCTTCCTCGTGGATCAGGTGTTGGAGCGGATCTGTGTCAGGTCGTGCTCGATGGCGGCGCTGGTCTCGAGCAGCGCGGGAATCAGGCGATCGTGGACCTCGGCCAGGCTGTAGCGGGCGGCGTGGGTGGAGATGTTCACCGCGGCCACGACGGTGCCGTGCCGGTCGTGGATCGGGGCTGCCATCGAACGCAGGCCGTGTTCGAGTTCCTGGTCGACGACGCAGTAGCCCTCGGCGCGCACCCGTTGCAGCTCGGCGCGCAGGTGTGCCGCGGTGGTGATGGTGCTGGGCGTGATCGGGGTGAGGTCGGCCCCGGCCAGGTAGCGCTCCAGCGCCTGGGGGTCGAGGTCGGCGAGCAGGACCCGGCCCATCGAGGTGGCGAAGGCAGGGAAGCGGGTGCCGATGCTGATCGAGACCGTCATGATCCGGCTGACCGGTACGCGGGCGACGTAGACGATGTCGGTGCCGTCCAGGATCGATACCGAGGTGGACTCGCGGACCTTCTCGGCCAGCGCCTCGAGGTGCGGGCCCGCCAGGTCGGGCAGGCTCAGACTGGACAGGAAGCTGTAGCCGAGTTCGAGAACCCTTGGTGTGAGCCAGAACTGGCTGCCATCGGTGCGCACGTAGCCGAGGTCGACCAGGGTGAGCAGGAACCGGCGCGCGGTCGCGCGTGTCAAGTCGGTGGCTGCGGCGACCTCGCTCAGTGTGCGCCGAGGATGCTCGGCGTCGAACGATCGGATGACGGCCAGGCCTCGTCCGAGGGACTGCACGTACTCCGGTGACGGTTCGGTCATGACTGGCCCAGCTCCTTCGTGATTGAACCCGATGGCATCCACCCGCGGCGGATGACGGTCCATCAGATCGGGCTCGAGGCTACGGGGCGGCCCTGCGACACGGCGGCAGCTGGGCGTGCTCTGCCGGTCACTGCGCCACCTGTGTGTTCGCCATACAAACGAGTGTACGCATTACGAACGTGTCGTCTACTATTGCTGGCGTGATCGACAAAGTCATTGCGACGGCAGCCACAGCCGTCGCCGATATCCACGACGGCGCCTCGCTCGCGGTCGGCGGGTTCGGCCTGGTCGGAGTGCCACAGGCGCTCATCGACGCCGTGCTCGCCCAGGGCGCCAGCGAGCTTGAGGTGGTCAGCAACAACTGCGGCACCGCGGGCTCCGGCCTCGGCGTGCTGCTCGAGGCCCACCGGATCCGCCGCACAACCAGCTCCTATGTCGGCTCCAACGCAGAGTTTGCCCGCCAGTTCCTGGCCGGCGAACTCGAAGTCGAACTGACGCCACAGGGCACACTGGCCGAGCGCATGCGCGCAGGTGGCGCGGGGATTCCCGCGTTCTACACTCCAGCCGGCGTCGGCACCCAGGTCGCCGAAGGTGGGCTGCCCCTGCGCTACGACGGCAACGGCGGGATCGCGCTGGCCAGCCCGGCCAAAGAGACCCGCGTCTTCGACGGCGTGCCCTACGTGCTCGAGCAGGCGATCGTCACCGACTTCGCACTGGTCCACGCTTGGAAGGGCGACCGGCACGGCAACCTCGTCTACCGGCGCAGCGCGCGCAACTTCAACCCGCCCGCCGCAGCGGCCGGGCGCATCACCATCGCCCAGGTCGAAGAACTGGTCGAACCCGGCGAACTCGACCCCGACCAGGTCCACACCCCCGGCATCCACGTCCAGCGAGTCGTGCACGTCGGCCGCGTCGAGGTTGGCATCGAGAACAGGACGGTCCGCGCATGAGTCTCACCCGCCAGGAACTGGCCGCGCGCGTGGCCGCCGAGCTGCGCGATGGCCAATACGTCAACCTGGGCATCGGGATGCCCACCCTGGTGCCGAACTACCTGCCCGACGACGTCACTGTCGTGCTGCACTCGGAGAACGGCGTGCTCGGTGTCGGCCCCTACCCGAGCGAAGACGAAGTCGACCCCGAACTGATCAACGCTGGCAAGGAGACGATCACCGTCCTGCCCGGCGCGACCTACTTCGACTCCGCGCAGTCGTTCGGGATGATCCGCGGCGGCTGCGTCGATGTCGCGGTGCTGGGCGCCATGCAGGTCAGCACCCGTGGTGACCTTGCGAACTGGATGATTCCGGGCAAGATGGTCAAGGGCATGGGCGGGGCGATGGATCTGGTCCACGGCGCGAAACGGGTCATCGTGATGATGGAGCATTGCTCGCGCAGCGGCGAACCGAAAATCGTCGAACAGTGCAGCCTGCCGCTGACCGGAAAGGGCTGCGTGCACCGCATCATCACCGACCTGGCCGTGTTCGACATCGGCCCCGACGGGCTGCACTTGGTCGAAACCGCGCCCGGTGTCAGCGAATCCGAGATCCGGGCCGCCACCGGGGCCGACTTCACGGTCGCCCTGGCTCTGGCCTGAACGTACGAGCCGCGACGCACCCGGCCCCGCCGAGGGGGCGGGGCCGGGTCCGTCGGCCGGCGTCGAACGCGGCCGGGCCCTTCGGCCGACGAACAACTCCACTACCGACCGACCTGCCGCGGAAAGGCCGGCGCGTGTCGCTGCATTCGCGAGGACAGATGAACAACATTGCGGGAACCGACCCGACGGCCCGACCGCCCCGAGAATACCGCTGGCCCTGGCGAGTGCACACGGGCGAGAGTTTCAACCCGTGGTGGAATGCGGTCTACCTCGCAGCGCATCCCCCGGTACGCGCGCTGGTGTCGACGCGCTACCGCGGAATCGAGAATGTGCCGAGCGCGGGCCCGGCAATCATCGTGTGCAATCATGTGTCCCACGTCGACCCGCTGCTGATCGCGCGGTTCCTCGTCGATGTCGGCCGCAGTCCGCATTTCCTCGCCAAACGCGAAGTATTCGTCGGGTTGGCCGGTGTGGTGATGCGGGCGGCCGAACAGATCCCGATCGATCGCGCCGCCGAGCCCAGTGAAGCCTTCCGAGCCGCATCTGCGGTTTTGCAGTCGGGACGGGTGGTCGTGATCATGCCGGAGGGCACCATTACCCGCGACCCTGCCGGTATGCCCGGTCCCATGAAGACTGGTGCCGCGCGACTGGCGAAACTGAACCCCGGCGTTCCGGTCGTCCCGATCTCGCAATGGGGTGTACAGCGCTCGATCGACTTCTATCAGAGGCGATTCCAGCTGCTTCCGCGCAGCCAGCACTTCGTCACCGCGCACCCACCGATCGAGGTCGACGACGACACCGATGTCAGTGCACTGACAGCGATGATCTCCCAACGGCTGACCGACGGCGTCGCTCGCCTGCGCGAGACAGCTGGGGAGCAGATCGGTCTCGGGGCCCGCCCGGCCGACTCGGGTGGTCGGTAAGAACAGCGCCCAGGCAGGTGAGCAGCCAACCGCGGGCCCGCCGGATACGTTCTGGCGGGCCCGTTCTGCATGTCGGCGAGCGTTGCCGGGAGTGTCGAGAGCGCTCACATCCGACATCAACGTTCTCGGTGCAGGGCCAAGGTGTCGTCCACACAGCGCGCGACAAACGCTTCGTCGATGGGTTTGTCGCCTACCAGCAGCCGGAAGTACAGCGGCGCGGACAGCGTTTCGAGTACCTCGCGAGGGGAGGTGTGCTCGGGCAGTTCACCCCGTGCGATCGCCTTGGTCACGACCTGCGAGCTCTTCTCGAAGCGTTCGTCCCAGAACCGGCGGCGAGCGGTGTCGACCTCCGGATCCGAGGACAAGGCGACGGTTGTACCCACCACGCGCGCGATTCCCGGCTGCTCGATCAAGTGGGTGACCTGCTCGGCGAGTATCCGCAGGTCCGTCCGCAGATCGCCGGTATCGGGCGCGGGGTTGCCAGCAGCGGCCAGCTCGGTGAGCGCTTCGGCGATCAACGTGGTGCGGGTACCCCACCGGCGATAGATGGTGGTCTCGGCGACACCAGCGCGGGCGGCGATATCGCCGATGGTCAGGCCCTCGATGCCGTGCTCGATCACCTGCTCGAGGGTGGCGGTCAGCACGGCCTGACGCACACGCGCCGACCGGCCCCCGGTCCGCTTGCGCGGAGCCGGGGAACTGGCAGAGTCCTCTGCGGTTCGCTGCTGGTCCATGGTCCAAGTTCTACTCGACCACACTCGAATACGCCCAATGTTCACCGTCGCCAACAATCGGCTCGGCGTCGGTCGGCCGGTCGGTCAGCGCAGGTAGGCGCTGATCCAGTTGCCGAACTCGCACGCGAGGTGCCACCGGTGTTCGGCGATATAGAGCTCGGGCAGCGCGGCGGGGAAAGCGACCTTGAGCTGACTGCGGAAACCTCCACCGGGCTCGTCGCGGAACTGGTGGCGCACACCGCCGATGACGAATCCGTCGGCCAGCGACGCCACACCGGCGACGGTGAGCGGGAACGCGGCATCGGTGGGCACCATGACCTTGGCGACGTCGGCGTAGTCGACGAAGAACTGGCTGGCCAGCATGGCGCCGCCGGTCACCTCGATGACCTCCTGGCGGCCGTCGGGCAGGGTCGCGATGATGTAGTGGTCCGGGCACGCGTCGGTCCACACGGCGCGATCGTTGTTCACGCGGGCCCGGTCGAACCAGTCCAGGAAGCCCTGCGCGGTGCCTCGATCGCTGGCGATCTCGGTGATGGAGTACTGCCAGCGCCCACCTGAGGCGGCCACCCCGGTCCGGGCCGCAGCCTCGGAAGCGACGAGTTCTCCGGCAAGCAGTTCGCGCAAACCATCCGGGCCGATCAGCACCCGGGCTTGCGCGAGCGCCGCGCGCGCGGCGGGGATGTCGTCGACGGAGACTTCCAGCCGAGCCAGCAACGAGTCGAGCTCGCCGACCAGCATGCCGGCGTAGTCCGTGCGCAACCGCGCGGCAGCCACCGACAGCCGCCGTCGCTCCCACTCGATGACCTTGGCCTGATCGACCAGGTTGCCGTCGATGAAGGTGCGTAACTCGGCTCCGACGGACTGACCCGGTGGTGCTGCGAAGGCGCTCCCGCTACCCATGTACGTGCCGGCCACGGCTGCGGCAGCCGTGGTGCCTGCGGCGCGGATCATAAAGCTTCTCCTGGTCAGCATTGACCAATTCCTCTCGGGCACTTGCTCGTTCGCGCATTGTCGGCACGTCACGAGCCCATCGGGTAAACGCAAGCAAATCCTGCGTTAACCAAGCATCGGTTACCTGCATCATGGTGTCAACGTCTTGTGCATAACTAACGCCAGAAATATTGGCTTTTGTGTGTCCATATCCTCCGGGGATGTGACGGGGCATGACCGGTCGACCGAGCGGCTAGCCACCGAAAAACGCCTCATCGGGGCGTGGTGTGGTGCCTGGATGTATGCGTCGAAGTCTGGCGCTGGCAGTGGTCGCGTCGATGCGGCAAGCCGTGACGCGTGCCTCATTATGGTCGGTCAAGGCCTGCGTTCTGCGCCCTCGGCGGCGACAGGACTTGCGGTCGGCGGTGCCGGGGGAGCACTCTTAATGCAAGTTCTATTGGCGTTAACTGGTGGGTGTCGGTCGCCAACGACCTAGGAAGGCAGAGCTGCTCATGATCAATCCGGTGAATCTCCGAGCGACCATCGGCGCACGGGAAGTCACCCGGCAGGAGGTCCTGGACTGGGAATCGCGCCGCGCCGACGCCGTGCTCGCCAAATTTGCCTCGCGGCTGGGCGATCTCGGGATCGATGAACTGCTTCCCGACCATGCCGAGGTGCGTCGTGCTCCGCTGCCGACTCGCCGCACCGCGCTGAACACACTCAAGTACGGGTTGGGGCATGCTGGCATGTACGCCATGCTCAAGCGGGAGATCGCCTTCTCGGAGCGAATGACCAGGGCCGGGGTCGCGATGAGCCGGGGTCGCGTAAAGTTCGCCGCCACTCGTCTGCAGGTACCCGGTTTGTCTGCCCAGCGCTTCGGTGAATGGTTCGACAACCTGGTCGTGATCAACGACGAGAAGACGATGAACGCCGCTTGCCCCGACCACTACCTGCTGCGCGGCTTGGGCGATGGTCGCCAGGAGGTCGTCGAAACCACCGGTGGCGCCCCGGCTGCGTCGCGGTTCCTCGTCGACTACCAGCGCACCGAAGCTATCGAGATCCCCGCGGACCCGGACTACCCGATCCAGATCGTCGGCACCGCCTACCTCGACGACGGTCTCGTGATCGGCGGTGTCCGCCACCAGTTCCGCGACACCAACGGGGTTCTCGATGCGATGATGACGGTGCAGTTTCCCGCCGCGGTTCCGGCCCGCAACATCCACCAGCATCAGTGGCATTTGGCCTGTGAGTTCAGCAACTGGCTGATCGCCTCGGAACCCTACGCCGCCGCGTGATGACCCTGACCGCCGAAGCCGCCACATCCGCCGCCCCGATGCGGCGGAGAGCAGGCCTCGTTCCCTTCGTGGTCACCGTTTTCGCGTTCACGGTCGTCATGGCCGGCGCCACTATGCCCACGCCGCTATATGGCCTGTACGCCGATCGCATGGGCTTCGAACCCTGACTACCACGACGATCTTCGCCGCCTACGCTCTGGGCGTGATCGCGGCGCTGCTCGTGTTCGGGCGGTGGTCCGACGAATTCGGTCGCCGCCCGCTGCTGCTGGCTGGTATCGCGATCGCTTCCAGCGGCGCTGTGGTGTTCCTGACCGCCGGGCCGATCTGGCAGTTGATGATCGCTTGCCTGCTATCGGGGCACTGGTCATCGCTATCTTGTTCCTGGTCTCGGCCGTGGCGCAGATCCTGGGCCGTCCGCTGTCGAACGCGGTCGCGATCGTCATCGGCTGTGCCTTGCTGGCCACTGGCGGGCTGGTCCTGATCGCCGCGCTGACCGTCCAGCAGTGCGCTCTGATGGTCATGGGTGCCACGCTGTGCGGCATCGGCCAGGGCCTGTCGTTCAGCAAAGGCTTCGCCACTCTGCTCGCCTCGGTCGACGACACCCGCCGAGCGGAAGTGGTCTCGGCCTACTTCGTCGTCGCCTATCTGGCCACCTCCGTACCGGTCATCGGCCAAGGCCTCGCCGCGGACCTGTGGGGTCTGCAGGTCGCCGGGACTGCCCTCAACATCGCCATCGTGTCGGTTGCGACGCTGGCGCTGATCACCACCGCCTTGGCGGCGAGACCCCGTCACACAGCGATAGCGAACCTTCGGCACGTCGAGCAGTTCCGCGGCTGGGGCCGTAAGGCTGCGCCGCGCCGTCGCGGACTGGTACGTCGAGAAGTCCGTCGACGACCTCGCCTTCCAGGTGGTGAAGTACCGCCAGCGCGAGGGGTGGACGCACCGCGACCTGCTGCGGCTCGCGCACCCGGATACCGCGGAGGCGGACCGCAAACGCCTGTTCGACTGGATCTGCGGCCGCGAAGCGTCCCTGGACGGGCTGCGGCTCATCGAGGGCTACCACCGGGCGCAGGCCGCGCCTGCGCGCGAGATCCCGGATCTGGTGCGCGCGTACCGGTTGTCCTGGGAGATGCTGCCCGACGCCGCGCTCGACCAGCCCGTCGTGTGAGAGGCGCTGCTGGACAACGGAATTCCGCAGACGACGCTGATGCGCCAGCTGCCGCGACGCGGTGCGCCTACCGGGTGCGCACCGGCCAGGCGGGCGCACCAGCGCCGAATTGCGGTGCGGGCCAGGCGTAGTCGGGGTACTCCGCCAAGACGGGCGCGGCGGTCACGAGAGCGCCGTGGCGCACGGTCAGCTCGGGGTTGGGGGCCGTGGCCGGGCCGTGCTGCAGGGTGCGGGCCGGGTGGGTCAGCAACCAGGACGCCGTGCGCGCCAGGGAGACTCGCACGTCGCGGCCGATGCCGTCGTAGGTGCGGGCGGCCAGCGCGTCGATCACGCCCGCGGCGAGCAGATAGCCGGAGGCGTGGTCGAGGGCCTGCGCGGGCAGGGCGCCCGGCACCGAGGGCGCGCCCTCGAGGATCGAGATGCCGGTGGCGGCCTGCACGATGCTGTCGAAGCCGCGGCGCGAACCCCACGGACCGGACTCGCCCCACGCGCTGACCCGGCCGTGCACCAGGCCGGGGCGCACGGCGGTGGTGAGGCCGGCGTGCTCGAGCGCACCGGGCCGATACCCGCTGACGAGTACGTCGGCCGAGGCGAGGAGATCGTGGAACACCGCCGACTGGGCGCGCACGTCGACGAGCGCGGAGTGTTTGCCCTGGCAGGTGTCGGCGTACTGCCACGGGATCTCGGGTAGCCAGGGCGGATCCACCCGCAGCACTTCCGCCCCGAGCAGCGCCAGCGTCCTGGTGGCGACCGGCCCGGCGATCACCCGGGTCATGTCGAGCACGCGCACGCCGCGCAACGGCTGGAACGGCGTTGCGTCGGAACGGAATTGCGCTCCCGCGCGGTCCTGGCGCGGTTCCATGGCGACGACCGGGCCGGACGCCGCGGCGTGCGCCTGCGGACTCGCGGCCCACTCGTCCTCGGTGCGCACCTGAACCGCGATCGCTCCCGCCGCCGCGGCATTGTCCTCGATGTCGGAGGCGCGGCTCATGGCGATGTGGGCGACCGCGAGATCGAGAGGCGCGTCCTCCGGTAGACCGAGCGCGGCGAGCAGGCGGGTTCGGTGGTGGGGGTAGTTGGCGTGGGTGCGCACCCACCCGTCGAAAGTGGGGAAGAATCCGGATAGATCGGCGAACATCGATACCTGGCGGCCGTTCGCGCGGAGCAGGCTGTCGCTGGAGAACGCGGCGGTGATCCGTTCCGGATCGATCCGGTGCGGCACCGGAGCCAGCCCGTGCGCGTCGCGCAAGCGGTTGGCCGCGGCAGCCACGGCGGCCACCGATCCCGCGGCCAGTGACCATACCGGCAGTGTCGCAGCAAGATTGCTGCCAGGATCGGGAGAGTGCGTAATGTCGGAAGCGGGGACTCCGATTCCGGCTTCGTAGTCGTGGACCAGCCGTGCGTGCGCGTTCACCAGATCGAGACTAGCGGTACCGGAGGAGAAGGAGACCGACGTGGACGAGACGATCACCGCCACCGACTGGCTGCGCGTCCTGCGCACCGACCCGGCGCCGCGCCATTACCTGGTGTGTTTCCCGCCGGGCGGCGGTTCGGCGACCGCCTACCGCGAGCTGGCCCGCGAAATCGGTTCCGGCGTCGCGGTACTGGCCGTGCAGTATCCGGGTCGGCAGGATCGGCTCGCCGAGCCGGCGGTTCCGGATCTGCACGCGCTCGCCGATCTGATCGCCGGGGAGTTGCTGACGCACGGCCCTCGGTCCGGTCTCGCGCTGTTCGGGCACAGTATGGGCGCCACCCTCGCCTACGAGACCGCCCGCAGGCTCGAGGACGGCGGGCAGGAACTCACCGCGCTGTTCGTCTCGGGCCGTCCCGCACCGTCTCTCGCCGAACCCGGCCGCCTGCACCTGGAGTCCGACGAGGCGCTCATCGCGGATTTGGAGCGCCTCGCGGCCGATCCCGCGCCGATCGCGCTGCTGCGCACCGAACCCGGCCTCGCCGACCTGGTGCTGCCCGCGGTGCGCAGCGACTACCAGGCCGTGGAGACCTACGAGTACCGGCAGAGCCCGCCGCTGGCTTGCGATCTCGCCGCACTGGTCAGCACCGAGGACCCGACCGCCACACCGGACCAGGTCGACGAATGGCGGGCGTTCACCTCGGGCGGGTTCGAACGCGCGACCTTCCCCGGTGGCCACTTCTACCTCGACGAACAGGTCGGTGCGCTGGCGGAATTCGTCACCGGGCACCTGCACGACCCCGCGCGCCGCCGCTGAACCGACCGTCCGGAAACGCGTATCACGGGAAACCGACGGAAAACCCTCGGACTTCGCCCCGAAATGCCCGGGTGGCAACCGATCAGCCGAGGTATTCCGACTCGAGGACGAGATCGTGCAGCAGGGATTGGTATTCGACGTGGGTACGGTGCTCCACCGTCCGCCAGCTCAGGCCCTCGTGCTCGCGCATGTAGCGCAGGTAGTCCGGCGCGCCGGGGATCTTCACGTTGTCGGCGACGACGAGGCTGCCCGGATGCAGCCAGCGCACCTCGAGCAGCGCGAGCAGGTCGGGCAGGTACGCGGTCTTCAGGTGGTCCAGGAAGACGAAATCGAGCGCGCCCGAAGCGAAACCGTGATCGACGGCCAGCCTGCGCAGGGTCGTGCCGCCGTCGCCGATCTTGCCGACCACCACCTCGACGCGATCGGCGAGTCCGGCGTGCGCGATCACGTCGGTCGCGATCGCCGCGTTGGCGGCGCTGGCCTCCACCGAGACGAGCCGCCCTTTCGGCGGCAGCAGTCGCCCTGTCCGCACCGCGCTGTATCCGCAGTAGGCGCCGAGCTCCAGCGCGAGCAGCGGCTTCGCCCGCCGGACCGCGGCGTCCAACAGCAGGCCTTTCTCGTCGCCGACGTTCATCAGGATGCTGCGGTTGCGCGCGAAGTCGTCGAAAGCGGCGAGCACACTGTCCGGATCGCCCGCCGACGCGGTGTGCAGCACGTGCTGCCGAACGGCCTCCTCGCGGCCGTCACCGACCTGCCCGGTGCGCAGTACGGACCGTCCGCCGAGCGCGAATCGGATCGTCGACCAGCGCAGGAACGGCGCCTTGTCGCGCAGCAGCGCGCCGAGTCCGCTTCGCCGCGATCCACCCTGATCCGCCATGCGCCCTCCGATCGTCGTAGCCGGTGTCACCCGCGATTCTGCGCGCCCGACCCGGCCCGGCGGTAGAGGCTCACCAAGGCGAGGGCTGATAGTCCTTGAGGAAGCAGCCGTAGAGGTCGACGCCGTCCTCGCCGCGCACAATCGGGTCGTAGACGCGGGCGGCGCCGTCGACCAGGTCGAGCGGGGCGTGGAAGCCTTCCTCGGCCAGGCGGATCTTGGTGTAGTGCGGGCGCTCGTCGGTGATCCAGCCGGTGTCCACGGCGGTCATCAGGATCGAGTCCGACTCGAACATCTCCTTGGCGCTGGTGCGGGTCAGCATGTTCAGCGCCGCCTTGGCCATATTGGTGTGCGGATGTCCCGGTCCTTTGTATCCGCGGCTGAACTGACCCTCCATGGCGGAGACGTTCACGATGTACTTGCGCCGCGCCGACGCGGCCGCCATGGCCGGGCGCAGGCGCGATACCAGGATGAACGGCGCCACCGAATTGCACAGCTGCACTTCGAGCAGCTCGGTGGGATCGACCTCGCCGACGGTCTGCACCCAGCTGTTGGTGTGCGCCAGATCGGGCACCAGCCCGCCCGCGTCGATCGCCACGCCGCGCGAAATCCGTTCGGGGGTGGCCGATCCCGCGACCAGGGCGAGCTCGGCGACGTCCGCGGCGGTGAGTGTGGGCGCCAGCGAGGCGGTGAGCGCGGTCGGGTGCGCCTGCATGGTCTTGCCGAAGCTCACCACATCGGGCAGCTCGCCCGCGGGCAGTGGACCGGACTCGGCGTCCACCAGCGCGCTGTAGGCGCCGGGGGAGCGGCGCACGGTCTGCGCCGCGTTGTTGATCAGGATGTCCAACGGGCCCTGCGCGGCGACGTCGTCGGCGAGCGCCACCACTTGCGCCGGATCGCGCAGGTCGATGCCGACGATGCGCAGCCGGTGCAGCCAGTCGGCGCTGTCGTCCATCGCGGCGAAGCGGCGGATGGCGTCGTTGGGAAAACGGGTGGTGATGGTGGTGTGCGCGCCGTCGCGCAGCAGCCGCAGCGCGATGTACATGCCGATCTTGGCGCGGCCGCCGGTGAGCAGTGCGCGGCGACCGGACAGATCGGTGCGCGCGTCGCGCTTGGCGTGGCTGCTCTCGGCGCACTCGGGGCACAGCTGGTGGTAGAAGGCGTCGACGCGGGTGTAGCGCTGCTTGCAGATGTAGCAAGGCCGCGCGCGCATCAACGTGCCCGCGCTCGCGCCTTTGGCCGTGGAAGTCAGCGGGATGCCCGCGGTCTCGTCGTCGATGCGATTCGGCGAGCCGGTGGCGGTGGCGGCGACCACGGCGCGATCCGCGGTCGAGATCTTGTCGCGCGCCTCGACGCGGCGGCGCTGCTTGAGCTTCTTGAACATGTGCCCGACCGCGCGCTGCACCGCGATCGAGTCGGGGTGTTCCTTGTCCAGCTGTCCGGCCTGGTCGAGTACCCGAAGACAGGTGGCGAGCTCGTCGGGATCGATACTGCTGTCGGCCATCGGGTCTGCGGGGGTCCTTCGTGAGCTGGGCAATCGAAGTCACCATTGTCGCAAACCCCGATGCCGGGTCGCGGTCCGCCCGTGCGGAGCGCGCACGATCTGCCCTGGCCGCGCGGATTCCGGCGCTCGACCGGCCGCTGTTTGTGCAGGAAGGGACCGGGTAGTTGCCGCTGTGTAACTGATGATCATGCAGGTCCGCGGTGTCCTGCTAATCGTTCACTCGGCTGGTCGCCGCGATCGTCCGGAGGAAAGATCGAGGAGGAGACCATGAGTAATCTGCTGGATTCGGTACTCGGCAGCACCGTCTACGACCGCGACGGGGACAAGGTCGGCAAGGTCAAGAAGATCTATGTGGACAACGCGAGCGGCTTCCCGACCTGGATCGCCGTCTCGACCGGCGTGTTCGGCCGCGACTCGCTGGTGCCGCTGGCGGGCGCCGAACACCGGCGCGACCGCTCGGCGCTGCAGGTGCGGGTCGGCAAGGACGAGGTCAAGTCCGCGCCGTACCTGGACGAGGACGGCAACATCAGCCAGCGCAGCGAGCGAGAACTGTTCGACCACTACCACATCGACCCGGCCCTCTCGGCATGGAAGACCTACGGCAGGCCCTACGGCGAGAACCAGATGGGCAACCAGCCCAACGCGGCGGACCGGGCGATCGACGGCAACAGGCGGACCGGCATGGAGCACACCGACGACGGCGAGCTGATCCGTTCCGAGGAGCGGCTGAACATCGGCACCGATCGCGAGGCGGCGGGCAGGGCGCGCGTCCGCAAGTACGTGGTCGAGGACGAGGAGACGGTGGCCGTGCCGACCAAGCACGACGAAGCGCGTCTGGTTCGCGAGCCCATCGCCGATCCGGCGTCGGCGCGCGGCGAGATCGGCGACGACGAACAGGAGATGACCTTGTTCCGCGACGAGGTCACCGTGCGCAAGGACTCGGTCCCGGTGGAACGGGTGCGGCTGGAGGTCGACGAGGTCGACGACGAGGAGATCGTGTCCGACACGGTGCGCAGGGAGCGTATCGAGGCCGAGGGCATCGACGAGCCGCGCGATCCCGATCGGTGGTGACCGGGCGCGCTACGGTGTCGTCGAGGACCGGAGCACATTCCTCGGCGGCGCCGTCGGCCGATGTGTGATCGAAGGAGAGGTAGCAGTGCCGAACGACTCGGAGGTTCGCGACGCTTTCGACGCGGTACTCACCGCGGCGGACTATCCGATCTGGGTGGTCACCACGGTCGCGTGTGGAATCCGCGCGGGATGTCTCGTCGGCTTCGGCACGCAGCTGAGTATCGACCCGCCGCGATTCGTGGTCGGGTTGTCCGAGAACAACCACACCTTCCGTGTCGCCGCGGACGCCGAACACCTCGCCGTGCACCTGCTGACCGAGGAGGACCGGGAGCTCGCGCGGTTGTTCGGCGGCGAAACAGGCGACAACACAGACAAATTCGCGCGCTGCGAATGGACAGAGGGTCCGCACGGTCTGCCGATCCTGAGCGCGGCGACGCACTGGTTCACGGGCCGCATCGTGGCCAGGTACGACTTCGGCGATCACGTCGGCGTGGTCCTGGAACCGACCGCGGGACGCGCCGCCGATTCGGCGCGTTCCGCACTGCGTCTCACCGCGGTCCTCAATCTATCCCCCGGGCACGAGGCCTGATCGTCCTAGGCTTCGGACGATGGCTTCGCTGCCTGGCTCCACAATCCGACCTTCGAACTCGGTTCATCGGACTGGTTCGGCTCGCATCGCCTGGGTGCCCACGACGGTCAGCAGCGCGAGCTTCTCTGCGGTGTCGGTCCCGGCGCGTGGGGTGAACCAGAGCAACCGCTGGCGGGCGTCCTCGCTGAAGAGGCTGAGGCAGTTGAGGTCGAGCATGCCAACGGTGGGGTGGACGATCCGCTTGCGCTCGTCTCTGCGCACCTCCACGTCCTGGTCGGCCCACAGCGCCTGGAACTCCGGCGACTGCCGCAGCAGCTCGTCCACCAGCTCGGTCGCCTCGGCGTCGCCTGGGCTGCGTCGCCCGACTGCCGCGCGCAGGTCGGCAACGAACGAGCGTGACTGCCTGGCGAGGTCCTCCGGCGGATAGATCTGCCTCGCGGCCGTGTCGGTGAACCATCGGTAGATGAAGCTCGCCGGGCGGCCGCGGTGCGCGGACAGGTCGCCGAGCATCGCGACGGCGAGCGGGTTCTGGACCAGAACGGTGTGCAGGTCGGTGCTCACCATCGCCGGGGTCGCGTCGATTCGTGTCAGCAGGTCGAGCATCGCGGGGTGGACGTGTGACGTCTTCCCGCCCTGGTGCGGGATCGGGCGGTTCGCCAGCCGGTACAGATGGTCGCGTTCGTCGCGACTGAGGCGCAGGGCGCGGGCGAGCGCGGCGAGCATCTGGTCGGAGGGCTGCGATCCGGCACCGCGCTCGAGCTCGGTGTAGTACTCCACCGAGGCGCCGGCCAGAACGGCGACCTCGTCACGACGCAGACCGGGGACGCGGCGCCGTGGGCCGGGCGTGAGCCCGACCTCCTCGGGGCGGATCCGCTCGCGTCGCGAACGCAGGAAGCCACCGAGTTCGGAGTACCTCGTCTTCGACATAGGCACAGCCTTCCTGGGCGGCGTCGTCGGCGCCAGGGGATGTCGTCCCCACCTTCGCAAGCAACTGTCACGGGTCCGCGCCGCGCCACAGAGTGGACGCCATGAACACTTCACTCACCGACTCCGGCGCATCGCCGGTCGCTGGAAAGACGGTCCTGATCACCGGTGGCACGAGCGGGATCGGCGCCGCGACCGCTCGGCTCCTGCTCGTGCGTGGCCACCGGGTCGCCGTCACCGGGCGCGACCCTGGTCGGCTCGCGGCCTTCCTCGACGAAGTCGGCCACGCCGACCGCGTCCTCGGCCTGGTAGCAGATGCCGCCGATTGGGACTCCACGAACACCGCGGTCACCAGTACGGTGGAGCGCTTCGGGTCGCTCGACGCGGCAGTCGCCAACGCGGGCGGCGCGTCCGCGGATCACTTCCGGACGGGCGGTGCCGGCGTCATCGACGGCGGCGATCCGCAGCTGTGGGCGCCGATGGTGCTCGCCAACGTGCTCGGCCCGGCTCTGCTGGCCAAGGCGACCCTGCCCCACCTCGAGCAGTCCCGCGGCCGGCTGGTGCTCATCGGCAGCGTGGCCGGAATCAAGAACAGCCCGGGCAACCTCTACTCCGCCACGAAGTGGGCAGTGGTCGGCTTCGCCGAGAACCTCCGCCTGCACGCCACGACCCGCGGCATCGGAGTCACGGTCGTGAACCCAGGCATGATCGACACCGCGTTCTGGCACGGCCAGGCTCCCCCCATCGCGATGAGCCCGGAGCCGGTGGCCGAGGCGATCGGCTTCGCGCTCGACCAACCGGCAGGCGTCGACCTCAACACGGTGACGATCCGTCCGATCGGCCAGCCCGTCTGACGAGGCGGCGCCTGCTGGTCGCCACTGGGGGCTGTGCGATCGAATGTGAGCACCGAAAGCCGGACCGAAGGAGCGCTCGGAGTACGAGCTCAGCCGCGGGGCAGGCTGGTGTCGGCCGCGGTCAGGTCTTCGACGAAATTGCCGAGCGCCTCGGCGACCAGCAGCGGTTCGGTGCTCGGCAACCAGTGGTCGGCGGGGATCGAGCAGCGCCACAGCCGGTCCACCCAGCGGGCGCTGCCGTAGTAGAGGAACGGCGGCACCAGCACGTCGGTGGTGTCGACCACCAGTTGCACCGGCACCGGGGTCGGCCGCGGACGCGGCCACAGCAGGCGCGGCGCCAGGTTGGCGTGCGCGATGCGCGCGCCCGCGATCAGGTCCGCCCGCCATGTCGGCGCGATCGGCGCGTACGCCGCGGGGATCCCGCCGAGCAGCTCGATCAACCAGGTGCGCATCCGCGGCGGATAGGCGAGGCGGACGGACGCCGTACGCGCCGAGCCCGCACCGTGCCGCCAGAATTTGCGGTCGGCCAGCAGCCGCTGGATCCGGTGCGGCCGGACGGCCAGCTCGCGCAGCTGGACGCCGAGGTGATCGAGATTGGGTCCGGAGATGGCGGTGAAGGAGGCGATCCTGGTGTTGGCGCGCGGATCGCAGACCGCCTCCCACCCCTGGATCGCGCCCCATCCGTGTCCGCAGACGTGCGCGGGCAGGTTCGGGCTGACCGCGTCGAGCACCGCGTAGAGATCGTCGGCCAACTTGTCGAGCCGGAAAGCGCCTGGGCCGGAAGGTGTTTCGGACTCGCCGTGCCCGCGGGCATCGTAGGCGACGACCCGGAAGTCGTCCGCGAGCAACGTGGCGACCTCGCGCCAGACCCGATGGGTGTCGCTGAGTCCGTGCATCAGGACCAGCGGAACGCCGCGCGGGTCACCCCATTCGAAGACCGCGAGCTCACCGTCTGCGCCGCGCACCCTGCGCTCGCGCCGCGGGCGGTGGGTTCCGCCCGATCCGATGCTGTCGAACGATTCGGTCATCTGCTCGCCTCGGTTGCTGTCCATGACTTCCGGGCGCGGGAACCCGAAACGTACTGGCGGTACGTTCCACGATATTGCCAGTACAGCGGCTGTCGAAGCAATGGCGTGCGTGGTCTCGGCACGATGAGCTGGATCACGGATGTGGGGTCCCGGGCCTTGGCTCACGGTCGGCGTACCGCCGGTACGGGTATGCTGCGGGCATGGGACGTACGCACGACAGATCCCCGAGGACGACGATCACCCGTGAGGAGATCGTCGATGCCGCCGTGCGGGTCATCGATCGCGACGGGCCACGGCCGAGCATGGACGCCATCGCGCGGGCGGCGGGCATCACCAAGCCGCGCCTGTACCGGCGATTCGCCGACAAGGCCGATCTCTACGCCGAGATCGGCGACCGGATGGGCAAGTCCGTCGCGGCCGCGGCGGGCACCGATCTGACCCTGGTGCTGCAACCGCCGCGCGTCGCGCTGCGTCGCGTGCTCACCGGCTACGCCGACCGTATTCGCGAACACCCCAATGTTTTCCGGTTTCTCGGTCGAGCGCAGATGAGCCAGCGTGGCGACGGCTCGGTGCTGCAGTTCGATCTCGGTCGCGCCGCGGCCGATCGCTTCACGCGACAGGCGCGCGAGATCGCCGAGTCCGTGCCGATCGATCCCGCCGGAATCGACTATCTCGCCCGCGCCGTCGTCGGGTCGGTCGTCGCCATGACGGATCTGTGGCTGGGTGATTCCGGCCGTCCCGATTCCGGGAGCGCGGCCGAATTCGTCGATCGCGCGGCGGTATTGGTCTGGGGGCTGATCGATGGATACCTGCGCGGGCAGGGCATCGTCGCCGACCCCGATACGCCGATCTTCACCACGCTGGCCGCGCTGGAGTCCGCGCGCTCCGCGAGCTGAACCCCTCCGTCGGTCCGTCGCGAGCACACCCGCGCCCACAGTTGTTGACAAGCCGCCAATAGTGCTGGAATCTGATGACGACGGACCGGCGCCGAGGCCGGTCCGAGGCGAGCAAAGGATCGAACCATGGCACGCGCCGCGTGGAGTGACGACGAGGTAGAAGCCGTACGCGACCTCGCACGAACGTTCTTCGAGAAGGAAGTCGTCCCGCACGAGGAGAAGTTCGTCGCGCAGGGCCACCCCGACCGCAACCTGTACAACCGTGCGGGCGAACTGGGCCTGCTGTGCACCGCCATCCCGACCGAATACGGTGGTGGCGGCGGCACTTTCGCGCACGAGGCGGCGATCATCGAGGAGCAGGCCTTCGCGGGCGACGGCTCGCTCGGCATGGCGGTGCACAGCTCGATCATCGCGCCGTACCTCATCGAGTTCGGTTCCGAGGAGCTCAAGCGGCGGGTGCTGCCCAAGGCGGCCAGCGGCGAGATGGTGCTCTCGATCGGCATGACCGAACCGAGCACCGGATCGGACCTGCAGAACATCAAGACCCGCGCGGTGCGCGAAGGCGACGAATACGTCATCACGGGCTCGAAGATCTTCATCACCAACGGCTGGCTCTGCGACGGCATCGTCATCGCCGCGAAGACGGACCCCGAGAAGGGCGCGGCGGGCGTCTCGCTGATCTTCGCCGAGGTCGGCGCCGACACCCCGGGCTTCACCCGCGGCCGCATCTTGAACAAGATCGGCGGCAAGGCCCAGGACACGGCCGAGCTGTTCTTCGACGGACTCCGGGTGCCCGCCACGAACCTGCTCGGCGAAGCCGAAGGCCAAGGCTTCTACCAGATGATGCAGCTGCTGGCCCAGGAACGACTGGTCACCGCCATCCTCGCCACCGCCATGATGGAGAAGGCGGTCGAATTGACCGTCGACTACACCAAGGGCCGCGAGGCGTTCGGCAAGCCACTGTTCGCGATGCAGAACACCAAGTTCGAACTGGCCGAGTGCGCGACCCTGGCCAGGGTGTGCCGCACGTTCCTCGACGACGCGATCGTCAAGCATCTGCGCGGCGACCTCGACATCCCGACCGCGGCCATGTCGAAATACTGGATCACCGACCAACTCGGTATCGTGGTCGATCGCTGCCTGCAACTGTTCGGCGGCTACGGCTACATGACGGAGTACCCGATTTCCCAGCTCTACACCGGCGCCCGCGTCCTGCGCATCCTGGCGGGCAGCAACGAAGTGATGAAGGATCTCATTGCGCGGTCTCTCTGAAACCCGAAGCGGCGGCGCGGCGTCGGCGGGGCCGAAGAGCGCCGCCGACGAGTCGCCGCGCCGCCGCAGGCTCGAACCCGACGAGCGGCGCGCGCAGATCCTCGCGTGCGCGATCGACATGTTCGGCGAACGTCCGTACGCGGCGGTGTCCACCGCGGAACTCGCGCAGCGCGCCGGGGTGGCCCGCGGGCTGATCAACCATTACTTCGGCAACAAGCGGGATCTCTATCTCGCAGTGGTGCGCCGGATGGTGACCCTGCCCAAGCTCGACGCGATGGTGGTGCCCGCGGGGACCGATCGCGAGCGCGTCGACGCCAGCGTGCACTGGCTGCTGGACACTATCGGCGAGCACGGCAGCACCTGGGTGAAGGTCACCAGCCACGAGGGCGTGGGCGACGACCCCGAGGTGCAGCAGATCCTCGACGAGGCCGACGACGCCGCCGCCGAGCGCACGCTGGTGATGGTCGGCCTCGCCGACTCGGCGCACAGTGCCGAACTGCGAGCGATGGTGCGGGCCTACGGCGGACTGGTCAAGGTCGCGGGCCGGGAGTGGATCACCCGCGGCAACCTCACCCGGGAACAGGTGCACGAACTGCTCGCCGATCTGCTGCTGACGCTGGTCACCGAGACGATGCCGAAGGTCGACCGGCGGCGCTGATCCGCCCGCCGGTTCGGCACGGGTACCCGCCGTAACCAGCGGATACGGGTCGGTTCGCGCGTGAATCTCGCTCCTGGATCGGGCATTTGGCAGGACGTGACTGCTCGAATCTTTCCGGCATTCTTGCGGAGGGGCTTGATTGCTGGGAGTAAGCTGATCTGGACGCCTTTCCAGCAGTGATCGAAGGAGCGTTCGCGCTGCGGCCGACATCCGCGGCGCTCGACTCGTCCGGTGGGTGCCGCGGAGGGCGGATGCCTGATGATCCGGCGCCGGACCGTTGCCTGTCGGGGCGACCCGCGAACTCCGCACCACGCGCTCACCGGGAATCCTCGGCGACCAGCGGACCAGGCCCGCGGCCGACGCGGGGCCTTTGTGAATTACTCGATCGAATCAAGGGATTACACAATGTCCAGCAAAATGATCAAGACCGCCGCCGCGACCGCCATGGCCCTGCCACTGTGCTTCCTCGCGGCTCCCGCCGCTTCGGCGAATCCGGCTCCCGCGCAAGGGTCTCCGGTTTCCGCGTCCGTCACGCCCACTACCGGGTCCGTGATTCTCTGCGTGCCCCTCGGCAGCGTCGTCTTCTGCATCTGAGTTCGTCGCACTCGCCGCGCGTAACCACGTGCGGCACAGCGTCCGAGCCGACCGTTCATTCGGTCGGCTTCGGCCCGCGAGGCGCCGTTGCGCGGTAGCGCGCCTCGTGCGGCCGAGCCTGCCCGCCGCAGTTCGAGCACTTCCCGCGCGCGGTGGCCGCGACACCGAGCACTATTTCGGGCAATTCATGGTTATCGGCGAGCAGATCACTCGTTTGCGCATGTCAGCGCCAGTTGTCCAGGCCTGATGAATTCGTGGCCCGGTGCGTTGGTCTTCGGGAGTGCACCAGCGCATTGTCAGCGATGTCGCCGCAATCTCGGCACGAGCCGCCGGTTCGGAGACGGCGAGCGTTGTCCCGGGTCCCTATTTCCTTGTCGATCGGACAATTCGGTCTTATAGCGGCATTTCGTCCGTATTCTGTCTGCGTATCGGGCGGGGCCGGACAGCCCGGGTTTCCGCGCGATAGGTGAATGCGAGAGGGACCTGGATGGCACGCACGCAACAGTGGCAGGAGCGCGAGCGCTGGCCGGAGGCTTGGCCGGACGAGCGGGAACCGGAGGATCCGTACCCGTACGAGCCGCGGCCGATCGTCAATCCCTACGCGATCGTCGCGCTGGTGGCCGCGTTGCTCGCGTTGTTCCCCGTCGCGATCGTCTTCGGGTTCATCGCTTTCAGTCATCCGCGTGGACGCGCGATGGCCTGCTTCGCGCTGCTGCTCGGCGCGGCCGAGGTCGCGGCGGTGGCCGGGTTCTTCGTACTCTCCGGGAACCTGCTGTCCGACACGGTTACCCGCGCCAATCAGGCCGCCGCGACCACGACCGCCCAGGTCACGACGGTCGCGACCACCTCGGCGCCGACCCCGGTGGCCCCGCCGCCGACCACCGCGCCGCCGACCAGCGCCCCGCCCGTGGTGCGCAAGGGCGAGGCCTGCACCGAAACCCAAGCCGGCCTGATCGGCGCCGCGTCCGACGGCGGCACGCTACTGTGCCTGGCCAACGCCTCTTCCGACGGCGGCTACCAGTGGTCGGGCCCGTACAACGTCGGCACCGGCGTCTACGAAGCGGGCGCCAAATGCGACTCCTCCGTCGCCAAAACCGGCCGCACCTCCGACAACCGCGCTCTCGTCTGCGAAACCCAGTCCCGCACCCCTGCCTGGGTCCTCTGGACGGAATAGATTGCTATTCCGCCTTCTTCGCTCGGCTGGGTTGGACTCGGGGTGGCTCGTTGGGCATTTTCGGGTATTGCGGGGGCCAGGGCGCGTCCATGAGGCCCGCGGCCATATCGCGGTCGGACATTTCGAGGAGGGGGTCGATAGATTGGGGTGCGCGGTTGGACCACGGGTCACCGCGTTCGGCGAGGCGGGCGGGGACGGTCGCGATGGTGAGTTCGTCGGGGGCGACGTCGTCCAGGTCGTCCCAGGAGATCGGGGTCGAGACCTGAGCGCCGACCTTCGGGCGCACGCACCACGCGCCGAATACCGTTTTGTGGGGCGCGTTCTGGTTGAAGTCGATGAAGACCCGTTGGCCGCGTTCCTCTTTCCACCATTGCGCGGTGATCAGGTCCGGGTGCCTGCGCTCGAGCTCCCTGGCCAGCGCGACGGCGGCCGCGCGCACCTGGTAGCCGTCCCATTTCTCCTGCAGCGCGACGTAGATGTGCAGCCCGCGTGAGCCGGAGGTCTTGATCCGGCTTTCGATGCCGAGTTCGGCGAACAGGTCCCTGGTGAGTACGGCGGCGTGCTTGAGGTCGTCGAAACCGATGCCGGGGGAGGGATCGAGATCGATCCGCAATTCGTCGGCGATGCGCAGATCGGCGACATGGTTGGGCCAGACGTGGAAACCGAGGCACCCCTGGTTCACCGCCCAGAGAATGTGCGCGAGGTCGTGCGCGACGAGCGCGTCGCTGGTGGTGCCGTTCGGCGTCGACACCTCCACGGTGTGCAGCCAGTCGGGCGCCGACTTGGGCACCCGCTTCTGGAACCACGACTTGCCCGACGCCCCATCGGGATAGCGCTCCAGCAGCAGCGGCCGGTCGCGCACCACGCCGAGGAACGGCTCGGCCACCGCCTGGTAGTAACGCACCAGATCGAGCTTGGTCTCGCCGCGCTTGGTGAAGTACACCTTGTCGGGATTGCTGATCGTGACGGTTCTGCCGCCGACCTCGATGTCCACCGACGCCGTCATCGCGACGCCTCGGTGAAGATGGCACTCAGCTCGGCGGGCGCCACCTCGTCCAGCTGGGCGTAGGTACACGATTCCGGTGTGCGATCGGACCGGAAGCGCACCAGCCTGCCGCCATGGCGCAGCCGACCGGACTGCACGTGCTCGTAGCGGACCTCGGCCACCAGCTCCGGCCGCAGCGCCTCCCAGGACAGGTCCTTGCCCCCGGTCCATCGGCTCACGCCGCCGGGCATCTTGCCCTCCGCCTTGGCCTGCGCGGCGGCGTCGGCCCAGTCCCGCCACGGGTGCTTCGCCAAGGCGTTCTCGCGCAACGGTTCCAGTTCCGCCACGAGTTCCTTGCGCCTGGCGGCGGTGAAACTGCTGGCCACCCCCACGTGGTGCAGCCTGCCCTCGTCGTCGAACAGTCCGAGCAGCAGCGAGCCGACACCCGCGCCGTCCTTGTGCCAGCGGAACCCCGCCACCACGCAATCGGCCGTGCGTTCGTGCTTGATCTTCAGCATGACTCGCTTGTCCTGCTCGTACGGCTGGGCGTCGGACTTGACCATCACGCCGTCGAACCCGGCGCCCTCGAACCGGGTGAACCAGTCCTCGGCCACGTCCGGGTCGCGGGTCAGCGGCGTCAGGTGGACGCGCGCCAGCGCGGTGTCCAGGATCGTCTCCAGCAGGCGCCTGCGCTCGGCGAACGGTTCGCCGGTGAGGTCCTTGTCGCCGAGCGCGAGCAGATCGAAGGCGACGAAACTCGCGGGCGTCTCCACCGCCAGCTTGTTCACCCGCGACGCGGCCGGGTGCAGCCGATTCTGCAGGGTGTCGAAATCCAGGCCGTGCTCGGTGACCACCACGATCTCGCCGTCCACCACGCATTTGTCGGGCAGCGCCTGTTTCAGCAGTTCGGCGACCTCGGGAAAATACCGGGTCAGCGGGCGGTCGTTGCGGGAACCGAGTTCGACTTCGTCGCCGTCGCGGAACACCACGCAACGGAAGCCGTCCCATTTGGGTTCGAAGCTCAGGCCCGGCTCGCGCGGCACCGACGGCGCGGTCTTGGCCAGCATCGGCCGGACGGGTGGCATTACCGGTAGGTCCACACGTTCCTCCTCGGATCTGATCCTCACCCTTACCGACGTCGTGGCCGACGCGAATTCATCGGTACGGATCGGGTCGTCCCGGTCGATCGTAAAGGCCGGGTCCGACAAGGAGGAATACTTCGGTATCCGGCCGCGCGCCGTTCACCGGCAATTCTCCGGCAGCCGCCTGTCAGCTGGGTGTCGTCGGTGCGTCGGAGGGTTTGGCTACCGCGGGGCGTCGCTCAGTCCAGCCAGCCGTGCTGATCGGCGAAGGCGGTGAGGCGGTCGCGGATGGTGAGGATCTCGCCCGCGGTGAGCGCGGGGCTCGCGTCCAGAAGCAGTTCGGTGATCAGGCGCTTGTGCTCGGCGGCGGTGAGCTGGCCGGTCGACGATCTGTCTTTCTTGTGGCGGGACGGGGCGGCGGCCGCACCGCCGACCGCGCTGAGATTGACCGCCTTGGGACCCCTGTCGCCCTCGGTGACGTCGAATTCGAAGACCCGCCCCTGGCGCAGTTCGTCCTCGTCCAGCCCGATGTCGTTCACGTGCACGAACACATCCGGTCCACCGTCTTCCGGTCGAATGAACCCGAACCCCCGAGAGCTGTCGAACGACACCAATTTCCCGATGGACACCAACACCCGCTCCTCGCCGCCGTCGCTACCCGGCCACTTTAGCTCGCATTATCCGCTCTGTTGTTCGAAAGCGCCTTTTGTGGAGAGTTCACCCCGTGCGCATCGAGATCTCTTTTGCGCCAGGAAGGAAGCGCGGCGGGCATTCCCGATCGGCAATTCGCTGGAACAGCCTTGTGTTGAATACAGGCCTGTTCGACGATGGAGTATGGCCACGAGCACTCGGCGGTACCGTTCCACCCTGCGCCAGGCGAAGGCCGACGAGACGAGGGCGGCGGTGCTCGCCGCTGCCGCAGAGCTGTTCGTCGCCCGCGGGTGGGCCGGCACCTCGATGCGCGACATCGCCGCCCGCGCGGGGTGCGCGGTGGAGACGGTGTACAGCAGCGTCGGCAACAAGCGCGAGATCCTCAAAGTGGTGCTCGACGTGGCCGTGGTCGGGGACGACGAGCCGGTGCCCCTGCTCGAGCGGCCGGAATTCCACGCCATCGCGGCGGGCGTCATGCGCGAGCGCGCCGTGAAGCTGGCGAGTCTGCTCGAGACCGTGAACCGGAGATCGGCGGCATTGCACCGGGTGCTGGTGCAAGCCGCGGCCGCCGATGCGGAACTGGCCGCCCTCGCGGCCCGCGACCGCGCGAATCGCTGGACGTCGATGCGAGCGGGAGTCGAGGCGGTGACGGGTCGCCCCGTCACCGACGCCGAGGCCGACTCGCTGCGCGCCGTCCTCGGTGGCGAGGTCTACCTCGCGCTCACCGAGGAATCGGCGTGGACGCCGGACAAGTATCGGAACTGGGCGGCCGACACCGTGATTCGGCTGCTCGACCTCGCCGAGGAGCAAATCTCATGACTTCCTCCGCAGACCTGGAACGGCCCGCCGACACCCGCGTGATGGGAATCGTGCACTCGGCGATGCGCCGTGATCTGCGCCGAGCCAGAAACGCGTTGAGCGCCTGGCCCTATCCGTTCGACGAGCAGCGGGTCGCGATCGCGGAACATCTGCTCTGGATCATGCGCTTCCTGCACCATCACCACGAGTCCGCAGACGAGCACCTCTACCCGGTGGTCCGCGACCGCGACCCGGCGGCGGCACAGCTCCTCGACCGGATGGACGCCGACCACCGCGCCATCGAACCCGCCATCGACCGGCTGGTTCGTGCGGCGGCGGTCTATCGGGTGAGCGCCGAGGCCCGCGCCGATGTGCTCGCCGCGCTCGACCACCTGGAGGCCGTGCTGTTGCCGCACCTGGAACGCGAAGAGCGCGAGATGATGCCGGTGGTCTCGGCCGTCGTCACCGAAGGTGAGTGGCGGCACTGGGCCGACGAGTACAACGTCAAACCCCTCGGCCCGATCGAATTGTTCGACGAGGGGTTGTTCCTCGTGGACGGCGCCTCGCCCGGCGATACCGCCGCGATCAGCGAGATGGTCCCCGCCGTCCCGCGCTGGCTCATGCTGCACGTCATGATCAAGCGGTACCGCAAGGCCGCGTTCCGGCGCTGGCACACCGCGGAATTCTCCCCGCTGCATGTGCCGCTGGGCGGCAGCAACGACGTGTTCTGTGCCGCGCCGCCGGAGGCGGTGTGGGCGGTGCTCACCGATGTCACCCGCGTCGGCGAGTGGAGTCACGAATGCCGCGGCGCCCAGTGGCTCGGCGACAGCACACGCGCGGAGGTCGGTGCCCGCTTCCGCGGCAGCAACAAATCGGGCATCTGGCGCTGGCGGCGCGTCTGTACTTTCACGGTCGTCGACAAACCCCGGGAACTGGTCTGGGTGACCGACGGCGGCATCTTCGGCGACAACTCCGAATGGCGCTTCCGGCTGCGGTCCACGCCCGACGGGACCTGCATCGAGCAGACCTTCCGTGTGCTCTCCCTTCCGGTCTGGCTCGACTGGGTCATCTACCGAACCCTGCCCGCGCACCGCGATCGCTCCCGCGCGTTGCACGGCGATCTCGACCGGCTCGCCCAGCTGGTCGAGCGCGAATCGTCCTGAGACACTACGGGTTCATCCGGTACGCGCCCGCGTGACCGAGCACCTCCGCGTAGACCCGATCGGCCCGCGCGGCGTCGCCGATCGGCTTGCGCAGCACGCTGAGCGCCCATTCCTGTTGCGCGGCAGTGGAAGACGTCTTGCCGAACACCCCGAGGGCATAGGCCGAGAAGTCGCGGACGAACAACTCGAAGATGGCGTCCACATGATCGTCGGGCGTGCCCGCGATCTTCGCCTGCTCCAAGATCAGCTGGCCGTAGGGCAGCAGCGTGAACAACTCGCCGACGGCCAGCTGATAGTCCAGATCGGTCAGCTGTTCGTCGGTGGCGGGCGCCTGCACCGGGAATTGGACGAACCGCTCCGCCTGCTCCAGGAACAGCGCGACGTTCGGCAGGTGCCGGTAGTCGGCGAACGCGGGTCGCCAGTCGGCGAAGCGCACCTTGCCGAGACCCGCGGCGCCGGGCTGACGGAACAGCGCCTCGTCGTCGCCGGGGTCGCGGCGCACCGGCACCGGCGGCAGGTCGGCGGCGTTGTAGAGGAAGCTCGGCATGAACTTCAGGGTGAGTGCCATGTTGACGTGGGCGGTGCCCTCCAGCCGCGGCATGGAGTCGATCAGGCCGCGCGCCATCGCGAAGTAGGTGTCCTTCTCGAAACCCTTGGCGGAGATGACATCCGAGAGTTCCCGGAAGGCGCGCTCGCCCTCACGTGTCACCTTCATCTTGCCGATCGAGTTGAACATGACGAAACGCCGGTCCGCCGGGGACGATTCGCGCATGTAGTCGATGGCCCGCTCGTGGTAGAGCTTCATGGCCGTGATGCGAATGTAGTTGTCGGACAGGATCTGCCGCACCTGACCGAAGTCGGTGACGGGATGCCCGAAAAGGATCTTGTTCGCCGCCTGATCGACGGTCTCGTAGAAGCAGTGCTGCACGATGCCGAGGGTGACCATGCCGATGTTGAACTTGCCGCAGTTCACCGCCGCGAGCGCGACGTCGAAGGCCTTGCGGCCGGTGTGCAGCACGTCGTCGGCGGCGACCGGGTAGTCCGCCAGATCGTAGGCGCTGACGTAGTTTTGGCCGTGGATGACGTTCTCGACCAGGGTGTAGCTGGGGTGCGCGCTGTCCGCGAGGAACCAGACGTAGGCGTCCGGGCCCTCGACGTCGGTGCGCCTGCCGATGGTCGGCACCAGCCGCGCGACATTGCCGTTTCCGATGTAGTACTTGCTGCCGTTCGCGGTGAATCCGCCCGCGCCGTCGGGGGTGAGCAGCATGTCGGTGGAGTAGATGTCGGCGCCGTGGTCCTTCTCGGACAGACCGAACGCGACGATGCCGCCGCGGTCAAGCTCCTCGGCGGCGCGCGCGTGCGCCTTGCCGTTGGCGCTCTGCCAGATGGTGGCGAGGCCGAGGGTCGACACGCCCCACGCGTACCAGTACTGCGCGCCGTAGAACCCGGTGATCTCGTTGAACTTGGAGATGAACGCGGTGTCCCAGCGCTTGTCCGGGTCGCCGCCCGCGTGCGCCTTGGGGGTGGCCATGTAGGCGAGGATCCGGGATTCGGCCAGGTACGCCATCCAGTCGTCGTACCACTCGCCGCGGTGCGCGTCAGCGGTGAGCGCCTGCTTGCCCTTGCTCTCGAAGAAGTCGACGAGCGAGGCCAGCAGCCGCCGGGTCGTCGGGTCGAAATCCGCGAAGGTGTCGGTCTTCGGGTTGAACAGGGGCATGGCCGCGCTGCCTTTCATCTGAGGGCGTATGCCATCAATCTAGAAGTGATGGCACCTGCCGTCAATTGCCATCCGCGGATTTCCCGGCAATGACAACGGCCCGCTGCCTCGGGAGGCGGCGGGCCGTGGATTTCCCGGGTCAGGAGCGGTAGATCGAGCGGTAGGCGGTGAGCGTGGCGACGCAGTGGTCCACGATCTGTTCGCGGGTAGCGCGCAGCGAACCGTTCAGCCACGCGGAGAACATTCCGGCATTGCCGCTGGCCATGCTCACCGCGGCCAGCCTGCGCCGGACCGGGTCCGCGATGTGGACGAACAGGTGGTCCTGGATCAGCCTCGTGAAGGCGGGCATCACGGCGATGGTGGTCTGGCCCAGGCCGGTGCTGGAGTACGGCTCGACCAGGAAAAGGCGCGACTTGCGCGGATCCTCCAGCACCTTGTCCACGAGGACTTCCGACAGCGCCCGATCCCTGGACGGGTCGTCGGCCGAGGCGAACGCGGTCATCGGCTCCAGGAATTCCTCCGCGATCTGCCGGTACAGCACATCGAGCAGTTCGTCGCGGCTGCTGAAACTCTCGTAGAAATAGCGATCGGTGAGGTTGGCGCGGCGGCACACCGCGCGCATCGTGACGCCCGCGGCCCCCGCTTCGCCGATCAGATCCAGCGCGGCCTCGAGCAGCGCGGCGCGGCGCGCCTCCCTGCGCTCGGTGAGCGTCGTCCCACCCCAGATGCGGGGACCGGCGTCGTCTGATTCCTGGCCTGTCTGCACCGATTCACACTAATGCCTACCGGACATCGGCCGTTCAGGCCCCGCTTTCCAGCGCCATCCCGGCGTCGCGCCAGCTCACGATGCCGCCGTCCAGGCTCGCCGCGTCGTATCCGGCGTGCCGGGCGAGCGCGGCGAAGCGCAGCGAGACCTCGCCGACCGGACACACGAACACCACCGGTCGCGAGCGCGGGAACGGGACGCCTTGGCCGAGCATGTCCTCGAGCTGATCGTCGCGGATGTTCACCGCGCCGGGGACGTGCCCGATGCGATAGGCCATCGCGCCGCGGGTGTCGACGATCGTGGGGCGTCCGGTGCGGTCCAGTTCCGCGAGCTCGGCGGGCGAGAGCCGTGGCGTGGCCGTGAGTTCGGCGGCCGTCGGTTCCCTGCGCCGGTCCGGCCGGTCGAACAGGTCCGGCCTGCGCTTCTTGATGTAGGAGAGGTAGGGCTCGAGCCGATCGCAGACGATGATCACCGCGACCACCGGATCGCTCGCGTCGCGTGCCGAGAGGTCGAGCCCGGCAAGGGTTTCCAGCGCCGCCGCGTAGGCGGCGCCGCTCGTCGGCCCGGCCAGCACGCCGTAATCGGTGGCCAGCCGCAGCGTCGCGTCGATGGCGTCGCCGGATGCCACGGTGACGATGCGGTCGTAGAAATCCGGCTGGAACAGCCCGACATCCCACATCTCCGTCTCCGAGCGAATGCCCGGGATGAAATCAGTGCGCTCGGAAACCACGGCGACCGTGCGCAATTCCGGATTGTGCTTGCGCAGGTAGGTCGCCGCGCCACGAGTGGACCCGGTGGTGCCGAGCCCGCCGACGAGGTAATCCACCCGGGCGATGCCGTCGGCCGCGAGATCTTCGTGGATCTCCCGCCCGGTCCCCAGATGCGCCTCGACGTTCTTCTCGTTGGTGTACTGCGACGGATGATGGTAGACGCCGGGCTCTTTCGCCATGGTCGACTCGATCACCGAGTACACGTCGTTCGGCGTGGTCGGGTCCGGACACTCGGAAAGCCCGGGCAGCTCGACGATGTCGGTGCCCAGCAGTCGCAGCAGATCGCGCACCTCGGCGACCTTGATCCGATTGGTCACCGCGCGCAGCCCGACACCCGAGAGTCCACCGAGCACCCGCAGCGCCTTGGCGGTATTGCCGCTGGACGCCTCGATCAGCGTCTGTCCCGCGGCGGTGATCGCGTCCAGGTCGTCGCGGATCATGCCCCAGGCGACCCGGTCCTTGACCGAGCCGAACGGGTTGTACGACTCCAGTTTCGCGAACAGCTCGACGTGCTCGAGCCCGTGGACCGCGGGATCGAGGCGCAGCAGCGGTGTGTTGCCGATCAGTTCGGTGATGTGGTCGTAGCGCATCAGGGCGCCTCGATTTCTCGCAGCACCGGGGCCGGACGGGGCGCAGCCGGTCGCGCCGACGGCAGACCCGCCGGAGCGTGCGGTTCGTAATCGACGTCGCGGCAGACTTCGAAACCGCCCGCCCGGTGGACCACCGCCAGTTTCGGCGGCGGTGGCTGCATCGAGGCCGAGGCCGCCGAGAGGTCCATGTGATACGCGGCGGTGTTGGGGAAGACGACCAGGTCCCCCGACCTCGGACGATTCGCCAGCCAGACCTTGTGGTTGGTGATCAGGTCGCGCTCGAGGCACAGTCGTCCCGCGAAAAACACTCCTACCGGCCGGGTTTCGTGCACCGGTCGCAGCGCGGGGGCGGTCTCGGCCGCCGATCGCTGCGGGGTGCCAGCGCCGTCGCCGGACCCCTCGTGCGGGAGGCTGTCGTGCGCCGCGCCGGGCAGCACGATCGGATCGACCATCACCTCCTGATCGGCCGGTGTGACCGCGTCGCGGCTGAGGTCGACGTTCACCAGCAGCGTGCCGTCACCGAGCTCCTTGACGAACACGACCCGCGCCACCGTCACCCCGGCGTGGTCGACGAGGGCCTTGCCCGGCTCGAGCCAGAGCTCGAGCAGATTGTCCGCGGCGATCTGGGCGACCGTGCGTCCGCCGTGCCGTTCCAGGGGCGAGGTCAACAGGTCGGCGAGCATCGTGGTGGCCGGAATCGTGTTGGCGTACTTGTGGAACACCGGCGTTCCCTGCACCGCCCCGCCCTCGACGTGGTAGCCGAAAGTGTTGTCACCCCAGCTCATCGGCTCGCCGCGACCGAGAAGCGACTCGCGCAGCGCGCGGACGTAACCGTCGAACCGGTCGGCGTCGGCGGTGAACACTTGGCGCAGGCCGCCGCCGAGGTCGAGCACGCCGGGGGACAAGCCGTGCGCGTAGGCCTGCTCGACCAGCGCCAAGCAGGCGTCGACGGCACGCACCCGTTCGGCGTTCTCACCGGTATCGAGGTGAAAGGCGAAGCCGAGGAACGAGATTCGGCCGCGCTGGGCGCTGAGCAGATCCAGCGCGCGGTCGACATGGCTCAGCGGCACCCCGAAGCGGCTCAGCGGTGACCCGGGGAAACCGGAGACACGAAGCAATACCGGCACTTCGGCGCGATCACCGGCCAGCTCGGCGATCCGGCGTAGCTCCCACAGATTGTCCACGTTGATCGTCGCTCCGCAGTGGATCAGATCGCGCAGGAACGCCTCGCCTTTCGGGCCGGTCACCTCGATCCGCGTCGGCCCGAATCCGGCGCCGATCGCGCTCGCCAGTTCCTGCGGCGAAGCCACGTCGACGGCGATCCCGGCGTGCTCGGCCGTGCGTACGAAGGCGCGGGACTGATTGGCCTTGTGCGCGTAGCAGATTCGATAGCGGGGCAGCTCCCGATCCAGCACGGCGCGCAGGTTTTCCAGGTTCTCGGTGAAGACCTGGGGGAAGACGAGATGCACCGGTGAGCCGAATCGGATCAGCGTCTCGTCCAAGGCGTCGCGGGTGGCGAGAAAGGCACGAACCAGCGGATGGATCTTCGCGGGTAGCGCCGGTAGCGGCGCCGTCATACCGCGGATTCCGAAGGCTGCGCGCTAATTTCGGCGTCGGCCGGATCGGGCCTTTCGGCGACCGGGTTGTACCCGCCGTCGCGCAGTGCCTCGAAGGCGCGCGCCCGGTTGCGCGGGCTGCGGAACTCGGCGACCACTCGTTTGCTGATCAGGTCCACCTCGGCGACCACGAGCCCCATCGACTCGAGCACGCCGGTGATCGTGCGGACACAGTGCTTGCAGGTCATGTCCGGTACGTAGAAGACCCGATCCTCGGCCGTCACCGGATCGTCGGCCGTGCGCTCGTCCAGCACCGACGCGATCTCCACCGGGCGGCAGCTCGCCACGATCTCGGTGAACACCGCGACGAACCGGTCGACCACGATGGGCAGCAAGCTGTAGTGCGCGCCGTCGAGTTGGTGCGGCATCGCGGCGAGGCAGGCCGGACGCGTGCCGGGCGGCAGCAGCGCGTACTGACGGGAGATGAGGTCGAGATCCTCGTGGTACTTGGCGATCGCGTCCTCGACGCTCAGGCCCTCCACCATGGTCGCGCGCCGCATCACCGTGTGCGCGTCGGCGATGGTGGCGTCCTTCATGGCGCGCAGCGTGGCCACCGATTCGGCGGTGTAGCGCACGGTGCCGTCGGGCTGGGTGGCCAGGGTCACCGGGATCATCCCGCGCCGGTAGGTGGAGGCCTGCAACTCCCAGAACCAGCGCGTCGCGACCGCCGCGAACAGGCCCGAATTCCGCATGCCCGTGGCGAATTCGATCGGGTCGCGGTAGGGCGTCTGGCGCGCGAGCAGCGCGTGCTGGGCGAGCGCGCGGCCGGTCGCCTCGATGCCGACGCGGAAGATCTCCAGCGGTTCGTGATCGGTCGTAGTGCCCACCAGTACGGCGCGCTCCCGGCCGCCGAGTTCCTCGGCGCGGCGCACCAGCGCGGTATCGGCCCGCAGTGCGTGCCACAGCGCGAGGACGGTCTCGCGCACCGCGATCGGCACCAGCGGGCCGAAGCCGTCGGCGCGGTAGTGGCCGGTGTTGGGGATGCCATCGCTGTCGGTCCACGCGATGCGGTGGGTCGCGGTGGTCACCTGGTTCGGGCGGCAGGGCCGCATGAACCGCTCCAAGTACAGCCGCTGCGAATAGGTGAGGTGGCTGTTGGCTTCCGGACGCACTGCGGCAGAGGTGAATTCGATGCGGCGGGGATCGGGCGGCACCGGGACGTCGCCGAACAGCCCTGGCTGGGCGAGTCCGGCGAGTACCCGGGACGCCGCCCTGCGGTCGTAGCGCGGGGTGTCGGTGTTCACGTGACCTCCTCGGCAATCGTCGTGACGCAGGCGGTGAACCGGTCGATCTCGTCGAGGGTGTTGTAGATGTGCGTGCTGACCCGCACCGAGTCCAGGTCGTCGGCGCCGGGGGCCGCCGCGGGCGTGCAGTGCAGCCCGGTGCGCACGAGGAACCCCATCTCGCCGAGCACGAAACCCGCGTCGGCCGCGGTGATTCCGGCGATGCGGAACGAGACGATGCCGTAACCCGTTTCGCACGGCGCGTACGCGGGACCGGGCAGGAACTCCAGCCCTGGCGCCGTGCGCAATCGCTCGATCAGTCGCTGGGTGAGCGCGCGGTTGTGCGCTGCGACGGCCTCGATGCCGAAGGACTCGAGCACGTCCAGCGCGCTGCCGAGCGCCAGGATGCCGGGGATGTTGTGGGTGCCGCCCTCGAGCAGATCGGGCATCGCGGTGCCGACCAATCCCGACTCGGTGAGCCGCACGCCCGAATTCCCGCCGGGTAGGAAGGGCAGCAGTCGATCGTGAATCCGCCTATGGCAGTACAGGATTCCGACTCCCGGCGCACCGAGCATCTTGTGCGCGGCGAACACCGCGAAGTCGGCGCCGAGCGCGGTGACGTCGACCGGCAGATGCCCTCCGCTCTGGCTGCAGTCGAAGCACAGCAGGACCGAAGGATCGATCCGTCCGCGCAGTTCTTCCAGCGTGGTCAGCCCGCCGAAGACGTGGTGCAGGTGGCTGGTGACGATCAGCCTGGTGCGCGGGGTGAGCTTGCCGAGGATGTCGGCGGTGTCGGCCTCGCCGAGTTCGGTGGTCCGGTAGGGCACCAGCTCGATGCGGCGGCCGAACCGGGCCAGCAATTGGCGCAGGTGGTGCCACGGATGCACGGCGGAGGCGTGGTCGCGCGGGTTGTAGAGGATCTCGTCGCCGTCGGCGAGCTCGGCCAGCCCCCAGGACAGCGCGACCGCGTTGAGCGCGGCGGTGGCGCCCGCGGTGAAGACCACCTCGTCGGGATGTTCGGCGCCGAGGAACGCCGCCGCGCGGGCGCGCACGTCCGCCACCCGTGCGGTCAGCTCGGTCGACCAGGCGTAGGCGCCGCGCCCGGCGTTGGCGGTGCGGGAGGAGTGATAGCGCTGGATCGTCTCGATGACCGGCAGCGGCTTCTGCGTGGTCGCCGCGCTGTCCAGATAGACCTCGGACGATTCCGCCAGCGCGGGAAACAGCGCGCGGATCGTGTCGGCGCGGATCGTGTCGGTGCGGGGCGGTGACGAAGCAGGGAACCGGTGACCGGGGGAGTGGCGTACGGCAGGGGAGCGGGTGAAGTGCGAGCCTGGCGCGGGTGACCGCAACGTGACGCTCCCTTCACGCCGATGCCCTGGACACCAACCAACGATACGCACTTTTCCCGAGGTGATCGAAGGTTTCAGGTGGACAACGCCTTTCACGCGCTAGCCTGGAGCGCATGCCATTGAGCCAGGAGGAGCGTCAGGAATTTCTCGCGCAGCCGCACATCGCGGCGTTGGCCGTCGCGGCGGGCCGGGATCGCGGTCCGCTGAACGTGCCGATCTGGTACCAGTACGCACCCGGCGCCGAGGCGTGGGTACTGACCGGCCCGGAGTCGGAGAAGATGCGGTATATCAAGGAGGCAGGCCGCTTCAGCCTGATGGTGCAGCGGCTCGAGCCCACGGTGCGCTACGTCAGCGTAGAGGGGCCGGTCACCCGGATCACGCCGATGACCGACGAACTGCACCGCGAGATGGTCGCCCGCTACCTGCCGCCGGACAAGGTCGACGTCTACCTGAAGGCCGCCGAGGCATACGGCGAGCAGGTCGCGGTGTACATGCGACCCGAGCGGTGGCTGTCCGCGGACCTCGGCGACCTGTCCTCGCTCTAGCGCGCGAGGTCAGTACCTGCCCTGGAGATAGTCGACCAGGTGCTGGCGTTCGGTCGCGAGCTCGGAGATCGCGCTCTTGACCACGTCGCCGATGCTGACGATGCCGATCAGCCGGTTGTCCCGGACCACGGGCAGATGCCGGATCCGGTGGTCCGTCATGACCCGGCGCAAACTGTCGACGTGGTCCTCGGGCACGCAGGTGCGGACCTCCACGGTCATGATGTCCGCGACGGGCGTGTCCAGCAGGTCCGCGCCGAGCTCGTGCAGGCGGCGCACCACATCGCGCTCGGAGACGATGCCCGCGATCCGCATGCCGTCGGGGGACACCACCACCGCGCCGATGTTGTGCTCGGCCAAAGTGGCCAGCAGGCTCCGCACCGTCGTGTCGGGCGGAACCGTGGCGACGTCGCTACCTTTCCTGCGCAAGATCTCCGCGATTCGCATACTTTTCACCATCCAGACTCACGGGGTTCCAGGATCGCAAGTTCGGCAGCGGGTGACCAGCACGAATCCGCATCGTTGCGCGGGCGAGATTCACCAGGCGTACGTGTGCCGCGCTCTACAAGCGCCGCGCGACGCTGCGGTCGAGGTCCCTGGCCAGCAGGGCGATGGCCGCCTGCGAGATGCCCGCCGAGGTGGCGAGGTCGATGGTGGTCAGCTGCGCGATGCGGCGCAGCCGGTAGTCGACGGTGTTGGGGTGCACGTACAGCTGGCGCGCGGTCAGCTGCCGGTTCATGTCGTTGCCCAGGTACGCGCGCATGGTGTCGAACAGTTCGGGGTGCGCGTCGAGCGGGTCGAGGATGGTGGCGATCCGGCGGGCGGCGGGTCCGCCGCGGGTCAGCTGGTACTCCACGGCCAGATCGGTCATCTGATAGAGGCCGGCAGCGCGGCCGCCGACGCGGACCAGGTTCAGCAGTTCGTGGGCCTGCTCGGCGGAATCCGGGATTCGGTCGGTGTCGCCGACGACGACGGTGGCGGTGAGCGGCACCTCGGCGCCCTCGGAGAGCGTGTCGAGCAGTTCGGCGGTGAGCGCGGGGATCTCCTCGCCGAGCGGAATGAGCAGCGTGCCGCCTTTGGTGGAGAGCAGGGCGAGCGCGCGCGAGCGGAAGACGGTGGCCAGCGCGGACTGTAGTCGGCGTAGTTTGCGGCGGGCCGCGACCTGCGCGTCCACTCGCGGGTCGCGTTCGTCCGGATGCTCCGGCACCGAGAGCGCCACCACCTGGTACGCCTCCGCGATCGGGATGCCCGCTTGTCTCGCGAGCGCGGAACTGCCGCGACCGCTGAGCAGGGCGGAGGCCAGCGTCTGCGCCGCGGTCTGGTGCTCGCGGGCGACCAGGTGCTGCTCGTCGACGTAGGCGTCGGAGACCGCGGCCGTGATGGCCTCGAGCAATTCGAGCATCAGATCGGTCGCGACGATCAGCTCGTCCACGTCGTCGGCCTTGGCGCCCTCGGTGACGAGTCCGAAGGCGATGCGCAGACCCTCGTGGTAGGCGCGCAGGATGGTGCCGAGCGGGACCGCCTCGCGCGCCCACTGCGCCGCGGCTTCCCTGACCTCGCCGAGCTGGGCGTCGTCGGGCACCGTCCGGCGATCGAACATCTCGGCCGCGAGCGCGAGGCAGAAGCGCGTCACCTTGGTGACGTCGCCGCGCATCTGCTCACCCGGCAGCGTGCGGCACGGCGCGACGCAGGTCGCGAAGTACCCCACCATGCGCGAGGCGACTCCGTCGGTGTTCTGCAGTGGCACCGACGCCGGCTGTCCGCCTATTTCGAGCGCCGTGGCGGACGTGTCGGCGGACAGATCCAGCGCGGTGAAGGTCATACGTAGTGCTCCAGTGCCACATCGGACGAAATAGAACTGCGCCCGAATCGTTGCATCACTATACGAAACGGTTATGGGCGGGGCGAGTGTTCGGTGAGATACGTTGCATCGCATCACCGTTGTGCATCGTTCCGAAATGCGAGCCTCGGAACAAGGGTGACCGGCGAATCGGCGCTCGCGCCGGCAAGCTCGGCCCGCGGCGGCATGGCCGTATCAGACGGTCGGCGGCAGCTCGCGCCGATGGATGAGCCCTGGCGTCACCGCGCCCCGCTGGCGAGCGCGGTGAACCCGTGAAGCGGGCCCGTGTCGAATCCTCGGGCTCTCGAGCTCAGGGGAAGCCGGTCGGCGCCGAACGGGTACGCGGCGCCGACGGCCTCCGGTGCGGCGGCCGAGTCGTCCGCCCCGGGGGTGGTCCGCTCCGGAACCGGAGCCTATTTCGCCCCGTCTTCCATTGCGGCGCTGTAGATCTCGCGTTCTATCGCCACCGCCGCGTAGTGCTGCCCGCAGGCGCGCAGCTGGGCGATGCGTCGGTGCACTGCCTCGGTGCCGTAGACGGCGGCGATATCGGCGACGCCGAGTCGGCGGGAACGATGTAGCGACTGATCCATGTGAAAGACCTTCGGGCGGTAGCGAGGAGTCCTCGTGGCAACGCTGGCACGGGCTCGGTGAATCTCCTCTGTTTTCGGGCCGAGTGTAGGTCCGTGTTCGATACAGATGCAAGTACAGATGCGCGAACATCGCTGTGAGATAACGGTTTTGGCAACGCGCCGTGATCTTGTACGGCCAACTGTCTCGGCCAGTGGTCCGATCTCGCGAGGCCGTCCGATTCGACAGTGGACCTTCTCGTCGCAGCGCGCGACGGAGCCGAGCCTTCGCGAGGCGAAGCCGTGAGCGATCGGGCGTGCCGGTCGCGGGGATGTGCCGCATCGGCCGCCGCGCCGTCTTGTCCCGAAACCGTTGTTGGCCGCCGATGGCGGTGGTACCGTCCAGACACGTGTCCAGGTATCTGTCTCAACGGTTGTATCCGTCGAAACGGTCTGGGCGAACCTGTTCTCGAAATCGAGGTGTGTGATGACAGCCAGGGTGTCCGCGCCCGGCGAGGGGAGGGCGCCGTGAAGATCTCCGTCGACCTCGACCTGTGCCAGGGCCACGCCGTCTGCCAGTCCGAGGCGCCCGCCGTCTTCGCCGTGCCCAAGCGCGGCCAGGTGGAGATCCTCGAGCCGAGCCCGGACCCGGAACTGCGCGATGCGGTCGCGAGCGCGATCCGCTACTGCCCGACCAGGGCCCTCTCCCTCGCCGACGACGGCGAGACCGACGACGCCGCGAAAGGTGCACACTGATGGCCGCTTACGACCGCGCCGAGCTCGACGAGATGATCCGCCGCTGGATCGTCGAGAACCAGCGCTGCGAGGAGAAGGGCGACTGGAAGCCGCTCGCCGAGATGTACACCGTGGACGCGACTTACGGCTGGAACTACGGCCCGACCCAGGAATTCATGGCGGTCGGGCGCGACGAGATCCGTGATATCGCGCTGGGACAGGAGATGTCGGGCCTGGAGGGCTGGACCTACCCGTACCAGGAGTTCGTCGTCGACGACCGCAGCGGCACGGTGATCGGCTTCTGGAAGCAGGTCGCCGACGCGCAGCGCCCCGACGGCCGCCCGTACAGCCCGGAGGGCATCGGCGGCAGCTGGTTTCGGTACGGCGGCGACTTCCAATGGTCCTGGCAGCGCGACTTCTTCGACTTCGGCAACGTCTCGGCGTTGTTCCTGGAGATGATCACGAACAACGCGCTGACCCCCGGCATGCAGCAACGGATCGCCCGCTCGACCTCCGGCACGCCGCTGCCCGGCTGGTACCGCGTCGGCGAAGCGCCCGCCTCGCTGTGGTGACGCCGATGAGCGCGATACCGAGCCGCTACGCGCGGTTCTCCAGGCAGACGCTGGCCGCGCTGGTGCCGGAACTTCTGTTGTGCGGGCACCTCATCGACCGTTCCGGCATGGCGCACTCCATCGCCGCGTTCGGCAGGACCGGCATGGCGGAGGTGGCCATCGAGGAGTGGCGGCTGGCCAGCCCGGTGTACACCCGCAGAATGCGGCGGGCGCTCGGTTTCGCGGGCGACGGCGTGGAGACGATCTTCAAGGGGTTGCAGCTCGACATCGGCGCGCCGCCGCAGTTCATGGACTTCCGCTTCCGGGTGGACGACCACGAGCACGGCGAATTCTGGCTCGACCACTGCGGCGCGCTGGCCGACGTCGAGCCGATGGGCGAGGACTTCGTGGTGTCGATGTGCCACGACATCGAGGACCCGACCTTCGACGCGACCGCGCTGGCGACGAACCCGCACGCGCGGGTACGCCCCATCCACCGCCCGCCACGGCGGCCCGCCGACCGGAGGCCGGTCTGTGCCTGGCGGGTCACCATCGACGCGGCCAACGAACCGCCGCCGGTGCCGCGCAACGCGGCCTTGGTCGCCGAGTCCGCCGCCGCTCGAACGGAATTGGCGCCCATCGATCCCTCCGACGACGGCCGGTCCGACTACGCGGGACCACTGCTGAGCGACTTGCGTTTCGCGGACTTCTCGCATTCGGCGCTGGTGCGGTTGGCCGAGGAGGTGTGCCTCCAGCACCATCTGCTGACCCTCGGCTTCCTGGTGGCCGTGCGGGCCAAGGCCGACGCGCCGACCGCGACGGCGATCGTGCGCAAACAGTTCACCGGCATCGCCGGACTCACCGCGGACCGCATCCGGCGCTGCCTGCGGCTCGGTGACGACGCGGACGCCCTGGCCACCGTGCTGGCAGCGCATCCGGCGCTGAACCCGTTGCCCTACACCGGCATCGCCGTCGACAACGCGGACGGCACTGTCCGCCTGCGTATTCCGCGGAACAGCGGCGCGAGCACCGACGGCGCGTGGCCCGCGCTGCTCGACCCCGAGCACCTGGCGCCACTGGACGCGCTGGCCCGGGCGGTGAATCCGCGCTGGTTCGCCACGGCCGTCGACGGCGACGACGGGTTGCTGACCGTCGATTTCGGACTCGCCGACGAACCGTTCCGCGAGTCCGCCGAGGTGGCCATCACCCGATTCAGCACCGGCGCGGACTTCGCGTTCACCGACCGCGGAAAACCCTTGCCGCTCACCGTGGTGTGACGGCCGACGAGCGAGACACCAGATGGCCAACAACTTCGCCGACCTCTTCGAGCACGCCGTCGACGCCATGCCCGACCGCACCGCGGTACTCCAGGGCGAGCGGCGCGTCCGCTTCGCGGAACTCGACGCCAGGGCCAATCGGTTGGCCGACCACCTGGCGGCCTCGGGTATCGGGGCGGGCGCGCACGTCGGTTTCCAGATGCACAACAGCGTCGAGACCATGGAGACGTTGATCGCCTGCTTCAAACTCGCGGCCGTCCCGATCAACATCAACTACCGCTACGGCCCCGCCGAACTCGCCTACGTCTACGACAACGCCGACCTGGACGCGCTGGTCTACCACGCCTGTTACGCGGAGGCGGTGCGGGCGGCCAGGTCTCGGGTTCCGCGCGTGCGGCACGCGCTGTGCGTCGACGACGACACGGTGCGTCCTGCCGAGGACGACGCGGTGCCGTACGAGAGCGCGCTGGCGGATCGGCCGACCGCGCGGCCGTCCGTGCCACGCGGCCCCGACGACCTGTTCATGATGTACACCGGCGGCACCACCGGGCTGCCGAAGGGCGTCATGTGGCGGCAGGAGGACATGTGGCGGGTACTCGGCGGCGGCATCGACTTCTACACCGGCGAACCTGTCGCCGACGAGTACCAGCAGTCGCGCATCGGCGCGGCGGGCGACCCGAGCACCTGGTTCGTGCTGCCGCCGCTGATCCACGCCGCCGCGATGATGCCGACCTTCACCGCGCTGTGGTCGGGCAACGCGGTGATCTTCCAGCGCCGCTTCGACCCCGAGGCCGTCTGGGCGGGGGTGGCGCGGCATCGGCCGCAGGTCCTGGTGATCACCGGCGACGCCATGGCCCGGCCGCTGATCGACGCCTACCGGCGGCGACCGGTCGACGCGTCCTCGCTGCTGGCCATCGCCTCGGGCGCCGCGCTGCTCTCGCAGGCGATGAAGAACACCCTGCTGGAGACGTTCCCCGCCGCGGTGGTGTCCGACTCCATTGGGTCCTCGGAAACCGGTTTCGGCGGAATAGGTTTCGCGCAGAAGGACGACGATCCCGCCCGTGGCCCCAGGGTGCGGACCGGTCGGGGCGCGGTGGTGGTCGACGACGACGGACGTCCGGTGCCGCCCGGCGCGGAGGGCTGGCTGGCCAAGACCGGCGCGGTGCCGCTCGGGTACTACAAGGATCCCGGTAAGTCCGAACGGCTGTTCAAGTCGGTGGACGGCGCGCGCGTCGTGGTGACCGACGACCGGGCGCGCGCCGAGGCCGACGGCACGGTGACCCTGATCGGGCGCGGCAACATGGTGGTCAACACCGGCGGCGAGAAGGTGTTCGTCGAAGAGGTCGAGGGCGTGCTGAAGGCGAACGCGCAGATCTACGACGCGGTGGTCGTCGGGGTGCCGCACGAGCGCTGGGGCCACCAGGTCGCCGCTGTCGTCGCGGGCGCCGAACCCGGCCCGATCGATTTCGGCGCGCTGGAACAACACGTCCGCGACCACTTGGCCGGATACAAGGTGCCCAAACAGATCTGGGTGACCGACGCCATCGTGCGCTCGCCGAGCGGCAAACCCGACTACCGATGGGCCGCCGGCCACATCGCGGGCCGCGCGCCCGATCACCGATCCGCCTGAACCGGGCCGCATTGTGCCGCAGGGCATTCCATCCAGGAGGTAGACATGACCGCACCGTCGTTGCCCGCGGGTTTCGACTTCACCGATCCCGCGCTCTGGCAGAACCGCAGCCCCGTCGAGGAATTCGCGCTGCTGCGCCGCACCGCGCCGGTGTGGTGGAACGCCCAGTCCGACGACGCCTCGGGCGGATTCCGCGACGGCGGATACTGGGTGGTGAGCAAGCTCGCGGACGTCAAGGAGATCTCGCGCCATCCGGAGCTGTACTCCTCCCAGCGCAAAGGCGCCATCATCCGGCTGCCCGGTGACATCACCCCGGAGCAGATGGACCTCACCGGTGCGCTGCTGGTCAACATGGATCCGCCCAAGCACTCCAAGATCCGCCGGATCGTCTCCAAAGGATTCACCCCGCGCGCGGTCGAGAGCCTGCGCGCCGCGCTGACCGAGCGCGCCGAGCGCATCGTGCACGCCGCCAAGCGCGCGGGCGGCGGCGATTTCGTCCAGCAGGTGGCCTGCGAGCTGCCGCTGCAGGCGATCGCCGAACTGCTCGGTGTGCCGCAGGAGGATCGGCGCAAGGTCTTCGACTGGTCGAACCAGATGCTCAACTACGACGATCCCGAGTACGGCGACCCGGCCACCGCCTCGGCCGAAATCCTCGGCTACGCGTGGACCATGGCCGAGCAGCGCCGGGCGTGCCCGGTGCACGACATCGTCTCCGAACTGGTGCACGCCGACGTCGACGGCGAGGCGCTGGCCTCCGACGAGTTCGGGTTCTTCGTCATCCTGCTCGCGGTCGCGGGCAACGAGACCACGCGCAACGCGATCACGCACGGCATGAAGGCCTTCGTGGACAACCCGGAGCAGTGGGAGATCTACCGCGCGAGCCGGCCGCGGACCGCGCCCGACGAGATCGTCCGGTGGGCCACTCCGGTGACGGCCTTCCAGCGCACCGCCACCGAGGACGTGGTGCTCGGCGGCCGGCGCATCCGTGCCGGACAGCGGCTCGGATTGTTCTACAGCTCGGCCAATTTCGACGAAGAGGGCTTCACCGACCCGTTCACCTTCGACATCCTGCGCGATCCCAATCCGCACGTCGGCTTCGGCGGAACCGGCACGCACTATTGCGTCGGCGCGAATCTGGCCCGGTTGGAGATCGACCTGATGTTCAACGCGATCGCCGACGCCATGCCGACCCTGCGCCAGGTCTCGGATCCGGTGCGGTTGCGGTCGGGCTGGATCAACGGCGTCAAGAGCTGGCAGGTCCGCTACGACTGAGACGGCGACACTCGAACGGCCGCGACCCGCCGCCGCGGCCGTTCGAGTGTGCTCAGCCGTCCCGTCGAGGGCCGCGCCTGCGGTAACGCACCCGGCACGGCTGTTGCAGCTGCACCACCATCTTCGAGTGGTCGTTGCGGTAACTGTCCGAGGGCTGGGCCATCTCGAACTCCCAGTCCCGCAACAGGATCGAGAAGATCGCCTTGAGCTGCATCAGCGCGAACGCGGCCCCGACGCAGCGGTGCCTGCCCGCGCCGAAGGGGATCCACGTCCAGCGGTTGACGATGTCCTCCTGGTTCGGGTCGATATAGCGGCCCGGGTCGAAGGCGTCCGGATCGGGGAAGTCCTCGGGCAGCCGGTTGGAGATGGCGGGGGTGGCGGCCACGTGGTCGCCCTCGGCGATGTGGTATCCGCACACCTCGAAGTCGCCCCTGGCGACGCGCATCAGGATGATCAGCGGCGGATGCAGGCGCAGCGTCTCCTTCAGCACCGCCTCCAAGCGCGGAATCTGGCGCAGCGCACCGAAACTCACCGGGGAACCGTCCGCGTACAGCTCATTCAGCTCGGCGACGACGCTGTCCAGCAGTTCGGGGTGGCGCAGCAGTTCGATCACCGTCCATGCCGCCGTGCCCGAGGTGGTGTGGTGACCGGCGAACATCATCGAGATGAAGATGCCGGTGATCTCGCTGGCGCTGAAGCGCGGTTCGCCGTTCTCGCCGGGCACCGAGACCAGCACGTCGAGCATGTCGCGGTCGCCGCGGTCGGCGGCGGGGCGGGCGGCCCGCGTGTCCATGATTCCCTGCACCAGCTCGACGAGCGCGGCGCGAGCCTCGTCCCTGCGGCGGAAGCTCTCGATCGGCGCGTAGGGGTCCACGTAGGCCAAGGCGTCGGTGCCGCGCTCGAGTTCGTGATAGAGATGCGCGAACCTGCCGTCCAGCTCGTTGCGGAATTTCACGCCGATCAGGCAGGCCGAGGATGTGTAGATGGTCAGTTCGGCGAAGAAGTCGAGCAGGTCGATCTCGCCCTCGTCGCCCCAGCGCGCCAGCATCCGCTCGACCTCGGCGGCGATCGTGGCCGCGTGCCCGCGCATGTGCTCGGCGCGCAGCGCCTGGTTGTGCAGCATCTCCTTGCGGCGTTCCGGACTGGCGTCGAAGACCACCCCCTCGCCGAAGATCGGCTTCATGAACGGATAGGCCGCGCCCTGGTCGAGATCCTCGTCGCCGGATCGGAAGAAGAATTCGTTGGCTTCCGCCCCGGACAACAGGATGACCTGCTTGCCCGCGAGTTCGAAGGCGCCGATGTCGCCGCACTCGGCGCGCACCCGGCGCATCAGCGCGATCGGGTCGGAGCGGAATTCCTCGAGATGTCCGTGCTCGTGCTCGCCGCCGGAGACGCGCTGTGGTTTGACCAGAGTCATCGGAAATCCTTCCACAGATACCTGTCCAGACATATGCTGGACACGTGTCTGGACAGTACTACTGCCGACCGGGCGCGAGCAAGGGATTCGCGGTCGCGTGATCGCGCGCAGGGCCCTCTCGAAGGGGTGAAGAGTGGACGCACGGCAACAGTCCTCGCGAGGGCGCTTCCCGATCCTGTGGGCCACCTGGGCCGTGGTGCGGCTCAAAGTGGCTGGGCTGGCGTTCGTTTCGATGATCGCGGTGGTAGCGCTGCTCGCCATGTCGATGTACGCGGGCCGCTTCGAGTCGACCGCGACGGTGTTCGTCGACGCGCCGCGCTCGGGTCTGGTGCTCGATCCGGACGCCGCGGTGCGGATGCGCGGTGTCGAGATCGGGCGCGTCGCGGCGGTCGAACCGCACGCCGATCGGGTGCGGCTGCGGCTGGAGCTGGATCCGGAGCTGCTGCGCATGGTGCCGGAGAACGCCCTCGTCGACATCCGCTCGACGACGGTCTTCGGCGCCAAGTACGTGCACTTCGTGTCGCCTGCCGCGCCGTCGCCACGCTCGCTGGCGCCGGGGGCGCTGGTCCGGGCGGAATCGGTCACCGTCGAGTTCAACACCCTGTTCCAGCGGCTCTCCACGGTGCTCGCGAAAGTCGAACCGGGACAACTGAACGCGACGCTGGCCGCGCTGAGCGCAGCGTTACAGAGTCGCGGTGAGCTGCTCGGTGATCTGCTGGCGCGCGCGGACGCCACGCTGCGCCTGCTGAATCCGAGTCTGCCGCAGCTCGGCCGTGACATGGCCGCCACCGCCGAGGTCACCGACGTCTACGCCGATACCGCGGGGGAGTTGCTGCGCACCGTCGACAACGCGACCGTGACCGGCGCGACGGTCGCCGACCGCGCCGCGGACTTGGACGAAATGCTGCTCAACGTGGTGGGTTTGGCCGAGACCACCCGCGCGGTCCTCACCGAGAGCGAGCAGCCGCTGGCGACGGCGGTCCGGCTGCTGCGCCCGGGAAGCGCGCTGCTGAACGAGTATCGCCCGGCGTTGCGCTGCGTGATCACGGGCATCGCCTCGGTGATGCCGTTGGCCGAGGCGATATTCGGCGGCATGGTGCCGGGGGCGGTGTTCAACACCAATTTCATGCTGGCCTCCGAGCCGTACCAGTATCCGGAGGACCTGCCGAAGGTCAACGCGACCGGCGGTCCAGACTGCTCCGGCATCGACCAGCGCACACCGGGCGCGCACGCGGACTATGTCGTGACCGACACCAGCGAGGGCGCGCTGTTCGTCCCGTCGACCAGTGCCCGGCTGCACGCGGATCCGCCGACGGTGTTCGAGATCTTCTTCGCCGGGCTGCCCGGTGTCGCTCGCCGGTGAGGTTCAGCCGTCCAGCAGGTGCGGCAGGCCCGCGCGATAGCAGCAGGTGGCGGATGCGAGAGCGTGGTGCGCGCGCGACTGCCACCAGTCGGTGGCGGTGTCGCGGGCCTCGTGCAGGAGATCGGTGAGCACCGGGCCGACCGACGGCCAGGCCTCGCGCAGCGCGCCGAAGGCCAGCGCGGCCGCGAGCGCGGGGGTGAAGACGTCCTTCGGATCTCTCGTTCGCGAGAAGATCGCGGTGACCGCCCGCGCCAGCTCCGGGTCGTTCATCGCGCGTCGGTAGAGCTGAATCTCCAAGGGGCTCATCGCCGTCGCGCGGGCCAGCCGGTTCGTCCACTGGTAGATGTCGAGACAGTCGGCGAGGCGCCGGGACTCCCAGGCGCGCAGCGCCGCGTCCAGCCGGTCCGGCTCGTGCAGCACCGGTGCGGCGAGTTCGCCGAGCCGTCGGCCGTAGTGCAGCGCGTCGCGAATGCCCTGGGCGGTCACCGGATCCTTGAAATGACCCGCGTCGCCGGGCAAGGCCCACCCCGGGCCGCTGGATCGGCGGAAGTAGGAGACCAGCCCGGTCGCGGAGCGGACGCGACCGACCCGCTCGCTCCCCGCGAGCCGGGCCGCCAGCCCCGGAATGCGTTCGATCGCTTCGCGATAGCGTCGTTCGGCGCCGCCGGGCCCGGGACGGTTCACGCTCGACGGAGGTTGCACCAAGGCGAGCAGCAGTCCGTCGTCGCAGGGAAAGGCGGTGCCGAGGTCCGGACCGTCGCGCCACTGGGCGGCCACCTCGCGCCAACCGGTCGCGGCATCGCGCCAGTAGGCGAAGTAGCAGTCGCGGCCACTCGGCGCGGACAACCGGGGACTGGACGCCCCGGCCAGCCGGGCCACCGTGCTGCGCCGTCCGTCGGCGCCGACCACCAGGGCGGCGCGCAGCTCGCGGGTGCCGGAGGCATCGGTGTACCTGACACCGGCGCAACGCTTTCCGCGCCAGAGCAACTCGCCGACTCGCGCACCCTCGCGCAAGTCCGCGCCCGCTTCGACCGCGGTGGCCGCGAGCGCGGCGTCCAAGCCGGTGCGGCGCACGCACAGCGCGTAGTCGATGCCGTCGACCGGCACGAACGGCGAGCGGATGGTGTGGCCCGCGCCCGCCGCGAACGCCGTCCGCAGCGGTGGCGCGCTCAACGCGGTGACGCGATCCAGCGCGCCGAGACGTGCCAATTCCGCGACACCACCGGGCCACAACAGGTGCGTGGAGAGGGTGTCCGAGGGAAATCGCGTCGCATCCAGCAGCACGACTCGCACGCCCGCCCGTGCGAAGGCGGCGGCCGTCGCCGAGCCCGCGCAGCGGGCGCCCACCACGACGACCTCGGTATCCTCCACCGGGATGGCGGGAGCGCCAGGCATTTTCGAACCACCTCGGTCACAACGTCTCGGACACAGTGTCCGGACAAGAGTCAGCCTATTGATCAGAATGGCCGAACTCGCCACCGCGGACTTGTTCGACGCGGCCGAGACCTGGTGGCGCGCCGACCACGGCGACCACCGGGCCGGGGTGGTGCGTGCCATCGGCAGCATGATCGCGGGATTCCGCGAGCATCGCTATCTGCTGCTGGCGCTCAGCGAAGTCGCCGCCTACGACCGGGATGTGGGGCGGTACTGGAGCGGCCGGGTCGCGGCCTTCGTGGGCGTGGTGCGGACCAGACTCGAGGCAGATCGCGCTGGGGCGTGATCGATCCGGCCGTCGATTCGACCGCGACGGCGTTGGTTGCTGACCGCCATGGTCGAGCGCTCGATCACCGCCGCCTTCGCGGCGAAATCGGTCGTCACCGACCCCGCGCTGGCCGAGTTCTTGGGACGGGCGAGCTGGCTGGTCGTCTACGGTGACGCGCCCGGAGCGTGAACGATGCGCGAAAAGCGCTGCGCCGGAGCGCTATCGGCGTGACCTACTCGTCGTCGAGACCGGCGGACAGGTACGCCGCCGCCGCGAGCCATTGCCTGCACTGCGGGCCGTGCACCTCGTGGACGTGCAGAATCTCGCGTGCCCTGCGGTAGGTGAGGCCACCGGGTTCGGCGCCGCAATCGGCGGTGGACACTTCGCTCACGGCGCGTGGCCGCAAGGTCTCGACACCGGTGCCTCCGAGGAAGTCCCGGTGGGGAGTTCGAAATGGCTGACTCATGTCGACCGCCCCTCGCGTCTGGCGATGGGGAGGCGAATTGTCTGGCGACGCCGGCGCGAACTCCCTGGCGCCTCCCCGCTATCTACCGCCCGAGTTTAGAGCCGCGTACCTTACAGATGCAAGTACATTTGCACGAACGACCAACAGGTATGTAAAACGGCGGCCGCCCGATCGCTGGGCGGCCGCCGTTGTGGCGCAGGGGCTTTCCTGATGTGCCCCAGAATATTACTGACGTGTCAGGAATTCACCGGTGTGACATCAGTTCTCGATGACGCGTCACGTTATTTCCGACGGCTCGGACTTTTTCGCGACGCGTCGGTATTCGCGTCGTCCCGCGTCAGGGTTTCCGCGCCACGGCGCCGTACGCGGAAATGGGCCGGATCTCGCCCACCTCGGCATTCTGGGCGCGCCACTGGGTGATGGAGGTGAAGCCCGGCTCCACCATCTCCAATCCGTCGAAGACGGCCTTGATCTGGGCCTGCGGCCGCGGCACGTACGGAACGCCACCGGTGCCGGTGTAGTTCTCGCAGAGGGTCACGTACTCCTTGCTGTCGTCGGTGCCGTCCCACATCACCAGGTAGCTGCCCGAAGGCACGGCGTCGAGCACCGTGTGCACGATGCGCAGCAGCTCGTCGTAGGTCTTGGCGTGGCCGAGCACGCCCATGAACATGACAGCGATCGGCTTGTTGAAGTTGAGCACGTTGCGCGCGTCGGCGACGATCTGCTCGGTGTCGTGGAAGTCGCAGTCCACGTAGGTGGTGACACCCTCCGGCGTCGTGCTGGTCAGCAGCGCCCGCGCGTGGGTCAGCACCAGCGGATCGTTGTCCACATAAACGATTTTCGCGTCCGGCGCCACGCTCTGCGCGACCTCGTGGGTGTTCTGCATGGTCGGCAGGCCGGTGCCGATGTCGAGGAACTGGCGGATGCCGACCTCGCTGGCCAGGTAGCGGACCGCGCGGATCAGGAACTGCCGCGACTGCACGGCCATGGTGGTGATGTCGGGGTCGACCTCGATGCCCGCGTCGCCGGCGATCCTGTCGATTTCGTAATAGTCCTTGCCGCCCATCCAGTAGTTCCAGATTCGCGCGGAATGGGGAATGTCGGTCCGGATGAGTGGGCTGTGGTCTTCGGGCATCGCGTAAGACTCCTCTGGAACATGTGTGCGTGGCCGGATGTCCGCCGCCCTTGACCGATGTGCGGGGCGCGCCGCGCGCGTCTGACGCCGGGGTTGTCGCGAATGGACGGTCATCCGATGTGCTCTGTGACAGTACAAGATTCGGTTGCGGCGAGCGGTCCGGATGCGCGAGGTGAACGGGGCCTTTACACGAGTCCGCGAACCACCGGCATCAAAGCCGACCGGTAGGTCCGAATTATTCTGCGCCGCATGGTGAACTTCGTGCTATCGTCCGAACGTAGGTGCAAATGCAAGAACGTTTGAGCGTGCATCTGCAAGCACTCAAGCCGTAAGTCCCTCACACTGGCAGTAACCGAGGAGTGGGAAATGTCGGGTACAACCACGCACAAGATCACGAGCGCCTGGCGCAAGAGTTCGTTCAGCGGACCGAGCGGCGGCAACTGCGTCGAAGTGGCGGAGGTGTCGAACGGGCTGGTCGCCGTACGCAACTCGCGCGATCCCGAGGGCGCGGTCCTGTTCTATACGCGTCCGGAGATCGACGCGTTCGTCCGCGGTGCGAAAGCTGGAGAATTCGACGATTTGACTAGCTGAAAGGTAACATTGCGGTCGGTGCGGTGTGTCTCGTAACGACAAGTGTGTGACACACTGGTGGGCAACCTCGAGTATCGGAGACGAACTCCATGATCGCAGAACCCAACGACGATGGCCTGGTGCAATCGGTTGTCGCGGAGCGTGGTCCGACCGTGCTCCGGATCGCCCTCGGTGGGCAATTGCGCAAACTACGCGAGAGTTGCAACATCACCCGCGAGGCCGCCGGTGACGCGATCCGTGGTTCGCACGCCAAGATCAGTCGTCTCGAGTTGGGCCGCACCGGTTTCAAAGAACGCGACATCCGCGATCTGCTGACCCTCTACGGCGTCAGCGATCCGCTGGAACGCGAACAGTTCCTGACGCTGGCAAGGCAGGCCAACGAACCCGGTTGGTGGCACCGTTACAGCGATCTGCTGCCGTCTTGGTTCGGCACTTACCTCGGCCTCGAGCAGGCGGCCAACAAGATCCGCACCTACGAAGCGCATCTCGTGCCCGGCCTGCTACAGACGCCCGAATACGCAAGGGCCGTACTGGCTCTCGGCTACGACGACGCCGACACCGATCGGCGCGTGGCCGTGCGTCAGCGCAGGCAGGAGATCCTGCACCGCACCGACCCGCCGATCGTCTGGGCGGTGATCGACGAGGCCGCGCTGCACCGTCCGGTGGGCGGGCCGCAGGTGCACCGCGAGCAGATGGAACATCTCATCGCGCTGGCCGCCCTGCCGAATGTCACCATCCAGGTCCTGCCGTACTCGGCGGGCGAGCACGCGGCCGCGGGCAGCTCCTTCAGCATCCTGCGCTTCGCCGAGCCCGAGCTACCCGACATCGTGTACCTCGAGCATCTGACCAGCGCGCTGTACCTGGACCGCAGGCAGGATCTGGCGCTGTACCTTTCGGTGATGGACCGCCTGAGCGTACAGGCCTTGCCGCCGCAGAAGTCGATCGAGATCTTGTCGTCCTACGCGACCGGACTTGCGACGATCACCCCTCCGCACTGAAGATTGCGAGCGGTCTCTTTTCGCTTCCCGCGCGGCGGTGCGTGCGGAGCGAAAGCGATTGATCGCGTGAACATCCGGATCGCCGCGCGCGCTCGCTGAGCGGTGGGTTGTCGCGGGTCGGTCATACGGTTCGATTCGAACCGCGGAGAAGCTGTGCGAAGGCGGATTCAGCCGCCGGGTGAGCGTCCGGATGACGCGAGAGAAGTTGTCGGGTCGCGATGTGCGTCGCACACCGAGGCCTCCCGGGCGGAGGTGGCGCCCGGCCGAGGCTTGACAGCCGAGAATCATTGGCGCGCAGCGTTGTTCGACTGCGGCGCCGCGTGCTGAGTCGGCTACTGCTTGATGAAAGTGGACGCGATACGCCAGAAGGTCGCCGGTTGCAGCGCCTTCAGATCCCAGTCGTCCGCCATGGCGTGCGCCGTCGAAACGATCCGATCGATGTCGAAATCGTTCCGGGTGGCCGCGCCGGTGGACTCGACGGCATCGATGACGAACGCGACCGCCGTTTCTCGTGAGTACGTGGTGTTTCTGTGGCCACTGCGGGCCGGCGATGTGCTCATAGTTCTACCGTTCGCTGGCTGGTCGGCCAGTGCGGCCTCGGCGAACCCGAGCCGGCCGCCGACGAGTGGTTGGTCCATAAGACGCCCCTGACTGTAGGCGGCAGCAAACTTCCGGCGACTTTGCCATCGGTTCGCCCACGCGGCCTCCCCTGGTTGTCCCCTATATAACTTTGCGGAACTGAGTTTATGTCCGCGTGCCTTTCATATGCAAGTACATCTGCACGATCGATTGTATTCGCACAAAAGGTTTTTCATCCTTACCGCTCGTGTCGCCGACCGTCCCGACCGGACGGTTCATCGGATCGGCGTCTCGGCGTCCGGGTTTCCTTTCGTCCGCGCGGCCCGCTTCGAGTGGTCGAGCGTGTGCTTGGCCAGGTCGGAGGCCGCTCGCCGCGACGATGTGGCCCGCGCGGCGCGGCCGGCCCGCACGCGTCGGGCGAGACCGGACGGTGCGCGATCCGCGAGCGGAGTGAAGTGTCGTCATTTCCGCCGACGCGCGTGCCGACGTCGATCCTCGAATCGGTGAGATCGATAATCGTTCCGGAATCGCGGCGAAAGCAAGCGCTCGTATGGCGCGGATAACTCGTCGACGCAACCGGCTTTGGGATCACGTCGATCGAATCCACTGCGACGCAGAACATTCAGCAATCAATCAGCTACCAATTGCGGAGACCGCGTCCGCCACTGGCGTATCCCCCGCGACGAGCGCGAGCGTGGTGCGCACGGTGTTCGGAGCGGACAGAAGGGCGGCGAGAACGGCGGCGACATCGGCGCGGGCAATGCTGTCGCGACCGATCGGATACTGGCTCAGAGTGACCAGTCCGGTGGCCTCGGTGTCGAGCAACCGGCCGGGGCGGAGGATGGTCCAGTCCAGATCGCGGGCCCGAAGATCGTCCTCGGCTTGGGTTTTGGCATCTATATAAGCGGCCCACACCTCGTCGGTACCCGGCGCGGGCGGCTGACCAGCCCCCATGGTCGAGATCTGCACGAAACGGCGCACACCCGCCCGCTCGGCGGCGTCGGCGAGCAGCACCGAGCCGCCCTTGTCGACGGTGTACTTGCGGGCCGCGCCACTGCCTGCCCCCGCGCCCGCCGCGAAGACGACGGCATCGGCACCGGCGAGCGCGTCGACGAGCGCGGGCAGCTCGGTTCGTTCCAGATCGAGCAGGACGGGGCGGGCTCCGGTGGCGGCGACATCGTCGGCATGGTCGGGGTTGCGGATCAGGCTCGATACGGAGTGACCTGCGGCGGCGAGCGTTTCGGCGAGCAGCAGGGCGATCTTGCCGTGTCCACCGGCGATCACGATGCGCATGGGTTCCTTTCCGGTCGCGGGCGAACCGTCAGCGTTCGGGTCCGCCCGGGTTGCACGAGGCCTGCACGGTGGCGGGGTAGCCGACGGCGGGCCGCCACGGTTCGAGATTCCAGCTCGGCTTGTTCGGCTGCACCAGCCGCGCCCAGTCCCAGTGGCAGACGAACTGGTCGCGCATGCCGGGGGCGTCCGCGGCGGGGGACTGGGTGAGCACTTCCTGCCAGGCCCGCTCGTCCGAACCGGGATAGGTGGTGCGGCGGCCCGCCTCCGAGGGAAAGACGAGCAGGCGTGGGCCGTCCACGTTCTCGGTCCACTCGACGTGGTCGACGAGCGGAATGCCCTCGTAGGGATCGACCGTCGGCTGCGCGGCGATGGGCGTCGCGGGATCGGTGCTCGTGATCGGCGGAGGCGTCGGCGTCGCGGAGGTGGTGGCGGACAGCGCCCGCGCGACTGTGGTGGATGGCGTCGAGATGGATGCCTCCTCGCCCCCGCATCCGGCGACCGCGACGGACACCAGCAACGTGAACCCCGCACCGCGCGCCAGGCGCGGTCGCCGGTCGTGTGCTGTCCGCGTCCGCTGTCTCACTATCGATCCCTCCCGAGGCGCTGTCGCGTCCGCGCGGCGCGGACGTCTCCGTCGAGCGTAATCGCGCGCGGACCGACAGCCTGCGCCGACGACACCGAATGTGGTGTCTTGCCCGACGAGCATCGATCCGGCAATCATCGGGCGATGAAGCGTGCACTGATCATGGCGGGCATGCTCGTGGTCACCTCGGTGTCGGCGCCCGGCGGCACCGGCTCGGCAAATCCTGCCGAAGGGCCTGGGACCGTCACCGAGGTGTCCCCGCTACCGGACGTGGTCGCCGTGGCGAACGCGGGCGCCGCGCTGCGGCTGGTCTATTGGTCGCGCGGTCCACGCGGGCCGATGCGGAGCGGCGGCGCGATCTATCTGCCGCAAGGCGCGCCGCCGCCGGGCGGCTGGCCGATCGTCGCCTACGCGCACGGCACGGTCGGGATCGCCGACCACTGCGCGTTCACGTTGCAGCCGCGTCGTTTGTACCTGGACACCGTCTACCCGGAATTGCTGCGCGCCGGTTATGCCGTGGTGCTGACCGACTATGTCGGGCTCGGCACCCCGGGCACGCACCCGTATCTCGACGGACCCTCGCAGGCGCGCAGCATGATCGACGGTGTGCGCGCCGCGCGTGCGGTGGCGCCGGATCTGAGCGATCGGTGGGCCGTGCTCGGGCAGTCCCAGGGCGGCCAGACCGCCCTGTTCACCGCGCGCATCACCCCGGACGACGCGCCGGAGCTGCGGCTGCGCGGCGCGGCCGCCACGGGCCCGCCGTCGAACCTCGAGCATCTCGCGCCGCTGATGGGGCCCTGGGTGCCGCGGCTACCGCTCCGGATGACGACCGCGTATTTCGCCTCGATCGTGGCGGGGCTGCGCGCGACCGCGCCCGAACTCGAGGTGGACGGCTACCTGACCCCTGCTGGCCAAGCCGCTGTGGGATCCGGCGCTGCTCGCCGCGGTGCGCGCGATGCTGCGGATACCGACCGAGGGACACACGGTGCCGCTGTTCATCGGCCAGGGCCTGACCGATCGCGACGTGCCCGCGCCGCTGAGCGCCGGATTGGTCACCGAGCTGACGCTGGCCGGTGCGGATCTGCAAGTCGTGGTCTATCCCGGCGACCACCTGGCGACAGCGCGCGACTCGCTGCCGGACACGCTGGCCTTCCTGCATCGCGTGCTGGACAACCCCTGAGGGCTCAGCGCCACAGCGAACGGCAGGGCAACCTGCGCAACTCGGGCCGGACCTTGCCGTCGACGGTGACGGTGAGTCCCGCGTGCAGCGCCGCCGTGGTGAACTCCCACGCCTCGGTGCTGGTCGCCGCGTACTCGAGGACGATCTCGTCCTCGGGCGTCGGGCCGTCGAAGTAGACGGTCACGCGCCGGGTCGGCGCTTCCGCGACACCCCGCCAGCGTTCCGCGATGTGCTGCGTGCCGTCCATGCCACCGTCTCCTTCCGGGCCGGCGCGGCCCTGCGCCGGTTACTCGACGGTAGAACCGCGACCATAGCGAAGAACATGTTCCATCCCACTAGCTGGACAAGTCACAGGGCTCCGGGGGCTTCGGTGGGGATTCTCACGAGTATGTGTGCGCGGCGGTCACAGCGTGTCATGGCCAAACTTGTGAGAAGTCAACACGTTTCCTGTCTTTTTTGCCACGCCGACCGGGCGTTGATGAGGATGTTCTCCAACGTTGGACCCACTGGGGAGGCACAGTCCATGAGGAAGGCCCTACGTTCGATGCGCGCGCTCGGAGCGGCGGTGCTCGGCGTGTTGATGGTGGTGGCGGTGGCCGGAGCGAGCCATAGCGAACCGCTCTATCCCGCGCCGGACCCGGATCCGTTCTATGCCGCGCCACCGGACCTGGCCGGCAAGAAACCCGGCGACGTGCTGGCGGTGCGCCAGATGCCGCCGCTGGTGATCTTCCCGGACACCACCGTCACCCTGGTGCGTTTCCGCTCGACCAACTCCACGGGCAAACCGATCGCGGCCACCACGACGGTGCTGACCCCGAAGGCGCACCGGCAGGACGGCCCGTTGCTGTCCTTCCAGCACATCATCAACGGGCTCGGCGCCGAGTGCTCGGTCTCCCGGGTGCTCTACACCGGCGATCCGAATCTGATCGTGCGCGAGGCGCCCGGCTGGAATGTGCTGTTGCAGCGCGGCTGGACCGTGGCGCTGCCCGATCACCTCGGCCCGCAGTTCGCCTACGGCGCGGCGAAACTGGGCGGTCAGATCACCCTGGACGGCATCCGCGCGGTCAAGCAGGTGTCCGAATTGCGGCTGGCGCAGAGCCCGACCGCGCTGGTCGGTTATTCCGGCGGCGGGATGGCCACCGCGTGGGCGGCCGCGCTCGCGCCGGAGTACGCACCGGAACTCCAGCTCGCGGGCGCCGCGATGGGCGGTGTGCCGATGAACCTGGTCAAGATGCTCGAGGGCCTCGGCCTCGGTTCGCATCCGGTGTTCGGTCTCGCGCTGGCCGCGGGCCTCGGCTTGGAACGCGAGTATCCCGAGCGGTTCCCGCTCAGCGAGCAGCTCAACGATCGCGGGCTGGCCGCGCGCGACGCCATCGCCAACAGCTGCACCAACGACATCATCGCTACCGGCGCGGGACGCGGCGCGATGGACTTCGCGAAGACGACCTCGATGATCGACGACCGCGACGCGCGCGCGGTGGTGGAGGAGAACAGCCTCGAGCTCTACGCCGGTGTGCCGCGCACGCCGGTGTTCGAATGGCATTCTCCGATCGACGGATTGGTTCCGGTCGACGCGATCGTCAATACCGACCGCAGGTGGTGCGCGGCGGGCGTGCCGGTGCAGGCCGAGCAGATTCCGGTGCCCGATCACCTGACCGCTGCGGTTCTCGGCATCCCCGCCGTGCTGAGCTGGCTCGACGCCCGCTTCCGCGGCGAACCCGCGCCGAGCAACTGCTGACGCCGACCGAGCCGAATCCGCCTCGTGGCAGGCGGATTCGGCTCGGTTGTTGCGATTCGGCGTCATGACACGCACAACTCGAGCACGGACCGGCTGTCGCCTCGGCGCGGCCGGTTAGCCTGAGTCCCTGGCCCCAGGGGCATTTCGGGGGTCGACGGCCGCATCTCCCCGGGCGCCAGGCGAACCCGACGTCGCACCCAGAGGCGTGTGCCATGAGATCTTTGCGTGCCCTGCTCCTGACAACGCTGCTGATCGCTTCGGTGGCGATGGGCCACGCCGCGGCCGATCCGCCCGCCGTGCCCGCACCGCCCGCCCTGCCCGATCTGTCCGGACTGCCCGCGGTGCCCCATGTTTCGGGATCGCTGCTGCCTGGTGTGCAGGAATGGATCGACCGGGTGATTCCGCCGCCACCGATCGTTTCGACGCCGCGCCAGGACGGCGCGGTGCTGGAGACCGCGGGCGTCTCGCCGACGTTGGCCGCGCTGCACGAGGCCTCGCTGCCCGCCGGGGTGGGCGATCCGATCTTCGATCACTGGCCGCCCGGCCTCGCCGACTACGCGCCGGGCGAGATCATCGAGGTCCGTGATGTCACCGCGACGGCCGGCCTGCTCGTTCTCGTGCCGTTCCGCCAGGCGCTGCTGATGAAGTACCGCACCACCGACGCGCACGGCAGACCGTCGTTCGCCACCGCGACCCTGGTCGTGCCCGCCGGCGCGTGGGCCGGTCCCGGCGATCGCCCGGTGGTGGTCAACAACCTGCCGATCGACGCGCTCGGCCGCGACTGCACCCCTGGTTACAGCTTCGCCAACGGCTGGACCGACAACACGAGCGTCACCGACTTCATTCCGCCCACAACGCAATTGGCGGTACTGCGCGGGTACGCGGTGCTGATCCCCGATCACGAGGGCCCGTGGATGGCCTACGCCGAACCGTATGTGGCGGGCCACGCGGTGCTGGACGGTATCCGCGCCGTGCGCGATCTGCTGCCGGAAGAATTCGGCGCCAGCGCTTTCGGCATGTTCGGCTATTCCGGCGGGGCCATCGCCACGCACGGCGCGGTCAAGCTGATCGAGGACTACGCGCCGGAACTGTCCGAAGTCGTGGTCGGCGCCGCGCTGGGCGGTGTACCCGCCGATTACGAGATCCTGGCGCGCAGCATGAACGGCAATCTGGCCTCCGCGGTCTTCATGGCCGCGGTGTTCGCCATCGGCAGGGAGCGCCCGGAAATCCTGGCCAGGATGAACAACCTGGCCAAATGGATCGCGACCTCACCGGTGAAAGACCTGTGCGGCAGCGGCTTCGGCGCCATCGGCGTGCTGATGCTGCCCATCGACATCGCCGCGAACTACCCCGATCCACTCCGCTCGGAGGTCGCCGCCGAGATCTACCGCGTGACACGCATGGAGAACATGCCCTCGGCGGTCCCGCTCTACATCTACAACGGCGACCAGGAATTCTGGATCCCGGCCGAAGGCGCGCGCAACCTCTACCGCGAACAGTGCGAGCTCGGTGTGTCCGCGGTCTATCGCGGGGTGCTCGGCGAGCATCTGATCGGAGCGGTGACCGGATACCCCGAGGCGATGCTGTGGCTGGACGAGCGCTTGCGCGGTGTGCCCGCCGTGAGCGAATGCTGACGCCCCGGCGAACGTTGCGCTAACCCGTCGCGGCGCGATCTAACAGGTATGACGCCGCACATCGACGCACCCTCGGCCGCCGGGCAAGCCGCAGCGCTTGTCGGACGGCACTTCCGGCTCGCCGACCACTACGAGGTCGGCCGGGAGAAGATCCGCGAGTTCGCCCAGGCCGTGCAGGACCATCACCCGGCGCACTGGAGCGAGGACGCCGCGGCGAGGCTCGGCTACGGCGGACTGGTCGCGCCGCTGACCTTTCCTGCGATGGTGTGGCTGCAGATGCAGCGGACGATGTTCGAGACCGAATTGACGGGCTACGACGTCAGCCAGGTGCTGCACACCGAGCAGCGGGTGCGGGTGCACCGGCCGATCGTCGCGGGCGACGAGCTGGTCTCCGACTGCACGTTCGAGTCGTTCCGGCGGTTCGGCGAGAGGGATCTGATCGTCATCCGGAATCTGCTCAGCGACGGCGCGGGGCGGCCGCTGCAGACGACGTTCAGTACCGTCATCGCGCAGACCGGCGTCGCGATGACGGGCGATCTCGCGGCCGCGGTGGCGGGCGTGATGATGAGCGGTCAGGGGGCCGCGGCGCGCGGCGGCGCTACCCGGCAGCACTGTGCGGCTCGGCTCACCGAGCGCGCGACGAGCCCGCCGCACGCGCTCGACGACAGCGATCGACGCGGCCTCGTCCGCTTCGAGGACCTACGCGTCGGCGACGAATTGCCCGCGCGCCACGTGCCGCTCTCGCGCGGCGATCTGGTCAACTACGCGGGCGTCTGCGGCGACACCAACCCCATCCATTTCAGCGATGAGGTCGCCAGGGCGGTCGGGCTGCCCGACGTCGTCGCGCACGGGCTGCTGACCATGGGCCTCGGCGCGGGATATCTGACGTCGTGGCTCGGCGAGCCCGGCGCGGTGGTCGACTACGGCGTGCGCTTCGCCGGTTTCGCGCCGGTGCCCGCGGACCGGAACAGCACGATCGAATTCAGCGGCCGCGTCAAGGAATTGGATCCGGGGCGGCGCGCCGCGACCGTGCAGGTCGGGGCCATGTCCGGTGCTCGCAAATTGTTCGGCCGGGGCAGCGCGCGCGTCCTGCTCGCCTGACCGGGCTCACCCTCCCAACAGCCATTGCTGGTTCAGCCGCAGGTGGTTCGCCTGCCACGCGGAGATGAGCGCGGGATCGGAACCCGGTGGGGGAGGGGGTGGTTCGCCGGGGAACAGGCCGTTGTCGTCGGGTGCGCCGAGCGGCGCCGCGACCGCCGGTCCCGTCTGCCGCGTGGTGGTCTCGCGCTCCGAAGGGCGCGGATCGTTCGGATCGTACGGATCGGCTGGGTCGCCGGGGTCGATGGGCCGCGCCTGCGCGGCTCCGGGAGCAGGCTGGACGGGGTTCGCCGGTGCGCCGGCCGCGGGCCCGATCGGCTGGGGAGCGCCCTCGATCAGGACCGGCGCCGCGTCGGGTCGCGCCGTATCGGGGGTGGCGGGCGCCGAGACGGGGGCCGGCTGGTTCGCCTCGCGCGCCCACGTCGCCTCGTCGGTGCCGCGCGAGAGCGCGATGCCCGATGCGGTTAGCACCGCCACCGCCGCCGCGCCGAGCGGAAGCGCGACACCCGCGCGCCGCCTCTCGACGGCGATCGCCGGCGCGCCGCCGGGTTCGCCGCCGGGGTCTTGCGGGAGCTGAGCGGCCGCGATGCGGGCGGCGCCGACCGCCGCGGCGGTGTACCGGTCGTCCGCGGTGACCGCGGGGACCTGGAAAACGCGCTCGAAATCGTCGAGCAACTCGGGTGCGGCCGATTGCGAGCCGCACAGCACGACGCCGTCCAGCGTCAGGCCCTTGGCCAGGAGCGCGGGACGCACGCGATCGAGCGCTTCGGCCGCGGGATCGGGTCCGGTCCGCCACGCGGCCGAGGCGAGGATGCGCGAGCGCGCCGCGTCGGCGAGGATGAAGGTCAGGTCACGGTCGGCGATCTCCAGCGCCAGAATGGTCTCGAATCGGTCGAGATCCGGTGCTTCCCGCACATAGGCGAGCAGCGCCGCACGCACCGAGACGAGCGAGGACGTCCGCCATCGGCCGGTGGCCAGATGCGTGACGATATCGCGCCGCTCTTCCACCGTGCGGTAGGTCAGCGCGATGTTCTCGATGAGCGAGCGGGTCCGGCCGGCCAATTCCTCGAGGGCCGCCGCGATCGACTCGGCCGCCGTGGCCTCGCCGATCTCCCGCTCCACCTCCTCGAGCGAGGCCGGTGGCGGTTCGTCCGCCGCCGGATTGGAGAGCAGTACCGCGCGAACCGCCGATCGGTCCGCCGAAACACCCACGGTCGCCATACGATCACCTCTGCCTACACGACTCTCCTATTCGATTCGTCGCGGGCCGGTGTGCCGATTGGCCCGAGACCTGTCTGCCACACACTCGATATAGCGGCGGAATGTGCGGAAACGTTAGCGCCACGATCGGCGCGGCCGATGTCCGGCGTCATGCGCGCGATCGAGTCGTGCACATCCAATCGGACACGGTCTCCGGCTGGCGGCTGGTGCTCGGCCCCGACGCGCACGTGCGACTGAAAGTGCGTTTTCGAACGACAACGCGAGGCGCGCTGGAGAGTCGCCCGTGATTCATGGCATCATCGGTGGATGGGTGCTCCGGACGTGCGACTCTCGGGCGAATCTTCTTTTCCTAGAACGAATCCCGGCCCGGACGGTGGTCCGACGGTGCTGCGGATGCTGCTGGGCGGTCGATTGCGGCGATTACGCGAGGCCGCGGGCATCTCCCGCGAGGACGCGGGTGAGTCGATCCGCGGATCCCACTCCAAGATCAGCCGTTTGGAGCTCGGCCGCACCGGATTCCGCGAACGCGACCTGGTGGACCTGCTCGCGCTCTACGGCGTGACGGACCCGACCGAGCGCGAGGAGTTCCTCGAGCTCGCCCGACAGGCCAACGCGTCCGGCTGGTGGCACCGCGACAACGACTGGCTGCCGAAGTGGTTCGACACCTACCTCGGCCTGGAACAGGCGGCCAGACTGATCCGCTGCTACGAGCCGAGGGCGGTGCCCGAGCTGCTACAGACCGCCGACTACGCGCGGGCCCTGCTGTCCCTCGCGCACCCCAACGAGTCGTTCGCGGCGATCGAACGCCGGGTGGCGTTGCGGATGCGCCGCCAGCACATCCTCACCCGGCCGGAACCGCCCCGGATCTGGGTGATAGTGGAAGAGGCCGCGTTGCGCAGGCGCATCGGTGGTTCGGCGGTCTGGCTCGAGCAGCTGGACCGGCTGCTCGAGGCGGTCGATCAGCCCAACATCACGCTGCAGGTGCTCGCCGACCATGTCGGTGGCCCGGCCCTGGCCGACGGCGCCTTCACCATGCTGCGCTTCACCGAGTCCGATCTGCCCGACATCGTCTATCTCCAGCAACTGACCAGCGCGCTGTATTTGGACAAGCAAGCCGATCTCGCCGCCTACCGGGCCGTCGCCAACATGCTCTCGGTGCACGCGTCGCCGCCCCAGTACACGCGCGGGTTGCTGGAAGCGCTGCGCGATCGTCAGCCGCCCACCGTGGACGAGCCGACCGGGATGAACTGAGGCGACAGACGAACAGGCCGCCCCGGCGGGGCGCGACGGTGTTGGGAGCGGTGTCGCACCGACCGGGACGGCCTGCCTCAGCGGCTCCGGAACTCGTCGCGCCGCGGGCCGCTGCGGGTCGGCCCGCGGCCGGAGCCGTCTCGGCGAGCATAGGCACGGACTCGGTGCGCGGGCAGGTCGGCGAGCGGAATCTGGGACATGCCCAGCCGGATGTGAGCTGGGCGTTGATTTCTCACAACGACGCGGCGACGAACACGCTCCGCAGCGCGGTGACGTAGCGGCGCACCGAATCGTGCGCGACCGGGGTGTCCGGGTAGATCGCGCTCAGCGAGGTGCCGCCCGGCAGCCGGTTGATCCACATCAGCACCTCCTCGCTGGCGGCGCGGTTGGCGTAGACGCCGCCGTGCGCGATGTCGAAGTACTCGTGTCCGGCGAAGTCGCGGGCGTCGACATAGGAGATCATCGGGGTCGACCAGCCGGGCTCGATCCGGAATCCCGCGTCGGCGGGCACGAGCTCGAGGACCCGGTGGAAGGAGACCGGCATCAGCCGCAGGCCGTTGTCGTAGGCGCGCTGCGCCCGGCCGACCGTGCGCGCGAACGTCGCCGTCGCGCCGATCGGGAACGCGACGGGGATCAGCGTCACATACCAACCCACGGAGGCGAGTTCGCCGAGCGAGGAGCGCGTGCTGATCGGCGTCATGCCGAAGTAGTAGTCGCTGTCGGCCAATTCGCGTTCGGCCAGCGCCGCGGCGGCGAAGATGCCGCCGGTGAACTCGGCGCCGTTGGCGCGGCAGTTCTGCTCGAAACGTCGCGCCGCGGCCTCGTCGAACAGCGGCACGGTGAGGTGGGCGCTGCGGTGGTAGCCGTCCCCGCCGGTGCCGAGAGCCAAAGGGAAGGACGGTAATTCGCCGTCGTTGCCGCGGACCAGCTCCAGCCATTTGCGCACACCGGGGGACGACGGCGTGAGCCGCGCGGACTGCTCGCGTTCGCGGGCGCAGTAGTCGAGGTAGCTGGCGGGCTGGAGCAGCGCGCCGGTGTCGCCCCACATCTCCCGCGCGTAGAGGTGCGCGAGGTCGAAGCACGAAATGTATTGCGCGACACCGTCGGTGTGCAGATGGTCCACGGCGAGGTATACCGTGGCGGCGTCCGCGCGCTGGATCACGCCGAAGGTGAAGCAATCCCATTGGAACGGACCCGGCGTCTCCTTCTGGACGTGCTCGCGGATCGCCTCGGCGTTGTCGATGTCGCCGTGGTCGACCGCGACGAAATCGATCACGTCCGGCGCCATCACGTGCCTGCGGACCTGCCCGCTCGCGAGGGCGAACCAGCTGCGAAAGGTGTCGTGCCGCAGCAAGAACGCGTTGACCGCGCGCGTCATGGCGTCCAGGTCGAGCGTGCCGGGCACCTCCGCGGTCACCACGCACAGGCCCGAGTAGCGAAAGTCCGCGGCCGCGTTGCGGTGCGCCAGCTGGAGATACTCCTCCTGCTGGTGCGACGGCGGCGTCGGGTGGACCGGCGCCAGCGCGGCGCGGGCCACCGCGTCGGCCGACGCCACCCAGCTGATCAGTCGGCCCGGCGCCGGATCCCACTCGTCGATGAGCCCGAAATTGACCACGTCTTCCTCTATTTCGCCGATGCGGAGCTTCTGGACTGGCGGGACCGTCAGGACGCCGATGCCGGATCGCGGGCCTCGGGCGGCTCGGGCAGCGCCAGGGTCAGCGCGCCCATGCCGATCGCGACGGCGGCGATCGCCAGCAGCATGGTGACGCTGCCCGCCAGGGTGTGCGCGCGGAAGAACATCGCGCTGAGCAGGGCGAGACCGACCGCGTTGCCGATCTGTTCGATGGTGGGCAGCACGCCGGAGGCTTCCGCCATGCTGCGCTGATCCAGTGCCGCCAGCATCAGCGGTTGCAGTTGCACGCCGAACAGGCCGACGCCGAGCCCGGAAAGGAACACCGGACCGACGGCCAGCGCGAGATTCACCGCACCGCCGGTGAGGTGCAGGTAGACCGCGCCGATCGCCACGCAGCCGCCGTACACCGCGATCCCGGCCGCGAGCGTGCGAACTCCCCAGCGGCGCACGAGGAACGGCGAGGCGAGCGCGCCCGCACCCGCGCCGAGCGCGAACGGCGTCATGGCAAGACCGGTGCGCAGCGGCGAGAACCGCAGCTCGTCCTGCATCGTGATCGAGACGGCGAAGACGAACGCGGTGAACAGCCCGAAGAACGTCGTCACCAGGATCGCGCCGAGCGCGAAGGCCCGGTCGCGGAACAGCTCCAGCCGTACCAGGGGGCTGCGCGCTCGCCGCGCGAGACTGCGCTCGTAGCCGAGGAAGACCGCGCCCACCGCGATCGCGCCGACGATGACACCGAAAGGAACCGGTCGCCAACCGTTCTGGTGGATTTCGGCGAGCGCGTAGAGCAGCGCGAACAGGCTGATCGTTGACAGCGCCACTCCGGCAAGGTCGAGCCGTTCGCGTTCGGCGGGCTTGCCGAGGCGCAGATAGCGCCAACCGAGGGCGAACGCGACGAGGCCGAGTGGCAGGTTCATCAGGAAGACGGTGTGCCAGCCGAGCCCCCACAGGTCGGCGGTGATGAGCGCCCCGCCGAGGATCGGTCCGAGCATCCCCGCGAACCCGGCCGTCGCGCCGTAGAGGGCGAAGACCTGCTGGTGCCGCTCGCGGGGGAAGGTCGCGGTCAGGATGGCGATGGTCTGCGCCGCCATGCCCGCTCCCGCGACGCCCTGCGCCACCCGCGCGATCACCAGTTCCGTTGCCGTGCCGGCTGTTCCGCACCATATCGACGCGGCGGTGAACGCGGTCACCGAGGCGAGGAACATGGTTCTGCGGCCCACCATCTCGCCGAGCCGCGCCGCGGTGAGCAGCGAGCAGGCGAAGGCCAGCGAATAGCCCGAGACGACGAGCAGCTGCGCCGAACGCGACGCGCCGAGATCCTCGGTGAGGCTCGGCAGCGCCGTGTTGACGATCGTCACGTCGATCATCTGCATGAACACCGCGATCAGACATCCGGCGAAGGCCAGCCACGCCGCGCGCTCCCCGTCCGGCCGTGCGCCGGGCGGGCGGGTGCCGAGCTCGGTCACGCCCCGGCCGCCACGGGCTCGGCCGTCGGCGCGTCGGCGAACGCGGCGGGGGAGTCGGGCGCCGCACCCGGCAGCGCGGAGACCGCACCGAGCGCGCCCGCGTCCGCCGCGAGGATGAGTTCGGCGACCTTCGGGCCGACCTGCTCGAGGCTGAACGAGCGACCCATTTGCAGCGACATGAGCTCGATGCCGAGCGATTTGCTCACGCGTGCACCGAATTCCACCGCCATCAGGGAATCGAGGCCGAGTTCCGGCACCGGAACGGTGAGGTCGATGGATTCTGGGGCCACACCCATCACGACGGCCAGCTGGTCGGCGAGCATCCGCGCCACGGCTTGCCCGCGCTTGCCCTCGTCGAGGGCGGCGAGCTCGGCCTTCATCTTCGCCACGGCCGAGTTGTCCTCGACGGAGGCCGCGATCAGCGCCGTCAGCCTGCCGGTGCGGTTGAGTTGTGGGAACGCGGCGGTGAGCTTGGTCCAGTCGGTCGGAATGACGGCCGCCCGCGTCGCGCCGAGGCGCAGCGTCTGTTCCAGATACACGGTGCCGTCGGCCATGTCGATCGGGCCGAAACCCACCACCTCGAGGTACTTGGCCACCTTCTCGTCGGCGGCCATGCCGCCCGTCGCGCCGGACAGGTGTCCCCAGCCGACGCAGACCACGCGCTCGCCCGCCCTCGCCCACCGCTCGGCCAGCGCCTCCACCGCGACGTTCGCGGCGGTGTAGTTGTACTGGCCGAAGATGCCGAACATGGAACCGCCGGAGGAGTAGAGCACGAACATGTCCAGCCGGATGCCCGCGTCGGTCACGGCCCGGTGCAGCGCCTCGGCGCCGTGCACCTTCGGCCGGTACACGCGGGTGAGCTGATCGAGGTCCATCAGCGCGATCCGGTTGTCGGCCACCGCGCCCGCCGCGTGGTAGATCCCGCGCAGCGGGTGCTCCAGTGCGTGCGCCCTGGCCACCACGGCGGCGACGGCCTCGGCGTCGGCGATGTCGGCGAGTTCCTCGACGACGGTCACCCCGCCCGCGCGCCAGGCGGTGATCTGCTGCCTGGCGGCCGAGGTCGTCGCGCCGCCGCGGCCGACGAGCACCAGCCGTCGCGCGCCCTTGGCCACCAGCCAGCGTCCCGTCGCCAAGCCGAAGCCGCCGAAGCCGCCGGTGACGAGATAGCTTGCCGCGCCGTCGATCTCCACCTCCGGCAGTCGCGGCCGCACCGGCGGCGCCGCGTCCTCCATGCTCAGCGCGACCCGGCCGATCCGCGCGGAACGAATCACCTCGTCGAACGCCTTGGCCACCTCGTGTGTCTCGAACGTCTCGTAGGGCAGCGGTCGGTAGACGCCCGCCTCGATCTTCTCGTAGACCCGGCGCAGCAGATCGGCCAGCTGGGCGGGCCGCGCCGCGCACATGCGGTCCAGGTCGATCGAGAAGTACGCCAGGTTCTTGTCGAAATTCGCCAGCTCCAGCAGCCCGCCGGTGTAGATGTCGGCCTTACCGACCTCCACGATGCGCCCGAACTCGGTGACCGCCTTGAAGTTCTGGCGCAGGATCTCCCCGGGCGCCGTGCTGAGCACCACGTCCGCGCCCGCGCCGCCGGTCAGGCCGAGCACGTCGTCGGCGAAGTTGAGCGATCGGGAGTTCAGCGCGTGGTGCGCGCCGAGGGCGAGGATGTGCGCGCGCCGCTCCTCGGTGCTCGCGGTGCCGATGATCCGGGCGCCGCGCGCGGCCGCCACCTGGATGGCGGCCGAACCGACACCGCCCGCGGCGCCGTGGATCAGCACCGTCTCGCCGGGCCGCAGTTGGGCGAGGTCCAGCAGCGCGTACTCGGCGGTGCCGAAAGCCGTTGTGCTGGTGCACAATCCGGGATCGGCGTCCGCGGGAAGCCGGATCACCGCGTGCTGGTCGACGAGGTGGTACCTGCGCATCATGCCCTTGGCCGCGATGGCGACCTGATCGCCGACGGCCACGGTGTCCACGCCCGCGCCGAGCCGCACGACGGTGCCGACCCCCTCCATGCCGGGCGCGGTGCCGAAGAAGGTGCCCGCCAGCTCACGTTCGCCGAGGATGCCCATCACCTTCAGCGGGTCCTTGTAATTGAGGCCGATGACCCGCATCCGCACCTCGACCTCGCCGGGGCCCGGGTCGCGGCGCGGGCAGGCGCGCCACGCGAGGGCCGAGAGCAGCCGTGATTTCGGCAGTTCCAGCTCGAAGTCCGCCTCCGGATCGGTGAGCGGCTCGGCGGTCTCCAGAACGTCGATGCGCTCCTGGAGCGGACGGGTCACCACCGGGGCCCAGCGGGCGCCGCCGCGCAGCAGGATCTCGTCGGTGTTGTCGTACGAGAACGCCCCCGGCACAGCGAGTTCGGCGATGAGCTCGGCGAGCGAGGTCTCCGGTTCCACGTCGATCAGCCGCCACCGCAGCCGGGTCTGCTCGTTGAGCAGCACGCGGCGCGCGCCCGCGAGCGCGGCGTGGCCGGGGTGTGGCTGGTCGGCGCTGTCCGGGAGGGTGAACGCGCGCTCGGTGACGACGGTGACGTGGCAGGAGCCGTCACCGACGCCGGGCAGGACGTCGTCGGCGCTGGTGTCCTCCGCGAACGCGTCGACCGCGACCGCGATGCGCTTGAGGTTCCACAGGTCGGCCAGATGATCGGCGACCTCGCCCGCGACGACGCACACGTGCAGCCTGCGCACCGAAGGATCCGCCGCCGCGGCGCGCAGCAGCGCGGTGATCTCCGGTTCCAGTTCGGGATCGTCGGGCCCGACCCGATGGAACCGGGCGCGGGGGAGCGCGGCGGCGAGCTGCTCGGCCCGCTCGCCGCTACCCAGGGCCAGTACCACCGCGGCGGTCGAATCGGTGTCGGGCAGGACGGCCGGGTCGATCGGGTCGCGGCGCTCCACCGTGTCCTCGTAGTAGAAGTCCGCCATCCGGTGCAGCGGGCTCAGCCCGGGCGTCAGCGCGCCGATCCGCACACCGAGCAGTTGCAGACACGGATTCCCGTCCGAGTCCAGCAGGGCGACATCGGCGCTCAGGTGCGCGGATGGATCGCGCCGCGCCACCACGGTGACCTGCTCGGGCAGCGGTCCGAACATCCGCACGGCGTCGACGCCGACCGGAACCATCGCGCCCGCACCGAGACTCGCGTCGGCGAACAGCAGCGCCACCGTCTGCATGGCGGCGTCGACCACCGCGGGATGGGCCAGGTGCCCGGAGCCGATGCCGATGCTCGCGTCGACGGTGGCCACCACCGCGTCGGTGCTCGCGCGCACCGCGGTGACCCTGCGGAAGGACGGTCCGTACTGGAGCCCGCGCGCGGCCAGGGCGGCATAGAACGTCTCGGGTTCGAACTCGACCTCCGAATCCAGCTCCGGCAGCGCGACTTTCGTCGGCTCGTAGGAGCCGGTCAGCAGCCTGCCCATGGCGTTGACCGTCCACACCGAGCCGGTGGCGTTGCGGGAGCGGATCAGGAACCGTCCGCTGGAGTCCTCGACGCTCAGTTCCAGCATCGGCACGTCGGGCGCGCTCATCACCAGCGGAGCGACGAAGCGCACCTGCTCGAGCGCGACGCGTCTGTCGCCCATCCGGCCCGCCGCGGCGCTGAGCGCGGCGTCCAGGTAAGCCGCGCCGGGCAGGATGCGGGCACCGCCGACGACGTGATCGGCCAGCCACGGCAGCGTCTCGGTGCCGACCTGCAACAGCCAGCCGGGACGACCCTCCAGATCGGGGTCGCCGAGCATGGCGTAGCCGCCCGGCGATCCCTTCTTCATCTGCTCGAAGATCGGGAGCGGGGAATGCAATCGGGTGCGCTGCCAGGGGTAGCGCGGCAGCGGCAGATGCGGGGTCGCCGGGCGCGCGGGCGGGAACAGCGCGTCCAGATCGAGCACGCCCGCGCTGTGCAGACCGATCAGGGTCTTGCGCACGCTCTCGGAATCGGGCTGCTTGCGGTCCAGCGTGGCGACGGTGGTGCCGTTCTCGCCGGAGCCGAGCAGGATCTCCCGGATATTGCCGGAGAGCACCGGATGCGGACCGATCTCGAGGAAGACCCGGTTGCCCGCGCCGAGGATCGCGGTGATCGCGTCGGCGAAGCGCACCGGTCTGCGCACGTTCGCGCACCAGTATTCACCGTCCCAGTCCGCGGCGGTGACCCGTGCCCCGGTGACGGTGGAGTAGAGCGGGATGCCGGGTTCCTTCGGCGTGAGCTCCGCTAGCATCGCGCGCAGCTCGTCCAGTATCGGATCCATCAGCCTGCTGTGGTACGGCACCTCCACCCGCAGCCTGCGCGCGAAAACGCCGTCCTCGGTGAGCTTTTCGGCGATCTCGTCCAGCCTGTCCACGTCGCCGGAGAGGGTGAGCGCGCTCGCGCTGTTGACCGCCGCGATGTCCACCGCGTCGTCGTCGCCGAGCAGTTCCCGCGCCTGCTGCGCGGAGAGACCGACGGCGAGCATGCCGCCCGAGCCCGCGGTGGTGGCCTGGAGCCTGGCCCGGTGGTAGGCGACGCGCACGGCGTCCTCCAGCGACAGCATGCCGGTGACGTAGGCGGCCGACACCTCGCCGACGCTGTGCCCCACCACGGCGGCGGGTTTTATGCCGTACTCGGCCAGCTCCGCCACCAGCGCAGCCTGCACGAGGAAGTTGGCGGGCTGGGCGACCTCGGTGCCGGTCACCCGGGATTCCGCCTCGGGGCGCAGCAGCTCCTCGATGATCGACCATCCCGACACCGCGCGGAAGGCGGCGTCGATCCGCTCGGCCTCCGCGGCGAAGGCGCCGTGTGCGCCGAGCAGGTCGCGCGCCATGCCCCACCACTGCGGGCCCATGCCGGAGAAGACGAACACGGGCTCGTCGGTGCGGCGCGCGACGGTGCGCGCGGCGTCGCGACCTTCGCCCGCGGCGAATTGCCGTAAGTCCCTGATCATTTCCTCGGTCTCGCCGACCAGCACGCCGGTGCGGTACTGGTGGTGAGCAAGGCGGGTCCACGCCGCCTCGGCGAGGTGATCGCGATCGGCGCCCGCGGCGAGCAGATCCGCGAAGCGACCGGCCATGGCGCGAACGGCGGCGGTGGAGCGGGCGGAGAGGGGCAGCACCCCGAAGTGCCGTGCCGGCTTCGGCTCGGGGGTCGCGGCCGCCGCGCGGAACTCCTGGAGGATCGCGTGGGCGTTGGTGCCGCCGTAGCCGAAACCGTTGACGGCGACGGTCATCGGACCGTCCTCCGGAGCCAGCGGTCGCGGCTCGAGCTGGATGTGCAGGCCGAGCTCGTCGAAGGGGATGTCGGGGTTGGGCGTGTCCAGCCAGCCCTGCGGCGGCAGCGTCCGGTGGCTGATGGCCAGCGCGGACTTGATGACGCTCGCGATGCCCGAGGCCGCCTCGGTATGCCCGAGGGTCGCCTTGAGCGACCCGACGCCGAGGGACTCCGCGCACCCGGCCTCGGCACCGTAAACGCGCCCGAGCGCGCGCAACTCGATCGGATCGCCGACCGGGGTTCCGGTGCCGTGCGCTTCGACGTAGCTGATCAGGTCCGGCGCGAGACCCGCCCGCGCGCACACCGAACGAGCAAGCGCCTCTTGGGAATCGGCGTTCGGCACGGTGATGGCGGTGGTGCGGCCGTCCTGATTGGAGCCAGTGGCCTTGACCACCGCGTAGATCCGGTCACCGTCGCGCAGCGCGTCGTCGAGCTTCTTCAGCACCACCATGCCGCCGCCTTCGCCGCGACCGTACCCGTCGCCCGCGGCGTCGAAGGACTTGCACCGGCCGTCGGCGGCGAGGAAGCCGCCCTTGCACATCATCACGAACGTCTCGGGTTGCAGCATCACGTTGACCCCGCCCGCGATCGCCACCTCGCAGTCGCCGTTGTGCAGCGCCTGGCAGGCGAGGTGGAAGGCGACCAGCGAGGACGAACAGGCCGTGTCGACGGTGATCGCGGGCCCGATCAAGTTGAGGGCGTAGGCGATTCGGTTGGACAGCATGGTGTAGGAGGCGCTGGCCGCCGTGTGCATGTCCACGTGCGCCAGCGCGGGTCCGACGACGCCGACGACCGACTGGTCCACCACGAATCCTCCGACGTACACCCCGACCGAGGCGCCTGCCGCGCGTCCGGCCATGCCCGCGTCGTCGAGCGCCTCCCAGGTCACCTCGAGCAGCAGCCGCTGCTGCGGGTCCAGACCCGTCGCCTCGCGCGCGGAGATGCCGAAGAAATCGGGGTCGAACTCCCACGGGTCGATCGTCATGAACGCGCCGCGCTTGGTGTAACTACGGCCGGGCGTGCGCTTGTCGGGATCGTAGTACCGGCGATAGTCCCACCGGCTCGCCGGAATCTCGACGACCGCGTCCCGCTTGTCGACCACGAAATCCCAGAACGTCTCCGGGGATTCGATACCGCCGGCGAACCGGCAGCCGATTCCGACGATGGCAATGTCCGACATGGTGGATCCTCCCGAACTCGGGCAACCGAGTCGCCACTGGCGGCGAAAGATGAGACGGTCGAAGTATCGGCCGCCCCCCTTGGCGGCGCAGCTTTCCGCTCCGAAGATTCCGTCATCACACAACGCACGCGCGCGACCAACTGTGAAGCGCACCAAGGGCTTACGGTTGCCTCGGAATCGCCGCCCGCGTGCGGCGACGGGCGTCGGCCCGCCGGGTTTCCTGCGGTGGCGTTCGGCGAAGCGCGGTTCGCCGAACGGGTCAGAACGAGCCGGGGGCGATCGTCCCGATGATCGGATGCTGGGCGGCGTCTTCCTGGCCGCCGGTGAGCAGGCGCTTGAGGATCTTGCCGGTCTCGCCGCGGGGCAACGCGTTGAGGAAGGTGACGTCGCGCGGCACCGAGAACCGGCTCAGCCGATTGCGGATGTAGTTGCGGACCATATCCGAATCCAGGCCCGCTCCTTCGCGTTTCACCACGAAGGCGGCGAGGCGCTGGCCGTATTCCCGATCGGGGACGCCGACCACCGCGACCTCGCGGACCTGCGGCAGATAGGCCAGCGCCTCCTCGACCGGGCGCGGGAAGACGTTCTCGCCGCCGGAGATGATCATCTCGTCGTCCCGGCCCGCGATGAACAGCTTGCCCGTGGCGTCCAGGAAGCCGAGATCGCCGGTGTCGAGCATGCCGTCGGCCTCGTCCGGCGGCGCGGCGTTGACGTAGCCGTCGAAGAGCATGTGATTGCTCACGTAGATGTGCCCCGTCGCGCCGACGGGCAGCGGCTTGCGGTCCGGGCCGAGCACCGCGACCTTGGTGCCGAGCGGCGGGCGGCCCGCGGTGGTCGGCGCCTCGCGCAGGTCGGTGGGGTCGGCGATGGTCGCCCAGGACACCTCGGTGGAGCCGTAGACGTTGTAGAGGACGTCGCCGTAGGCGTCCATGAAGTCGAGCACGGTGCTCGCGGCGAGCGGCGCGCCGCAGCTGGCCACCACCCGCAGGCTCGAGGTGTCGTAGCGGGCCCGGACGTGCGCGGGCAGCTCCAGGGTGCGGTGCACCATTATCGGCACCGCGATGAACGTGCTCACCCGGTGTTCGGCGATCAGGCGCAAGCAGTCCTCGGCGTCGAACTGCTCGGGAAGCACCACCGTGGAACGCAGCGCGGTGCTCAGTTGCAGCGCGGCCAAGCCCCAGGTGTGGAACAGCGGCGCGGGGATGAGCATGGTCTCGTCCATGCGCAGCGGAATGCGGGACAGCAGCGCCGCGATGGTGCTGAACCCCTTGGCGTGCGGACGGCGCGCGCCCTTCGGGGTGCCGGAGGTGCCCGAGGTGAGCACGATCAGCTTGCCCGGATGCGCGGGCTTGCGGAAATCCTTGTGCCCCATGTCCGCGAGATCGTCGAGGGTGGTCCGGCCCGGCACCGGCTTGGTCCGGTCGGTGGCGTAGCGCGGAAGATCGGCGTGCAGGTATTGCACGAGATGGTCGAATTCGCCGTCGACGAACAGCGCGGTGAGCTTGTCGCGCTGCACCACCTCTTCGATGCGCCGCGCCGGTAGGCCGGTGTTCAGCAGCGCCACGTCGACGCCGAGCTTGCCCGCCGCCACCATGGTCTCGACCATTCCACCGTGGTTGCGCGCGAGCAGTCCGATGGCGTCGCCCGCCGCGAGCCCGAGCATCGACATGGCGCCCGCGATGGCGTTGGTGCGCTCGTGCATCTCCGCGAAGGTGCGCGCGCCGCGCGCCTCGATCAGGGCGGTGCGCTCCGGTGCGAACGCGGCCGCCGCCGCGTAACCGCCCGCGAGATTGAATCCCCACTCGGAGAGCCTGCGCAGCTGTTTGAAGCCGAGGTCGGGGCGGTAGGCGCGCACCACGCCGGTGGCCATCATCTGCCGCGCCACCTCCGCGCGGCGGCGGACCGGGGAGTTCTCGCCGTTGACCACGACCGAGGTGGTCGCGCCGCGCACCAGATCGGCGATGCGACGCAGGCCGCGCTCGGTCCAGGCGATGATCGCGCCGTTACCGAGCTTCGCGACGGCCGGATGGATGCGGCCGGGTCCGAAGAACGTGACCGAGACGCGGGTGCGTTCCTCGGTGCCGCGCAGCCGGATCGAGGCGAAGCTGCCCAGCGTCGGGCTGACCAGCTCGAGGCTTTCGTACCAGCGGCCGATCCGCAGCTGGATGACCTGGGTGCGGACCCCGAGCTCGGCGGTGCCGACGCGGAAGCGCAGCATCTGATGTCCGCCAACGGATTCCAGCGGTTCGCACGCGCCGATCCCGGGAAAGACGCGGGGGTAGGTCTGCGGCTCGCGGAGCAGGTCCCACACCGACTGGCGGGGGATCGGGAATTCCACGGTCACATCGATGACGTCGGTAACCACTGGCTTGCAATTCTCGTCGGCCGGTTCGAACAGCTCGGGTCGGCGGAGATTTCATTTGTAGCTCCCGCCGCAATTCTGGTCAAGGGTCCGGCATTTCGCCTGGTAGCGAACTGTTTTCGGACCCATCCGGCGGCTGATTCGACTGTGGTCGAGCGCAACTCGGCTCGGGTCGGCGGGTTTCTCCGACGGCGATTTCGCAAGATGCACACGAAAACGATTTCCGGGCAATTTCGGACAGCTTTGTGAGAAGTCATGAGTGGGTGGCGCCCGAACTGTCGCTGGGTCGAGCGCCTCGGTTCGGTTGCCGGCCGTCGTCACCGTCGAAGCGAACGCCGGGCACCCGCGTTCGGGCAGTGCCGTTCGATGCGATCGGTAGCGGGTACTGCCCTGACGTGTGGTGGAGAGCGGGAAACTAATGTCCCGTCGGGACAATATTGGTAGGATGAGTACATGGGCACCGACGACGCCGTCGACCTGGATGGCCGCAGACTGCGCACCCGCCGCAGCCGCGAGGCGCTGTCGCGCGCCGCGTTCGATCTGCTGACCGAGCGGGGTCTGGCCGCGGTGGGCGTGGAGGACATCGCGGAGCGAGCCGGCGTCACCCGGCGCACCTTCAGCCGCCACTTCCCGTCCATCGAGGCGGCGATCCTCGGCGACATCGACCAGGACATGCACCTGCTGAACGAGGCGCTGGCCCGTCGCCCGGCCGACGAGCCGCCGCTGCGGGCCTATCGCAACGCTGTGCACGACTGGCTGACCGCCGAGTACACCGGGGAGCGGGCCGGTCTGCTCGCCAGGCGCTGGGCGCTGTTCCAGCGCTTCGACGACGAACCGGCGCTGCTGGCCGGCTATCAACGCATCCGCAACGAGGGGCAACGCGAATCGGTGCGCATTCTGGCCGCGCGCCTCGGCGTGGACCCGGCGCGGGATCTGCGCCCGGCGACCGTCGTCGCGGCGTGTTCCGGGCTCATCGTCGCGGCCTTGCAGACCTGGGCGGCCGGGGCGGACCCGGACGGCCTGCCCGATCTCATCGAAGGCTTCTTCGACACCCTCGCCGGGGTGGCGAACGACATCGAGTGCACCATCGAGTACGAGGAGTCGGCGTCATGACCGAGGAACGTCCGGTCGGGTCGGCGGGCATCGTGCGCCGGACCTGCCGACGGATGGGCCTGGACCGAAATCCGATGCGGCGCAGAGAGGATCGGCTGCAATCCGGGGTCGGCATGTTGCTGACCCTGCTGTTCCTCGTCGTCGTCCCACTGGTGGCGATCGGGATCGGCGGCCGGGTCTACGAGACGGAATCCCGGGTGGTCGAGAGTCGTATCGCCGAACTGCGTCGCGTGGACGCCACCGTGGTCGAGGTCGGCAAGGCGCCGCTGTACGCGCCGATCACGCCCGCGCGGGTGTCCTGGGTCGACGACGCGGGCGTCACCCGTGTCGAGGACTATCGCTCCAGCACCTTGGTGAAACCTGGTGCCGCCGTGAGCATCTGGCTAGATCGGGACGGCCGGGTGGTGGAGCCGCCGTCGGAGACCCGAGCGCTGAGCCGTGCTGTGCTGCTGTCGAGCGCGGTGGCGGGCGCGGTGCTCGTGTGCTTCGTGACCGGCTACTGCCTGCTGCGCGCGAGCCTGGACCGCAGGCGTGCGCGGCTGTGGGAAACCGAATGGGCGACAGCGGGTCTCACCTGGGGCGGCCGCGGCGCGGTCTGACCCGCGCGCCTCGCGCGACGAAGTGCGGCGTGCCCGCCGGGTAAGGGTAGGGAACAAACCACGGCAGGCACGCCACTGTGTCCGGCCGCTGCGCGGCGAACGTAGGGCCGGACACAGATCCGAGATTAGGCGACGGGATCGCCCGGTGTCCCCGCCTCGCGGAACATCCGGCGATCCCACGACCCCTCATGGGATGTGTTGTGAGACAGCACAACCGGTTTGTTTCGGTTACACGGGGAAGAGGCTGTGCTTGCGCGGGTTGTGCTTCGGCTTGGGGTCCTTGTCGCGCAGCAGCCGCAGCGCCTTGCGGATCTCCAGGCGGGTCTGCGATGGCTCGATCACCGCGTCGATGTAGCCGCGCTCGGCGGCGATCCACGGCGTCGCCATGGTGGCGTTGTAGAAGTCGATCATCTGCTGGCGCACCTCGGCGCGCTGGTCGGCGGGCGTCGCCTCCAGCTGCCTGCGCCCGATGATGCCGACCATGCTCTCCGCGCCCATCACCGCGATCCTCGCGGTCGGCCAGGCCAGGCTGATGTCGGCGCCGAGCTGTTTGCAGCCCATCACCGCGTAGCCGCCGCCGTAGGCCTTGCGGGTCACCACGGTGACGATCGGCACGGTCGCCTCGATCACCGCGCGGAAGAACCGCCCGCCGCGCTTGATGACGCCGCTGCGCTCCTCCTCGATGCCGGGCAGCACGCCGGGGGTGTCCACCACGAACACCAGCGGCAGGCCGAAGGCGTTGCAGAGGCGGATGAAGTGGGTGGCCTTGTCCGAGCACGCCGCGTCGAGCGCGCCGCCGAGCACCATCGGCTGGTTGGCGATCACGCCGATGCTGCGCCCGTCCACCCGCGCGAAGCCGGTGATCAGGTTCTGCGCGGTACCGGCGCTGACCTCGTGGAAGGCGCCGTCGTCGAAGATGCGCACGAGGATGTCGTGCATGTCGTAGCCGACCTTGTCCGCGTCCGGGATGATCGAGTCCAGCTCGAGGTCGTGCTTGGTCATCTCCGGCTCGAGCCCCGGGTTGACGATCGGCGGTTGTTCCAGGCAGCTGGAGGGCAGGTAGCCCAGGTACTCGCGCACCCAGTCGAACGCGGCGCGCTCGCTGCTCGCGACGTGGTGCACGGTGCCGGTGCGCGCCTGCACGACCGCGCCGCCGAGCTCCTCGGCGCTCACGGTCTCCCCGGTGACCGCCTTGATGACCTCGGGGCCCGTGACGAACATGTACGACTTGTCGGTCGCGACCAGCACGTCCATGTTGACCGGGCCGTACACCGAACCTGCCGCGCACTTGCCGAGCATGATCGCCACCTGCGGCACGAAGCCGGACAGGTCCTCCTGGCGACGGCACATCAGCGCGTACCAGGCCAGCGAGGCGACCGCGTCCTGGATGCGGGCGCCGCCCGAGTCGTTGATCGCGATCACCGGGCAGGCGTTCTCGTAGGCGAACTCCATGGCCGCGGCGACCTTGCGGCCGAACATCTCGCCGACCGAGCCGCCGTGCACGGTCTGATCGTGCGCGATCACCACGACGGGCCTGCCGTCGATGTACCCGCGGCCGGTGACCACGCCGTCGCCGTACATGGCGCTGCCCGCGCCCGGCTGGCGCATCAGCGCCCCCATCTCCACGAAGGTACCGGGGTCGAGCAGCATACGGACCCGCTCGCGGGCGCTGGGGATCTCCTTGGCCTTGCGTTTGGCGATCCCCGCCTCGCCTGCGGGCTCCTCGGCGAGCTCCAGGATGCCCCGGAGCTGCTCCAGCTTCTCTCGCGTACCGGTCATATGTCCGTGTTGTCCTTCGCACTCGACGTGGCGCCCGGTCCGCGGTACGGAGGCGCGGCGCTCGATGCTATCGGTGATGAGACGCGCGGCACACTACGGGCCACCCTACTCATGCGACAACTTCCAGCGGGCGATACCGCGCTCTTTGTCGGATGTCCTATCGCTTCCCGGCCGCCCCGGGTTACGCCGGTTCGACGGAATTCGCCGAACGCCCCGGAAAATATTCGGTCGACCGCGCGGCAGGACGCCCGACAATTCCAACCGGTACGGTCGTAAGCTGTCGGTGACGCCGCTTCGCGCCGCGCCCGCCGCGCGAAAAGCCGTGATCTGCTTGTGATTCCGCCCAACACCTCGGGTGCGGCCTGATGAAATGCCCGGAACTCGGTAACGCGAAGGGATTTCGCCGCGATCGCCGCTATTGTTCGACAGTCATGGCGGGCACACAGGCCGGTTCGGGCACCGAGACGCTGCGTACGAAACTCGTGGAGCATCTGCGATATCGGCCGCGCGGAGTGCCGCCCGGTGATCTCGTGACGATAACGCGGAACTGCCTCGCCGAGGCGGTGGAAGTGCTGGAGCCCGGTGCTTTTCCGGCCGCTCCGGAACCGGCGGAGATCGCGGGCAGCGCCACGCGCTGGGCGCGGGAAGGCGTCGCGCTGGAAACGGTGCTCGGGGCGTATCACGACGGCATTCGTTCCGGATTGGAATTCCTCGCGGCGAACAGCGGCGACTCCGATCAGGTGGTGGCGGGCGCCCGGTTGATCGTGCGCGCGCTGGAGATGGTGACGGTGGGGGCGTCGACGGCCTACGTCGAGGAACACCGGCTGGTCGCCAAGGAGCACCAGACGGCGGCGCAGACCCTCGTCTCGGCCCTGCTCAGCGGGCACGGCGTGGCCCAGCTCGCCAAGCAGACCGGTATCAGCATCGCGCCGTCGTACCAGGTGGTCGCCGTGTCGATCCCGCGGCACAGCGACGAGTTGCGTCCGGGCGGCGGCGCGACGGCGGGACGCCGCAAACTGCGCAGAGTGCAGGCCGCCTTGGCCAATCCGCTCGGCTCGCGTGCGCTGTCGCTGCTGTCCACCGAGGGCGGCACCGTGCTGGTGCCGATCGACGAGGCCTCCGCGCTCACGCCGTTGGCCATGACGGCCGAGGTGCTCGAGGTGGTGAGCGAGGCCGCGGAAGTCCCGCTGACGGCGACGGTCACGGCCGGGGCTCGTTGCCGCATACCGGAACTCGCCGGACGCGCGCACGATCTGCTCGGCCGGATCCGGGCGGCGAACCGTCCTCCCGGCCTGTATCCGATGGCGGGCCTGGGGGAATCGATCGGTTGTGACGGGCCCCAGCAGGCCAGAGGGGCGGTAGTCAACTCGCCCAACAATCCGCGAATGGGGCGTTCGGCCTGATTTTTCGGCCTTATCGTCGGACACGCCTCGATGTTCGAGGCGGGCAAGGAGTGTGACCAGTGACCACCGCGTCGACCGATCTCGACCTGCTGCGCGAACTGGAGCCGGTCGCGGAGCGTCTCCTCGACGACCATCTCCGCAAGGCCAAGGGCTGGCAGCCGCACGACTACGTGCCGTGGGACGACGGCCGCAATTTCGCCGCCCTGGGCGGAATCGATTGGGAGCCGGGACAATCCCGGCTGTCCGAAGTCGCTCAGGTCGCGATGATCACGAATCTGCTCACCGAGGACAATCTACCCTCCTATCACCGGGAGATCTCGGAATCCTTTTCGCTGGACGGCGCTTGGGGCACCTGGGTCGGCCGCTGGACCGCCGAGGAGAATCGGCACGCCATCGTGATGCGCGATTATCTGGTGGTGACTCGCGCGGTGGATCCCGTTGCGCTGGAAGCGGCGCGGATGCAGCACATGACGACCGGCGTCGCGAAACCCGTCAGGGGACCGCAGTTCCTGCGTTCGGTCGCCTACGTGACGTTGCAGGAATTGGCGACCAGGATCAGTCATCGAAATACCGGGGCCGCGTGCGACGAACCACTCGCGGAGCGTATGCTGCAACGAATCGCAGCCGACGAGAACTTGCATATGATCTTCTATCGCAATCTGAGCGCCGCGGCCCTCGACCTCACGCCCAACGCGATGCTGCGCGCGATCACCGACATCGTCACCCAATTCCAGATGCCCGGTCTGACGCAGCCCAACTTCCGCCGCAACGCCGTGCTGCTGGCCAAGCACGGCATCTACGATCTGCGCCAGCATCTGGACGTGGTGGTGCGGCCCGTGCTGCGGGCGTGGAACGTCTTCGAGCGCACGGACCTGTCCGGCGACGGGGAGCGGGCCCGCGACGAGCTGCACGCCTTCCTCGAGGACCTGGAGCAGCGGGCACGACGCTTCGAGGAACAGCGGGAACGGGCCGCGGCCCGTCGGACAGAGCGAGCCGCCGCGAGTTCATGAGTAGACGAGTCTCGATCACCATGGCGGCGTTGTCCGTGCTCGCCGCCGCGACTACCGCGCCCGTGCTCGCCGAAGTGCTCGCCGCGCCCGCGAGCCCGGCGGCCGCGCCGACGCAGGCGCCCGCGGTCGATCCGAAGATGACCAGGACCGGTCTGCTGACCATCGAGAGCCTGGGTCCGCGCCGCGACCGCCTGCACATCGCCTCCGCCGCGATGCGCAGGGTCATCGAGGTCGACGTCCTGCGGGGCTCGGGCTCGGGCCCGCGCCCGACGCTGTACCTGCTCGACGGCGTCGACGGCGAACCGACCTCCGGCTGGCTCACCAAGGGCGGCGCGGAGCGGTTCTTCGCGGACAAACCGGTCGATGTGGTGCTCACCACCGGCGGCACCGGCAGCATGTACAGCGACTGGCAGCGCCACGACGCCGCGCTGGGGCTCAACCGCTGGGAGACCTTCCTCACCGAGGAACTGCCGCCGATCGTGGAATCGCTGCTGAAGGCCGACGGTCGGCGCGCCATCGCGGGCGTCTCGATGGGCGCGCAGGCGGCGATGATGCTCGCGCAGCGCCATCCCGGCCATTATCTGGCGGTCGCGGGCATGAGCGGCTGCTATTCCACCGCCGATCCGCTCGGTCACGCGGTCACCACGATCACGGTGGCCTCGCGCGGCGGGAACGTGGAAAACCTCTGGGGCCCACCGAGTTCGCCCGAGTGGGCGGCGCACGACAGCCTGCTCGGCGCGGACAAGCTGCGCGGCACCGCCATCTACTTGTCCGCCGCCTCGGGCGCCCCCACCGCCGCCGATCTGGCCGCGGTGGCGGCGGCGCCGTCGGTCGTCGACGCGCTGCGCCTCGCCGGGGGAGGCGCAGCGCTCGAGGCCGGCGCCCGCGCGTGCACCGAACGGTTCGCGGGCCGGCTCGCCGAACTGGGGATCCCGGCCGAGGTCGAGTACTCGGACGCGGGCATGCACACCTGGCCGGACTTCGAGGCGCAGCTGCCGCGCGCCTGGCGCGTGCTGGCCACGGCGCTGGGGGTGTGACCCGGCGTCGCGGTGGAATGGGCGAGCGGCGGGCGCGTTGACAACGGGTATGACCGCGGCACTGCCTTCCGTTCGCTTCTCCATCCTGGACCGCTCGCGGGTGCGCCGCGGGCAGTCGCATCCCGCGGCGCTGCGCGAGACGGTCGAGTTCGCGCGGCTGGCCGAGCAGTGGGGTTACCACCGGTTCTGGGTGTCCGAGCACCACAGCGTGCCGGGCGTCGCCGGGTCGGCGCCCACCGTGCTCGCCGCCGCGGCGGCGGCCGCGACCTCGCGCATCCGGATCGGCACCGGCGGGGTGATGCTGCCCAACCATCAGCCGCTGGTGGTGGCCGAACAGTTCGGCGTCCTGGAGTCGCTCTACCCCGGACGGATCGACATGGGCCTCGGCCGGTCGGTCGGCTTCACCGACGGGGTGCGCCGCGCGCTCGGGCACGGCAAGGCCGACGCCGAGGATTTCGACGACCAACTCGCCGCGGTGCTCGACTACTTCGCCCACGGCAGGCAGGGTGTGCACGCGTGGCCCGCGGAGGGCCTGCGGGTGCCCGCGTTCCTGCTGGCCACCGGTTCCGGCGCGGAACGCGCCGCGCGCTTCGGGCTGCCGCTGGTCGTCGCGGCGGTGGCGGGAACCGATCGGATGGTCGAGGCGATCGAACGCTACCGCGCGGAATTCCGCGAAACCGCTTGGGGGAGCGAACCGTACGTCGTCGTCTCGGGCACCGTCCTGATCGCCGACAGCACCGAGGAAGCGCGCAGGATGCTGCTGCCGGAGGCGTGGTCGAACGCGTACTCGCGCACCCGCGGCGAGTTCCCGGTGTTGCTGCCGCCGGAAGAGATCGAGTCGGCTCCGATGACCGAACGCGAGCGGCGCCTGGTCGCGGAATCGATGCGGGATCAGATCCACGGCACCGAGGACGAGGTGGCCGAGGCGCTCGAGCGGCTGGTCACCCGGACCGGAGCGGACGAGATCCTGGTGCACACCAGCACCTACGATCGCACCGCGCGGCTCGAGTCGCACCGGCGGCTGGCGCGACTCATCGGATTGCTTCCTGCCGAGGAGCGACGGGCGGCGTAGGACGCGCCACGCCTCAGCGGAATCGCGCCTCGACCGCGGCGTAGCCGAACAGCCGACGACCCTCGCAACGGAGGTCCACCGTGAGGGTGGCGGCGCGTCGGCGTCGATCCAGCGCGGTGATCCGGCCGCGCAGGGCGAGACGGACCCGCTGCCCGGGCCGGACGCGCAGGCCGTGGACGCCGGGCGCGACCTGGGTGCGGAGCCTGCCGATGGCGCCGGGATCACCGAGCCAGTCGGTGAGATAGCCCGTGGCGAGACCGATTTCGTACATGCCGGATGGCTCGTCGCTCGGCAGGCCGGTCACGTACGAGTACTCGGCCAGATCCGCACCGGACACCTCGAGCAGCTGGACCGGTAGTTGATCGCCGACCGCGAGGGTATCGAAATCTACTGCGGTGCAGAGCGTTCGATCATCGGTGTGGGGGAGCGCTGTCTCGGCCTGCTGCCGATCGGCGAACGCCTCCGCGCCTCCCGATCCGGTCACGGCCCGCACCCGCCCGAGCACCGTCGTCGTGCCGGTGTGCACCGCGCGACCGGCGCCGTCCACCAGCGCGCTCCTGATCGTGAGCACCTCGTAGTCCGAGAAATAGCGCGAGGATTCGACGTGCACCCGGCACTCCAGCCGATCGCCCGCCAGCAGCGGCCTGGCCAGATCGAGCACGTGGTCGGCGTGCAGGACGCGGGGCGCGGTGTGCGGGACGCGAGACGCCGCGGCGGTGATGGTGGTGCGCGGAGAGTGCAGCAATTCCCGGTACAGGTGGCCGAGGAACACGGTGGCGAATGTCGGCGGGGCGACGAGGCCGGAATACCCGAGCCGGTGCGCCGCGTCTTCCCGCCGGTGCGCCGGATGGAAATTGCGGACGGCGCGGGCGAATTCGCGAATGGTCTCTTCGCGAACCACGCCGCGCCACGACGCCGGGATGTCGTGATACGACGGTGATTCGGTGCGGGACATGGGCGTGAAGAGCTCGGTCATAATTTGCTCCAGAATTGCCGTGCCGGTGGAAAAGGGGATCGCCGATCAGGCGGGCGGACCGAAAGGGACGACCAGCGCGGGCACCTGATCCGGTGTCACGGTGGCGACGACGTCCACCCCCGCGCCGGCGAAATCGCCGACCGCGCGGTCGATGTGATCGGCCGAGGTGACGACGACCGCGTCCCTCGCGCCGATGTCGCGCATGATCCTGGCCGAGTGCTCGGCGTTCTGCACCGTCGACGCGGCGTCCGGCTCGACGATCACCCGGTCGGCCGGAATACCGCGGGCGATGAGCCAATCCGCCATCGCCCGCGCCTCGGTGACGCCGTTGCGCGGGTTTCCGCCGGTCACGATGACGGGCGAGGCGGGAGCGAGCAGCGCCTGCGCGAATCCGGCGTGCAGGCGTGCGAGCAGTTCCGGGCGCATCGCGCCATCGGGGAGCAGGCCGTAGCCGAGCACGACGATCGCGGTGTCCGGGCCGCGGAAACCCAGCGCGGGCTGCGCCGAGGCGAGGTGGGGCGGCGGCGGGGAAGCCGCGGCCGAACCGGTGCCCCCGTCGGCCATCGCGCCCGGGGCGTGGAGCAGCGCGGTCGCTGCCGTCGCGGCGCCGAGCAGGGCGCGCATCGTGCCGCGGCGGAACCGCGGTCGCGGAAACAACGTGTGGAACATGGCATCTCCATCGATTAGCCATCGAGTGGCCTTCGATGGCTGGGAAATCTCGCTCCATGATCGCGCCGTGATCCGCCCGGCACACCGTGCCCGCCGGAATATTTGGAGATGTCATCGTTCGGCGACCGCGTAATTGGAGGGTTGCACTCGAGGTCGTGAGCGATACCCGAAATCGTTCGGCGCGCCTGTCACCCGAACCGGCGCACGCCTGCGCGGCGGTGACTGTGCACGTTCCCTACGGCCGCGGCAAACGCTTCGTGAGGTGTCCAGATACCCGCTCGCGGTGTGGGTTTCGCCGTTTCGCCGGTCCTAGCGTTGGCGCAGTTTCAGTCCCGCCGACCGGCACGGCGGGCCTGCGAACCGCAAGAACCGAGAACGAGGGAACGACGTCGTTCCGACCGAAAGGCATCTGATGAAACGAAGTACCTGCGGCCGAACACTCGGCGCCGCGGCGGTGTCGATCGTATCGGTGCTCGCCATGAGCTTCACCGGTGTCGCGGCCCAGGCCGCGCCCGAACCGGCGCCGACCGAACAGGCCTTGGCGGACCTCATCGCCGCGGGCCGCAAGGCGGCGCCGGTCGCCGACTCGGGCAGCGCAGGCAGCTCCGGCTCGGCCTGCACCTCCGGCAGCGGCGCGGGCTCCGGCAACGGCTCGGGCGACTGCTACGGGGGATCCGGAAGCAGTTCCGGTTCCTCGGGCGGATTCGCCAGCGACACAGTCGGTTACGGCCCGCCGATGACATCGTGGCTGGCCGCGTTCGGCTACGGTCTGCTGAATCCCGATGTCGCCCCGCCCGGCGCCAACGACTGGAACTGCAAGCCCACCGCCGAGCACCCCCGTCCCGTGGTGATGCTGCACGGCACCTGGATGAACGCCTACAACGGCTACGCCTTCATGGGCCAGCCGATCAAGGACGCCGGCTTCTGCACCTTCACCTTCAACTACGGCCGCTCGAATTTGCTCGAGGGCGGCGGCCTCGGTTCGGTGCTGCCCGGCGTGATGGGCACCGGCTACATCTGGGACTCGGCCAAGCAACTGGCCACCTTCGTCGACCGGGTGCTCGCGGCCACCGGAGCCGACGAGGTCGACATCATCGCCCACTCGCAGGGCGGCGCGATGGCCAACTGGTACACCAAGTTCGAGGGCGGGGCGGCCAAGGTGCAGAACCTCGTCACCTACGGCGCGACCCACCACGGCACCAGCCTGATCGGGATCGGCGCGCTGGGCCGGGCCATCAACAACTTCGGCATCGACATCCTCGGCTTCATCGAGATCTTCGTCGGTCACGCGGGCATCCAGCAGACGGTCGGCTCGGAGTTCGTGCAGAAGCTCAACGCCAACGGCGACACCGTGCCCGGCGTGGACTACACCATCGTCGGCACCCGCTACGACGAGATCACCAACCCTTACGACCTGACCTTCCTGCAGGCCGGTCCCGGCGTGAAAGTGGACAACATCACCCTCCAGGACGGCTGCGAGCAGGACGTCTCCGACCACCTCACGATGATGTACTCGCCGCGGGCGCTGTCGATCGCGTTGCGCGCGCTGGACCCGGTGGGTCACCCGCAGCTCGACTGCACCTTCAACCCCTGGCTGATCGGAGGTGGTGGCGCACTGTGACCTGTTGACCGATCGGGCGGTCGGGATGTCGGGCGGGAACCCTCGAACCCCTCCCGTACAGGCGCGACCCGACCGCCGGCGCCGAGCCCACCGAGCGGAGTAACGCACGCACTGCCGCCCGGTGGGCTTCGGCGTGCTAGGAGTCGACCCGGTCCGGAGCCGCGGGCTGCCGAGCCCACCGCTGCTGGATGCGGCCGTAGCGCCACACCAGCAGCGCGAGGACCCAGGTGACGACGAACAGGCCCACGACGACATAGCCCAGGACGTTCAGGTCGATGCCGGTGAGCCAGTCCCAGAAACCGCCGGACCAGCCGAGCTGCTCGGCGAGCAGGCCGAGCAGCTGGACGGTGCCGATGAGCAGGGCAACGGCGACCGACAGCGCCGTGACGGCGATGTTGTAGTAGACCTTGCGGACAGGTTCGGCGAATGCCCATCCGTAGGCGAAATTCATGAACGTTCCGTCGATGGTGTCGAGCAGGCTCATGCCCGCGGCGAACAGGACGGGCAGGCACAGGATCGCGTACCAGGGCAGACCGGCGGCCGCGCTGGTCCCGGCCAGCACGAGCAGCGCCACCTCGGTCGCGGTGTCGAAGCCGACGCCGAAGAGCAGACCCACCGGGTACATCTGCCACGGCCTTTTGACCGCCTTCATCACCGGTCCGAGAAGGCGATTCGTCAATCCCCGTTTGGCGAGCTGATCTTCGAGCGCGGTCTCGTCGTAGACCCCGGCGCGCACGCTCCGGAAAACGCGCAGGATGCCGATCAGCACAACGATGTTGACGATGGCGATGAGGTAGAGGAACGCGCCCGAGACCGTGGTGCCGAACAGCCCGGTGTAGTGCTGCAGACCGGACGAGTCGTCCTCGACGGGTCCGGCGAGCGACCTGATCCCGATCGACAGCAGGAAGGCGAGTCCGAAGACGATCGTCGAATGCCCGAGAGAGAAGAAGAATCCGACCGAGAGCGGGCGCTGCCCGTCGCTCATCAGCTTGCGGGTGGTGTTGTCGATCGCGGCGATGTGGTCGGCGTCGAAGGCGTGTCGCAAACCGAGCGTGTAGGCGGTCAGGCCGACGCCGACCCCGAGCGTCTGCGCGCCGATGTCCAGATTTCGCGGCACGACGAACACGATCAGGGTGACCCAGCCGACCAGGTGCAAGGCCGCGATCACGGCGAACATGCCTGCCATGCCGAGCCACTCGGGGCGGGTCAGCGAGTGGCGAACGACGTCGAGGCGGGATCGTCCGGTGCCGGAGGAAACGGTCACGTCCGCGACAGCCTGTCGTTGGTGACGCGCAACTGGCGGTCCGTGCTGTCGGCGAGGTCGCGGACCTGCTCCGGCTCCAGCAGCCCGCACAACCGATCCCAGTGCAGCGCGACGAGATCGTGCTCGCGCACGTCCGGCGCGGGGGAGTAGCCGTCGACCCACACCGCTACCTGCCGAGTCTCGGGCGGGGACAACGCGAGTCGGTTCCCGTCCCACGCCAGGCGGCGAGTCGACACCGTCACCCGATCGTCCGCGCGAGCCAGGACCGTTCCCCAGGTGATGCGGCAGTTGTCGAGGACGCGCAGCGGGTGCTCGTCGTTTCCCCGTCCGAGCAGTCTGGTCCACGGGTAGACGCCGAAGACGTGGAAGCAGTGGTTGGCGGCGGCCTCGGGCGCCAGTTCCGTGGTCAGATGCGCCCAGTAGTGACCGGCGACCGGACCGATGACCGCCAGGAGTTCCGCCATGAACTCCGCCGGGTCCAGCCGCGCGCCGATTCCCCCTCCCAGCCAATACGATTCGACGAGGCGGCGGTCCAGCGGGTCGTCGATGCCGGTCAGCCGCGACATGACCCGCAGGTAGGGCCACGCGCCGGAGAATCGGCGCGCCATCGCCCTGACCTCCGCCGCGGGCAGGTCGACCATCGACCCGCTCGCGGCGGGACCGCAGTGGCCGAGCGCGTTGGGCGCGTGGGCGTAGCGGGCGAACATCTCCGTTCCGTCGAGGCCTGCCACGTCGAGCCCGGTGACCGAGCCACCTCCTCGCGCCGCCCCGGCGGAAGCCGAATCGCCGTCCATGTCAACAGATTCGGGGCAATTGCTCGCCCGCGGGCAGGTCGACCACCCGGTTTCCGCCCAGCGCCGTGCGGGCGACCACCATGCCGGGATGTTCGTCGACGCAGACGCCGATCGCCTCGGCGCGCCCGCCCAGCGGGTGCTCGCGCATGGCCGCGAGGACCCGGTCGGCGTCCTCCGGCGCGACGAAGGCGATCAGCTTGCCCTCGTTCGCGACGTACAGCGGATCCAGGCCGAGCAGTCCGCACGCATCGCGAACCTGCGAGGACACCGGGATCTTCCGCTCGTCCAGCGACACACCGACTTTCGCCACCCCGGCGATCTCGTTGAGCGTCGCGGCCACCCCACCGCGCGTCGGATCACGCAGGACGTGCACGTCGGCGCCGGTGGCCAGCATCGCCGCGACCAGACCGTGTAGCGGCGCGGTGTCGCTGCACACCGTGGTGCCGAATTCCAAGCCCTCGCGACAGCTCAGCACCGCCACGCCGTGCAAGCCGATCTCCCCGCTGACCAAGACCACGTCGCCCGGTCGCGCGCGCTGCGGGCGGATGTCGACGCCGTCGTCGATCAGGCCGATACCCGCGGTGTTGACGTACACGCCGTCGCCGTGACCGGCGTCGACGACCTTGGTGTCGCCGGTGACCAGCTTGACCTCCGCCCCGAGGGCGGCGGTGCCCATGGCCGCGGCGATGCGCGCGATGTCGGCGAGCGCGGTGCCCTCCTCCAGGATGAAGGCGGTCGACAGCACCATGGGACGGGCGCCGGACATCGCGAGATCGTTGACGGTGCCGTTCACGGCGAGCTCGCCGATCGAGCCGCCGGGGAACTCCATCGGTTTCACCACGAACGAATCGGTGGTGAACGCCAACCGGGCGCCGCCGAGGCTGACCACCGCCGAATCGCCGAATCCCGCCTCGGCGGCCGATCCGAACGCGGGCAGGAAGAGATGCTCGATCAGCTCGCCCGACATCGCACCGCCGCCGCCGTGCCCCATCACGATGTTCGGCGAATCCCGCAGCGGCATCGGGCAGACCCAGCTGCCCATGTCGACGCGCGCGGGCGCGGGCGATCCGGTCTCGTCAAGCATGAGCGACCTCCGCGGGTAGGTCGAGCCGCCGGTACAGGTAGTAGGCGGCGCACGCGCCCTCGGAGGAGACCATGGTGGCGCCCAAGGGATTTCGCGGCGTGCACTGCTTGCCGAAGGCGGCGCACTCGTGCGGCTTGATCAGGCCTTGCAGCACCTCGCCGGACCGGCAGATCGAGGACTCCTCGGTGTGCAGCTCGTCGACGGAGAACCGCTGCTCGGCGTCGTAGTCGCGGTACCGCTCCGACAGCCGCCAGCCGCTGCGCGGAATGACGCCGATGCCGCGCCAGGCCCGGTCGGTGACCTCGAAGACGTCCTCGAGCATCGCCTTGGCGGCCGGGTTGCCCGCGGCGGCCACCGCGCGGGGATAGGCGTTCTCCACCTCGTGCCGCCCGGCCTCCAGCTGCATCACCGTGCGGCGGATCCCCTCCAGGATGTCGAGCGGCTCGAACCCGGTGACCACCACCGGAACTCGGTATTTCTCGGCCAGCGGCGGGTATTCGCCGGTGCCCATGACGGTGCACACGTGACCGGCGGCGAGGAACCCCTGGACCCGGCAATCGGGCGACTCCATGATCGCGGCGATGGCGGGCGGCACCAGCACGTGCGAGACAAGCAGCGAGAAGTTCCGCACGCCGAGCCGCTTGGCTTGGTAGACGGTCATCGCGTTGGCCGGCGCGGTGGTCTCGAAGCCGATGCCGAAGAACACCACCTGCCGGTCCGGGTTCGCGCGCGCGAGCTCGAGCGCGTCGAGCGGTGAGTAGACCACGCGCACGTCGCCGCCTTCGCTCTTGACGCGGAACAGATCCTTGTTGCTGCCGGGCACCCGCAGCATGTCGCCGAACGAGCAGAAGATCACTCCCGGCCGCGCGGCGATCTCGAGCGCCTTGTCGATCACCTCGAGCGGGGTGACGCAGACGGGGCAACCCGGGCCGTGGATCATCTCGATCTGGTCGGGCAGCAGCTGATCGATGCCGTGCCGGATGATCGAATGCGTCTGGCCGCCACAGACTTCCATGATCGACCACCGTCTGCTCGTCGCGCCGCGGATCCGGTCGAGCAAGCCCTTGGCAAGCTGTGGATCGCTGAATTCGTCGAGGTACTTCACGACGTCACCTCCGGATCGTCTCGCTGCTCGGTCGTTTCGGGGTTCTCGACTCCCGCCTGCTTCGCGGCGATGGCGAATCCGTCGCCGAACTCTTCGTTGAGCACACCGAGGCGTTCGAACTCGGCCAGGGTCTGTAGCGCGGACTGCTCGTCCAGACGCTGAATCGCGAATCCGACGTGGACGACGACGTAGTCGCCGACCGCCGCGTCGGGGATGTATTGCAGGCACACATCCTTGTGCACGCCGCCGAAGTCGACGGTCGACATCAGCGTGCCGTCCCGCTCGTGCAGGCTGAGCACCTTTCCCGGTACTGCCAGGCACATCGTCGCTTCTCCTTTCCGCTCATCCCGCTCCGATGGCGAGTAGCTGGCCGAACGCGAGTCCGCCGTCGTTCGGCGGCAGCCTGCGATGGCAGAGGACTTCGAAGCCCTTCTCCTGTAGAAGTTTTCGAGTGGCCGAGAGCAGCAGGGCGTTCTGGAACACCCCGCCGGACAGGGCCACTGGCGTGGCCGAGGCTCCGTATTCGACGGCGAGGTCGAGGATCAGGCGCGCGACCGCCGCGTGGAAGCGCGCGCCGACCACGGCGGGCGGGACCCCGGCCCGCACATCGGCGACGACCGCGGCGATCACCGGAGCGGGATCGATCGCGGTGCCGCCGCGACCGCGGGAGCCGTCGTTCGCCGGGATGGCGAACTCGTAAACTCCCGCACCGGGATCCGCGCCGCGAGCCAGTCCCTCCAGCTCGATCGCCGCCTGGGCCTCGTAGTCCACCTCGTGGCGCACCCCGGCCAGCGACGAGACCGCGTCGAAGAGCCTGCCCATGCTCGAGGTCGGCACGCAGCCGAAGCCGGTATCCAGCTGGTGTGCCAGAACTTTGCGTTCTTCGGCCGGGCATGCCCGGACCGCGAGGATGTCCTCGGTCCAGTCGATCCCGGCGGCGCGCAGGTGCGCCAGCGCCATGCGGTACGGCCGACGCACGCTCAGGTCGCCACCGGCGAGGGGCACGTAGCGCAGATGCGCGAGCCGCCGGTACCCCTTGTATCCCGCGGCGAGCACCTCGGCGCCCCAGATCGCCGCGTCGGGCCCGAAACCGGTTCCGTCGAACGCGATTCCGAGCACCGTCGCGGCGGGGTCGAGGCCGTGCTCGCCCATCACCGCCGCGATATGGGCGTGGTGGTGCTGCACCGTCCGTAGCGGGCGGCCGTCGGCGTGTTGTTCGGCCCACGCGGTGGACCGGTAGCGCGGGTGCGCGTCGGCGGCCAACTGGATCGGCCGCACGGCGGTGAGCTCCTCGAGATGCCGCTCGGCCTCGGTGAACGCGCGCAGCGTTGCCAGGTCGTCCATGTCGCCGATGTGCTGGCTCAACCACGCGTAGCGGCCGTCGGCCACCGCGCAGGTGTTCTTCAGATCGGCGCCGACAGCCAGCGTCGGCGGCATCGGCGTCGGCAGGGCCAACGGCATCGGCGCGTACCCACGGGAGCGGCGCACCGGCAGTTCGACGCCGTCGACCAGCCGCACCACCGAATCGTCGCAGGGCACCACGATGCGCCGGTTGTGCGTGAGCCACGCGTCGGCGAGGCCCGCCAGGCGCTCGCGCGCGTCGGCGTCGTCGTAGCAGATCGGCTCGCCGCCGAGGTTTCCCGAGGTCATCACCAATGCCTGGGGGCCGGGCGGGTCGTCGGGCAGCCCGAACAGCAGCAGATGCAACGGCGAGTAGGCGATCATCACGCCGAGATCGGGATTGCGCGGAGCCACCGATCTGGCCGGTGCCGGAAAGGCCGCCACGGCAGGCGATTCGGGCTCCGCGCGCCGCGGCAGCAACACGATCGGGCGGGCGGGCCCGGTCAACAATGCGGCGGCGGCCGCGTCGACCTCGACGATCGCCCGTGCGGTCGCCAGATCCGGCACCATGAGCGCGAACGGCTTGTCGCCGCGCCGTTTCCGGCGACGGAGCTCGGCGACGGCGGCCTCGTTCGCCGCGTCGCAGGCCAGGTGGTATCCACCGATGCCCTTGACCGCGAGAATCCCGCCGCGCCGCAGCAACTCTCGGGACGCCGCGATCGGGTCTCCCGCGCCGGGGCCGGTGTAGCCGAGCGTGGGACCGCAGTCGGGACAGGCGATCGGCTGCGCGTGAAAGCGGCGATCGGCGGGGTCGGCGTACTCGCGCGCGCACGCCGCGCACATGGGGAACTCGGCCATCGACGTGCGGTCGCGGTCGTAGGGCAGACTCGCGATGATGGTGAATCGAGGACCGCAGTTGGTGCAGTTGACGAAGGGGTGCCGGTAGCGGCGATCGGCCGGATCGCGCAGTTCGGCGGCGCACTCGGCGCAGATCGCCACGTCCGGCGAGGCCAGTGTGCGTCCCGCGCCGTCGCGGGTGGTGTCGGCGATGTGGAACCCGGTGCCGCCGCGCGCCGGAATCTCGGTCGTCTCGATGGATTCGACGACGGCCAGCGGTGGCGGACTCTGGTGGACGCGGCGCTCGAATTCGTCCAGATCCCGCGCGGCGCCCTCGACCTCGACGATCACACCGGAGCTGTCGTTGGACACGCGACCGGCCAGCGACAGCTCGGCGGCGGTGGTGTAGACGAACGGCCGGAATCCGACGCCCTGCACCACGCCGCGGACCAGGATCCGCCGCCGGGTTCGCGCCGCGGTCACGGTTCCTCCCCGCGTCCCAGCAGCCGCAGCCCCGCGAGCGCCTCGGCCGCGCCCGCCTCGTCGGTTCGCTCGACCGCGAAACCCATGTGGATGATGACCCACTCGCCGGGGCGCACCGGGCCTTCGTCGAGCATGCCGATGTTCACTTTGCGCGTCTCACCCGAGACGTCCACCAAGGCCACCTGATCGTGGTAGCCCTCGGCCATCCGCACGACCCGGCCCGGAATCCCGAGGCACATCGTTCACACCTCCTGTCGGCTGAGCAGGTCCGCCAGCACCGACCCGACCGCGGCGGCGGCGGGTGCGACGGCCGCCTCGACGGGCTCGGTGAGGCCGATCCCCTCGGCGACCGAGACGACCTGGCACCCGACGATCACCGTCGGCGGCACGGTGCCGCCCAGCGTCCGCACCATCGAGAACACGGCCTCGGGATCCATCGCGTGCGCGTCGAGCCGGGTGCCGGCTTCCTCCGCCTGCTCCGCACGGAACACCTCGACCCGGCCCGGCGCGCCCCGATCGGGCAGGGCGTCGACGAGCACCAGCGCGTCCCAGTCGTTCAGCAGGTCGTAGGCGAGGTGCATGCCCCGGATGCCGTAGTCGGCGACGCGCACGTCCGCCGCGGTGGGGGCGGGCAGCCGCCGCACCACCGCCGGGCCGAATCCGTCGTCGCCGAGGAAGATGTTCCCGATCCCGGCGACCAGCACCTTCGTCGTCGCCTCACTCCTGTTCGTCGGTCGGCGTCGGCGTCGTCGCGCCGCCGACATCGGCGCCCTCCACCTCACCCGCCGCTGTCTCGCCCGGCCGATTCGCGGTGTCCTTGCGCTCGTCGTAGGGCGGGACGGCCGGTTCGGCGTCGGTGCCCGGCGTCGTGGTGAAGTCGGTGCCGCGCTCGGGGCGCTCACCCTCGGCCGAGGTCAGCTCCTCGTGCCCGATGTCGCCGGGTTCACGGTCCGTCGGACCGCCGGCGACCGTGTCCGAACCGGTGTCGCGCGAGCCAGGCGCCCCGCGTGCCGACTGCGGCTCTTCTTTCCTGTCACCCATGACTTGTCCTCACCTTCGCTACATGTTGCGGATCCGGAAATAGCGCCGGATGTCCGGTATCGACCGCACCCCGACGACCGTGAGAACACCTCCGATCACCGCGGCGATGGCGATCGCCACTGCTCCCACCCTGTCCATGGCCGACTCTCCTTTCATTCGTCTCGGTCTCCCTCGGTCGGCCCGTCGATCGGCTCGATCTCGTCGGGCGCGAAGTAGAGGTAGCGGCCGTACCACTCGTGCAGGTCGGCGGCCGGGTCGTTCTCGACGACGACTCCGACGTGCACGTCGCCGTCGACGTCCTCGTGCACCGACACCACCCGCGCGGGCTCGCCGTCGTAGAACAGATCGTGGGCATCCGCGCGCCGCGCCGGGCGCAGACGCACCCGGCTGCCTCGGCTGACCAGCACGCCCGCGACGACGACCGCGTCGGAATCGGGACGAACCGCGTTGTCGGCCAATGGATCCCACCAGTCGACGCCGTCCGGAACCTCGGGCAGCACGCGCGGCGGGTTCGCCGGTTCGCGCAGCACGCCGTGCAGCCGGTTCAGCTGGTCGGCCGTGGTGGCGTCGCAGCGGTCGACGATTCGCGCCGCGAGCGGGTCGGTGGCACGGGCCTGCTCCTTCTCCTCGTCGGTCATGCCCATCACGCGCAGGGTCAGGATCTCGTCGATCTCGGTCGCGTCGAACAACGGGCCCTCGCTTTGTTCGGCGATCTCCGGGTGGTCGTAGAGGATGATCGGCGAGATCAGCAGCAGACCGCGGTCGCCGGGCGGCCCGGCGAGAACCGGGAAGCAGCGGTGCTGGCCGCACTGCTCGACCGCCGCGGCCGCTTCGGGCGGCGGCTCCAGCAGCGACACGAACTCGCCGCCGTCGAGCTCGGCGATCACATGCGTGCCGAGCAGCGAATGCGCGAGCGCGTCGTCCGAGTTCGTCAGCGCAGCGGCGACATTGCGCACCGCGATCGTGACGCGGTGGCAACCCGCCAGCTCGTCGACCGATACCTCGACCCGGCAGTCGAGCGGTCGCCGGGTGCGCACCAGCCGTCCCGCGACAGCGCCCGCGGCGTCGTGCACGTCCTCGACATCGACGCCGCCCGGGACCGACACATCGAACACGGTGCCCGCCAGCGGCATCGGCCCGCGCTCGATCTCGTGCTCGACCGCCTCGTCCCAGCTGATCACCCTGCGGCCGCCGAGATCGAGCTCGGCGACCGGAGTTCCGTGGCGGTCTTCGACGGTGCGCCGCTGTAGTTGCAGGAACCGGACGGTCAGGACGAGCGTGGGGTCACCGTCCGCGGTGACCGGGAATTGCGCGCGGAGCATCGAGTCCTCACCGAGACCCGCCTGCGCGGCGCCCTCGGGACCGAGGACGCCGAATTGCCAGCGGCACTGGTTCTTTCGCGCGTTCGCCCGATACGGGTACAGCAGATAGCCCTCGTACAGCACCGCGTCGGCGACCGCCCGCGCCCTGGCGCGCGCGGACCGGACGGAGCGAGGGGTGCTCACGTCGGCTCCTGCGCCGAGGCGAGCAGCTCGACCACGGCGTCGTCGTAGCCGAGCAGCCCGCGCTCGTGCTTGTAAGCCGACAGGGCGTCGAGCGTCTCGCGAGACAGCCGGATCCAGCCGGAGTTGGGGAAGTGCGCGGCCATCAGGTCGTGCCACACCGAGACCGGCATGTCGAACTTGTCCTCGCGATCCCACGGCACCTGTTGCACCGCGAAACCGCCGGCGCCCCTGATGAATACGGTGCCGCTGAACAGGAAGAGCAACGGCACCGTGCCCTCGCGCAGCGCGTGCAGGTACTTCGATCCAGCGACCTCGAAGTCGTAGGTACACGGCAACGGCAGGTCCACCTCCGCGCCGCCGGTGAACCCGGGAATCGTTGTCGCGCAATGCATCCAGAGGAACGATCGCTGTGTGTCGTGCCACCGTTCCCGTGCGCCGAAGAGATCCGTGAGCCCCGCCGCCTCCTCGTCGGTGTAGGAGCGGCGGCGCGGTTCGATCCTGACCTGCGCGCGCAGCGCGATGGCGTGCACCGGCTCCTCGTGGAGCGCCGCGATCCCGACGCGCGCCGACAGCGTCGGCGTCGCCGCGTACGGCTCGGGCCGGATGTCCAGGACGCCGAAGGTGATCGAGTAGGCCGGGCTCATCGCGCGCCCCCCTCGGTTCGCGCCCGCGCCGACATCGTGGCGAAGAAGTCCTCGATGTACTGGTGCGCCTCCTGGCCGCCGTCGAAGCCGCGCCACAGCAACCGCATCCGGCCGACGAACTCGTAGCAGGCGTCGATGGGCAACAGCAGGCAGGCTCCGGGTCGGCCGCGGTGCGGCATGCGGATCAGCAACGCCTCGACATCGTCGGCCGCGACATCGATCTCCGGATGCCGGTCCAGGATCGCGTGCCAGCGCGGCAAGGGCAGTTCGGACTCGGTCGCGCCCGCCGGGCTCGGATAGAACGCGACGGTGCGCCCGAGCGCCGAATTGCGGAAGAAGAAGGCCAGACCGACCGGGATCTCGAGCGCGTCCCACTCGTCCTGATCGATGACCACGTCCGGGAACGACAGATAGCGGTCCGGCACCGCGCGGTACCGCAACGCGGCCGTCTGGTCGGTGAACAGCAGATAGCAGCCGCGGCAGACGCACATCAGCTGTCTGCCTTCGATATTCACCACGTGCTGGTGGGATTCGCCGATCGGGTCCGCGCACATCTCGCAGCGTTCGCCCGCCGGGGCGGGCGCCGGTCGCGGCGCGGTCAGGCGGCGCAGCACGCCGAACGCCGAACTCATCCGGGCACCTCCGCGGGAACCGCCACCGACAGCTCACCCGAGCGCACCAGCACCGGAAGCGGTTCGAGGTGCCCGTCGCCGTCGACCCGCGCACCGGCGTGCACCGCGTCGAAATGCGCGCCGCACGACGGGCAGCGCAGTACGGCGTCGCCCACGGGGAAGCCGAGGCGCCGGTGCAGGACCGCGCCCGCCATCGAACGGCCGCAGGCGCCACACCGGTCGCGGTAGACGAACACTTCGTCGCCGACCCGGCAGGCCAGCACCGGAACACCGGCCACCGAGAATCCGCCGACTTCACCGACCCCGAGCGCCGCCAGTTCGGGGACGGCGATCCAGCTGCCCGAATGCGGACCCGCGGCGTGCACGCGGGCGAACAACGACTCCGCCGCGATCACCCCCGAGCCCGCCTCCGGTTCGGCCGCGACCACCTCGATCGCCTCGATCTCGGGCGCCGCGGCGCGCACCGCCTCCTCGACGGCCAGTTCCAACGTCACCGACGACGACGGGCAGGTGCGGCAGCTGCCCGCCAGCTCGAGCCGCACGATCCCGTCCTCGACCGCGATCAGGGTGACGTCGCCGCCGTGCGAACCGAGGTAGGGCCGCACGCTGTCGAGCGCGGAGCGCACCCGAGTGGCCACGTCGTGCGGGTGCAGCCCGTGCACGAGCAGCAGACTCGCGATCAGGTCGTCACCGGCGAGACGTTCGAGTGCCGCGTCGTCGAGCATGCCGACGATGCGCTCGAGGCCCGCGCCGTAGAGATCGGCGACCTCGCGGACCAATTCCTCGGCCCGCTCCCTGGCCGCGGCGCCGCCCACCGAACTCGATTCGAGCAGCGTTTCGATGCGTTCGCCCGCGCCGCGCCAGCGATCGTCGTCGACTACGGCCTCGTCGTGGCCGTTTCCCATCTCTCGCTGCGGGCGCGCCATCCGCTACTCCGGGGTCAGCGTCTGGGCGGGGGAGTGCACTTTCTCCAGCGTCTTTCCCTTGCCGAGATACATGTGCACGCCACACGGCAGACACGGATCGAAGCTGCGCACGGTGCGCATGATGTCGATGCCCTTGAAGTTCTCCCGGTTGTTCTCCTCGAAGATCGCCTGGCCCTGCACCGCGTCCTCGTAGGGGCCCGGTGTGCCGAAGCTGTCGCGCGGGCTGGCGTTCCACGGCGTCGGCGGATACGGGTGGTAGTTGGCGATCTTGCCGTCCCTGATCACCATGTGGTGGGACAGGACGCCGCGCACGGCCTCGGTGAAGCCGCACCCGATGCTCTCCTCGGGCACCTCGAACGGCTCCCAGGTCTTGGTGTGCCCGGCCCGGATCTCCTCGATGGCCTTCTCGGCGAAGTGCAGGGCGCAGGCCGCCGCGTACGCCTGGAAGTAGGTGCGAGCGCGGTCGCGTTCGATGGTGTTGCTCCCGACGGACGGGATCTTCCATTCGAGCTCGACCGGCCCCTTCAGGGCGGTCTTCGGGAAGTTGATCTGCACGCTGTGCCCCGTCGACTTCACGTAGCCGATGTCGACGAGCCCGGCCAGCGCCGTGGTCCACAGCCGGGCCAGCGGTCCGCCGCCGGTGTCCAGCGCCAGGTGGTCCGTGCCGTCGAACCAGCGCGGCGACATCACCCAGCTGTACTTGTCCTCCAGGTCGCGCTTCTGCGGCTTGGGGTTGGTGTGCTGGTTCCACGGGTGGCGCCGGTCCACCGGATTGCCCAGCGGATCCGTCTTCACGAACATCTCCTGATCGGTCCAGTCGTCGTAATACGAACTGCCCAGCAGGATCCGGATGCCGAGGTTGATGTCGACCAGGCTGGTCGTGAGCAGTTTCCCGTCCACCACCACGCCGGGGGTCACGAACATCTTGCGACCCCAGTCCTCCATGTCCTTGTACGAGAAGTTGCAGAACTCGGGATCCTGGAACGAACCCCAGCAGCCGAGCAGCGTGCGGCGCAGACCGACCTTGTCGTAGCCGGGCAGCGCCTCGTAGAAGAAGTCGAACAGGTCGTCGTGCATCGGCACGGCCTTCTTCATGAACTCCACGTACCGCATCAGACGCGTCATGTAGTCGGTCATCAGCTGGATGGTGGCGACGGTGCCGACACCGCCCGGATACAGCGTCGACGGATGCACGTGCCTGCCCTCCATCAGGCAGAACATCTCGCGCGTGAACCGGCTGACCTGCAGCGCCTCGCGATAGAACTCGCCGCTGAACGGGTTCAGCGCGCGCATGATGTCGGCGATGGTCCGGAAGTTGTGCGCGTCCGCGTGCGGCGCTTCGGTGCGCTCGGCGCGAGCCAGCACACCGGGATTGGTCTCGGCGACCATCTTCTCGCAGAAGTCCACGCCGACCAGGTTCTCCTGGAAGATGTTGTGGTCGAACATGTACTCGGCCGCTTCGCCGAGGTTGACCAGCCACTCGCCCAGGTGCGGTGGCTGCACGCCGTAGGCCATGTTCTGGCAGTAGCACGAACAGGTGGCGTGGTTGTCGCCGCAGATGCCGCAGATCCGGCTGGTGATGAAGTGCGCGTCGCGCGGATCCTTGCCCTTCATGAAGATGGAGTAGCCGCGGAAGATCGACGACGTGCTGTGGCACTCCACGACCTGCTGATTCTCGAAATCGATCTTGGTGTAGATACCCAAGCTGCCGACGATCCGGGTGATCGGATCCCACGCCATCTCCACGAGGGCGTTCGGGTCGACCTTGCGGTGCGACGGCTCCGGAATGATCTGAGTCATCGAAGTCCTCCTACCAGGTGCGCGTCGCGCCGGTTTCCAGCTTCTCGCCGCGGTGCCGCCAGCGCGGCTCCTTGTCAACGGTGCGGCCGGTGACCGAGCGCAGGCTGCGGATCACCGACCCGTACAGTCCAGAGGCCGCCGAGGAGAACTTGCCGCCGGGCGGTTCGTCCATGAACGGCATGAACTTGTCCGGGAAACCGGGCATGGTGCAGCCGATGCAGATACCGCCGACGTTGGGGCAGCCGCCGACGCCGTTGATCCAACCGCGCTTGGGCACATTGCATTTCACGACCGGACCCCAGCAGCCGAGCTTCACGATGCACTTCGGCGATCCGTACTCGGTGGCGAAGTCACCCTGCTCGTAGTACCCGGCGCGATCGCAGCCCTCGTGGACGGTCGCGGCGAACAGCCACTTGGGCCGCAGCGCGTCGTCGAGCGGGATCATCGGCGCCTGGCCGGTGGCCATGTAGAGCAGGTAGGTCAGGGTCTCGGAGAGGTTGTCCGGGTGGATCGGGCACCCCGGCACGCAGACGATCGGGATGTCCGCCTTGCTCCGCCAATCCCAGCCGAGGTAGTCCGGCACGCCCATCGCCCCGGTCGGGTTTCCCGCCATGGCGTGGATGCCGCCGTAGGTGGCGCAGGTACCGGCGGCCACGATGGCGGTGGCTTTCGGGGCGAGGCGATCCAGCCATTCGCTGGTCGTCATCGGCTGGCCGGTCTCGGGGTTGTTGCCGAACCCGCACCAGTAGCCCTCGGTTTTGAGCTGCTCGTTGGGGATCGATCCCTCGACCACGAGGACGAACGGTTCGAGTTCGCCGCGGTCGGCGCGGAAGAACCATTCCAGGAAATCGTCGGCCCCACCGTTGGGACCGCATTCGAAATCGATCAGCGGCCAATGGACGGCAACCTTGGGGAGACCGGGGAGCGAACCCAGGGCGATCTCCTCGATGCTGGGCTGGGAGGCGGCAGTCAGCGCCACCGAGTCACCGTCACAACTGAGGCCGGCGTTGATCCAGAGAACGTGGATCAGCGTTTCTTCGGCTTTGACTGCTTCCTTAGTCGGCATGAGATGCCACCTTTCGAAGCTGGAGCGCCGCACAGGCTTCTGAAGGAGAAACCGTCCGGAATGTGACACTCGTCACGCCAGTCTAGGCGGGGCTGGAAGCTTCCTCAAGGGAGGTCGGCGGCGGCGACATCTGCCCGGAAAGCCATGTGTACCAGCTAGGCAAGCCCTCGCCGGTGATCGCGGAGACCGGCATGATCGGGACACCGGGATTGATCGAGTGCGCGTATTCGGCGCACCGGTCGAGATCGAAATCGACGTAGGGAATGAGGTCGATTTTGTTGACGAGCACCAATCCGGCCGCGGCGAACATATGCGGATATTTCAGCGGTTTGTCGGTGCCCTCGGTCACCGAGAACACCACGACCTTGGCGAGCTCGCCCAAATCGAACAGCGCGGGGCAGACCAAATTGCCGACATTCTCGATGAACAGCAGCGTGCCCGGCGCCGGATCGAGTTCGTCGAGGGCATGCCGCATCATTTCGGCATCCAGGTGGCAACCTGCACCGGTATTGACCTGCACCACCCGGCACCCCGTCGCCTTGATGCGTTGGGCGTCGAGCAGTGTCTCCTGATCGCCCTCGACGACCGCGATCGGTCGATCGCTCAGATCGCGGATGGTGCGCTCGAGCAGTGTCGTCTTGCCGGCTCCCGGCGAGCTGGTGACGTTGAGCGCCACGATGCCGCCGCGGCGCAGCCGATCTCTGTTGTGCTGGGCCAGCCGATCGTTCTTGGCCAGTACCTTCTGCTCCAACGTCACCGTCTCGGTGATCGGCACGTGGACGTGATCCGCGTGCTCGTGGCCGTGCTCGTGGCCGTGGTGGTGGCCGTGCGCGTGCTGGTGGTCGGGTTCGTGCCGGTGGTCGGGGTCGTGCTCGTGCGGGTGGTCGCGCAGGACCGTGATCATGGCTGTCGAATCGCCGCATCCGCAGGTCGCGCACATGGTTCGCTCACCTCCATCGTTCGGATTCGAAGCTCCCGCCCGGCCCTGATCTCGACGTCGGCGCTACCGCACGGACACAGCAGGATCAGGTCGACGAGGGCGAACTCGGCGCCGCAGGATCGGCAGATCGCGGCGCCGGGCACGGTCTGCACGACCAGCTCGGCGCCGTCCGCCACGGTCCCCTCGGTCGCCAGCTCGAAGCAGAACCGCATCGCCTCGGGCACGATCGCGCACAGCGCGCCGACCTCCACGGTGACGCTGTGCACCCGTCGTCCCGCCGCATGCTCACACACGGCGTCGACGACACTTCGAGTTATCGCCATTTCGTGCATTGTGGCCTCGGCTTTTGGGATATGACCCTTATCGAGGCTACTCCGCGGCACACGGGCCGGCGTCGTATCGGAGAATCCATCCGCCGACCGGCGGTGGGGTTCGGCGGTCGGCGAATCGCCGGGTGCGCCGCCCTCACAACTCCTGGGCGACGAGGGAGTCCACCAGGTCGTTCAGCTCCGCGACGAGGGCGGGTGCGCCGCCCGCGTGGGCGAGGTTGCGCAGCTCGAGCGGGTCCTCCTGGCGGTCGTAGAGCTCGTATTCGAACTCCGAGCGCGGGCCGGACAGGTTCTCCGGTGTGGAGTATCGGGCGAAGCTGTAGCGCGGGGTGATCGCACCGCGCAGGCAGTAGCCGACGCCGGGCAGCAGACCGCCGCTGGACTTGGCGTCGGAGGTGAGCAGAAGGGCGTCGCGCACCGTTCTGCCGGGATCGGCCAGCAACGGGGTCAGGTCACGGCCCGCGACGGGGCCGAGCGCTCCGGCGGAGGCTCCGGCCAGCGCGGCAAGGGTGGGCACCAAGTCCACGTGCGAGGTCAGGCCGGTGGCGGTGGTCCCGTGGGCGCCGGGATTGCGCGGGTCGGCGATGACCAGCGGGACCCGGTTGTTCTCGCGATAGATCATCGCGCCCTTCTGCCGAAGCCCGTGCGCGCCACCGAGTTCCCCGTGGTCGGCGACCCGGACCACGACGGTGTCGGCGGCGGCGCCGCTGTCGTCGAGGGCGCCGAGCACCCGGTCGATCAATTCGTCGGTGCGGCGCAACAATTCGAGGTACCAGTTGCCCCACTGTCGCCACTGCCGCTGGGCGAGCGGCGAGGTGACCTCGTCCGGCATCACCCCGCCCACAATGGAATTCGCTGTGCGCCAAGCTGTTTGCACGCGCGGCTTGGTCGACAGGTCGGATTCGAAATTCGCCGGTACGTCCGCGCCGTAGTCGGGGACGTCTTCGAGCCGGTAGAAACGCGGGCAGAACATCATGTCGTGCGGGTTGACCATGCTCACCACGCACAGCCACGGCTCGGTAGCGCCCGCGTGTGCGCGCAGCCAGTCCACCGCCTGATCCACGACACCGGGATCCTCGTGGATGCCCTCGTTCGGCCCGCCGCCGGACAGGATGTCGAGCGCCTCGTCGAACCCGTACTGCGACAGCGCCGTCGGCTCCGTGCCGACCGGATCGGACAGATGCCATTTGCCGATGTAGGCGGTGCGGTACCCGGCGCCGCGCAAGATCGTTCCGAGGGTCGGGATGGTGGCGTCGAGATTCGGGCTGAACGCCTCCATCGCGCCGAGCAGCGCGCCCATGGGCTCGCTGCCCCGAACATTGTCGAGCATGCCGGTGACGGGCGCCTGCCGACCGGTGAAGAACGTCGAGCGGGCGGGCGAGCACGGCGCTGTCGGGGTGTGGTGCATGGCGAAACGCACTCCCTTCGCCGCGATCCGAGCACGTGCGGGCAGGCTGAATCCCGGCGGCAACGCGACATCCGCGCGTTCCTGGTCGGTCATGACGACCAGGATGTTCGGCCGACGCGACGGGGGGGCGGCCACCGCGCGCGGGACCGGCGCGGCCGCGAGCACCGGCGCCGCGGCCATCATGGCGAGCACCTCGCGCCGGCCGACCATCGTTCGTTCGGGCATGTGGGACACAACCTTTCGCCGACTGCACACAAACTGACGATATCTTCACTTACGAACGAAAGGTCAGTCAAGTGTCGGGCGAATGGCGAGCTGCTAAGACGTGGTCACCGCGACCATGCGGCTGACGCCCGGCGAGGCGGCGGCGATCCGCGCGAGTCGACGACATCGGCCGGTCGATCACCACGCACGCCACCAGATCCGCGCCGCCGACGGGAACCTGGTGGCCCGCGCCACCCAGGACCTGCACGTCCGCCGCCTGGCCTGAGCGGTCTACTCGGTGGAATTCGCTTGCCGCTCCGCCAATTCGGCGAGGCGTTCGATGGAGGCGGACAGCTTGTCCGCGGTGGTGGCACGGGCGCGCACCAGACGCTTCTCGTCGGTCAGCGTCGTCCAGTCGTAGGTGTGCGTCACCAGCGTGCGACCGGCGCCGGCCGGTGCCAGCTCCCAGCGCCACAGGTGACCGGGCGGCTCCTTGCCCGGCTCCGACGGCCGCCACGCGATGCGGCCGCCCTCGGCGAACTCGACGACATGGTTGTCGCGCACCGCGCCGTTCGTGAGCGTCATGCTGAACACGTCGCCCACGGCGCGCACCCGCTGTCCGGTCGGCGCCTCGGCGAGGTTGTCGTTGCCGTCCCACCGCGGCTGCTGCGCGGGATCGGCGATGAGCTCGAAGATGTCGGCGGAGTCCGCCGCGATCTCACGACTGGCGCTGACTAGACGAATTTCGTCGATCTGCTCGGTCACGGGCGGTATCGAATCATCCCATCAACCAGGCACACAACACTTGTGCTCGAGGCGGCGTGAATTCGTGCGCGCACCTTTGCACTCGGAGGAAGCCGCGCCAGTGTTGGGCGCGCGGTCGCGGCATGGTCACGCGTGGGCGGCGGTTCGTCACTCGTGGGAGGTCGCGGTCAGATCAGGAGGGTGTTCAGTTCGTCGGCGTACAGGAGGGCAGGGTCGAACTCCATGTCACGGCGGTGTCGACGCGGGCCGTGCGTCGCGCCGACCGCGTCGATCGCGATTCCGCAGGAAAATGTCGGCGAGACACGCGCTCGGATAAGCCGCTGATGTTGCCGCAGGTGAGAAGGTCGCAGGGTGATCACGACTACTGACCGCGTCATCGACCGCTGTGTGACCGTGAGCCGTTCCCACGACCCCGCCGCGATGGGATCGGGGTGGACGTCGGAGGCGACAAGCGATGACCGGGCCGGAGATTTCGGCGTGCATCACCGCCCGACGCCCCGCCCCTGCCCGGAGCAACGCCGTCTGCTCGAGGCCATCCGCGTGGCGGCCGAGCACCTCGCATCGGCGCCCGGCTACACCGGCGAGGAACGCCGCCGCGCGCAGGCGCTGCTGGGCGACGCCGTCGCGCAATCGCGGAGCGCGGCCGAGATCTTCGATATAGACCCCACTCTCACCGACGAGTCGAACCTGACCGCCCACCACGTGGACCTGCTGATCGAGTTGCTGGGCCAGCTCCCGGCGAAGCTGGATGCCGCGTGCCCCGAACCGAACGACCCGCGCCGCACCCACGGTGCCGCCGCGCTCGCCCAGCAGTGGGCCGAAGCCATCGCGCTCGCCAGCGCTATCCGGGCCCGGGTGAACCAGATGCTGCAGGAGCTGCCGCGCCCGGACTGGGCCAGCCCGGTGGGCCAGCACCGCATTTCCCGGCAGCGCTTGGCGCGGAACGTCGCGCTGATCGCCGAGGCGGTCGACCTGCTGCGCGCGGCGGTCGGCAGCGCTGTCGCAGTCGACGTGCCGCACCCGCAGGCCCGCGCGGTCGCCCGGCTCGTGGACACCCTGGACACGCTGGTCGAGGACCTGCGAGCAGAGAACCCTCACTGACCGCCGGCCGCGCCGCGCCCACTGGCACTTCCGCGTGCCGTCGGCCATCGCCACGCTGCTCGAACCAACGCCGGACACGGTGTGCCGGATGTGATTCCGCGCCACGCCGACGCCTCGGGACATCAGGCATACACTGTTCGACGCGCTCGCGATCGGTGGTGCTCACCGCGCAAGCACATCGAGTTCGAACCGGGAAAGCCGCCGCCACGGCGATCGAGTATGAAGGTGTGACGCAGCACGGTGCGGGTACGACCGAGGTGTCGGTGGCGGACCGCGCGTGTTTGCGCGAGCAGGTGAGTGATCATGAAGACGAAATCGCCGGAGACGGTGAAATGCCGGGGATGTCAGAGCTGGTGGCCGTTGAGCGCCCACAATGTGTGCCACTGTTCGCAATGTCATCAGACGTTCACCGGTGAGAAAGCCGCGAACCTGCACCTGGTGGTCGATTATCGCCACAAACCGCACGTCACTTGCCGGACACCGGCCAGCGTCGGCCTCATCGACGCAGGCCGCGACTACCCGTGCTGGGGGTTGCCGCAGAATTAGGTCTGCGCGCCAACGGTTTCGGTGATCGCATTTCGATCGCGCCATACCGCCGATGCCCTGCGTGGACGGACAGGCACTGGGTTGTCGATCGCGCCAGCTCTTCGGTCGACAATCCGTCTGCTGTGGAGCAAGTTCCGGTCCGGCCGAAATGGACCGTTGTCCCGGTCGCGCGGCTGCGATGGGGGCGCGGTTGCTCGGGCTCGCCGGCCGCGTAGGCGACGGCTTCGAGCGTCAGGCGCTTTATCTGCAAATCGGATTCACACAAAGTTTCGGCGACACTTTGGGATCTCCACGAGGCGGTCGCAGAAGGCTACCGGCGGGTAACGAAGCGTGGTCTGATGGGCGCGTCCCGAATCCGGGGCGCGTTGAATGCACAACCAGAGGATGATGTATGACCTCCAAAATTGTTCGCCCGCTTGCCCTCGCCGCCCTGGTGCTGTCAGCCGGCTCGCTGAGCGCCGGCACCGCGACTGCGGCCACCCCGGTGTCGGGTTCGGTGGAAGTGTGCACCGGTATCCCGGTCGGTCCCGTCGAGCTGAGCTTCTGCCTGTAGCGGTTCGCCTCGCCTCGCGGCTGTCGCGAATCCATTCGTGGTGAAGAAGCTGCCTGACTTCATCGGTCTGGAATCGCCACCGCCGCAAGGCCTTGGACGCGTCTCCGCCTGGGGCCGCACGACCCCAGGCGGAGATGGGCGTGGCAGGGACGCTGTTCGCGAGCTCTGGCTCTGCTTTCGGCTCATCGGAGGTGTGGCCTATTGTCCATGGTCATGACCGGCCTACCGGATTCCGCAGCCGAGCTTTTCCGGAGGGATCCGCGCCCGCCGAACGAGATCGAGCGCCGACGGTCCGCCTCATACGAGGCGTGGCGGCAGCTCGTGGTCGCCGGCCGAATCGCCCATGAACAGCTGGTGGCCGACCTGGTCGGCATCAGCCGCTGTGTCCATTCTCCTGATGCCTACGCATTCCGATATGCGATTCCCGAAGACCTGCCGAATGTTTCACGAAACCGGCTCGCAGCCGCCCTGCGTGACACGCTCGCCCGGCTGCCGACGGAGTCGGCAGGCAAAATCCCACTCGAAGAAGTCGCGATCCGGCTCGTAGTCTTCTTCGGACCGGTGCCGATGGAATGGCTTTCGGACTCCGCCATCCGGGCCGCGTTCTCCGGCCTTCGACCCCGCGACGTCGAATTCAGGGAGTATGCCTACTATCCCGCGGCACTGGACAAAATCACAGTTGCCGATCCGCAGCGTCTGAGCCTTCTCCTGTATGACGTCGCCGATGCTCAACTGCTGTGCGCAGCTCGGCTGGCGCAACCGGCCCATCTCACGGCGCTGCATGCGGTATTCGGCCACACAGCCGGCGCACGGGCGGTCTTCTCCTACCTGGCCTGCGACTTTCCTCCGGCCCTCGACATCCCTGCCCCAGACAACCCTCGGATCCTCGCCGGTCTCATCACACTCGCCGACGGCATGCCGGGCGACGCGGTCTCGCACGGTCTGTTCCCCAGCCCCATCACGAAACTCGCCCGCCTGTGCCTCGCCTCGATAGGGCACTATCCGCCGACGGCAGTCCTCGACGCGGCGCGGGGTGCCTACGATGTAGGACGCTCCTACTGCGCACACGACGCCGTGGCATGTGCGCTCGTGCACCCGGAAATCTCCGTCACCGAGCGCGCGGACCTCATACGACATCTGGCGGCGGCTGACCCCTACGGGCGAGCGGTCCGCAGATGGCGAGCTCGCAAGAAGTTCTGGCGCATCGCCCGGCGGTATTCGAGTATCGCCTGCTGATTCACATCGATCCCGTCCGCGCCATCGACCCGCACCAGGCGATTCACTGTCGCGGAATCGGTGGCCGGTCGGTCGCGAGCAGGGTGCGGACAAGATCCCTGGCGCGAGCAGCCGGCCCCTCTGCACCGAATTCCGCGACCGTGGCGTACACACCCTCCATGACCAGCATGAGCTGATCGGCCAGCTCTGCCGGTTCCATCACGGACGTGCCGGCGGTGAATTCTTCGGCCAAGCGAATGAATTGGGCTCGCACCCAGGTTTTCATGGTCACGGCGTTCTTGTGACTGGCGAGATCTCGGTCCGGTATCTCGTCGAGCGCGATCAGGAACGGGCAACCACGGCATTGATCGGGGCGGACCTGCACGGCGAGCGCGTCGAAGACGGCAAGGATGCGAGCTCGTGGTTCCACCTCGGAATCGACTGCGGCAGTGAACCATTCGCGATAATGCAGATCCTCGCGTTCCAGGTACGCGGCAACGAGGTCGTCCTTGGACGCGAACAGCCGGTACAACGTGGTCGGCGCGACGCCCGCCTCCGCCGCAACACGGTCCACGCCTGTCGCCCGGATGCCGTTCCGGTAGAACAGCTCACGGGCGACCTGCAAGACATGCTCACGCGTCTCGACGCCGGAGCGGCGTTTCGTCACCATGCGAGCAAACTACCCCGATGTCAGGAGTCGTTCCCTCCCATCCCGATGCGACCCGCCTTTGTGCTGTTGGGCTCGGGTGCGCCGACTACACCTTCAGGTTCGGGGTCCGAGGTAGAGTCCACCGTTGACTTCGAGCGTCTGACCGGTTACCCAACGCGCATCGTCGGAGGCGAGAAACGCGACAACGTCCGCGATATCGGGACTGCGGCCGACGCGATCGAGGGCGGTGATCGCCGCGATTCCCGACGACGCTTCGTCGGTTTCGTGCAACCACGCATTCATCTCGGTATCGGTGATACCAGGGGACACCGTGTTGACGGTAATTCCCCGAGCACCAAGGGTGTTGGCGGCCGAGCGCGTCATCGCGTTGAGCGCGCCCTTGGTCATCGCGTACACGGTCTGGGGAATCGCGAACCAGGTGACGCCAGAGGAGATGTTGACCACTCGGCCACCGTCGGGAAGGACTGGCAACGCACGCTGAAGGATGAAGAACGGTGCACGCGCGTTGATGGCGAACAACCGCTCGAACTGCTCCGGAGTTGCCTCGTCGAGCGTGGCCTCGTAGGTCATGATCGCCGCGTTGTTCACCAGAATGTCCAGTGGTGCGCCGTCGAGGTGCGCTGTGAGAGTGTCGAACAAGGTGTCCACGCCGCTGGCCACCGCGAGGTCGGCGCGAACAGGGAAGGCCGCTCCTCCGGCGGCTTGGATCGCCTCGATCGTCTCTCGCGCTGCCGACTCGTTGCTGCCGTAGTGGATTGCGACCCGGGCGCCGTCGGAAGCCAAGCGCTGCGCGATAGCCCGTCCGATGCCGCGGGAAGCGCCGGTGACCAGGGCAGTCTTGCCGGTGAGATTGGACATCTCCAACTCCTCATTTGTAAGGGAACGATCCCTAACAACTTGACCCGCGATGGGGGTATTCCCTTCGCGCTCGCGGAGATCGGAATCGTGGGAGCCGGATGTTCAGCGACTACATCTGTTGCGGCCGAGGGGCTTTCAGTGTCCAGCCCCCTCGGTCGACAGCGCGGCACATCGTCGGTGCAACCGTATGGCGGCGTGGGCAACCCGTAACGCGGGCCGCGTCCTGCTCGCTACCGGACGGTCGGTGACGGCCTTTCTCGGGGATCGCCTACGACTACTCGGCGGCGCGACTGGTGAAGTCGAAGGACCCGCCGTCGATGCCCCACGAGATGATCCGTTCGGGGTGGATTCGGATGACTGCGCGTTCCTGGGGTTGGAACGGTGGCTCCTCGTCATCGAGCGCCTCGGCCGTGCCGCGTACCTCGATGCCGCGAATCACGTACGGCTCCAACGAGACCTGTTGGTCGACGACGAACGACACCCGGCTGCCCGCCTCGACATTGCGGTACTTGCGACTGGCGCGCATCCGCATGCCCCCGATGTCGATGGTGCCGTCGGCGTTCACCCGATAGCTGGTCGGGTTGTTCTGCACAACGCCGTCTGGCGATACCGTGGCCAGCCGACCGATCCCGGCCTCCGCGAGGAACTGCTGCTCATTGATGGTGAAGGTCATTTCGGTTACTCCTCGGTGAATTCGATATCAGAACAGAATCAGTGCGGCGCACAGTCCGGCGATGGCAATGAACTGCAGGGTGACCCGGTACTTCAGAATGCTGTCCCACTTGTCCTGCAGGGCACGGGCATTGGCCGGAATGATGCCGCTCTGCGCAGCGGCGGTCTGCTGGGTATTGATCGGCTTGGCGATGCGGACGTAGAAGGCGAGCCAGGTGAGCAGTGCCGCCACCGTGATCCCCGCCGCGACAGCGGCGCCGATCTGCCCGGCCACCAGCGCGATCAGCAGTGTGAGCACCGCGGTGACCACACCGCCCGCACCGAAAACCGGCATGCGTCTGTCGCCGTAATAGTGACCCCATCCCGCGCTGATGGTCACGGTCGCATCATCGAGCTTGCGGTAGACGGACCGGGTGATCACGGCCCCGCAGACATCGGTGCCGTAGACGACGGCATTGGCGAGAACGGCGACGGCGGCGACGATCTGGCCGGTGACAGTGAGCATTTCGGCTTCCCTCTACCTCGGATTCTAGCGGCGCTAGAAGATGGAGCAACGGTAACATTCGCTCGCTAGCCTGTCTAGCGTTGCTAGATTTCAGCTCGCAACCGCTGGGGGAAGAAGTTCGCTGCGCTCGTCGTTGTTGGCGCGGATGGACACCGAAGCCGGTTCGTTCACGCCGGTAGGTGGTTGGGGGAGTTGGGGACCGGAATTTCGAACTGCCAGGGGCCGGGGAGGCTGGGGCGGGCGGCGGCCTGGGTGTGGAGGTGCAGGTAGTCCGCGCGGGGGAGGTCGACGGCGCCGAGCGAGGTGAGGTGGCTGGAGGTGACCTGGCAGTCGATGAGGGCGAAATCCCAGGCGGCCAATTGGGCGCAAAGCCAATACAGCGCGACCTTGGAGGTGTCACGGGCGCGGGAGAACATGGACTCGCCGGCGAAGGAGCGGCCGCATGCGACGCCGTAGAGGCCGCCGACAAGGTCGCCGTCGCGCCATACCTCGACCGAGTGCGCATGACCGAGGTGGTGCAGCCGCAGGTAGGCCGCCAGCATGTCGGAGCCGATCCAGGTTCCGGCCTCCTTGTCACGCGGTTCGGCGCAATTCGACATCACATCGGCGAAGGCGCGATCCATGGTCACCCCGTAGTCGGCATTGGCGACGGATCGGCGATAGGACCTGCTCACCCGCAGGTCGGTCGGCACCAGAATGCTGCGCGGGTCCGGGCTGTACCAGTGGATCGTTTCGCCGGGGTTGTACCAGGGAAAGATGCCCGCGGAATAGGCGCCCAACAGCCGCTGTGGCGACAGATCCCCGCCCAAAGCGACCAGTCCGGTCGGATCCGCGAGCTCGACAGGTGGGAAAGGCTGATCTGGATGGACCAGATACATCCGCATCAGGTCGGCAGCGTCGGTCACCGGACAGACATTACCGACCTGAGCGAACAGCCTCAGGCTGCGATGACGGGGTGTGATTTCTCCTTTGATGGTGGTTCCGGCGGCCAGCCGAGTCAGGCGAAGGGTTCGAGGCTGAAACGGCCCCAGGCCACGAAGACCGCCATGGCCAGGTAGAGCACCTCGGCGACGGCCGTGACCCACAATCCGCGCCGGATCCGCACGATGATCGCCCCGCTGAAAAGCAGGGCCGTGCCGGTCGCCGCCACCGGCACCAGGATCGGTGCGATGTCGGGCACGGCGGGCAGGATCAGCCCACGGCCCCCATAAGGTCCACGACCCCAAGAGCTTTCAGAGCGCTCAGATCCCGCGAATCGCGCCGCGAGGACTCCCTCGACGAACACGGCGCAGGCCTCGAGCCGCGGCTTCGGGCCGATCCCGAGGAGGAGGCCCTGCTGGCGGATCGCCTTCGTCCTGCACGACCTGTTCGCCGTACCGTTCGCCGACATCGCCGCGATCGTCGACCGCAGTCCCGAGACGACGCAGCGGATCGCCAGCCGGGCGCGCGGTCGGGTGCGAGGCAACTCCGGGTCGGGCAGCGACGACCGGATGCGGCGATACCGAGCCGTCGAGGTGTTCCTGCGCGCCGCACAGAACGGCGAGTTCGAAGCGCTGCTGGCGATGCTCGACCCGGACGCGACCTACCGCACGGACGAGGCCGCACGCCTGCTGGGGGCGGGGACCGACATCGACGGTGGCCGAGTCCTCGCCGAAGCGTTCTGTGGAAGGGCGCAGCCTGCTCGCGCGGTCATGCTCGACGGCGAGCCGGGCATGGTGCTGGCACCGCGCGGCACGCTGATGCTGGTAATGACCTTGCGATTCGTGGGCGAGCGCATCGCCGGGATCGACGCGGTCGCAGATGACGACCGATTGTCGAAAATGGAACTCACGGTGCCATAGTCCCGGGCTCTCCAGATGATGCCGGACCGATGCAGCGCTCGCCGAGACGTCGCTGCCCATGGTTCACTGCCCTGATGGCAGAGGTCGAGATCCTCGCTGAGCGGCTGGTGGCGAAAGGGTTCGCTGTCACATCGCTCGAACAGGTGACCGGCGGGTGCATCTGCATCGCCGGGATCGCCACATTGCGCGACGGCGGCCGGATATTCGCGAAGACGCTGGCAAACGCTGACGTCTTCGACGTCGAGGCCGCCGGACTGTCGGCGCTCGCACGGCTCGGTGGTGTGCGTGTCCCTGCCGTGGTCCACGCTTCGACCAATCTGCTTGTGCTCGAGGCTCTGTGCCCTCGCGGCGAGGACGAGCAATTCTGGGAGCAGCTTGCTCGCATGGTCGCCGCGCTGCACACCTCCACAGTCTCCGACCGCTTCGGCTGGCACCGTGACGGCTGGCACGGCCGGATGCGGCAAGAAAACGCTTGGTCGACAGACGGATACGAGTTCTTCGCCGAGCACAGGATCCTGCGCTGGCTGCGGGAGGAGCTGGTGCTGGCAGAGTTCGACCGAGACCAGCGCACAGCGGTTGAACGGCTCTGCTCGGCGCTACCCGAGTTGGTCCCGCCGCATCCACCATCGCTGACCCACGGCGATATGTGGCCGGGCAACATCCTTGCCGACGGCTTCGGCATGCCCGCATTGATCGATCCCGCGGTGTCGTTTTCCTGGCCGGAGATCGACTTGGCCGCCCTGTGGTGCCAACCCCGACCGCCCGCGTCCGGCCGGTTCTTCGCTGTGTACGAGGAACTCGCTCGTCCGTGTGAGGGGTAGCGAGACCAAGCGCAGCGCAGCGGTTTCTCGCAGTGCGACGGTGTCCTACTCGAGCGCTGTCTCGTTCGACACGCTATGTGACACCTACGGTTTGGCCGACAAGGCGGTCGGCGGTGCGGCCGGGACACTGGTGTCCGGCAGCCCCGCGTAGTCGGGTAGTTCGACCCCATTGATCGCGCGCTCGACCAGCTCGGCGAACCACTCTCCGGTGAAATCAGGACCCGGCTCGGCGTCGGACCCGGGGATGTCGCGGCTGCGGGCGTTCAATTGGGCGATCTCCTGATTGGCCTCGACGAACGAGCGCATCCGCGCCTCGTAACGGGCGAAACCGATCTCTGGATTCCACTCGGCAGCAGCCAGTTCGCCGGCCAGCACGTAGGCGCCGACCAGGGCCAGCCCGGTGCCCTGGCCCGACATCGGGGAGGAGCTGAACGCCGCGTCCCCGAACAGCCCCACTCGCCCACGCGACCAGCGATCCATCACGACCTGGGCGACCTGGTCGAGATAGAAGTCCGGGGTGTCGTCCAGATGCGCGAGGATGCGCGGGGTCAACCAGCCCAGGCCGTCCATCCGCTCACGCAGCAGCCGCTTCTGGGCCTCGATATCGCGGTAATCGACATCGACGTCGGCCGCGGGGAAGGAGAACATCGCCATCGCCCGGGTGGCGTCCTGTATCGGGCGTAGCCCGGCCGAGCGCCCGGACTCCTGGTACTCGAGCAGCCATTTGTCGAGCCCGAATTCGTTGGGCACGCTGAAGAAGGCCAGCACGTGCCCGAGGTGGCGGACGAACTGCTCGTGCGGCCCGAAAACCATTGTGCGCAGCGCCGAATGCAGCCCGTCGGCTCCGACCACCAACTCGAAACGCCGCCGGTCACCGCTGTCGAAGACCACCTCGACCCCGTCCGCGTCCTGGGAGAGCTCGGCGATCCGGTCGCCGAAGATGTATTCGACGTCGTCACGGGTGTCCTCGTAGAGCACCTGCGACAAGTCACCGCGCAGGATCTCGATCTCCGCGATGAATCCGTCGCCGCCGTCGTCGTCCACGCGGAAGGTCTCCAGCACGTTCCCGTCCGCGTCCACGGTGTGCGCGCCGATGGTCTGGGTGCAGGCCGCGCGTACCGCCAGGTCCAGCCCCATCCGCCGGATGACTTCCTTGGTCACTCCACGCGCGTCCACGGCCTGGCCACCGGGACGCAGTTCGGCGGCCCGCTCCACCACCGTCACCACGGCTCCCCGCCGGTGCAACCAGTGGGCCAGCGCGGGCCCCGCGATGCTCGCTCCCGCCACCAACACTCTGACACCGCTCACTGCGCCTCCCACTTACCCCGCCGAATCACTGTCCGGATCGATTGCCTCTGTTCCTGACCCACCGCTGTCGGTGTATCCAGAGGTATCGACGACCGAGCCGCCAGGAATTCATCGGTGCACCCGAGACCACGTTCCTGCGAACACCTTGAACTCGGCAGTTGAGTGCGTTGGCCACTTCGGGCCATGACAGGTTGTGCACCGCGACAGGCTCCTTCTCCGCTATCCCGAATCCGCCACGTGTCCCACATATCTCGCTCCGGGAACCCTTGCCGCCTCTCGAATGGAGCGAGAGCTCGTGCCAGGTGCCGATCTCCAACCGGGCGCGGGTCGTGGCGCAACGGATCTTCGGTTGCAGAGAATATGTAGATCGGTCTACTGTTTCGGTATGTCGTCGGAACGCAAGGGCCAGCTCACGAGCGCCCGCATGGTTGACGCGATGCTGGATTCGATCCAGTCACACGGTTACGCCGGGACCGGGATCAACACCGTGCTGGCGCAGGCGAAAGCGCCACGGGGATCGATGTACTTCCACTTCCCTGGAGGGAAGGAGGAGCTCGGTGAGCAGGCGATCGGCAAGGCCGCCAAGCAATTCCAGCAACTCATCGCCGACGTCACAGCCGATGCGGCAGGCCCGGGACAACTCGTCACCAGGATCGTCGAGGCGTTGATCGGTTTGCTCGTCGAGAGTGACTACGCACTGGGCTGTCCGGTATCCGTGGTCACCTTGGAGATGGGTACGCACAGCGATCGGCTGCGCACGGCATGCGCCACGACCTACGAGTCCTGGATCGCGCCCGTGGCGGACTACCTGATGTCCGCCGGGCACACAGCCGATCGCGCACGCGACCTTGCCGAGACAACCCTCAGCACCCTCGAAGGAGCGATCATCCTCAGCCGAGCGGCACGGGATACCCGTCCGCTGGCCAGCGCCGCGCGCGTGCTCGGCCCGCTGCTCGATCAGCACGCCACATCCACGAGCGAGTCCGAATGAACCACGTTGGAGAACAGATGAATTCAGGACAAGCCCGGCACGCGTTGGTCTTCGGTGCCACCGGTTTCGTCGGTCGGCACCTGATTCTGGCGCTCGATGCCGTCGGCGTATCCGTGCTGGCGGCATGCCGCACCGAGATTTCGTACCAGAAGATGACCGATTGGCTCACCGCGCACGGATGTCGGACGCTGCCGAAGCTGGTGTCGGTCGATTTCGATGCGCCGGGACTCGGGTTGAGTTCGCCGGCTCAGTTGACCGAGGTCTCGGAGATCTACAACTGCGCGGGCGCATACCGATTCGGAATGTCCGAACACGAGGCCCGCAAGGCCAACGTGGACAGCGTGCGTGCGATCGTCGCGCTGGCCTCAGAAGTCGCCGGGCTGCGCCGACTGGTCCTGCTGTCGGGATACCGTACAGGCGGACAGGATCCGGCTCAGGTGCCGTGGAGCCCCGAGCGTATTCGCCACACCTATCGGGCCCTGGGCGCGTACGAAGCCTCCAAAGCCGAGTCCGACGCGGTCTTCCAGTCCGAGGCCGATCGGCTGGGTGTCCCATGGAGCATCGTCAATCCCTCCAGCGTCAGCGGGGTCGGCGCGACCGGTGAATCCGATCAGTATCTGGGTTTGGCAGACAGTTTCCATCAGTTGTGGAACGGCGGTATGGCGGCACTTCCCGGCAGCAAGGACACCTTCGTGCCGGTTGTCCCCGTGGACTACCTCGCGCGGTTCATGAGTCTGCTGCCACTGGATCCGACCACCCAAGGCCGTGCCTACTGGATACTCGACGAGGCGACACCGGCATTGCCGGAGCTGTTTCGCGTTGTGGCCCAACACTATCGAGTCAAGGTGCCGGCGATCGGAATCCCTGTCGGTCTTCTGAAACTGCTGCCCCGTGCGCTGACCAAGGCCGACCCGGAGACGATCGGTTTCATGTCGACCGACCGATACCCGACTGCTTCGGCGCAAGAATTCGCCGCCCGGCACGGTCTGACACTGCCGGAATCGGTCCCCGCGATCCAGCGATGGGCAGATCACCTCGCAGCACACCGTTTCGGCGAAGCCACGACCACGAGCCTTCCGCGTAGGTTCTCCGAATACGCCGGTGTGCGAACCTTCCGGCTGGGACCCGATCACGCATCGACGGTCGTATTGCCCGGTCTCCCGGTCAATGCCGAAACCTGGGCCGCCGTCGCCGAAACCCTCGAGCAGACGATTGTGGCCGATCTGCCCGGGCTGGGCATGAGCGACGGGGACAGCCGAGTGTGGCCGGACTGGCTCGATCACCTGTTGTCGAGCAGCGAAAGTCACCATGTGGTCGGACATTCCATCGGGGCGGCCGCGGCCGTCGAGGCTGCTGGCAGAAATCCCGGTCGTGTCCGGCAGCTGACGCTGGTGTCCCCGTTCTTCCTCCAGCGTCCCGCGCCGATGCACACCCGCATCAGCTTCCTCACCGAATTCGTCCTCCGCCGTATGAGCAGCGAGGCGTTGTCACGTCAGCTCACCGGCGGAGAAGCCGGCGCACCCGCTCTGCGGACGAGCGTCACCGATCTGCGGCGCGCCGGGACAGCAGGCCGGACAGCACGCCTGCTGCGGGCGACGACCGAACGACAATGGCGCACCCGCCTGATTCGCCAGCTCACCGAGTTCGGCGGCTCCGTCCACCTCATCGTGGGCTCCGAGGACCCCCTCGCCCCGTGGGCATCCGAGGTGATCGAAGCGCTGGGAGAACGGGTGCGGACAACCACGATCGACGGTGCGGGACACCACCCTCAGCTGACCCACCCCACCCACCTCGCACACACGATCCAGACCTCGCCCGCCACACATCGCTGAGGGGTGACGAAGCCGGCGGCCCAGTGCTTCAACAGAAGCGCGACTGCGAGATGCCGCTCGGGCGCTTGCGCGAACGGTCGACCCGGTAGTTGAAGCGTCGATACCTCGCCATATGCGCCGCGTAATAGCAGATCCAGTACACCACCAACGACACTGAGAATGTCAACCACGCAGGGATGCCGCTCGCCAGCACGCCGCCACCGATGAATGCAAGCGACAGTGCCAAGGGAAGCGCGACGGCCCACGCGAACAGAAGCCGCCGCCTCATGACGTGGGGCATGATCAGCGCGACACCTGTGAGGATGTAGTCCTGCTCGGCCCGCAAGTGGTTGTCGAAAGCGTCCCCTACCACCAGAACCGGCCGTCCCTTCCGAAGCCGGACCTGCGCCCCTTCCGGAAACATCTTCGACACCTTCCCCGACTCGACATCGAGAGGCTGCACACCGAACCTGGCTGCGATGTCACCCATGCGTGTTCTGGTCTGATCGAGCTCCACCCGCACATATTCTCGTACGACTGTGCAGGTCAGGCTGCGGGGCGCAGGCGACGCGCGAGCCCAGCATTACTCCGCTCAGGGTGCCCCCGGCGTGTTGTCTGCGAGAGCAAGAGCGCTAATGACGGCTTCTTCGGAGATTTGGTGTGCAGGCCCGCGGCGATGTCGTTGCCACCATCGTGAGTGACGTGCGATCTACCGAAGTCGTGACCACATGAAATCGATAGCACACCAACAGGATTTGGTTCGTCCGCTTAGGGTGACTTTTCCTGCGGCCTCGAATTGTCAGGCCGAGGCGAGTGCGACGACTACTCCGTCCAATCTCACTCGTCAGGAGGGGTCGCGTCGAGGACTTCGGTCACGTGAAAGTAGCCGACCTGGCGAGCGCCTTCGGTGATGATGACAACGGTGCCGGCCTGGACCGCGTGTGCACCCGTGTTGCCGACCATGAGCCATCCTGCGGTGGCGGGCGAGCGCCAGGCTGAACGATCCTGCACTCGCACGGCGAACGATCCCAGCCCGTTGTCGATGCCATACGGGGGCACGAATGCTGTGGCGGCATAGTCCTGATCCTCCGGTGTTGGTGGCGGTCCGGATGATCGGCCGCCTTGATCAGGGGTGAGCCAGATGATTTGGCCGCGGAACGGAAGGTTGCCATGAACGAGCACAACGACATTCTGTCGTTCGGTGGTCAGTCGCGATCATGGGGCAGCTTCGATGGTTGAGGAAATCTCATACTTTCGGGCGCTGGCGGCCCCGCGCCCACGCCTCGAGGACCTCCCGGTTGTCGGGTGCGGTCTCGGGAATGTCGGTGTAGTACTTCTTGGCGACCGCCTCGGTGTTGCCCAGTTGGCGCGCCGCCCGCTCCGGGGCTGGCGCACGACCGTGGCGACATGCGCGATCGGACGGTGCCGGCAGCGTTGCACGAGGCGTCGCCGCCCTCCACGGACAACGGGGCATTACGGTGGGACACGGCGGGTCTTTCTCGCTGGCGGATGCAGGGATTGGCGTTTCTCATCCTGCCGCTGAAAGACCCGCCCCTCAGCTCACACCACGTGTGACGTCACCAACGTCATGACCCGCAACAACTAGCCCAGCAACTGGCCGCCCGCCCGGGTCCGCGCCCTTGGCATCGAGAAGTTCGTCGTCCGTGGTTCCGGCTGTCGACTGGCGGCAACCGCACGGAATGTCAACTCAACCGTCAGACCACCAAGCTGCACGAAGCGACTAGACCTGTGTTCCGGGCTCACGATCTGCGAACCAACCCGATGGCCCGAGCGTGTTGCCGATGCGTGGCGCGTAATGGTCGAAGAACACTTTCGACATCAGTTCGCGCCGGCTGGAGACCCCGGTCTTGTCGAAGACCACCTTCAGGTGGTCCTGCACCGTGTACGGCGACAGATGCAGCTGCTTGGCGATTTCCGCGGTGGTCGCGCCGCGCAGCACGGCCTCGACCACATCTCGTTCGCGCGGGGTCAGCCCGAACGCCGCCACCACCAACGGCACCACCTCCGATGCGCCGGCGCGTTCGATGGTGACCACCACCTGGCTGCCGACCGCACCGCGGCCGTTCAACGGGGAGGCGTGCACGGTCAGCCACTCGCCGAGCCGGGACCGCACCTGCACCCGTGGCACGGTGCGGGCCCGGCCCGACTCCAGCGCCCGCGCCGCCGCAACGATCGCCAGCACCGGTTGCGGCAGCTCGCGCCAGAGGTCGCCGCCGAGTTCGGCGATGCGCTGCTCGGCGGCCGGGGTGGCCTGGCACACCTCGTTGTCGGAGTCGAAGGTCAGCACGACCGGTCCCTCCGCCGAGTCGTGCAGCTGCACCGGGGCGCCGGCCGCGTCGGCGATCAGGCCGGCGCGGATCCCAACCGCCAGTGTGCCGGATAGTCCGTCGAGGAAATCCGCCTCCGCGGGGCTGAAGCCGCTGCTGCCGAGTCCGCGGTAGATGGCGACGCCACCCCAGGTCTGGCCGCCACAGCGCATCATCGCCCGCAGTTCGTGCCCGAGCCCGAACACCGGCTCGAACAGCTCCCGGAACCGCGAGCTGCGCCGCGGGTCGCCACCGGTCTCCTCGTGCAGGATGCTCACGCCCACGTCCCGGCTCGCGAGGTCGCGGAAGAGGCTGACCTCGTCCCGCACGTACTCGTGGAAGGCGAACTCCGCCTCGCAGGGCTCGCCAAGCCCCACCTTCACCGAGCCGGTCACCAGCGAAGTATTCGGATCGATGGTGCCGAAGCACGCGGAGTCGAAGGGCACGGCGCGCACGAGGATGTCCAGCGCGTTCTCGCCGAACTCCTGCCACGGCAGCCCGGCGCGAGACAGCGCGTCCAGCGCGGCCCGCGCGGTCTCGGCTCGATAGGTACTCACTGTGGCAAGTGTGCCGGGCAAGACCGAACCCCCAGAACCCTGGGGGATCGATTTCCCACGTCGGTGGGATACCGCACGAGACGCCCGGCGGCGACGGTTGGTGCATGACTTCGACAACCGAGACCCACCCCGCCGGTGACCCCGTGCTGGCCCTGCGGGCAGGCCTGGACGGCGCCCTGACCCTGCCCGGCGACAACGGTTGGGAGCTCGCGGCGCGGGCCTGGAACCTGAGCGTGGCCCAGCGTCCCCGCGCGGTACTGGCCGCCCGCGTCGCCGCCGACGTGGTCACGGCCGTCCGGTTCGCGCGCGACCACTCGCTGCAGATCTCGGCCCAGCCCAGCGGCCACGGCGCTACCGGGGCCCTCGACGAGACGATCCTGATCCGGACCGCGGCCTTCGACGATGTCTGGATCGACGCCGACGCCCGGGTCGCGCGGGTCGGATCGGGCGTCACTTGGGCGCAGTTGCAGAGTGAGCTCGACGGCACCGGGCTGACGGGTCTGATCGGCTCGAGCCCGGATGTCACGGTCGTCGGTTCCTGCCTGGGCGGCGGGCTGTCGTGGCTGTCGCGGCCGTTCGGCACCGGCGCGAGTTCGCTGCGGGCCGTGGAGCTGGTCGACGCGTCGGGCCGACACCGCTGGGTCAGCGACGACAAGGACCCCGAACTGATGTGGGCGCTGCGCGGCGGCGGCGGGGACTTCGGGATCGTCACCGCCGTCGAGCTCGACCTGTTCCCCGCGCCGCGGATCACCGGCGGGCGGCTGGTGTTCCCCGCCGAGCAGGCGGCGCAAGTCCTGCGCGCGTTCACCGCAGTGACCAGCCTCGCCCCGGACACGCTGAGCCTGTGGGCGGCGGTGATGCACTTCCCGCCGCTGCCGTTCCTGCCCGAGGAGATCCGCGGCCGCTCCTTCTGCTTCGTCGACGCCGTGCACGTCGGAGGCCGCGACGAGCTGGCGACGCTGCTGGCCCCGGTTCGGCAGGCGGGCACCGTGCTACGCGAGACCGTGCGCCCGCTGCGGCCTTCCGAGATCGGCACGGTGTGCGAGGAACCGGCCGAACCCTCGCCCGCGACGCACACCGCGATGGGGCTCAGCGTGGTCGACGACGAGGTGATCGACCGGATCCTGCGGCTCGCCGGGCCGGGCACCGGGACACCCCTGACCCAGGTCCAGATCCGGCATCTCGGGGCGGCGCTGCGCAGGCCGGTGGCCGGTGCGGCCGGGCGGATCGACGCCGAATACCTGGTGTCCGCACTGGCCATGCTGCCCGAGCCGACGCTGGCCGGCCCGGTCGCGGCGGCGATGACGCAGCTGCGGGAGGCAATGGCGCCCTGGGACGCCGGCCCGACGGTGCTCAGCATGCTCGGCCCCCACGAGGAGGTCACCGCCGCGTTCGACGAGCCGACGCTGGCCCGGCTGCGCCGGGTCAAAGCCACCGTCGACCCCAGCGGGGTGATCCGCGGGAACTACCCGCTCGCCGGAAAGTAGGCGATTCCAACGGTTGCGGTGCGAGGCTGCGTCACGCGCCCCACCCTGGATGACGGTTGTCGCCGATGGTTGCCAGTGGTAGGTCACGCGAAAGCGATTGCCCGGCAACACATTCAGCGATTCGAGTGATTGCAACCCGAACTCTTCAGCCCGGCTTCCCGGTCACGGGACGAACAACTCGAGGGCCGGCGTCACGACGTTCGGATTCTTCTGTATGTCTGCTGGGAGGGTCGCAATGCGGCATGGAGCAAGAAGTGTGGCGAAGCACCATATCTGTCACCGGTTCTAGTACCCCAGCTGGAACGACCCGTCGGGCGGAGCCCTGTCACTGGAGTCGCAAGCTACTTGTCACCCCAGCGCCGGTTCAGTCAGTGTCATCGGTGAAGCGGACCGACCCGCGTACGTAACTCCCGCCTATCCGTTCCCTGCGAGAATGCGGCCGCACGGCTTCATACCGCGCTTCTGCAAGGTCTTCGATAGCTCGATCAGGTGCTCGAGAGAGCGGCCGAACATGGCAACCGTTACAGATTCGGTGGACTTCGACCTGCGGGAACGAACTGGGCCGCAACATGTCTCGTGCAAGATCGTTACCGGACGCTCGGACTCGAGCACTGCCTGTTCATGCCGATGTGCAAGCGCTTACATCTCGGCCCGGTCCGCTCTCCCGGAGGCGGACCGGGCCCAGATCCTTGATGCTGTTCAGCTTCCGGCAGGATCCGTCACGCCGGTTCGATGGGCAGCCACAGCTCGCAGGTCGCGATACTGAAGTCATCCGCGCGCTCGAGGACCGCAACGATCGAGGGACCCGGCCGCAGACGCCATGGGTTGGAGGGGAACCACTCGGTCGCAGTCGCGGCCCAGGCCTCCTGCAGGGTCTGCGGATGGGGTCCGGCGGTGTGGAAGACCGCCCACTTGCCGGCCGGTACCTCGATCGCGTCGAGGTCACCGGGGGTCGGAGTGCCCTGGGCGACAGCGACCCCATGCAGGTAGGTCAGTTCGCTTCCCTCGGTGCCGTCGGGGTCAAGGTCGTCGCAGACTTGCAGCAGGCCCCCTGGTTCGGCGTCTCCGAGGTCCTTCAGCCGCGCATGTTCCTCCTGCGGTAGTGCGGCGATGTGCCGCTGAATGTGCGGGTTGATGCCCTGGTGGATGAGTGGAACCCGGGCGCTGTGTCCGACGAGCCGGAACGCGGGGCGGTCGACGATGCGGGTGTCCATGGGGATACTCCCTTCGACGGTCAGGCGGAACCTGAGCTGCGGTTGTGTGCGAAGGGGGCCTCCGTCGCGGCGGACGTCGCTGGGGCGGGCGCCGTGGACTACCCGAAACGCCCGCCCGAACGCCTCCGTCGAGCCGTATCCGTGCCGGACGGCGATGCTCAGCAGATCGTCCTTGCCCCGGACGAGGTCACCGGCGGCGACGGTCATGCGGCGTCGGCGTACGTATTCCGACAGCGGCATGCCAGCCAACGACGAGAACATCCGGCGCAGGTGGTATTCGGTCGTGCCGAGTGTCCTGGCGGCTGCGTCGACGTCGAACTCTTCGGTGAGGTGCTCCTCGACAAGAGCGACAAGCCGGTTGAGTGCCGAGATCATGAGGCCTCCCTTCGATATAAACCCTGGCGGAAGGTACCCCTGCCGTGCCCGACCATTGCGATCCGATCCGATCATCTGATCATGCGCGTGGGCTGGCGCGCTCATGCCGTTGGGCGAGCCTCTCCAGTTTGGGCTATGTCGCCCTCACATCCAGTAGCCCACGGATGGCCGGATCGACACCCGGTCTTTCCCTGCGTCTCGGGCGGGCATTGATGTTCTCGCTGTGTGCGGGCGCAATGTGAGCGAGCACCTCGTCGTCGATGCGGCGGCCCCTCGCGGCGCATCTGTTCGACCGCCAGGCCGTAAGACTCTGCGGTCCAGGCGATCACTGCGTTGGTGGCCGAGGTCAGGCACCACGCCTGTTCGGTCTGGAATTCCAGATGCCGGGCGCGGATCATGCCTTCGTGGGCGTAGAGCAGGTCCCGGCGCAGGGCGTGCAGGGGTTCGCCCATGTTGAGCTGGCGGGAGATCTCGCGCCGATAGTCCGGATCCGCCCTGGACCCTTCCGAATTCGCTCGTTCAACGCAGGTGCGAGATACAGATCACAGCTCGTGCTCATCGGATTTATTCCCTTTTCGGAGCCGAGCGCGGGCCACAGCAGCGCGGGCACCATCGTGTCCACCGCGATGTCGTTGGAGATCAGAGCTGTCGCAAGGCTATTGGCGTTGTCCATGGTGACGAACTCGACGCTGACCCCCGCTTGTCGAAGAAGCCCTCCTGCTCGGCGACGAAGGTCATCAGATCGGCGGGCACACCATGCGCCAGACCAATCTTCAGGACGGCGCCCTGTGACCGTTGCTTTGTCGAAACGTCTTGTGGCGGACGAACTGTGGGAGCTGGTGGAAACCACTGCTGCCTGAGTTCACCGCGCGCCAGCAGGGCGGCGGCACCGCGCCGCTGGACCAGCGAGCGGCTCGGTGGATTTCGCGCCGAGCAGGCCCCGGCGCGGTCCAGATCGGCTCAGATTTGTGCAGTCCAGTTGACGGGAGGTAGTCCGTCGGCGCGGCGTAGCGTGTCGGCGACTGATTCCAGGTACAGCATGGTTCGCATCGACAAGCCGGTGACGACACGCCCGAGGCGGCGCAGCGCCGGATTGTCCAGGTCCGCAACGACATCCGCGTCCTCTTTGTACGACAGGATGGGTAGGTAGGTGAAATACCCGGGGTCCACGCCGAATACCTGAGCGAGACCGGAGCGCAGCGGCGCGGGGACGATGGCGATGTGGCCGGCGCGCAACCGGTACACGTAGTCCGGGGTGACGCGCTGGCCGATGGCAGTCAGCCACGCCGCGACGGTCTGGTCGGAGAGTGGACGCCCGTACCTGCGCTCCCACATCTCGAACGCCAGGGTCAACCGGGTTCCGAAATCCTTGTCCACAACTGCCTCGCCTTCTGGCCCCACTGCCGTTGATGAATCACTGAATTCTTCGACACCGTAAACCGAACCATCCCGGTCGTTCGTCCGATTCGGCACGAAGATCGAAGTTGTTCGGCCCGATGGGGACCTCGGCAAACTTTCCAGTCGGAAATATTAGTGAATTACCGTCCCACGCCCTGTTTTTCGCTGGCGCGCCGGGGAATCGAGTGCTCGCCATGGATGACTCGTCGGGAAGACGCCGTGTCTCATGTCGCCGTAATTCGTTGACAGTGTGTCGGAACTGGTGTTGTCGCCTGGTGTCGACGCGGGCTCCCGGCCAGTTGTCGAAACGCCTTGTGCCAGACGGTTTGCGGGCTCTCATCGAGCATGTTCTGCCGGAGTTCGCCGTGCGTCCACACGGTGGGATACGGCCCGGTCGAGGACCGTGTGGTGTTCACCGCGGTGGTGTTCGTGCTGACCAGTGGTTGCGGCGGTGGTGGTCGGGCCGTTGGGCGTGCGGGTACTTCAGGCGCGTGCGGGGACGGTCGCGCGGGTGGGAACCGATAGGTCGAACGGGCGGAGGGCGTCGGTGCGGTCCCAGTGTGCGGGGTCGATGGCGTCGCGTTGTCGGATGTGTTCGACCGGTTGGAGGCCGTGCGCGCAGGAGGGTGTCGACGTGTTCGAGCTGAGGAAAGTTCTCCAGGGTTCGCCCTGTTCGGCGGCGGCGGTCATGACCAGCTCGGCGTAGGGCTGGCCGACCTCGTCGCGGTGCTCGGCGGGGAGGAGGTGTTCGATGACGAGTTCGGTGCCGGGTGCGAAGCCGGCGAGGGCGCTCAGTACCTGCTCGATTGCGTCGAGTATGAGGTACATGGTGACGCCGAGCCGGTTGACCAGAGCGGGGCGACCGAGGTCGAACCCGGCGCGGGCGAGACGAGCGGGCAGTGAGTGGGCGGGTTCCTGCTCGAGGTCCAGGGCCACGAAGCGGACCGACGCCGGTGCCGTCGTCGCTGTCTCGACCAGCAGCTTCTGTTTCCAGCCATAGGCGTCGGGCTCGTCGACTTCGAATACCCGCATGCGGTGGGCCAGTTCGGAGCGGTAGGCGACGGAGTCCAGTCCGGCGCCGAGGATCACGGGCTGGTCGACGCCCTGGTCGGCCAGCCGGGTCGGGCGGTCTTCGGACTCGCCCGTCGCCCGCCTGCCAGCTACTGGTCCGCAACTGTGCTGGTGTCGCGGGTTCGGTCGAGATTGGTGGCGAGCCGGGTCAGTAGGTGTTTCAAGGTGGCGATTTCCTCGGTGGTGAACCCCGCGACGGCTCTGTTGTCGAGGGCGGTGAGGTGTTGGTGTGCCTCGGTGAGTTGAGCGTCGGTTCCGGGAGCCAGTGCGATCGTCTGGCTTCGTGCGTCGCGTGGGTGCGGCTTGCGGCGGATGAGCCCGTCGCGATCCATGCGGGTGAGCAGCTGGGCACGGATGTGGACGGTCGTGTGGGCCACGCGGTGACCGGCCTCCGACGCCCAGAACTTGGCGGTGGCGATCTCCGCGTCCGCGGGCAGTTCCCCCGATTCGCGCCAGGCGGCCTGCCACAGGGTCAGGCGCACGGCTTCGACGTCAAGGTAGGCGTCGGCCAGGCGCTGACGGACGGCCTGGAAGGCGCCGATGGGCTTGTCGAATTGCTGTCGGGTGCGGGGTCGGTGACAACGGACAGTGCGGTCGGGCTCGAGACAGGCCGATTGAGGTCGTGTAGGACCGCGACGACGGTCCGGGCCTGCTGGTGCAATTCGTGCAGCAGGTTGAGCACCTCGATCTGGCGGGCGATATCGAGGTAGGGTCGTGGGTTCGTCGACCAGGCGGGTCGACAGGTCCGCGGTGACGGTGGCCGAGAGTGCTTGGGCGACAGCGTCTTCGTCGGCGCGTGACCATTGGCGCAGCAGCCGCTGGTGCGGGACCTCCCGCGGGCGACCAGTTCGACGACGGTGATCCCATCGGGTGCGGTGGACGACTGCACCATGGGGGACCCTGCGCTGAGATACAACCGCGCCCCGGTGCCATCGATCGTGTCGGTGACATCCGGGGCGCGGAAGGGTGAATCAGCCCAGGTCCGGGTGGCCGACCCACTCGACAATCGTCCAGCCCTTCTGCGGGCTGCCCTCGAGGACGACGCGGCCGCCGTTGCGCATCGGATCGGTGCCGAGTTTGCTCTTGTCGGCGTTGTCGGCGTTCATCATCGACCAGAACATGATGGTGCCGCCGTGCGAGAAGATGACCGGGTTGGCGCAGCCGCGGCGCTGCACATCGAGCAGTGCCTGATCGACGCGGCCGTCGAACTCGTTGCCGTCGATCGAGCCTGGAATCCGCGCGTTCAGGTCGCCGGAGAGCCACTTGATCGGCGCCTGTAGGTACCCGGACATCGCCTGGGCCTCCGGGGTGCCCTCGTACTGGCCTGCCTCGATCTCCCGGAAACCGGGCTGGATGTCGAGGCTCAGGTCCTGCTTGGCGACGGTCGGTGCCGCAGTCTGCTCGGTACGCACCATGTTGGACGCGAAGGCGCAGTCGTAATTCTTGTCGGCCAGCTGGATGGCCAGATTGTCTGCCTGTGTCCGGCCGCGTGAGGTCAGGTCGGGTCCGGGCACCTTGGTGTCGATCAGGCCGGAGGTGTTACCGAGGGACTCGGCATGGCGCACCAGGGTGATAACCATTTCGCCGCTGCTGCCGGAGCTGCTGCCGGAGCTTCCGAAGTCGATATCGGCGGACGCGACGCCGGTGGTAGCGGTTGTGGCCGCGACCGCGGCCGCCATCACCGCAATGGACAATCGAAGAGATCGGATTCGCATGGGTGGGAATGCCTTTCATCGTGGCGAACGCCACTTCAGGTATGCCGAAGAACCGGAATTTGGGGTGTCGCGTCTCACAGAAGCAGCTATTTGCCCGAATCGAGTATGGGGTATCCCATTCATCGGGATCTTTCGCGCGTTGGACCGCGCGCAGGCGAAACCACCGATAGCGGAGGTGCGAGCGGCATGTCGACTCACTCGACCCGCTCATCCGGCCGTTTCGATGCCGCCGATCCCGTCAGTCGACCCGGCATCGTCGGACTGTTCGTCGACTTGGGCCATCCACCAACCGGATTCGTCGACGTCCTGCATCTGCCGTTTCCTCCGACCAATGGCCGACTTTCGGCACAGTCACCGAATTCGAGGTCCTCCAGCACAGACGCGGGCAGGTTCGCCTCTGGCCACTCGATCCCGCCTTCCGATCGAGCACGACGAGCTTTCCCTCCATGAGCGAGATCCGTCGGTGTCGTCGGTCATCGGGGTCGCTCCTTTCCGTGGATCGGGTTCACGGGTTCCAGTCGGTGACCGGTGGGGCCGCCGACTCGGCGGCCTGGGCGACGATCTCGGCCATGGAGACGTCCAGGCGGAACCGGTGGCCGATCTGCTGTTCGACCGCGGCGTAATGAGCGGCCAATTGCGGATGCAGTTGCGCGGCGCGCACGTGGGCGCTGCGTGAGGCGAGCACGCAGAAGACGCAGGAGGCGCGAGGAATCCAGCCAGGTATGCCGGATGTGGTCGAGTACCCGCAGCGGTGATACGCGCCCATGCGGTCCCGAGACGCCAGGAATGGAACGGCAGCCAGGTATCGACGATGCGCAAACTGTTGGAGACGCTGCCCGTGGGGGCGCGGCCGTCGGTGCGCCATAACCCAGTTCGGTCAGTTGCAGGACTCGACCACCGCAAAACTCAGGGCCCTCGGCAACCAGCACCCCGACTGGCAACAGACGATCATTTCCGTATTCCAGGCGGTCAATAACCTCTTCTCAATGCACTGGACACGGAGCGCGACTTCCTCACATTGCTGGTGTCGGACACGCCCCATCAAGCAGGTCGTGTGAACACATTTTTCGGCGACTTGGTGTCCCGAATCGAGGACGGTTGGAGGCGGATAGTGGGGTGATACGGGAAGCCCACGATCAGCGGTGGCGAGCAACTGGCAAACCAGCGGTTCGGCCTGCGATGTGGTCGGTGATGCGGTCGATCGGCTAGACGAGCCATGGACTGCGGCAATGATCTTGCGTGCGGTGCAGGGTCTCGCCGAGTCTGATGGCATGGATCGTCGAGGATTCCTAGCCCTGGCAGGTGTGCACCTCAACGCGCCTGCCCACCAGTGGCTGCTGGAGCGGCCTGGCGGCGACCTGTCCCGGCGCGGAAGCGCCAGAGTGCACGCTGGCGCGGTCGAGGTCATCGACGCGATCACCGCGGGCCTGCGCCGCGTCGATGATTCCCACGGCGGCGGTGGCGCCGCGCTCACCGCCCAACTGCACGCGCACCTGCGTCACGTCGTTGAGCTGCTGAGCTCCGGCACCTACGACGACAGCACCGGAAAGCGGCTCTACGCGAGCGCCGCTGAGCTGCTGCGCCTGCGTGGATGGACAGCCTTCGAGAACGGCGAACACGGCATGGCCCAGCGGTGTTGGATAGCGGCGCTGCGCGCCGCCGACACCAGCGGTGACCGCGCGCTGGCCGCGAACATTCTAGGTTTCATGTCCTGCCAAGCCAAAGACCTTGCCTCGCAAGCATCCACAGCCGTCACCCTGGCCGAGACCGCGCGCAGTGGTTACCGCGGCACCAGCCCTCGCGTCGCCGCGATCCTGCATCTGCGCGCCGCCGAAGCTTACGCCACCGTCGGCGATCGCCGCCGCTGCCACAGCGCTATCGACGCGGCATTCGACTCCCTCGACCGCAGCGGCGATTCACCGGACTGGAGTTACTGGATCGACAACCCTGCCCAAGTCCACGCCCAGGCTGGATTCTGCCACCTCCGCCTCGGCGAAGCCGCCCAAGCCCGCCACCATCTGACCCAAGCCCTCACCCTCAGCCCCGACACGGACCATCGCGAAACGGCGCTGCGCCACACGCTGCTGACCGCCGCCTGGCTACACCTGCGCCAGACCGATGTCGAGCAGGCCGTCTATCACGCTGGGCACGCGTTGACTCTGCTGACCGGCACTGTCAACTCCACCCGATGCGCACACCAACTCGCCGCCGTCGTCTCCGCCGCCCAGGACCACAATCACCAACCGGCCCTGCGGGTCCTGCGCCATCGGATTCAAGACTTGCTCTACCCGCCACTGGGCGGATGATTTGATCGTTGTGCGGAGTCGGCGCTGTTGCGGACGGATGACGAGTGCCGCGGCAGCGGCACGGGTAGTTCAGTAGCTCCAGTTCTTGCCGGTGGCCCGGTACTGCTCGATGGGGAATCGGTTGGATTCCGGGGCGCAAGTGGTCGAGGTAGAGCTGCCCGTGCAGGTAGTCGATCTCGTGTGCGACCAAGCGCGCAACGCCGCGCTCGAATTCGGTTATCCGGATGTAGCCGTCGACAGGCCGCCGGAATCGGCAGGGCGCGGCTGAAAGACCGATTTCAGGTCGCTGAGAAGTTCGATCATGAGTTCGGTGAATTGGGGGGCGTGCTTGCCCGCGGCGGGCAGCATTTCGTTGATCTGGGTGGGGTGGCGACGATCTGGCGCATGATCGGGTCGGCGTCGGTGGGGGTGTCCTTGATCAGTTTCTCGAAGATCCGCAGTCGTCGTGGTTCCTCGTCGGCGCCGACGATGGTGGAACAGAGCGGTCGCTGTCGTCGCGTGGGTAGAGCGTTTGGAGCGCGAGCTCGATCATCATCTCTGGCGGTTCCGAGTGCCTCCTGGGTCGATATCTGGCCAGGATCATGGACACCGCTGTTGCCGACCCACTTCGTGGCCTCGAGCAGGGCACCGGTGTGCGGCTCGGCTTTGGTGAAAGTCGCCAATCGCTCGCCCAAAGGCATCCGGCGTCGTGTCGGCCTTTTGTCGGAATGGCGTGGTCGTCCATCACGCGCCCGGGGGCGACGGGCTGGGCTGTCGATACGGTCGGGGAATGTGCGGAATCGGAACCGGTCTCGACGCGATCCTGATTCAATTGATCCGGAGATTCGCCTTGGAAGACCGACTACGAGATCAGTGCGGCGTGACCGGTGGTGGACATCCGGTGGCGCCCTGTTCACACGGTGAGGACGCACCCATGGCTGAATTCGATGGCACGTATCCGATCGTCACCGCGCCGCCCGGCGGTGGTTCCGCGTCGAAGCCCCGCACCCTGATCCGAACCGTTGTGGATGAGACTGCCCTACGAGACGTGATTCCTCCTGGGTAGTGAATCACGTCTCCTGGGGCTGCTGCTCACACTCTGCGCCGTGCGAACAGGAGCTTCTGTGTGTCGAGGCGCGGGTCGCTGCTCGCGGGCGACCTGTCGTCCGGCTTCCATTGGAAAGGCGCGGGCTACAAGCGGTCTGGCCCGGTCCGCGTCACTGATTCCGCGTGGCCAGCGCAACGAGCTACAGGAGGAAGCGATGACCGTAACCGACGCGCAGCTCAAGCAAGTGACCGTGCCTTTATCGGAGATGCAGAAGCCTGCCGAGCGAAGCTCGGTCGCCCCGTACACGGTGTACAACGACACCGATCGCCACGTCTCGGTCTTCCTGATGGAGGGGGACGCGGGCAACCCGGTGAGCATCATCACGCTGGCCCCCGGCGAAACCAGCAGCTCCTTCGATCGCGGAACCTACGCGGCCATCATGGACGTGGGTTCCGGCCACCAGCAGCAGATCCTGTGGTGGCCGGACGACCGGTCCGAATTCACCTACTGGTTCAGCTGGAGTGGAGGAGTGGCGGGGGGTCGGCGGAACAGGGTGAGTGACTTCACCGGTTGATTGATAGGGATGCGGGATCGGCGAGAACCTCGTATTCGAGTGCTCGGTATCATCGAGCCGATCCCGACTCCCCGACGGTCCCCATTGTCTGAACGGGACGCGAAATCTGGTGTCGAAGAATCGCTCCCGGCCGCAGCAACGCGCCACCACTGCTGATCAAGCCATTATCGTGTCCGGCCCGGGTCTGGTAGCTCAGCGCGGAATGTTCTCGCCGGTGGTTTGTATTCGTTCTTCCAGTCGCCGATCACGACGCGAGCCTAGGTGGGGTGACCCGAAGCTACTGACGTTGAGGTATTTCGTCGCACAGGCGGCCGTTGAACGATTCGCTGAAACCGTGCACCAAGCGATCAAGGACTGAGGAGGATGAAAAAATGCACAGGTTCTGTGTATCTGAGATGCCTTCCCGTGACGAGCTGCAAAACCCGTCAGAGGCCGTGAAGAAGTTCATCCCAGCCTCTGACGGAGGTCGCGATGATACATCCAGTCTATTCACATTGGCGGTAATGCAGGCTGCTGTTGAGGCGGAAGAAAACGGCTCGGGGGACGACGTGAAATGCTTCGACATATTCAGTAGTCAGTTGCCAACCTGTGTGAGTAAATGGGGCTTGAAATTGAATGTGCACAGCTGTGGCGTCTACCATATAGCAGGCCAGCCCTTGAGCGTTGACCATGGAGATACGTCTTCGATCTATTGGGTGATGCAGAAGTTCAGCGACAGGCCGCGTACCTACGACGCGATCGCCCTGCCGTCCGATGCGCCTAAACCAGCCGATTCGCTTATCGATCAATACAATAACTGGTCCCAGTCCGCTGGCTGGACAGCAGACCAGGCAACAAGCGACTCGACACGTTTCTCCGCGTTCGTAGAAAAGATGTCGGGCAGTCTGAATACATCTGGTGACGCGCTGGGTGGAACCGCATTTGTTTACTACAACACAAACGGCGGAATGGTATCTTCTGTGCAGGAGGAGTGCGAGATGTTGTGGAGCATCGCGCCATTTGGTTCTGAAGCCGGCCATAACTACGAATGCGTCACCGCGCTTCCGAAATGAGTGAGTCTCCCGGCACGGCGTCGGGCGAGATCGCAGACGGCTCGCGTCGGCACGAACCGGGCAGGCGACGAAGGCCGCAACTGCCCAGGCTGGGCCCACCAGCCGAGCGAATCGGGCGGCCAGCGGTTCGACCGGATCCCGGCCCATCGGTTCCATGGTCAACCGCCCAATTCGGGGACGCTGAACGCTGAGCCCGCATGTCTGGTGGACCGAGGTCTGGACTCGCCTCCACGGCTTGCGATCCGGGATGTCTGTCCCCCGCTGCGGACCAGGCCCGTGAATCCGCGTCACTGCTTCACCCCTGTCTCTGTTCGGATGAAACTTCTCTTCGACAAGGAGCGGCACATGACTGCACAATCCACGACGAGCAACGAGGCGGCGCTGCAAGACAAGATCACATTCCAGCTGTCGCTGTACGCGAACTTGATCAACGGCGAGGAAAACGACGGCAACCTGGAGCACCTGCTCCAGCAGCGGATCCAGGACAATCTCGATATCAACCGGGGGGTCATCGGGGGGTGGGAGATTGTCTGGGGTCCAGGGATCGAGGTGTTTCCCACCGACCTGTACGCGCGCAACGTCCTGTACATGGTGCGAAGCACCGACGACCCCTCCCGGTACGTGATCGCCGTAGCCGGCAGCACAGACGGACCGTTCGACTGGCTCGTCGAGAACTTCCTGATCGGCCAGATCCCCTGGCTCGCCTACCCCGCCGCCCGCTACACGACCGGCGCGGCCATCGGGGTGAATATCCTCTCGAAGATCACCCCCTCCGGCGACCGCCCCGGCGCCGGTCGCACTCTACACGCGTTTCTGGGCGCGCTCGATCACACCGATATCGACCTGACCGTCACCGGCCACAGCCTCGCTGGTGTCCTGTCACCCACACTGGCCCTGTTGCTCCGCGACACCCAGCAGCTGTGGGACCCATCCGAGAAAGCCCGGGTCAGCGTGCTGTCTACCGCCGGACCGAGTTTCGGCAATCCCGAATTCGTCGCCTACGCCACCCAACGCCTGCAGCGGGTGCGGCGCTACGCCAACAGCCTCGACGTCATCCCGAACGTCTGGAACCCCGACGACATCGATCGCGCCAAGACCTTCTACTCCGACAACAACCTGCCCGCTCCTTGGCCCGGACTGTTCGACCTGATCAAACAGGCGTCCAACTCGGGCCAGTACGCACACCTCGACTCCACCAACGGCGTATTCCAAGGCACGTTCAACACCGAGGTGACCGATTACCTGAAACAGGTCGGATACCAGCACATAGGCGGCTACAGGCAGTTCTTCGAAATCCCAGGCGTGAGCTGGCCGGTAGCGATCCCGGCGGGCGTCGGCGACACCGGGATAGGCCGCATCGCGGCCTTGGCCGGTGGACCGCTCGGCGACGGTATTGGAAAGGCGCCGGAGAATCGTCGGCCGCTGACCGCTCCGATCAACGGACAGCCCGTGGAGCTGCCCACCGACCCCGACAGCCGCGAGGCCGGAAAACTCGTGGATCTCGTCACCGCCGAGATCGACCCCACTGCCGACGTGAGCTGATGCCCCGGGCCCGGCCATGGTCAGAACCGCGGTGCGTCATCGTGCGGGCCGCTGCCGAAGAGGGAGTCACAGCTGCCCGGAGAACCAGGTGAACAACCCGAGTTCGTTCCAGTAACCGTGATCCAGGGTCCCGGTCTAGCCGGGACCCTGGTGCGGCAGGCTGCTCCCCACCAACTTCGGCGCGGCACCACCCGGGGACCGATGAACGGCCAGGTGATGCCGCGTGGCTGAAGCTTAGGGATTTGATCGATGTCCTCGTGGCAACACATTCCCGAGCAACTCGGCCACGCCATCGGCTGTTCCGGGCGTACCTGTATATCTGCCAACGCTCTTCGAGCACCCAGTTCACCTCAATTACGAGGGGTAACAACACCCCTCGGCAACAACACTCACTGGCTACAGAACGCCGCTGAGCGACATGAGGTAGTGGTCGTAGCTGAGCAGATCCGGCCCGGGCGCCACTGCAAAATCCTTTGCACCGCGCAGTGGCAGCGAACGCTGAACACCGCGGTAGCGATGGTCGCTTCGCTGGCGTGGGGCGGCGAGGGTGGGCATGGAACCTCTCTTCTCTGCGTCAGTGGGAGCTGGCGTGATTTCGACAGCGTTCGTTGGCGGATGCACACACCAGGGCGGCGTCGATGGATCCCAGCGAACTGCGTGGCTGGAATACGTTGTGGCGGGGTCTTCCGGGCCGGATCGGTGAGCAGATGGGCGAGGTCTAGCGGCGGTTTTGCGCTAATCTGGTGGCGGGAAATCAGGCAGACGGGCCCCGCAACCTTGGAGTCCGCCCATGCCCACTTCACGTCCGAAGCGATCGGCCCGCACGCCGCGGCGTCCGGAAGTCCGTGCCCGCCTGGAGCGTTCACGCGAGCGGGTCCGCGCCCGCCGCCAGCTGGCTCGGCAACGCGAGCAACTCATCGCCGCCGCGGTCAAGCAGTACATCGCCGCCTGGGACGCCATCACTGACTGTGAATCCGCCCCCGACCGCGAGATCGAGGACCTGCGTGCGCAGATCGCGCGCGTGCAGCAGCGGGCGGCCGAACAGATCGCCGCCCACCGCGCCCAACAGGTGCTCGCCGCGGCGGCGATCCGTGATCAAGGCCAAACCGACGACGACGTCGCCGAACTGCTGGAAATCAGCGCCAAGCAAGCCCGCCAACTCATCATCGCCGCACGCGCCGACACCGACAGCGGATCCAGCTCAGCGGCGAACCCGCCTGCGCCAGCGCCCCTCGCACCGAAACCTCCGACGGCCACCGAATCGGCGTCAACTGCAGGGCCATCCCAGAACTTTCGTGAGTAAACACGCAGGTCAAGAAGTGTGCTCCCCGCACGAGCGGGGATGAGCCCACGGCAGTCGCGCATGGGATCGCGATGGCGGAGTGCTCCCCGCGCACGCGGGAATGAGCCCATCGTCAGCGTGGACGTGATCATCATCGGCGCGTGCTCCCCGCGCACGAGTTGGGCTGGTTGTGTGGGTGGCGAGGGCCTTTGGTTACCAGATGGACGTTTCCGCGGGACGCGCCGTCTTACCCGTCTCGGCTTGTGCGGTGTCTTTAGACGCGGGTGGAAGTTGTGGTGAGGGTTCCAGACCTGCTCGGTCGTGGTGGGGTTTCTCGGGGTCGGATTCTAGGGTCGTCGCAGGTCGCGCGATGGGCGCGAGTGTCGGGTCTCGGCACTGTGGTTGGCGGAAAGGCAGACGGTGCAACGTAATTCCTATGGGCGCTGGTCGGTGGTGTCGCGGGGAAGCGGGGCGTGGCGGGGTGCTTGGTCGAGGGTGGTGGCATCGGTGTCTGCGGTGCTGATTGTGGCCGCCGGGGTGGTCGCGGCGTCGCCGAGTGTGGTCGCCGAGCCTGGGCGTCCGGCGATCACGGGGCAGTGGGTCGAGGACGAGCGGACCGTGCAGTTGCGCGTGTATTCCGCGGCGATGGATCAGGACATCATGGTCAAGGTGTTGCGGCCTGCCGATCGTTCGGTGCCGCGCCCGACTCTGTATCTGCTCAACGGTGGTGGGGGAGGGCAGGACAGTGCGACCTGGCAGAAGAACACCGATGTGTTGAGCTTCCTGGCCGGGAAGGAGGTGAATGTCGTTCAGCCGGTGGGTGGTCGGTGGAGTTACTACGCCGATTGGCGGGCGCCGGATCCGAGACTCGGTGTGTACAAGTGGAAGACGTTCCTCACCGAGGAGCTGCCGCCGTTGATCGATGCGGAGCTCGGCACGACCGGCGTGAATGCCATTGCGGGGCTTTCTACTTCGGGGACCTCGGTGTTGCAGCTGCCGATCGCGAAGCCGGGCCTCTACAGCGCGGTCGCCGCCTACAGCGGATGCGCGCAGACCAGCGACCCGATCGGCAGGCAGTTCATCGAGCTGGCGGTCGAGACCTGGGGCGGCGGCGACACCGACAACATGTACGGCCCGCCCGACGACCCGATGTGGGCCGCCAACGACCCCTACCTGCACGCCGAACAACTCCGTGGCCTTCGCCTGTTCCTCTCTACCGGAACCGGAGTTCCTGGAATGTATGACACCTATAACGGCAGTCACATGCAGCCCGGCCCCCGTGGATTCTTCAACCAGCTCGTGCTCGGCGGCGTCATCGAGGCCGCGGTCAACTGGTGCACCCGCAACTTGCGCGACAAACTCGACGCACTCGGCATCCCCGCCACCTACGACTTCCAGCCGACCGGTACCCACTCCTGGGGATATTGGCAAGACGCATTGAAGAAGTCGTGGCCGGTGCTCGCCGACGGACTCGGCCTGCCGCACTGAGCGTCGGTATCGTCCCGGCTTCGGTCGGCTGGGGCGCGGAGGCCAGTTGGTTCGGCGCAGGAGTACCGGCACCGGTGGCACGACGAAGGGCGCGGTGTTTCGCGGCAGCCGGGCATCGAGAGAGCCCGGATCAGGTGGATCGCCGCTGGGTCGGCCCGCCGTAAGTCGGGGCGGGTCGATGCGGTGAATATCGCCGCTCGGGTTGTTTACTTGGCGGGATGTTCGTTCGCGGACCCCGTCGAATGCGCGAGCGGGGCCGTGGATACGGCAATGCCCGATCCGTTGGTCGTGTCCTCGATCGCAGTGGCATTGCCGGAGTGGTTGCCAACCGGAATCGACTGTGAGGAGGGTTAGTGACGAACGATGTGGTTCGGCGGGCCACTGGCGTGAGCGCCAAAGTGGGTGTCGTCGGTGCGGCGGTCGGTGCGTTGGTGTTCGGGCAGCATACCGTCGCGCACGCCGCGGAGACGACCACATTCCGTCTCCCGCTGATCAAGTTGTCCCAAACATGGGCTGTGCCAACGATATTCAGCGTCTACTTGACTGCGACCGTCGGCGAGGAACCTGGGGTCACCACTTTCGGCGTCGCCAACCCGGGACCGTTCAGCGGTGGTACGGTTTTCGACTCTCACGCCCGGATTCACTGGTCGAATCTGACGACCGGTGCGGTCGGCGTGGTGGACGTCCCGGATCGGGAAACGGCTCAGCGGCCCTGCGACTGCGCCCCGGCGCCGGTGCGGGTGTTCACGGGAGCGGGCTCGATCGTCGCATTGGCGACCGCCGGTGGCGTCGCCCTCAATGTGTCCTCGGGGCTCGGTACCTTCAAGGCTCTCTGAGCCGCTTCTCGTAACACCGCGCGTGCGCCGATGGGGTCGGCGGGATCCGTCGGCCCTCGGTCCTCGAGGTCGTTCGATACGCCGAACGTTCGCCACCTCCCGGTATTGCGCATGCGAGGCCGGCGTGACATTCGGCTCGGCATCGATAAGGCAGCGCCTCACTAGGTACTCGGTCGCCAGTAACCGGTGAGAACGAGCCCTGGCGGCGGTCCTCAGGTGCGGACTAGTGCCATTGATTAATCGGTAAGTGCGGAGGAAGAGACGCAAAACCTCCGTATGCGAGGATAGTGTCCGACGGGTTGCTGCGGGGAAGGGCGATTCGTGGGGCGCTACCAACCGCCGGTATCGCCGCCATGGACGTCCTCGCGGTGAGCAAGGAACCCTTGAATCGCAGAAAGTTGTTGAGGATGAAGACATTCCGAGCGCTCGGCACGGCCGCGGCCGTACTCACCGTCACCGCGGGGCTGATCGGCTGCGGCTCCGACGATGCGAAGACCCCGGCGGGATCGGACCAGATCTCCGGCACCGTCACGGTGTTCGCGGCGGCCTCGCTCACCGAGACCTTCACCGCGCTCGGTAAAGAGTTCGAAGCCGCGCACCCCGGGGTGAAGGTGGTGTACAGCTTCGGCGCCAGCTCGTCGCTCGCCCAGCAGATCGGGCAAGGCGCGCCCGCGGATGTCTTCGCTTCCGCGTCGCCCGCCAATATGCAGCAGGTCGTCGACCGTGGCGAAATCACCGCCCAACCGACGACCTTCGTGAGCAACCGATTGAAAATAGCGGTGCCCAAGGGCAATCCGGGCAAGATCACCGGACTCGCCGACTTCGGCAAGACCGAGCCGCGCATCGCGCTGTGCGCGGAGCAGGTGCCTTGCGGCGCCGCGGCCAAGAAGGTTTTCGAGATCGCCGGCGTCACACCGCAACCCGATACCCGCGAGCAGGACGTCAAGGCCGTGCTCACCAAGGTGACGCTCGACGAGGTCGACGCCGCCCTGGTGTACCGCACCGACGTTCAGGCCGCCGGGGACAAGGTCGAGGGCATCGACTTCCCCGAATCGGCCCAGGCCGTCAACACCTATCCGATCGCACCGCTGGCCGCGGCGCCCAACCCGAACGCGGCCGCCGCCTTCGTCGACTTCGTCCGGTCGGATCGGGCCGAGCAGGTGTTCACCGCCGCTGGTTTCGAAACCCCTTGAGCGCGAGTTCTTTCGCAACGAGGAGCCACCGGAAGACCCCGCGCACGCCAACGCCGCGGGGTTCGTGCCGATTCGTCCTCACGGGCGATCCGAGTCGTCGAAGAGCGGACGCAGGTTTCGCGCCGCCATGATCAGGTCGTTGCCCGCTCCGGCTTCGACCATCGGCCACACCTGGGCGTCCGAGCCGACGACGAAATCGATGACCACGGGCCGGTCGCGCACGGCGCGGGCCGCCGCGATCACGCCGGCGACGTCGGCTTCCCGCTCGCAGCGCAACCCGACGCAGCCGAGGGCTTCGGCGAGCTGGACGAAATCGGGGATGCGCCGGGAATGGGTGGCCAGCTCGCTCTGCGAATACCGCTCGTCGTAGAACAGGTGCTGCCACTGCCGGATCATGCCGAGGTGACCGTTGTTGATCACCGCCACTTTGATCGGCACCCCCTCGACGGCCGCCGTGGCCAGCTCCTGGTTGGTCATCTGGAAGCAGCCGTCGCCATCGATGGCCCAGACTTCGGCCTCGGGCGCACCGAGTTTGGCGCCGAGCGCGGCCGGGACGGCATAGCCCATCGTGCCCATGCCACCGGAGTTGAGCCAGGTCCGCGGCTTCTCGTAGTCGATGAACTGCGCGGCCCACATCTGATGCTGGCCGACGCCCGCGCAGAAGATGGCGTCGGGCCCGGCCGCTCGTCCCAGCGCGCGGATGACGAACTGCGGCGCGAGCGCGCCGTCCGAGGGCCGGTCGTAGCCGAGCGGATACGACGTGCGGAGCCGTTCCAACACCGACCACCAGGCCGAAAGGTCCGGCAGCGGTTCCTCGTTCGCGCTCAGCTCGGCGATCAAGCCCTCCAGCACGGCGCGGCAATCGCCCACGATCGGCACGTCGGCGTGCCGGATCTTGCCGATCTCGGCGGGGTCGATATCGGCGTGAATCACCGCGGCGTGCGGCGCGAACGAGTCGGGATCACCGGTCACGCGGTCGTCGAATCGGGCGCCGAGGGCGATGAGCAGATCACTCTTCTGCATGGCCGCCACCGCGGCGACCGTTCCGTGCATGCCCGGCATGCCGAGGTTCTGGGGGTGGCTGTCGGGAAAAGCCCCGCGCGCCATGAGAGTGGTCACCACCGGAATGCCGGTCAGTTCGGCGAACGCGCGCAACGCCGCGGCGGCTTCGGCCTTGACGACACCGCCGCCCACGTAGAGCACCGGGGCTTGCGCGCGCGTGATCAAGCGCAGCGCCGCCCGCAGTTGCCGTGGGTTGGGCGCGGTGACCGGCCGATAGCCGGACAGCCGAGGCCGCGGCGGCCAGCGGAAGACCGTCTTGGCGCGCAGCACGTCCTTGGGGATGTCGACCAGGACCGCGCCGGGTCTGCCCGAACCAGCCAGATGGAACGCCTCGGCGAGGATCCGCGGGATATCGGCGCCGTGCGTGACGAGGACGTTGTGCTTCGTGATCGGCATCGTGATGCCGGTGATGTCGGCTTCCTGGAACGCGTCGGTACCCATCATCGGTCTCGGCACCTGACCGGTGATGGCGACGAGCGGCACCGAATCGGCTTGGGCGTCGGCCAGCGGGGTCACCAGGTTGGTCGCGCCGGGACCCGAAGTGGCCATGCACACGCCGACGCGGCCGGTCGCCTGGGCGTAGCCCGTGGCCGCGTGCCCGGCGCCCTGTTCGTGCCGCACCAGCACGTGGCGGATGCGCCGGGAGTCGAGCAGCGGATCGTAGACCGGCAGAATGGCCCCGCCGGGAATGCCGAAGACCACTTCGACCCCGAGTTCCTCCAGCGATCGAACCACCGACTGTGCGCCGGTGATCCGCTCGACGATCGGCTCGGAAATGTCGGAAACCGCTGCGCGGCAAGGATCGTCGCTGTTCTGTGGCGACTCGGATCGCGTCGGTGCTGAGGTCACGGGAAGACTCCTTTTCGGTCGCCGCGCAGGGCGACCGTCGGCGAGCGCACCGCCGATCCGGGGACTTCCGGAGCAGGCTCGATTCCGGGACGACGGCACGCGGGAACAGCCGCTCCCGTCCGGACACACCGACTTGTTCCGGCGGGTCTCTCCGCCGTGGGTGTGCCGCAGGATGATCGGCTCGCCGGTCCGGATTCCCGTGGTGAGGACGGACCGTCCTTGGTGCGGACGCCCGATGCGGCGTTCACGCACTCAAATTGATCTTAACCGTCGCCTCGTCGACGTCGCGCCGCACCCCGGCGTCTCGCCTCGAACCGGTTTGGAACGGGGGACTCTCACGGAGCCGCGCGCTCAGGGCAGCCGCATCAGCTGCCGGGAGAGACCGAACAGGCGGCGGGCGAGCCGCACGACGGGCAGGCCCAGCGGAAGAAGGATGATCGTCACGCACAGCACCCCGCCGACGAGCCACACCACGGCCGCGAGAATCCCCACCACCGTGCCGAGTACGGCGGTCAGAACTCCAACCACTACGTCGAGCAGACCCTTGAGCAGTCGCATGATGACCTTCCTGGCTCCATTCTGCTCCTTCGCGAACCGCCGCGCACGTGCCTTTTTCGCCGGATGACTACTCCGAAACCGGCCCTCCGGCCGCGGGCAACTCCGCGTGGAACTCGCGCAGCGCGGCCGTGACTCCGACGAGGACCCGATGGGCAGCCCGCAGGTCGGCATCGGGCAGCTCGGCCAGCGCGGCACGGGTCCGGGCGCCGAGCGGGCCGAAGAAGCCCGCCGCGACCGCCATGCCGTGCTCGGTGTAGCGCAGGTGGACTCGACGTCGATCGGCGGCGTCCGGGATGCGTTCCAGGTGGCCCGAGTCGATCATGCGCTCGATCAGGTAGGTGACGGCGGGCGCGGAGATTCCCATCAACTTGCTCAGCTGCCCAGCGGTGACGGGCGTGCCTTCGGCATCGGCCGTCGCGACGTGCATCAAGGCGCGAAAATCGTTGGGGCGCAGGTTGTTCTCCCGCGCGAAGACGTGACCGACCTGCTCCGAGACGGCCGTTAGCGCGCGAAGGTCCCGAGCGATCTCGGCCTCCAATGCCGTCCGATCGATGCCCGGATCCGTCGTGTTCGCGACGCTGTCGCCCACCGGCGCCTCCTGTCTGTCCGGCTCAGAGCTTAGTCACTCGGGGGCGCGCCCGTTGCCAATTAATTAAGTTTCTGAAATAGTTGCCGACGTGAACGGGAGCGCATGGGACGGATTCGCCAGGCTCGTCACCGGGCGACGATCGTGGGGTGTCCTGCTCGTGGTCGTCGCGGCGGCCATGGCGGTCATGGCGCTGGCGGGCGGCAACGACAGCGCCGGCCAGGCGCCCGATTCGCTGCCCGCCTCGACCGAGTCCGCGCGCGCCGCGCTGGTGGCCGAACAGTTCCCGGACGCCGGAACGGCCGCCGCCATCGTGGTCGCGACCCGCGCCGACGACGGCGAACTGACGCAAGCCGATCGCGCCGCGCTGGAAGCGGCGATCGCCCGCGCCGATGCCGCCGCGCGACCGACAGACGTCGTCGTGGCCCCCGACGGTCGCGCGGCGCTCGGCCGCGTCGCGGTCCCCGCGGATCTCAACGGTTTCGCACTCACCGACCGGATCGAGGAACTGCGCGCCGCCGTCACCGAAGGCGCACCCGAGGGCCTCCGATTGCAGGTGACGGGCGGACCGGCCTTCGGGGCCGATATCGCCGACTCGTTCTCCGGTGCGAACACCCTGCTGCTCACCGTGACCGCGATCGTGGTGATGGTGCTGCTGATCGTGACCTACCGCTCGCCGGTGCTGTGGCTGGTGCCGCTGACCGTGGTCGGCCTCGCGGACCGGGTCGCCACCAGCGTCGGCACCGCCCTCGCCGACCTCACCGGACTCGTCTTCGACGGATCGACCTCCGGCATCACCAGCGTGCTCGTCTTCGGGGCGGGAACCAATTACGCGCTGCTGCTGGTGTCGCGCTACCGCGACGAACTGCACCGGCACACCGACCATCGCGAGGCGTTGCGTGCGGCGGTGCGGCACGCCGGACCCGCCATCGTCGCCAGCAACGTCACCGTGGTCCTCGCCCTGCTGACCTTGCTGCTGGGCCTGTCGCCGAACACCCGCAGCCTCGGCGCGTTCGCGGCGGCCGGCCTGGTGGTCGCGGTGATCTTCGTGCTCACCGCGCTGCCGTCCGCCCTCGCGCTGTGCGGACGACGGGTGTTCTGGCCGTTCGTGCCCCGCCCGGATGGCCGCGACGCCGCCGAGGACGGGGCCTGGGCCGCGGTCGCGACGCGGGTGGTGCGCCGCCCTGCCGTCGTCGCCTGCGGCGCGTCGGCGGTGCTCGTCGTCTTCGCCGCCGGTCTGGCGACCACCGACATCGGGCTCTCGCGCACCGAACAGTTCCGCGTCCAAGCCGAATCGGTCGACGGTTTGAACGTCCTTGCCGAGCACTTCCCGTCGGGAGCGTCGGACCCGGCCCTCGTGATCGCGCGGACCAGCGCTACCGCGCCGGTCCAGTCGGCGCTCGACACCGTCTCCGGCGTCTCGCGCGCCACAGTGACGGGAACAGCCGAAAGTGGTTGGACCCGTTGGTCGGTGGTGCTCGACGCGGCTCCGGCCTCCGCAACGGCGTTCACCACCATCGAGAACATCCGGTCGGCGGTGGCGGCGGTGCCCGGCGCGGAGGCGCTGGTCGGCGGATCCGATGCCGAAGCGCTCGACGTCCGGGACGCCGCGCGCCGCGACCAAGCTCTGGTCGTCCCGCTCATCCTCGCCGTCGTGCTGCTGGTGCTCGTGGTGTTGCTCCGCGCGTTGCCCGCCGCGGTGCTGCTGGTGGGTGTCACGGTGCTCAGTGCCCTCGCCGCACTCGGCGCGGGCAGCTGGATCAGCGACAACGTGTTCGGCTTCCCGGCGCTGGACACCAACGTCCCGCTGTTCGGCTTCCTGTTCCTCGTGGCGCTGGGCGTGGATTACACGATCTTCCTGGTGACCAGGGCGCGGGAGGAGGCGAACGCGCACGGCACCACGCGGGGCATGGTCCGTGCGGTCGCCTCGACCGGCGCCGTCATCACCAGCGCGGGCGTCGTCCTCGCCGCGGTGTTCTGCGTCCTGGGAGTGCTGCCGCTGATCACCCTGACCCAGTTGGGCATCGTCGTGGGCGTCGGCATCCTGCTGGACACCTTCGTGGTGCGCACGCTGGTCGTTCCGGCCTTGTTCGCGATATTGGGCGACAAAGTCTGGTGGCCGGGCGAGCCTGCCGCGCGTGCCTCCTATCCCGCCGCGACCGCGGCCGCCCAGCGGTAGTCGGCTTTGCCCGCCGGCGTGCGCCGGACTTCGTCCACCACGACCATGGATCGCGGTATCTTGTAGCCCGCCAATGTCTTTCGGCAGTGCCGCTGGACTTCCTCCAGTTCGAGCTCCGGTGCGTCCGGATAGGTGGCGACGACCGCGGCGACCTTCTGGCCCATGCGCTCGTCGGGCACGGGGACGACGAGCGCGTCGGCGATCGACGGGTGGTCGTGCAGTGCGGCCTCGACCTCTTCGGCGAAGACCTTCTCGCCGCCGGTGTTGATGCACTGCGAGCCGCGTCCGAGGAACACGATGGTGCCGTCCGCCTCGACGCGCCCCATGTCGCCGAGGATCGACATCCGCGTGCCGTCGGCGCGGGTGCGGAAGGTGCGGGCGGATTTCTCGTCGTCCTTGTAGTACCCGAGCGGGATGTTGCCGACGCGGGCGATGTATCCGATCCGCTCGCTGCCCGGCGGGATGTCGTCGAGGTCCTCGTCGACGAGGAGCATGGTCGGCGACGGCGGCATGCGCAGATTACCGTGCTCGTCGACGGTGAAGGCGCCGTCGTTGCCGGACTCGGAGGCTCCGAAGTTGTCGCGCAGCAGCAGATCCGGCTTGACCGCGAGCATGCGTTCGCGCACGCCGACCGACCAGATCGCGCCGCCCGAGGTGATCGAGAACAGCGAGCTGAAGTCGATCTCGCCCCGGCGTCGCTCCATCTCGTCGACCAGCGGAAGGCCCATACCGTCCCCGACGATGAGGATCACCTGGAGCTTGTCTCGCTCGATCGCCTCCACGACGCGTCGCGGATCGAAGTCGCGCATGAGGACGACGCGCGCCCCGAGGGTGAAGAAGGTGAACAGCGAGTACAGCGCGGCGCCGTGCATCAGCGGTGCGGCGATCAGGAAGGCCAGCTCCGGGAATTCTTTGGCGGCGGTGGCTATTTCGGCGAGATCCTGCCGGGCGTCGGCACCGTAGGGGTTGCCGCCGGAGAGCGGCTTGCGGAAGAAATCGTCGTGCCGCCACATCACCCCCTTCGGGTACCCGGTCGTGCCCCCGGTGTAGAGCAGGTACAGCTCGTCTCCGGTGCGCGGTGCGAATTCCATGGCGGGGGAGTAGGTTTCGGCATCGGCGAACGGCACCACGGCGATCGAGCGCGCCTCCGCGGCGGCGCGCAGTTCACCCTCGATCGCACCGACCACGATCACGGTCCGCACCAGCGGGCACGCGTCGAGGAGCCCGGCCAGCGTTCGCTGGTGTTCGGGCAGTTCGACGATCACGGCCACGGAATCCGAATTCGTGAAGATGTACTCGAGCTCGGCGGGGGTGTAGCGGTAGTTGACGTTGATCGGCACCGCGCGAATCTTGATCAGACCCAGGATGGCGGTGACGTGTTCGACGCTGTTCTTCAAGAACAGCGACACGTGTTCGCCCGCGCCGATGCCCGCTTCCGACAACAGTCGCGCCACCTTGTTGGCTTCGGCGTCGAGCCGAGCGTAGGTGCGGTGCTCGCCCTCGTAGGTCAGCGCGACGCGGTCGGGGACCGCGGCCGCGACCGTCTCGAAGACATCGGCCAGGTTGAACTGCACATCCACTCCTCGCGAGACCCTGGCCGGGCCGCGGAGGTTCGGGATTCGCCTCGTTGGGCGCCGACCGACGACCAACTGTAGAACATGTTCTAGTTAGCGGGGAGGCGTTCGGCGAAGTGACCGTCAGTCTTTGGCGAACGCCGCCGCGAGTTCCCGTTCGACGTCGATGTACGGGGTGCCCGAGGTATCGACGATCACCTTCGCGACGGTGCCACCGGTGAACGGATACGGTGCGGTGTACGCGCTCGACACCGGCTGCCCGCCGTTGCGGCCCACACCGATTCCGCCGCCCGCCAGTCCGAAGGTGCCCGGGTGGGTACGCAGGCCGGACCGAGACGCGACGACGGCGTCGTCGACATACAGCGAAAGCTCACCCAGCGGGGTGTGGCTGCCGTCGACGGTGCCGGTGCGCTCGTAGCGGACGCCGAACAGGTGGCTGCCCAACGGCACGGCGTCCGGCGCGGACACCCACTGCTCGTCCTCGCCCATGAAGTTGTAGAGGTAGTGCAACCGGCCGTCTTTGACGAAGAGGACGTGTCCGCCGTGGCCCGCGCCCTGTTTGAACAACACGCCCTCGGCGGCGGGGGAGTCGACGGTGACTTCGGCGAGCACCGAATAGGACTGACCGCGGATCTCGACTCCGGCGCCGATGCCGACCTCGGCGGTTCCCGGGTAGTACGTGAAATTCGTCCGGTCGGCCATGAGGTAGGGCCGCCAACGGTTCAGCGTCTCGAGGATGTTGAGATCGGCCAGCGGCAGCCCGTTGTATTCGGCGGCCTCGGAGAACCACAACGCCTTCAGTTCTTCGAGTTTCCCGGGATTCTCGGCGGCCAAGTCGCGGTTCTGGCTGCGGTCCTCCTCGATGTGGTAGAGCTCCCAGCGGTCCTGATCGAAGTGACTCCAGCCGGACGGGGTGGCCGCGTGCACGGTGTTGGCGAACCAGCCGCGGTGCCAGATGCCCCGGGTGCCGAGCATCGTGTAGAACTGCGTGTCCTTGCCGGTCGCGGCCGACGGATCGTCCAGTGCGGCTTTGAAACTCACGCCTTCCAGCGGCCGTTGCGGGATGCCGCGCACGGTGTCGGGCGGGGTGATGCCCAGCAGGTCGTAGACGGTCGGCGTCACGTCGCACACGTTGACGTAGCTGTCGCACACCGTGCCGTGCGCGCGAATTCCGTTGGGCCAGGAGATGATCGCGGGGTCGGCGATGCCCCCCTCGTGGGAGGCGTACCGCTTGTAGAGCTTGTAGGGCGTGTTGAACGCCATCGCCCAGCCGATCGGATAGTGGTTGTAGGTCTGCGGGCCGCCGAGCCGGTCGTAGAACCGCATGCTCTCTTCGACGGTGTCGATGTAGCCGTTGAAGAACTTCACCTCGTTGACCGAGCCGTTGGGTCCGCCTTCGCCGCTGGCGCCGTTGTCGGAGATGACCACGATGATGGTGTCGTCCAGTTGGCCCGACTCTTCCAGGTAGTCGAGTATCCGGCCGATCTGAGCATCGGTGTAGCTCAGGAAGCCCGCGAAGACCTCCGCCATTCGGGCGAACAGCCGCTTCTCGTCGGCGTTCAGCGAGTCCCACGGGCGCACGGTGTCCAGCAACGGCCACGGCTCGCCGTTGGGGCCTTTGGCGCCGAGATACGGGTTGACCGGCGACATCTCGGTCTCGGCCGGGACGATGCCCATCCGTTTCTGGTTCTCCAGCACGATGTCGCGGTAGGCCTCGTAGCCCATGTCGAAGCGACCGGCGTAGCGGTCGGCCCACTCGGCGAACACGTGATGCGGGGCGTGGCCCGCACCCGGGCAGACGTAGGAGAACCACGGCTTGTCGGGCGCGATGACCTTGGCGTCGCGGATGAACTCGATGGTCTTGTCCGCGATGTCCTTCGACAGGTGGTAGCCCTCCTCCGGGGTGGCCGGTGGCGCGGCGGTGTGATTGTCGTAGATCAACTCGGGGTACCACTGGTCGGTCTCGCCGCCCATGAAACCGTAGAAGCGTTCGAAACCCCGGCCGAGCGGCCAATGCCGTTTGGTGGCAGCAAGATTCGACTCCTCCAGCGGCGTCAGGTGCCACTTGCCGACGCAGTAGGTGTTCCACCCCTGTTCGGCGAGTACCTCCGACAGCAACGCGGTCTCGAAGGGAATCCGGCCACTGCAATTGGGGAAGCCGTCGGTGAATTCCTCGATCGTCGCCATGCCGACGGAGGTGGCGTTGCGTCCGGTGAGCAACGACGCGCGCGTGGGCGAGCACAGCGCGGTGGTGTGGAACTGCGACAGCCGCACGCCGCGCTCGGCGATCCGCGTCATGTTCGGCATGTCGACGAGGCCGCCGAAGCAGTCCCAGGTGGCGATACCGATGTCGTCCCAGACGAGGTACAGCACATTCGGCGTCCCCTCCGGTGCGGTGGGCGCCGCGAACGGGCCCCAATCCGGTTCGGAGTCGCGGATGTCCAGTGCGATCTTGCCCTTGAAATCGGTCGCCATCGAGCACCCCGATCGTGGTTGGAAGATAGCTGTCGACGTGCTGAGTGGAGGATAACGCGCGCTATGCCCTGCTCGAGGGGGAAATCATCGCCTCTGTCGAGATATCAGCAACTATTCAGTTATGCGCGGTGCGGACCGGCGGCGCTGCCGCCCGGCGACGATCGCATATCCGATCACCGCGGCGAGCAGCGCGGCGAGCCCCGCGCCCAACGCGGGCATGGCGATGTCCTGGGCCCGGTTCAGGTATTCGGGGGTGTCGCTGTTGTACCCGTCCACCCCGAGCAGCCGACCGGCCGGTGACTGCCAATCGTCGGCGTCCCCGCCGTCCGACATGAACCAGCAGAAGATGCTCAGACCGAACATGTACACCCACAGCAGCCCGGCCACGATCCATTGGTGCGCCTTGGGCGCCGCCGCGAAAGCGCTTGTCGGGGACAGCATTCCGGAGGCCATCCAGATCAACGCGCCGAAGCTCAGCAGCCAGATCGGCGCGCCGAGGTAGAACACGAACGCGAAGATCCATCCGGGAGTCGCCAGGAACCGCGCCGCCACGTCCAGCGCCGGGATCACCAGAATCGCGGCCCCGGTCACCGCCACGCACGCCCTCGTCGCGCTCATGCCTGCGCCTCGCCGGCGCTCGGCTGCGGCATGCGCGAGGCACGCTGGCACATGATTCGCTCACTGCGTTCGCTCATCCCCGCCCCTTCCACACGCGTCGCTTTCGTCCGAGTGTTCCTCGATCGGGCGATCGACGCATGAGTACTACTACCCACGCGCGCGGGGGCTTGCACTCCCAACCGGTGGCGCCGCGGCGAAACCGCCGGAGCGCCACCGGAAGTGGTTCAGCCGCCCACGTACAAGGCGAGATGCTCGCCGGTGAGGGTGGAGCGACCGGCGACCAGCTCGGCGGGCGTGCCCTCGAAGACGATCTTGCCGCCGTCGTGGCCCGCGCCGGGACCGAGGTCGATGATCCAGTCCGCGTGCGCCATCACCGCTTGGTGGTGCTCGATGACGATGACCGACTTGCCGGAATCGACGAGCCGGTCCAGCAGACCGAGCAACTGTTCCACGTCAGCGAGGTGCAGGCCGGTGGTCGGCTCGTCGAGGACGTAGACGCCGCCTTTGTCGGCCATGTGCGTGGCCAGCTTGAGCCGCTGCCGCTCGCCGCCGGACAGCGTGGTCAGCGGCTGGCCGAGGCCGAGATAGCCGAGCCCGACGTCCACGAGCCGGTCCAGGATGGCGTGCGCGGCCGGTATCCGCGCCTCGCCCGAGCCGAAGAACTCCTCGGCCTCGGTCACCGACATCGCGAGCACCTCGCTGATGTCGCGGCCGCCGAGCTTGTACTCCAGCACCGCGGGCTGGAACCGCTTGCCCTCGCAGTCCTCGCAGGGTGACTCGACACCGGCCATCATCCCCAGATCGGTGTAGATGACACCGGCGCCGTTGCAGGTCGGGCACGCGCCTTCGGAGTTGGCGCTGAACAGCGCGGGCTTCACGCCGTTGGCCTTGGCGAACGCCTTGCGGATCGGCTCGAGCAGTCCGGTGTAGGTCGCCGGATTGCTGCGCCGCGAGCCGCGGATCGGCGCCTGATCGACCGCGACCACGCCCTCCGAGGCGGGGATCGAACCGTGGATCAGCGAGCTCTTGCCGGAACCGGCGACGCCCGTCACGACGACGAGCACGCCGAGCGGGATGTCGACGTCGACGTCGCGCAGGTTGTTGGCCGACGCGCCGCGGATGGCCAGCTTGCCGGTCGGCTTGCGCACCGTCGGCTTGAGCGAGGCCCGATCGTCGAGATGGCGGCCGGTGACGGTGCCGCTGGCCCGCAGTCCCTCGAGGGTGCCTTCGTAGCAGATGGTGCCGCCCGCCGAACCGGCGCCGGGCCCGAGGTCCACGACGTGGTCGGCGATCGCGATCGCTTCCGGCTTGTGCTCGACGACGAGCACCGTGTTGCCCTTGTCGCGCAGCCGCAGCAGCAGCTCGTTCATCCGCTGGATGTCGTGCGGATGCAGGCCGATGGTCGGCTCGTCGAAGACGTAGGTGACGTCGGTGAGCGACGAGCCCAGATGGCGGATCATCTTGACCCGCTGCGCCTCACCGCCCGACAAGGTGCCCGCGGGCCGGTCGAGCGAGAGGTAGCCCAGGCCGATCTCCACGAACGAGTCCAGCGTGTGCCCGAGTGCTTCGAGCAACGGCCCGACCGAGGGTTCGTCCAGGCCGCGGACCCATTCGGCGAGGTCGCGAATCTCCATCGCGCAGGCGTCGGCGATGTTGATGCCCTTGATCCGCGAGGAGCGCGCGCCCTCGGCGAGCCGGGTGCCGTCGCATTCGGGGCAGGTGGCGAAGGTGACCGCCCGCTCGACGAACGCGCGAATGTGCGGCTGCATCGACTCGGGGTCCTTGGAGAGGAACGACTTCTGCACCTTGGGAATCAGGCCCTCGTAGGTGAGGTTGACGCCGTCGACCTTCACCTTGACCGGCTCGTGGTAGAGGAAGTCGCGCATCTCCTTCTTGGTGTACTTGCGGATCGGCTTGTTCGGGTCGACGAAGCCCGACTCGGCGTAGACCCGCACCGTCCAGAAACTGTCCGACTTCCAGCCGGGAATGGTGAACGCGCCGTCGGCGAGCGACTTGGAGTCGTCGTAGAGCTGGGTGAGGTCGATATCCGAGACCGTCCCGCGACCCTCGCAGCGGGGACACATGCCGCCGGTGCGGGAGAAGGTCGCCTTGACGGCCTTGGTCTTGCCCTCGCCGCGTTCGACCGTGATAGCACCGGCCGCCTTGACCGAGGCGGTGTTGAAGGAGAACGCGCTGGGCGGGCCGATGTGCGGATCGCCGAGCCTGCTGAACAGGATGCGCAGCATCGCGTTGGCGTCGGTGGCGGTGCCGACCGTGGAGCGCGGATCGCCGCCCATTCGCTGCTGGTCGACGGTGATCGCGGTGGTCAGGCCGTCGAGCACGTCGACCTCGGGCCGCGCCAACGTGGGCATGAAGCCCTGCACGAAGGCGCTGTAGGTCTCGTTGATCAGCCGCTGCGACTCGGCGGCGATCGTGCCGAACACCAGCGAGCTCTTACCGGAGCCGGAAACGCCGGTGAACACCGTGAGCCTGCGCTTGGGGAGCTCGATGCTGACGTCCTGGAGGTTGTTCACCCGCGCTCCGTGCACACGGATCAGATCGTGGCTGTCGGCAGCGTGCCGCGCGGGCGATGTGGCGCCCGTCTTGGTGGCCTTTCCAGTGCTCTTCCTCGTGGACGTCGCCATCGCTTCTCCTTTGGTTCGCGAGCCTTTCGGGGTCTCCGCCGAAGTGGCCTGGCTCGATCCAACCAGCTTCGAGTAGTGCGTCGGGTTTCTTGTCAGAGCCGCTCGGCGGGCGGGTCAGCTCACCTGCTGGATGCGGACCATGTTGCCCGCGGGATCGCGGAAGGCGCAGTCGCGGACGCCGTAGGGCTGGTCGGTCGGCTCCTGGACGACCTCGGCGTCACCGGCCTGAAGCCGATCGAAGACGCCGTCGACGTCCTTGGACGCCAGCACGACGCTCGCGTAGGTGCCCTTGGCCATCATCTCCTCGACGGTGCGGCGTTCCTCGTCGGTGATGCCGGGGGTGGCTTGCGGCGGGTACAGGACGATGGACGTGTCGGGCTGGTCGACGGGCCCGACGGTGATCCAGCGCATCCCGTTGTATCCGACGTCGTTGCGGACCTCGAAGCCGAGGGTGTCGCGGTAGAAGGCCAGGGCCGCGTCCGGGTCGTTCTGCGGAAGGAAGCTCGAGTGAATGCTGATATCCATGCTGATCAGGCTAAACGCGGCGCGGCGGCCGACGCTTCTTTATTCCTGATCGGTCTGGTCACCTGTTTCGCCACGCACGACGGGATCCCCTCGGTCGTCTGCGCCGCCTCGCGCCGGTAGACGCTGGGCGGCACGCCGACCAACTCGGTGAAACGGGTGCTGAAGGTGCCCAGCGACGAGCAGCCGACCGCGAAGCAGACCTCGGTGACGCTGAGATCGCCGCGCCGCAGCAGCGCCATCGCGCGCTCGATGCGCCGCGTCATCAGGTAGGAGTACGGCGACTCGCCGTACGCGAGCTTGAACTGGCGGCTGAGGTGCCCCGCCGACATGTGCGCGTCGCGGGCGAGCTTCTCGACGTCCAGCGGCTGGGCGTACTCCCGGTCGATACGATCGCGGACGCGGCGCAACCGCGCGAGGTCGCGCAGGTGCGGCTCCGAGGCGGAATTGCTGCTCACCTCCGCGATCGTCCCACGTCGTGTCGGATCGTGGGTGACACGGTCTAGTTCCGCGCGCCCGGGAGTCCGTAGTAGTCGAGGACCAGTCGTTCGTACAACCGGCCAGGAACCAGGCGGCGGGTCCAGAAGGACAGCCGAACATCGTTGCCGCACAAGTATGTCTGGCGCGGCCGCGATGTTTCCAGGATGTCCTGCACCTTCCGGGCGACCGCGACGGCGGGTTGGCCGTCGGCCAGGTATCCGCTGACCCGTTCGAGCACCGCCTGCCGATCGGCGTCGTACTCCGGCAGCGGCGCGGACACGCGCACGGCCGATTCGATGATCGGAGTCACCGTCCACCCCGGCGCCAGCACGGACACCGCGATGCCGAATCCGGCCGCCTCCATCCGCATCGCCTCACCGATCCGCTCCACCGCCGCCTTCGTGGCGGAGTACCAGCCGCCGTAGGGCTCGGCGATCGCGCCCGCACCGGAGCTGACCACGATCACCCGCCCGCCGCCCTGCGCGCGCATGATCGGCATGACCGCGCGCACCACGCGGTGGGTGCCGAGGACATTGGTGTCGAACAGGGCGGCGGCCTCGTCCGGTTCGGTCTCCTCCACCGAGCCGACCACGCCGTAGGCGGCGAAGGCGACGACGGCGTCGATCCGGCCGTGCCGCGCGACCACCTCCTTCACCCAGGCGCGCACCGCCTCGGTATCCCGGACATCCACGGTCGCGTGGGCCGGCCCGGCGACGAGGTCGGACCCCTCCACGATGTAGCCCGCACGCGCCAAGTGCTCCGCCGTCGCCGCGCCCATGCCGTTGGCCGCGCCGGTGATCAGGACGACTTTCTTCATGCCGCACACACCTTCAGCGCCCGCGGCAGCACTTCCAGGCGCGCGGATTCGACCACGGTGATCTCGCCGTCCAGCTCCAGCGGGACGGGCCGTTCGGGACGCAGCTCCACGGCGGTGTCGCGATGACAGATCGCCAGCGGCGAGCCGGTGAACGCGCCGCGGTACAGCCCGGCGATCAGACCGAGGACGCGCAGTCGTCCGGCTGCGGCCCAGATGTTCACGTCGAACCGGCCGTCGGTCCGGGTGACGGGGGTGTCGTAGTACATGCCGCCCGCGAAGTGCACGCTCTTGAGCACTCCGATATTGGTGATCGGCGCGGTGTACGTCCAGTCGGTGCCGCGGACCTCGAGGCGCATCGGGCGGTGGGTGGCGATATTGCGCAACGCGGTGGCGACGATGGCGGCTTCCACGTTGCGCGACTTCAGCCAGGCCAGCGCGCCGGTCGCGTTGTTGAACGAATCGTTGCCCGCCGCGACCAGTCCCATGCTCGCGTTGAGCAGGAAGTAGCGGACCGCGCGGGTGCCGTCGGGCAGGAGCATCGTGGCCTTGCCGACGTCGACCGCCTCCGCGCGCGCCGCGTCGACCCGGACCGGGACGCCGTCGATCGTGGCCGAGGCCGGCACCGGCTTGTGGAAGTCGTTGGAGCTGCCGAGTCCGATGGCGCCGAGCGCGAGTTCCTCCGCGCCGCGGCGCGGCCGATCGGTCGCCGGGTCCATGATCGCGTTGAGCACCAGGTTCACCATGCCGTCGCCGCCCGCGGCGACGATCGCCTCCGGCCTTGTGCCGTCGCCTGTTTCGATGTGCGTGCGCACCAGCTTCACCGCCTGGTCGGCGTCGGCGGGCAGTTCGACGGTCATGCCGGGATGGCGTTCGCGCAGCGCGCCTTCCACCGGCTGCCAGCGTCGCAGGGCGGTCCCCGCGTTGGATTGCGGATTCAAGATGACGAGCATGACTTCTCCTCGTTGCCCAGCCACACGCGCAGCCGGGTCCAATCTCCCGTGGTGACCAGACCGGTTCGTGAACACTCCTGCGGCACAGTTGTTTCCGCGACACCGAGCAGGAAGACGGGGATGCCGATCCGGGCGGCGGGCGCGTCGTTGGCGGCGTCGTTGCCGATCATCACGCAGTCCCGCGCCGCGAGCCCGAGCCGGTCCAGCAGTTCGCGATAGAACTCCACGCGCGGCTTCGACCGGCGCATGGTCTCCCCGCTGGTGATGAACTCGAACACGCCGGGATCGTGGCCGCCCCAGCGCAATCGGGTGGTCGCGGTGCTCAGCGGCCAGAGCGGATTGGTGGCGACGATCTGCGGAACGCCTGCCTCGCGCAGCTCGCGCACCGCCGACACCGCCTCGGGCAGCGCCGGGAAACAGCGGCGCAGCCGGACGAAATCGTGCTCGGCCAGCCGCCGTAGCCGCTCGTCCACCCGCTCGCGTCCGATATGCAGCCCATCCGCGAGCAGGTCGACCATGAATTCGGTATTGGTGCGGTCGGTTTCGTTGCGGCGCACCTCGGGAAGGACGCCGGAGAGCACCCGGAGAAACCGGTGCGGCGGCGTCAGGTCCCGAAACGCCAGTGCCGCTGTCAGCGGCATCAGCGTCTTGAAGCTGCGCTTGCGCAGGCCGACCAAGGTGCCGTCCAGGTCCCACAGCACGGTGCGGTGCGCCGCGGTCATTCCTGACTGTCCAGCACGGCTTGCAGGTCGGCGCGGGTCAGCCCGAGCTCCGCCGCGTACTCGTCGATCCCGGGCCGGGCGGCGGCCGCACGCACGCCCGCGCGCTGCGCGAGCTCGGCGCCGTAGGCCGCGCCGAGGTCGACGACGGTCTTGGCCAGCGCCGCGGGAAACAGCCAGCGGCCGAGATCGCGCTGGAACACCCGGGTCAGCCGGTAGGGGGCGGACACGCGCGCGCCGAGCGCGGAGAGCGCCTTCGGCTCGCGCAGCGAACTCATCCGCTCCGCCTCGGCGGCCGGCACCAGCAGCAGATCCGACCACAGCCGCCCGAAGCTGGCGCGCTTCTCGTGCGCCTGCGCCGTCATGTTGAACTCGGTGTAGGCCTTCTCGATGCGCGAGGTGTGGGTGGAGCGGCTGCGCAGCAGCGCGTGGATGTCGGCGGTCTTGCGGGCCGTGTCGTAGCGGGTGAAGCGGTTGATCCTCGGCCGCACCCGGTCGACGAGGGCGGCGAACGCCGGGTTCGGCACCAGCCGGTGGCTCAGTGAAAGCGCGTGATACATAAGGCTTTCGGTGCCCGCCTTCGCGATCTCGCCCGCGAGCAGGTCGTAGTCGAGATCGGTGGCGTAACGGGCGAGGTTCCACAGATCACCGAGTTCGCGCACGCCGGTCTTGTAGTACGGCAGGTGCACGCCGAGGTGGTGCAGGTTGTCCTCGTGCGCCATGGCCCAGGCGGGCACACCGTAGAAGTCGATGCGCCGCACCCGGTTCCAGATGGCGGCGTAGTCGATGGTGTACGGGGCCAGCGGCGTGATGAGTCCCCAGTGCGTGCCGACCACCAGCGCGCCGTCGCGCGAGACGAACGAGGGTAGATGGTGCGAGCGCTCGGACCGCACCTTCGGCGCCTTGCCCAGCAGCTCGGAGGTGGCGAAAAGCCCGAGCTCCCGGTAGATCTCGATGGCGGTGTCGACCTGATCCAGCTCGATCAGGATGTCCAGGTCGTTCATCCGCTTGTAGCGCGGGTCGCCGTAGATCTCGGTCGAGAAGAGCATTCCCTTGAGCACCACGCAGCGCACGCCGCGTTCGTCGAAGCGGCGCAACAACTCCAGCGCTCCGGCGAGCCTGCGCTCGTTGACCGCGGCGATGTGATCGGTGACGGCGGCGAAGTCGGCGCGGACCGCGTCCGGCACGAGCCCGTAGAGTTCCTCGGCTTCGAGCCTGCGCTGTACCAGCGGCACCGTCGCGTTGACCTTCGCCAGCGCGAAGAACTCGGCCCAGTCGGCGACGTCGTGGGCGAGCTTGGCCATTTCGGCGCGCTCGTCGGCGCTCGGGGCGGCCAGTGCCGCGTGCACCAGCAGCCGTTCGACGGCGGTGCCGCCCGCGGCGATCTGGGTTCCGGTCATGCCGCACCCTCCTGTTCTGGATGGAAACCGAAGCTTCTGGCGACGGTCGAGATCTGTTCGAGCGCGAAGTCGAGCTGATCGCGGGTCAGGGTGGCCATCATCGAAACCCGCAAACGCTGCTGTTCCCTCGGCACCGCGGGGAATTCGACGCCGTTGACGAAGACGCCCGCTCGGTGCAGCGCGGCGACCACCTCGGAGACGGCAAGGCGCTGCGGCACCAGAATCGGGATGATCGCCGTCTGCGGGTCCACCGCGAAACCCATCCGGCGCAGTTCGCGCGCGAAATACGCGGTGTTGTCGTGCAATTGGGCGACCCGCTCGGGATGGGCGTCGATGAAATCGATCGAGGCGAGCACCGCCGCGACCACCGCGGGTGACAGCGAGGCCGAGAACATGTAGGAGCGTGCGAAGAACCGCAGCGTGTCGACCAGGTCCCTGGACCCGGCGACGAAGCCGCCGGTGGTGGCGAACACCTTCGAGAACGTGCCCATGTACAGCTCCACCGATCCATCGCCGAGACCGAAGTGCTCGGCGGTGCCGTGGCCATTCGCGCCGAGCACGCCGGTGCCGTGCGCGTCGTCGATGGCCAGCCAGGCGCCGAACGAATCGCACAGCGCGCGGATCTCCGGCAGCGGAGCGATGTCGCCGTCCATGGAATAGACGCCCTCGACCGCGACCACGATGTTCGCGCCCGGGTTCCGCCAGCGCACCTGCATCAGGCGGTGCCGCAGGTGGCGCAGATCGTTGTGCTGGAAGGCCATCGATCGGACGCGACCGAGCTGGATGCCGTCGTAGAGGCTGGCGTGGCTCTGCTCGTCGTAGAGCAGGGTGTCGCCGTTGCGCAGCAGGCCGGTCACCCAGCCGACGTTCGCCGCGTAGCCGGAGGAGAACACCATCGCCGACTCGCAGCCCTTCGTCTCCGCGAGGCGCTCCTCCAGCCGCCGGTGCAGCGAGGTGGTGCCGTTGAGCAGCGGCGGTCCGCCGCACCCCACGCCGAATTCCCTGGTCGCGGCGACCGCGGCTTCGATGATCTCCGGCTCGCTGCCGAGCCCGAGATAGTTGTTGGAGCCGAGCATGATCAGCTCGCGGGTCTCGCCGCCGTCCGGGTCGCGCACCTGCACGACCGGCCCGGCTGGGCCGGTGATCTCGCGCAACACGAAACCGCTGCCCCTGGCGTTCGTGACGTACGGCCGGAATTCCTCGAAGCGCTGTTCGAAGGTGTGCGCGGCGGGGTCGAGATAGTGTTCGAGACTGAAGTTCTCGCCGTGACCGGCGGTCGCTGGTGTCATTGTTCGTCCTCGTGCACGATGGTTGCGGTGCCCGCGCGTCCGTCGAGCACCAGGCGGTCTCCGGTCGCGACCAGGCGGGTGACGCCGGGAACGCCGACGACGGTCGGGATGCCGAGTTCGCGGCCGATGATGGCGGTGTGCGAGAGCACGCTGCCCTTCTCGCTCACCAGGCCGCCCGCGGCGACCATGAGGAAGACCCAGCCGGGATCGGTGGTTGCGGCGACCAGGATCTGTCCGTCGATCTCCACCTCGGGATCCGGGGTGCCGAGCACCAGCGCGGGCGCCTCGACACGCCCTGGCGCGCAACCGATGCCGCGCAGCACGGTCTGCGCCGTTGCGTCGACTGCCGAAATCGAGGCGTCGAAGGCGGGGTCGTCGATGCTCGCCGCGGCGATGCCGGTGGTGACGATCCGGGTGGGGAGTTCGGTGGCGCGCCACCGCTCGTGATCGCGTTTACGGGTGGCGACGGTGCGGGCCGCGTCGGTGTCGACGGCGGTGCCGCGGGTCAGCGCCGCGATCTCCTCATAGGTGAGCCAGAAGATGTCGCGCGGATCGTCGAGCAGTCCCGCGCCGTGCATCTGCTTGCCGAACTCCCGGAACACCCGTTTGACCAAGCCGAAGGAACGGCTGCGGCCCAATCGCATATTCTCGCGCTGCTTCACGTGCTCGCGGGCACGGCCCAGCGCGAGGCGGAAGGCGAGGCGCCGGGCGAAACTGTCGCGGAACAGCGCGGCCGCGGTCCGCTCGGCTTCGCGGCGGATCGCCTTCTCACGCGCCGCCATCTCGTCGATGTTCTGTCCGCCGCGCAGGTAGTTCCGCAGCATCGGCACCAGACGTTCCGGGTGCTCGCCGAGCGGATCGGTCTCGAGCTTGAGCTCGTCGACCGTGCGATCGCCGAACAGCGCGATATGGCGAAGGCAGGCCGCGCGGAAAGCCGTGAATTCCGGCTGCGCCAGGCTCTTCCACACCGTCCCCGCGTCCAACGGGCCGGTGAACAGTGCGCGCAGTGCCGGATCGTCGCGGATCGTCGCGGTCAACGCGAGCGCCGAACGCACCGGGTCCACGCTGTCGACGCCCTCTTCGCCGCAGAACAATTCGTTGCGCAGCGTGATCGCCTCGGTCGTATCGAGCCCCTGCCGTTCCAGCAGCAGGCCGACGACGTGGAACAGCTGCTGGGCGAGGAAGTCGTTGAAGATCTGCACCGAGTACGCGGGCACCAGCTCGTGCAGGCAGCGCTCCATCCACCGCAGCAGCGCCTCCGGATCGCGTTCGCGCTCGGGCGTTTCGGGGTCGAGGCGGCGGTCCAGGTCGGCGGTGAAGGCGGCCAGCTCGGTGAAGAAGGCCCGCAACCTGCGCGGCAGCCGCAGCCAGCCCGCGCCGATGATCGCGAAGACTCGCACCCGCAGCGCGTACATCCGCAGCCGGGCGAGACCGCGTTTCGGCGTGGCGGGGCGTTGGTAGCGGTTCTCGATGTTGAGGGCGGCCTCCCAGCCCTCGATCGCGAACTCCATGCCGGGAATCTGCAGGAACAGCCGGTACCAGTTGCTGATGTTGTAGTAGATCCGCCCGTGCGCGGTGCCGACCAGATACGGGTACAGGCTCGCCGCGTTGCGATCCACGATCGCGCCGGTCGCGCCGAAATCCCGGTGGCAGGCGCGGAAGACCTGTTCGTAGGCGGCGCGCAGGATCGAGAACGTCAGCGGGCTGGACAGTCCCGGGTAGGACTCGGCGACATTGACGTTGTCGAAGATGGTCTCGCGCGCTCCCGTCGCGGTGACCGGGCGGGCTTGCAACAGGAACAGGGTGCCGTCCGCGTCGTAGGCCCACTCGACGTCCTGGGGCGCGCCGAAGGTGTCGGCGAGCGCGGCCGCGGTACGGGTGAGCTGGAGAATCCGATCGTCGGTGAGTGCCGGTTCGACACTGCCGCCCGCGATCTCCGCCACGACGGTGCCGGAACCGGCTTCGGCGACGACCCGGCTCCGCTTGTCGACGACGCTGCGGGAGACGATCGCGCCCGAGGCGTTGTCGATGAAGTAGGTGTCGCACTCCACCGTGCCGGCCACCACGCCTTCGCCGAGACCCAACGCCGCCGACACCACCGATTCGGCAGGGTCACCGGTCTGCGGATTGCAGCTGAAGACGACGCCGGAGACCGCGCTGTCGACGAGCACCTGGACCAGGACCGCGCACTCGACGCCGCTGTTGTCGAGGCCGCGATGGGCCCGATAGAAGAGCGAACGCTCCGAATAGGCCGAAGCGAGCACCTCCAGCAGGGCGCGGGCCACCCCGTCCGGTGCGACATTGAGGATGGTATCGAGCTGCCCCGCGAAAGAATCCGTAGCGGAGTCCTCGCCGCTGACCGAGGAACGGACCGCGAGCCGCGCGCCGGACCACTCCGCGACGGCGGCGTCGAGTTCGGCCGCCACTCGGTCGGGCAGCGCGAGGCCGAGGATCAGGCCGCGGATCGCCGCCGACACCGACCGCAGCGACGCGGGGTCGGTGTGGTCCAGATTCTCCAGCAGTTCGGCGATGCCGTCGGTGACGGGCGCGAGGATCTCCGCGCACGCCTCGGTGGTCACCACCGCGAACGGCGGCACCCGGTGGCCGGCCGCCAGCAGGCGGCCGAGGTTCGCGGCCTTGGCCCCGAAACGCGCGGTGTGCTCCGGCGCCGCGTCCGGCCGTGCGGCCAGCGTCGCGGCGGGCACCACCGCGCCGGTGTTCGTCGGTCTCATAGATATGTGCCTCTGTGTATCGAAAGGGCAAGGGGGAGTGCGTTCATCGGGCCGACTCCGCCAGGCTGTCGGTGGCGGCGATCGCCGGTTCGCGCCGCGTCAGCCGCACCAGCACCGGGTCGGGGGTGTTGGAGATCTCGGGGTTCTCCCGCACCCGCAGTCCGTTCACCAGTTCGATGTCGTACCGCGCGAGCAGCATCGCCAGACCGACGCGCAGTTCGGTCAGCGCCATGTGCTGGCCGACGCAGAGGTGCGCGCCCCACCCGAACGGGAAGTAGCGGAACGGCGGACGAGCCCGGTTGCGCTCCTTGGTGAACCGGTCCGGGTCGAAGGTCAGGGGAGAGTCCCAGAAGTCCGGGAAGCGGTGGTTGACGAACGGGCTGATCACCACGATCGCGCCCGGTTCCAGATCGAAGCCGTCGAAACTGTCGGCCTCGAGCGCCGTGCGGCTGAACGCCCACGCCGGTGGGTGTAGCCGCATCGACTCGTCGATGGCCCGGCCGGTCAGCTCCAGCGCGGGCAACGCGCCCGCCACGTCGCCGGCGCCGAGCGCGGCGTCGATCTCGGCCCGAACCCGTTGCAGCACCGCGGGATTGCGGCACAGCTCGTAGACGGTCCAGGCCAGCGCGCCGCCGGTGGTCTCGTGCCCGGCCAGCAGGAAGGTGAGCACCTCGTGCCGCAGCTGTTCGTCGTCCATCGCGTGACCCGCGTCGTCGCGCGCGGCGAGCAGGCGGCTGAGCAGCGAATCGGCGGGGCCCGCCGCGGCGGCGCGGTGTCCCTGGATGACGTCGTCGACGACCCGGTGCAAGCGGTCGAGCACGCCACGGAAGCGCCGATTGGCCGGAGTCGGCACGGTCGGCGGGATCTGGATCGGCGCGGACATGTGCCGCATCACCCAGGAGACGCCCTCGCGCACGTCGTCCTCGATCTGCGGCAGCACACCGTCGATGTCCGCGCCCATGACCGCGCGGCACACCACATCCGCCGCGAAACCCATCACCTCGGGCACCAGATCGAACGCCGCGCCGTCGGCGGCGCGCTTGTCCAGCCGGTCCAGCATCCGCTGCCCGCACGCGATCATCAGCGGAATCTCGGTGTCGACGTGCCTGCGCGCGAACGCCGGTTTGATCAACGCGCGCTGGCGCTTCCAGAGTTCGCCACCGCTGGTCAGCAGGCCGGGGCCGAGCAGATAGTTCAGGCTCTGGTAGCTGATGCCCTTGGCGTACTTGGCCGCGTTGGTCACCAGCACCTGGTTGATGTGGTCGGGATTCACCAGCAGGTGCAGTTGCTGATGTACCAGCCGTAGCCGGACGCTGCCGCCGTGCGCGACGGCCTGCTCGTAGAACAGCGTGAGCGGGTCGGCGCGGTAGTCGAGGTAGGCGCCGAGCGGATGCCGCAGCGCCGGACCGGCGAGCGCGCGGGTCGTCATAGCGCGCCTCCCGCGTCGACGAGTTCCGGTGCGGGCCGCTCGACGAACAGACGGCGTACTTCGGCGCGCTGCACCTTGCCGCTGGTGGTCTTGGGGATGCTGCGCGGCGGCACGACATGGACATCGGCGGGCAGCACGCCGGTGCGTTTGCTCACCGCGACCCGCACCGCGCGCCGCAGCGCCTCGTGATCGCCTGGGGCGAGCGCGGTTTCGACCACTAGGTGCAGTTCCTCCGACAGGCCCGCGGCATCCGCGTGGCCGACCGCGGCGACCCCGCCGAGCCGCACGCCGTCCACCTGTTCGGCGGCGATCTCGAAATCGGTGGGCAGGTAGTTCGCGCCGCGGATGATGATCAGATCCTTCTGCCTGCCCGTGATGCGCAATCTGCCCGCCCGCAGATAGCCGATGTCGCCGGTGTCCCACCAGCCGTCGGACAGCGCCGAGGCCGTCGCCTCGGGGAGCCGGAAGTAGCCGGCGGTCGTCGACGGACCGCGGAACTGGATGCGCCCGACCGTATCCTCCCCGACGGGCGCGCCGTCGCCGTCGACGATCCGGACCTCGGTGCCGAGCACCGGCGCACCGCAGTCCACGATCTGCATCTCGTCGGGGTCGCCTGCCGAAACATTCAGCGCCACGTCGTCTCCGGTCAGCGCGCGCCGCGAGACCGAGTCGTAGGCGACCGGTGCGTTCGGGCGCGCGACGGTCACGGCCAGCGAGGCTTCCGCCATGCCGTAGCAGGGCACCAGCGCGTCCGGCGGCAGTCCCCACGCGCCGAAACGATCCACGAAGCGCTGCACGGTGGGCGGGTGGATCGGCTCCGCGCCGCAGAACAGGAACCGCCAGCTCGACAGGTCGACCCCGGCCAGTTCGGCGTCGGTGACCCGCGCGGCCGCGTAGCCGTAGGCGAAGTTCGGTGCGGCGGTGAAGGTTCCGCGGTACTTGCTCACCGCGCGCAGCCAGTCGCCCGGGCTGCGCAGGAATCGGCTCGGCGGCATCAGTACCGCGTCGATGCCGCGGAACAGGGGGGTCAGGAAGCCGCCGATCAGTCCCATGTCGTGGTGCAACGGCAGCCAGCCGACCCAGGTGTCGCCCGGTCCCATCGACGCGGCCAGTGCGATCTGCTCGCAGTTCGCGGCCAGATTGGCGTGGGTGATCTGCACGCCCTTCGGCGTCCCGGTGGAGCCCGAGGTGGCCTGGATGAACGCCAGGTCGCCGGGTTCCGGCAGCCGCGGCGGCAACGCGGGCGCGTTCGGATCGCCCGCGAGCCGGTGCAGCGCCGCGCCGTCGAGACCGGTCAGCCCCGACGGTAGTTCCGCCGCCGCGAGCACGGTCGCGGTGGCGACGACCGCCTTCGGTTCGAGGTAGCCGATCAGCCGGTGGAACTTCTCGTAGAACAGCTCCGCCGAACCGAATCCGCCGGGTGTCGCCACCGCCGTGGGGACGGCTCCGAGCAGCAGCGCGCCGAAGAACGCGGTGACGAACTCGGGGGAGGTGGGCAGCGAAAGCACCACGCGATCGCCAGGGCGCACCCCGGCATCGGCCAGCGCGGCCGCGGCGCGTCCGGCAGCTAGCGCGAGATCGTCGTGCCGCCAGGAGAATTCACCGTCGGTGCCGCGTTCCGGTACGAAAATGGTCGACGCGCCATCTGTTCCGCGTTCGGCGTTCGCGAGCAGCGCGTGCACGATGCTCGAATACCGCGGTGACAGCCGCTCGGTCACGACTCGCCCCGCACGTACTCGACGATCTCGGCGACCGTGTTCAACTGAGCCGCAACGTCTTCGGGGATCTCGATGGCGAAGGCCTGTTCCAGCTGAATGGTCAGCTCGATGGCGGTCGGCGAGTCCAGTCCGTAGTCGATCAGCTGCGTGCCCGGCTCGATGTCGTCGGCCGCGACCCACAACACCTCACCGACGATGACGCGGACGCGCTCCTCGATCTCGGCGGTGGAACGGGTTTGTGCACTCATCCGAAGAGTTTTCCTTCCGTGACGCAGGCGCGGACGGACTCGTCCAGGTCGACGCCGTCGGCGGTGTCGATGCGATGGAAGCCGACCTCCGGGTAGGCGGCGGCCAAGGTGTCGCGCACCCGCAGGTAGCCGTCGCGCAGGGCGGCGAGGCGCTCCGCGGTCTCGTGCGCCTCCGTCGGGCCGTCGCCGGACCGTTCCGCGCAGCGGGCGGCCGCCTGCTCGGGCGGGACGTCGAGCCACAGCACGGCGTCGGGCAGCGTGGTGCGGAAGCGGGCGGCGAAACCCGCGACCGAGCTCGTGATGTCGCGGCCGACCAGGTCCGCGATCTCGGAGAGCAGCTGCCAGATGTCGGGTGCGCTGCCGAGCCGGGCGGACTCGGAGCGCTGCCAAGCCAGAATGTCGTCGAAGGTGCCGGGCCGGTGCCGTTCGAGCACCTCGGCGATCTCGGCCTCGCGATCGTGGCCGTTCCACTCGGGGCGGGCGAGCGCCACGTAGAGCGGACCGTAGACCAGCAGCTCGATCAGCGGATGCCGTTCGAAGACAAGGACATCCGGCGCCCAGGTGTCCAGGAAGTGCCGCTCCACCGGACCGAACAGCGTCATCTGCAGGTACATGGCGGTGGCTTTCATCTCCAGGCTGGAGATCTCGTCACAGCCGACGCTGAACGCCCTGAGCTGCTTGGACAGATCCGTGAGCGGAACGTCGCGGGTGTTGTGGAAGTCCGGGCAGGTCATCGAGGCGAACGAGACGTGATCCCCGCTCGGGGCCAGCTCGCGCAGCCGCGCCATGACCGAGGACTTGCCCGCGCCGTCGATGCCCACGATGGCGACGCGGCGGGTCATCGGTCGTCCTCCCGCAGCTGGGCCAGCACGGCCTTGGTGATCTCGGCGGGCGCGGCGGTGCCGTCCAGGCGCACCCAGCCCAGCTCCTCCGACAGCGACTCCAGCGCGTCGTGGCTGCGCTGCTGGAAGTCCAAGAACGCCTTCTCGTCCCCGTAGCCGCTCTCGTAGTCGCTGCGCAATTGCTTGCGCCCCAACGCGTCCTGCGGGCTGACGGTCAGATAGAAGGTGCGGTCCGGCTCCGGGAACCCCGCCGTGAGCTGACGCAACACCGCGGGATCACCGCCGTGCGCTACCTCGGTGGCGTAGTACTTGTACCAGTAGGCGTTCGCCAGCACGATGTCCACGCCGCGCGCGGCGGCCAGGTCGAACGACAGCTGCATGGCGTGGAACAGGAAGTGAGCGCGGCTCAACGGCGTGAGCAGCTTCAGGTACCCGTAGATCTCGGAAGGGCTCTGCCACGGCAGCTTCGAGGAGATCTTCGGATCCAGGAAGGCGTCCCAGATCGTGACCGCGGCGACGCTCTGTCCCTGGGCCTCGAACTCGGCGGCGATCCGCGCCACCTGCGTGGTCTTGCCCGACCCGTCGCCCCCCGCGATGCAGATCAGGCGTTTGCGTGCGGTCAGTTGTTCATCCCTTCTAGGCGCCGGACGCGAGGGCGCCGGGCGGAGTGGTTCTTCGGAGGGGGTGGCCGACGTTTCGGTGGCCGTGGGCGCCGAGTCGGTCGCCGCCGGTGCGGAATCGGCCGTCGGGCGTGGAGAGCCGACCGTCGCGAGTGCCGTGTCGACTGTGGGCGGCGTGATTCCAGCCGCAACGGGCGCGGATTTCGGCACCGCGGTAGATGTCGCACCGTCGTCTGGACCCACGTCCAGCACGCTGATGACCCCGGCGCTGCCGTCGACCCGGATGCGCTGTCCCGACCGCACCGCGCTAGTCGCGCCCGCGACGTTCAGCACCGCCGGAATCCCGTATTCGCGCCCGATGACGGCGGCGTGCGAGAGCATGCCGCCCACCTCGGTGACGACCGCCGCCACCAGGCCGAGCGCCGGGGTCCAGCCCGGATCGGTGAACCGGGTGACCAGAATGTCGCCCTCGCGCAGCTGGTCGATGTCGGCGAGCGAGGTGATCACCCTGGCGGTGCCCTCGGCGATGCCCGGGCTGCAACCGAGCCCGGTCAGGTCGCCGTCGCCGATCTCGCGGACCGCGCCGACCGTGACCCCGCCGCCGAGTTCGTGCGGCGGCGTCAGATCCCGGTATCCCGCGTACATCGCACGGCGGTAAGCGATTCGGGGCGCGAGCTCGGCGATCTCGACGCGACCCGCGACCAGATCGCTCAACTCGTGGATGCTGAGCTGGAACGCGTCGTCGGCATGTTCGAGCGTGCCCGCCGCGGCCAGCCGGACGCCCGCTTCCACCACGTAGGCCCGCACGATCGCGTAGCACTGCGAGGAGAACTCCCGCATCCGTTCGCGCGCGACGAGGTAGCGGCGGATCCGGTCGACGTGCTTGTCTATCGCCTTGGCGTACTTCACCCGGGTCAGCGGCTTGGCCCGGACCCTTGCCCGCAGTGCGGCGAGCTCGGCCTCGTAGCGCCTGCGCTGCTCCACCTGCGTCACATCGGGATCCGCGGGCGCGGTGCCGTGTTGCAGCATGACCGCGATCATCGAGCGCACCCGGTCGGGCGCCTCGGACCAGCGCGGGCAGGTCAGATCCAGTTCGGCGTCGGCGTGGAAGCCCTGCTCGGCGACGAATTCGGCGAGCGCCGCGTCCCACGCGGCGCTGTCCAGCCCGTGTTCCGTTGCCACGCGGTGCAATTCGACGATGCCGCGCTGCAGATGCATGTGGCTGATCTCGGCGAGACCGCCCATCAGGTCGATGGCCGAGGTCGAGCCCTCCGTGGCGGCGTCGACCTTGTCGAGCAGCTGCTTGAAGTCGGTCTGCACGCTCGAGTTGTTGTAGATGGTGGTGAAGTAGGTGCGTTCGGTGGCGGCGTGGAAGGTCAGCAGGCAGTCGGTCAGGTCGGCGGCGAAGGTGGCCTCGTCGGTCTGCGACAGTTCGGCGACCCGCTGCCGCCAGAGGGCGTGTTTCGCGGGCCATTCCGCCGCGAAGGCGTCCACCGCGGCCAGCTGGTCCCGATAACTCTGCTGGACGGCCAGCGCCGCGGGCAGCGCCTTGGCGATGGTCTTGGCGTTGGTCGGGGTGCGGTGCGGACCCTCGGGCCCGTATTCGTTGAGCACGCCGAGGTCGTCGTCGAAGTGCTGCTCGTCGAAGCCCGGAATCTTGAAGAAGCAGTTCTTCACCGCGCTGACATTCCAGTAGGCGCGGCCGTAGTACATGGCCATCCAGTCCGGTTCCACGCCCGGGTCGGCGAGCTTCAGCCGCTCGAAGAACCGCTGCATGGAATGCTGAAAGGCGTTGTCGTACAACGAGAACATCATCGGCGTGCAGGCACGAGCCGAGACGCCGCCGTCGCGCAGATCCGCGTCGGAGAACTGGTCGATGTCGGTGCGCCAGGTGATCGCGGTGATTGCCCGTGCCTGTAGCAGCCACAGCTTGCCCGCACCGTCGATGGCCCACTCGATGTCCTGCGGGCGGTGCCGGTGTGCCTGCACGGCCAGCATCAGCGCGGCGAGTCCCGCGGTGTCCGTCGGCGCGAGGTCGACGTCCTCACCGCCCGCGTCCCGCTCGACCACCGTGCCGTCGAACAGCCGCAGCGTGTACCGGGTGGGCGTCAGCTGCCCCGAGACCAGACGTTCGCCCAGACCCACGCAGCATTCGACGACCGCGTGTTCCTCGATGCCGGTGAGCGCGTCGATGCTGAAACCCACACCGGCGTACCGCGCGTCGACCATCCGCTGCACCAGCACCGCCACGGTGGCCTTCGCCTCGGTGTAGCCGTGCTTGGCCAGGTAGGTGCGAACCCGGTCGTTGTGAACCGAGGCGCGGCACTGCCCGATGTAGTCGCGCAGCGCCGAGGCCTCGGTGATGTCCAGGTAGGACTCGTACTGCCCGGCGAAGCTGGCGTCGTCGAGATCCTCCAGCACACCGCTGGAGCGCGCGGCGACGGGGAATCCGCCCAGCGCCTGCACCCACCGAGTGAGGTCGTCGTCGCCGATCGCGTCGAGATCGAGTTCGGCGGGCACCACGAATCCCGGTGGCACGTCGAAGCCCGCGACGATCAGTTCGTGCAGGGTGGCGGCCTTGCCGCCGGCTCGTTCGGGGACGAAATCCGCCGCGCCGAGGAACATCGGCGCGGGTATCGGGTTGTCGGACACGGTGGAAGCTCCTGTCGGAAGCAGTACCGGGCGCACCTCGTGGCGAGCCGCGAGTTCGCGCGCGGCGTGCACGCCCGCGGCGGTGAGGCCGCCGTACGAGGGGCTCGCGGTGTCGGGTTCGAAGCCGAGCAGCACGGTCTCGGCCATGCAGGCGTAGACGATGCCCGGGGGCAGTCCGGTTTCGGGGAAGGGAGGTGTCTGGCCGAGGGGCAGCGCCATGCGCCCGCCGGAGACCAGGGTGATGTTCGGGCGCTCGGCGACGGCGGGATCCACATCGCCGGGGACCGCCAGATCGCACACCAGCACCGGATGGTCCACGGCGAGCAGGTCCGCGGTGACGAGCGGCGCCGCGGCATTGGTCGCGGTGAGCACGACGTCGCAGTCCCGCAGCGCGGCCAGATCCTCGCTGACCTCGACCGCGCGCGAGCCGAGCTGGTCCGCCACGCGGCGCAGTCGGCTCGCGGATCCGGGCCGCCCCACCAACGTGATCGAATCGGCGTGCGGGGCGAGCAGTTCCGCCATTACAGCGCCGATATTGCCCAGCGCGCCGAGGATGCCGACGCGTCGCCGCCCGGGACCGAGCCGGGCCAGTTCACCGCGCACCACCTCGTAGGCGGAGGCGGCGGTGAGCGAATTCCCGGAGGTCACCGTGACGGAGTCCTCCACCACGTCGCGGGAGGCGTTGGTCACGATGGAGGTGTAGCCGCCGAGACCGATCACCGCGGCGCCCAGCGCGATCGCCTGTTCGACGGCGTCGAGCACCAGATCGCGCAGCCAGGCCCGGTGCCCGGCGCGCTGGCATTCGATGATCTGTTCCGCGGAGATCGGCACCGCGATCAGGCAGACCTCGACCGTGGCGCCGGTGGGCGAGGTGACCAGTTGCCTGGTCAGCTCGAAGGGCTCGGCCACACCGCGCAACCGCTCGAAGAGCGCGGCGAACTGCGCGTCCGACCATTCGCCCAGCTCCGGTGCGAATCGGCGCAGATCGGCGGCCTCGGGCAGGTTGGCGAGGAAGGCAACCCGGTTCGGCGCGCCGAAATCTCGTGCCACCACGGCGGCGTGCCGATCGGCGAGCGGTTTGGCCTCTGGCACTTGCCAATTCGTGGTGACCGGCGCCGCGAGGTGGGCGAGCAGCGTGGCCAGGTCGCCGCGGTGCAGCACGGCGGCGAGCTCGTCGAGCGCGGACTCCAGCCGGACCAGATCCGCTTCGGTGAGGAACGCCGAAGGCTGGATGCGCAGCGTGGTCGGCGCGGACAGCGTCGGCAGCATCCGAATGCGGTGGGCGTGCAGCAGATAGCCCGCGACCACGTAGCCGAACATGTCGGGATCGCAGATCTCCCGCAGCAGCGCCGATTCCGTCGCGGGTGGAACGAGTTCGATGCCTTGCAGCAGTCCGCGCCCGCGCACGCCCGCCAGCACCCGCGGCCAGCGCCGTGCCACCGCGTCCAGGCGGGCCCGCAGCCGCGCACCGGTATCGGAGATCCGGATCTGGTTGTCGCGCAACAGGTCCAACGCGGCTTCCGCGACCGCGCAGGACAGGTCGTCGTCGGCGAAGGTCGAGGTGTGGTACCTGCCGAAATCAGAGACCGATCCGCCGCGCTCGACCAGCAGCGCCGAGATCTTCACCAGTCCGCCGCCCAGTGATTTGGACAGCAGGTAGTAGTCCGCGGCGACCCCCGACGGCGCCGAAGCCAAGAAGGTGCCGGTGCGGCCCATACCGGATTGAATCTCGTCGAAAACCAGTGCGGCCGTGTGCCGGTCGGCGAGTTCGCGCAGGGCGCGCAGCGTCGCGACGGGTACCTCGCGTACACCGCCCTCGCCCTGGATCGGTTCGGCGAAGACCGCGGCGATGGGGGAGAGGGAGGTCCGGGCCAGTACCGGGCGTCCGGCGGCGTCCACGCTGATCCGGTCGATCGGCCGCAGCTCGTCCGCGAAGGCCGCGGCGATCTCGTCGGGCGCCCAGGTGTCGAGCTTGCGGCGTTCGGGGCCGGGCACCACCAAGTCCGCGGGCGTATCGGCCTGCTCGGTGAGCGCGAAAGCGCCCGCCGTCTTGCCGTGGAAGGCGTTCGCCAGCGAGACGTACACCGGCCCGCGCCGCGCGACGTCCTCGACCACGCGCAACGAGTCCTCGAGAACCTCTGCCGCCGAACGTGTTTCCGTACGACTCGGCTCCGAGGTGCGTCCTTGGACCGGACGTACCGTGTGCAGTCCGTCGCGGCGGAGCCGCCGCAGCGTGCGTCGCAGTTCGGTGCGCAACTCGGCGAGGCGGCGGTTGTGCGCGACGGCGGCGTGCCGGACGGCCGCCTCGACCGCGTCGGCGCCGGTGGACCCGAAGGTGACGACGTACTCGCCCCCGGTGCTCGATCCGACCAGGTCCGAAAGCCGATGGGCCAGCCGGGCGGCGCCCGGACGGACACTGCCCTGCGAGACGAACGGCGTCTGCTGGTTCAGCCGCGCCGTGGCCACCCGGACCAGTGCCGGATGGTTGTGTCCGAACAGCGCGGCGCCGAAGCCGCCGACCAGGTCGAGCACGCGCGAACCGTCGGCTCGGATCAGATGGTCGCCCTCGGCCCCCACGTACACCACGTCCAGGTGGCAGGCGCGCAACAGTCGGGCCAGCCCGGGCCGGTTGTGCCGTGCGAAGTCGTCGAACAGCGGCGGCGCCGCGGCGTCCGAGCCGATCGCCGCGGCATCGTGATCTTGCGCTCTGGGGGCCATGCCGTTACGCACCGACCCCGGTGCGGTGCGCCGACTTGGTCGTCACGCACTCGATCACGTCACGCGCGGTATGCAGTGCGGAGGCCTCCTCGTCGGAGATCTCCACGCCGAAGGCGCGCTCGAGTTCGATGATGATCTCGGCCGATCGAACCGAATCCAAGCCATAATCCAGCAACGGTGTGTCTAGATCGATATCCGGCACCTGCAAACCGGCGCGAAACAGCTCTCGCACGCGCTCGGACACCTGTCCCCGCGCGCTCATTTCCAGCCCCCCGTCGCGCTCGGGTCTTCCCCGTCCCCGAGCGGCGCGACCACCGCCGCAGTGTTTGCCCGCCCCATCCAGAGCTTGTCTTTTCCCTGGTCAGCATGGGGTTCGGCGACTGCCGAGACCGCGATCACTTGCCCTCCGATATCGACAACCAAGACTGTTATGCCTCATATCTCGTCACTGTGCACAACTGTCACCGATCACAGTCGCGCTTTCGACCAATCTCTACACCGCTACTCTGCGCCCTGCAATGTGAAAAGACGTGTCCCGCAGCAGCTCTCGATAGTGAGCAATCGATGGGCTAATCAATGCCGAGGATGTGTGTGAAACGTCTTGTCACCCATAAAAAACGGGGCATGACAGCGCTTCATGGCGAACCATGGAAGCTGCGAGTACGAGTTGCGGGTATGCGTCCGAATGAACTGCCGTAGACCACTATTCGGTAGCTCGACGGAAAGTTCGCTGTTCACGATCGGTTCACCGAACGGACGGCTGGAAATTGAAACCAACCCATCGGTACTTTCCGATTGAATCGGGCGCTACCACATCTCGCAGCCGAATCCCACTCCATTAACGACGTTTTTACTCGACGCCGGATGCCCGGCAGGCTATTGGAGAGCTCGGCAAACCTTCACCTACGATGGAAAATGTGACCGCTTTCATTACCGTCTGGTAGTGGAAACGTCTGTAATGGGAGTCACAGATCGTGCGGTCCATTTGGATCGTCGCCGAAACCGTGGATTCGATTCGTCGTCCCCGCCCTGACGATCGCGCGCTGGGGCCCGCGCGGAACATCCGGCCGTGGGCCGCTTCGGCTTTTTCTCCGGCGACCTGGTCATGATCGCGCGAGCGCGGGGAAGTAGGGCGTCGGGGCGGCCAGCGGGCGATCGGTGTGTACCGCGGTATGCAGGCGGTGGACGAGAGAAGCGGGGTCGTCGGCCTGAAAGACGTTGCGGCCGAACGCCAGACCGGCGACACCACTGGACAGGATGTGCTCCGCGTGCGCGATGGCCCGGTCGGTGCGCTGCGCGAGTCCGCCCGCGACGACCACGGGAATGTCGACCGAGGCCGCGACCTCGGACATGCTCGACGAGTCGCCGGTGAACGGCACTTTAACGATGTCGGCGCCGAGTTCGGCTGCGACCACCGCGGCGTGACAGACCAGCTCGGGATCCGTGGGATTCGAGACGCGCGGACCTCGCGGATAGGCCATCGCGAACAGCGGAACGTTCCAGCGGTCGCACGCCCGCGCGACCCGCGCGACGTCTTCCAGCTGCTGGGACTCGGTGCGCGAGCCCAGGTTGACGTGCACGCTGACAGCGTCGGCGCCCAGCCGCAACGCCTCCTCGACGCCGGTGACGATGACCTTGTGATCGGGATCGGTGCTGGAGCGGGCGCTGGCCGACAAGTGCACGATGAGGGCGAGGTCGTCGAAGACCGCCGAGTCGACGTGATCGAGCGCGCCCTTGTGCAGCACGGTGGCGTCCGCGCCGCCGACGCGCAGTGCGTGGAGCACTTCGCGCAGGCGGTGCGCACGCAACAGCGCGCCTTCGCCGACGGTGTGATCGAGCGGGACGACCAGCAGCTTCGAATCGCCGTAGCGGTGTAGGTTCTCGGTCCGATCGTGTCTTGCGAACGTCTTGGTCACGCGCTTGCCTCCCTTGTCGTATCCCCCTGCGCCGCAGACGCGGACCGGTCGTCTCCCATCCCGCGTGACGCATGAGCCCGAGTGCACGACCGTGTGGTGTGTCGTGTCGGGAGCGTGGAAGCTGTTGACCTGCTGGAGGTTTCAGTGAAAACTATGCCGCCGCCGCCGAGTGCGCGACCCGACGCGAGGGTGATCTCGCGCACGGAGGGCGCCGCTACCGCCCCGCCCTCGCTGAGCGCCCGTCGTGCCCTGGTCGCCTCGGGGTGGCGGGGGACGGATGCGGTACAGGGCGGAAATTCGTAGCAAACGACAATATTTCCGCGGAAATTTAGTTTCCGAGGACGGAAAAATGGTTTGTAGGTAGAAGCCGTGGCCCCGAAATTGGGTCAGGACACAATTCGGTGCGGCCATCGCGGCATCCGCGCCCTGCCCTTTCCTCTTCGTAGTTCGGGCGTCGCCCGACTATCCCGAGACGCGGTTCAGCGAACCCGGGAACCAGCGTTGGATTCGAGCGGCGGCCGCATCGGCCTTCTCGCGCGCTAGTTCCTCCGAGGGCGCGGTGAAGGGGGCGAGCGGCGCCGGACCGGACAGGAAATCGGCGTCGACCTTGCCGACCAGCCCGCCGCCGAATTCGATGTGGCACGCGCCTCGGCCGCGGTACCGGTCGGTCGCGTCCGATCCGCGCAGTTTCGCCGCGATGCCCGCGGCGACCGTGCGGGCGGCGTCCTCGGCGAAGACACCCGCGCGCGGCACCGGCGCGTCGGCGCAATCGCCGAGGGCGTAGACGTTCGGATAGGGCGTTTCGAGGGTCCGCGGGTCGACCGCGACCCAGCCGTCCGTGCCGCCCACGGTCAACCCCGACGCTTCGACGACGGCGGGTACGCGGTGTGCCGGGATGCCGATGAAGAGGTCGTAGGCGATGTCGCCCGCACGGGTGAGGGCGACGTGGCGGTCCGCATCCAGGCCGTGGACCAGGTGTCCGGGTGTGTACTCGATTCCGCGGCGGGTCAGCGCCTCGACGAGGGCGGCGGAGGTGTCCGCCGACACCGGGATCGGCGAATCCATCGGACTGATCATCCGGATGCGCGTGCTGTCGCCGAGACCGCGCCGCGCGAGCTTCTCGTGCAACAGCATCGCGCCCTCGTACGGCGCGGGCGGGCACTTGAAGGGGACGCGGAGTATCGCGAGGACGATGGAGCCGCCGTCGAAGCTGTCGAGCCGGTCGCGCAGCAAGGCGGCCCCGTCGATCGAGTAGTACTCGTAGCCGTCTTCGACGAATCCCGGAGTCGCCGCCGGGTCGTAGTCGGCGCCGAGCGCGACGACGAGAATGTCCGGCTCGTACTCGGACCGATCGGTGACGACGCGGCGCGTGCGCGGATCGATCGCGGTAACTTCCTCGCGCCGGAACTCGACACCCGGATGCGCGAGGTCGGCGTAGGGGACCCGAACGGCCTCCGGCGGCACATCCCGGAACAGGATCTCCAGTTTGGCGAAACCGAAGGTGAACGAGTCGTTCCGGTCGACAAGAACGACCCGGAGCTCGTCGGCCAGCGAACGCGACAGGAGGGTGGCCAGCTCCAAACCCCCGAACCCGGCGCCGAGAATGAGCACGGTTCGCATGCACTCATTCTCCCCCGGTTGCCTGGCGTTCGCTGGCATTCCGAGTTCTGCGCGCATACCCGCACGCCAGGTCCGTGTCGCCGGGAACGTGGGCTTCGCCGAGCGGGATCTGCGGAACTTCGGATCGGTGTGATTCCAATGGCGCGAGGCGGTGGCGAGGTGGCGGAATCGCCGGCGCGCCGCAGGTCGACTCCGCGTCCAACCGGCGCAATGGTGTGCGCCGGTTTTCGCCCCCGAATCGGGCGCCGGGCGGGCGGCGCCGCGCTGGTTATCGTCTGAGCGGCGGGTCGGCGCGCCGAAAGAGGTCGGCTCGCCTGCTCGAACTCCGACCGTCCCGCGAACGTATTCGGGCGCGGTACGAACCGGTTCGTCCATGCCTGTCGACTCTCCCGAGGTAGTCCTGTGTCCAGTTCCAGTCCGCCCGTCGTGGCGAAGTCCGGTTCGACTCGCCGGCGGCCCTCGAGCTTTCCCGCGTTCGGGCGCGGTGAACGGGTCGGCGTCGCCCTCGTCCTTCCGATCGTCAGCGTCTTCGGCGCGTTGACGATCTGGTACGCGCTCACCCGTTTCCAGGTGTTCGCGCCCGCCCTGCTGCCGTCACCGGGCGAGGTGGCCGGAGCCGCCGCCGAGATGGCGGCGCAGGGCACGCTGGTCGACGACGCACTCGCCAGCTTCCGGCGCGCGGCGAGCGGTTTCATCGTCGGTTCGGCGATCGCCGTGGTGGTCGGAGCGCTCACCGGACGCAGCGTGATCGCGCGCGGTTTGCTGGAGCCGCTCATCCAGCTGGTTCGGCCGATCCCCGCGATCGCACTGGTACCGCTGGCGATCCTGTGGTTCGGCCTCGGTGAGGAGTCCAAGCTGTTCCTCACCTCGCTGGGCGTCTTCTTCCCGGTCTGGATCAACACCCACACCGGGATCGCGGCCACCCGCGAGGACCACCTCCGGGTGGCGGCCAGCGTCGGCGCCAGCCGCGCGCAGGTGTTCGGCTCCGTTGTGCTGCCATCGGCCCTGCCGTTCGTGCTGACCGGTCTGCGGCAGGGCATCGCGATGTCGCTGATCCTGATCGTCGCCTCGGAACAGGCGGGCGTCACGGCGGGGCTCGGGTTCCGGCTCGACCAGGCGCGGCTGTTCAGTCAGCCGGATCGGCTCTTCGCCTGCCTCGCGGCGCTCGGCATCGTCGGGGCGCTGGCCGATCAGTTGTTCCACCGGGCGACCAAGGGGTTCGTGGCGTGGGCGGCGGAACAGTCGTGATCGCCGGCGGAATCGAATTGTCCTCGGTCACCGTCGGTTACGGTGACCGGCCGGTGCTCGCCGATTTCGATCTGCGCGTCGAGCCCGGCTCCTTCCTCGCCGTGCTCGGTCCCTCCGGCTGCGGGAAGTCGACCTTGCTGAACTGCGTGGCCGGCTTCGTCCGGCCCGTGCGCGGACGGGCCTGCTTCGACGGCGCGGAGATCACCGGGCCGGGCCGCGAACGCGGCGTCGTCTTCCAGCGCGATGTGCTCTTCCCGTGGGCCACGGTAGCCCGCAACCTCGGCTTCGCGCTGCGCGCCGCCAGGGTACCGCGCACCGAGCGACGCGAGCGGATCGCCGAATTGCTCACCGCCGTCGGTTTGCCGCCGGAGGTCGCAGGCAAGCTGCCGCACGAACTGTCCGGCGGGATGCGCCAGCGGGTCGGCATCGCACGGGCGCTCGCGATCCGGCCGCGGGTGTTGTTGATGGACGAGCCATTCGGCGCGCTGGATGCCCAGACCCGCACGCACATGCAGGACCTCGTCGTCGATCTGTGGCAAAGCACAGGAACCACAATCGTTTTCGTCACTCATGACGTGGAGGAATCGATCCGCATCGCCTCCGACATTTTGGTGCTGCGGGCCGACGGCATCGTCGCCGACCACTTGACCAACCCGCTGCCACGCCCGCGTCCGGCGAGCAGCCTCGGTGAGTTCACCGCTTACCCCGCGCTGCGCAAGCACCTCTACGAACTGCTGCGCCCGCCGTCGTCTCCGGCCCCGACGGGGTCGGACCGTCCCGTCACAACCGGAGAGCACCCATGAGATCCATCCGATATCGTCTCGGCGCCGTCCTCGCCGCTGTCTTCGCGCTCGCGGCGACGGTCACCGCGTGCGGCGGCGGACAGGCCAGCGCGCCAGGCACCCTCCGGCTCGGCTGGGTCGTCGATCCCTGCTGGTCGCAGGTACCGGTCGCGCGCGACCTCGGTCTGTTCGACAAAGCCGGTGTGCGGGTGGAGATTCTGCCGTTCCCGACCGGTGCGGCGGCGTTGGAAGCGCTCGCGGGCGGGGCCGTCGACATCGCCAACGGCGGGGACGTGCCGACGGCCGCGGCCGCGATCAAGAACCCCGCACTGCGGGTCGTCGCCGACGGGGCGCGTTGGGACGGAGGACGTTTCGTCGCGCGGCGGTCGGCGGGCATCGATGAGATCGCCGACCTCGCTGGCCGCCGGATCGCGGTGCCGCTCGGAAGCAGCGCGCACTTCTTCGCCACCAGGTTCCTCGCCGAGGCCGGGATCACCGCGGAGCTGGTGCAGACCGGGCCCGCCGAGATCGTCGCCGCCGTGAGCACCGGCAGCGTGGACGCGGTCGCGGTCTTCCAGCCCGCGCTGGCGAAGGTCGTCGCCGCACTCGGCGCCGATGCGGTCGAGTTGCAGGGCCGAGACAAGTACAACCAGCACAGCCTGTATCTCGCGACCGCGAGCACGGTGGAGAGCAAGTCGGCCGAGATCAAGGCCCTGCTGTCGGCTCTGCGCCTCGCCGATGCGCCGCTCACCAACCGGGAACCGGCCGCGCTGGCAGCCGTTGCCGCGGCCACCGGCTTGGAACAGGGGCTGATCGGTGGCGTCGCAAGCGAATTCGAGTTCCGTACCGAACTCGGTCCGGAGCTCGCCGGCGACCTCGCCGATCGGGCACGGTGGGCCAAGAGCATCGGCCGGATCCCCGTCGACGCAACCATTCCCGACTACGGCGCGCTCGTGGCGCCGGGGCCGTTGAACGGAGCGGCGAATGGCTGACGTGCGGTTGATCGGCCTCGGCGGCACGATCTCGATGCGGGAGGCGGCGGGCGGCGCCGTCCCGGTGCACGGGGCGGCGCGTCTCGCCGAACACGTCGAAGGAATCAACAGCGCAGAGGATTTGGCGCTCGTCGGCGGCTCGGAAGTCGGCTTCGAACTGCTGGAGCGGCTGGTGCGGCGCGGCAGGGAACTGGTGGCCGAGGGCGTCGACGGCCTCGTGATCACCACCGGCACCGATTCGATCGAGGAGGTGGGCGCTTGGCTCGCCTATCGCGAGCGGTGGCCCGTGCCCGTCGTGGTGACCGGTTCGATGATCCCGGGCGATCGCGCCGACAGCGACGGAGCGGCCAATCTGGCCGACGCGGCCGCGGTTGCGGCGGCGGGCGCGGACATCGATCCGGTGGTCGTCTTCGCGGGCAAGGTGTTCGCCGCACGCGAGGTGCTGAAGGTCTCCGGTCTGGCGCGCGACGCGTTCGACGCGCCGGGGCGCGGACCGATCGCGGTGGTAGCGCCGAACAGCGTGTTGTGGCACCGGATTCCCGCGCGAGGTATCGCGCACGGTGACCCGACGGGCCCCATCGTGCCGGTTCCGATCGTCGTCGCCGCGCTCGACGACGACGGCGCCCTGCTCGAGGCGGCGGGGGCGCGGCACCGGGTGGTGGTGGTCGCCGCGAATGGCGCGGGCAACCTGCCGCCGGAGCAGGCCGCCGCCGCCGAACGCCTGCTGCGGGCCGGCGTTCTGGTCGTACTCACCACCCGCGCAACGGATTCCAGGGTCGCCCCGGTCTATGGCTATCCGGGCGGGGTGGCGACCCTCGCCGCGGCGGGCGCGGTGCTCGCGCCGAATCTGTCGCCGCACCGGGCGCGCCTGCTGGTCGGGCTGGGGCTGGCTCGCGGACTGGACGACCGTGGCCTGCGGGCACTGGTGGAATTGGAGGCGGCATGACGCAGGTGCCGGAGACGGAACTCGTAGCGCTGGTCACCGAACTGGTGGCGACCGGTCAACCGTGGTGCGAGAACAGTCTGGACGGGCCCGCGCGTCCGCCGGAGGAAGAACGCATCGCGCGTCCGCTGGCGGCCCGGCTGAGCGACTGGGGTTTCGCGGTGGAATTGGCGGGCCGGTCACCGCGGCGGCCGAATGTCGTCGCCGTCAAACGGTTCGGGCCGGGACCGACGCTCGTGCTCAACGACCACCTCGACACCTATCCGGCCGGACCGCCGAGCCGCTGGCCGATCTGCGAAGGCGAACCGTACGCGGCGGTGGTCGCCGAAGGCAGGATCTACGGTCGCGGTACGTCGGACACCCGCGCGAACCTCGCCGCATTGCTGCTCGCCGCGCGGCGCGTGCTCGACGACCCGCCCAGCCGCGGCACCCTCGCCGTGGTGCTGACCGTCGACGAGGAACGCAACGGCGGCGACGGCTCGTGCTACCTCCTCGACGACTACGGACTGCGCGCCGACGCCTCGATCACCGTGGAACCGACCGCGTGGCAGGACGATTCGGGCGGCGGCATCGCGCTCGCCGTCGCCAACACCGGGCACGCGCTGTTCGACATCACCGCCCACGGCACCGCCAGCCACATCTGGCGGCCCGATACCGGCGTCAACCCGGCCGCGTTCCTGAGCCAGGCGCTCGCGGCGATCGTCACCGAACCGGTCGGGGACTGGCCCATCTCGATCGTCGGGCTGGAGGCAGGCGAAGCGGGCATGGCCCAGTTCACGCCGCTCCGCGCGCGAGCGAGGGTGGCGGCGGTGAACGTCGGCCCCGGTGTCGCGGCGGGGGAGCTGCTCACGGCCTTCCACGCTCGGCTGGCCGCGCTGGCGCCCGCTGGTATCACCGTCGAGGTCGAGTACGTGCCAGGGCCGACCTTCGTGCCGGGCAGCGTCGCGGTGCCCGCCGACGACCCGGTGGTGCGCGCGATCGGCGACGCTTACCGGACCGTCACCGGAAAGCCGGTGCGGCACTACGTGAAACCAGCGTTCAACGACACGATCCGCTTCCGGCACGCGGGGATCTCCGCCGTCACCTTCGGGCCAGGTGACGACGGATGGGCGGTCTACGACGAGAGCATTTCGGTGGACAAGACGCTGCTCGCGGTCGATGTGCTCGAACGGGCCGTGCGGGGTTACTTCGCCATCGCTGCTCCGGACGTCGGCGCGGTAGCCACGGCCGAGGCGGACGCTGTCGGATGAGCCGCTTTCATACCGCTGGTGATAGCGGTCTGCGGGAAACGTGATCCCTCCGGGTCGAATTGGGCGAATCGGACGTTGATGCGTCATGATTCGTGGATTCGTATCCACCGCAGGTGTTCACAGAGGAAAGTGCTCGATGAAGTTCATGGGTAAGGCCGTCGTCGCCGTCGCGGCGGTGGGTTTCGCGGCCGGGTCGGTGATCGGCGCCGGTACCGCGAATGCGGGCGGTCTGTACGGGGCGATCGCGTTCAGCGCCGAGGAGTGGAGCTACGGCACCGGTATCGATGCTCCCAGCCGCGAAGAGGCCATCGAGGAGGCGCTCGCCTGGTGCGGTTGGGACGGCGCCTCCGACTGCGTCGTCTTCGTGGACTGGTCGGACGGCTGCGGCGCGCTTGTCTACAGCGACGACGCGGTCGGCAGCGGCGCGGGTCCGACCCGCTCGGACGCGCTGTTCGCCGCCTACACCAGCCTGGCCCAGTACTACCCGCCCGCGATGCTGGCCAATGTCGGTTCCGCGGACAAGTCGGGGGCGGAGATCAGCGAGGTGCTCTGCACCGCAAACGCGTACTGACCGCGGTCGGCTTGGAAGACCCGGACCTGTTGCAGGCCGGGTTTTTCGAATGTTCCGCGACTCCGGAAGACTTGCGGCAGCAGCGCGTGAGGGGGCAGGGAGCGCCGCCTACAACTGACGTCGCGGCCCGGCGCAGGGAGCCGCGGCGTCCAGGAGTTGGCGGCGAAAGCGGCTGTCTGCGTCCAGGTTTCAGGACAACTTGCCGTCGTAATCCGGCAGCTTGAACGTCCGCTCGGCGTGCCCGCCCGCGAGATCCGATGGGCTGTTGCCGATATTGGCGACGATGGTGTAGCCGTCGCCCTCGATGTCGATGCGGGCGTTGGTCTTGTACTGCTCCAATCCGGCCGAGCCCGCGGACAGGGTGGTGAGGGGACTGCCGTAGAGCCCGTCCACCGGGTATCCGACGGCGGTCAGGTTGGTCTGGGTGTAGAGGTTCGTGAGCGCGGGCCGGCCGGTGACGAAAATGATTGCCGCTCCCTGCGATTCCGCCCACTTGGCGAGTTCGAGGATGGGCGCGATGGCCGGGGTGATCGGGCCGGGGTTGTATTGCGTTTCCAGCGAGGTGTTGTCGATGTCGAGGACGATGGCCGGTCGCGTGGCGCCGGGCAGCCGTCCGGCCAGGTAGTCCCGCGCCTGCGCGGCGACCGTCTGCACCTCGGTGATCCACTGCGCGTACGGGGGAAGCCCGCCGCCACCGGAGAGCGAGGAGGAACCGGAACCGCCCGACAGCGAGGACGAGCCGGAGCCCCCCGACAATGAGGACGAGCCGGTGTCGGCCTGCGCGGCGGACAGTGGGGCGGCGACGGTGATGGTGATGCCGAGGGCGATGCCTGCAACAGAGCGTCTCATGACTAGGGGACGTTATCGCCGACGAAACAGACGCGCAGCTGTTTCACATTGTCTCGCCCAGGATTTCCCGCTCAGTGGGACAAACGCCATCGAAGCGCGAGGCCGATCCGAATTCGTGGTAAGGGCAATAACTTTCGGTGACCGGAGCACCGGATGCCCGATCCGCCAAGCCGTGTCTGCGCCGCCGCTGGCGAGTGCGCGCACACCCGAAATGGGCAGAGTGTGCACGCACCCGCCTGGAATCACGCCGTGCGGTAGGTGCGCGCTACCAGCGCGGAACGGAGATACCAGAGCCCGGAGGGCTGCGACGGGTCGAAGCCGGTCAGCTGGCCGATTCGTTTGAGCCGGTAGTCGACGGTGTTCGTGTGCACGTGCAGCACGCGGGCGGTGCGCTGCCGGTTGAGGTTGTTGGCGATGTGCCGCTGCAATGTCTCCAGCAGTTCCGGGTGCTCGTCGAGCGGGTCGAGCAGCGATCCAAGATATTCGCGGCCGGGCCCGGGACGGGTCAGCTGGTATTCGAGCGCCAGCTCGTCGAACCGGTAGAGCCCGGCCACCGCCTGGAGGCGCTGCACCATGTCGAGCAGTTCGTGCGCTTGGTCGGCGGCGTTGGGTATCTGCTCGGGGGTGGCCTCGACCATGGTCGCGGTGATGCCTACCTGCGCGGACCGCGACAGCTCGGTGATCAGCGCGTCCAGCTGCCCTTTGTCGAGCGCGCCGGACGGAATCAGAATGGTGCCGCCGTCCACGCTGAGCAAGGACAGCGCGGTGTTGCCGCACCGGGTGGCCAGCTCGGCCTGCACCCGGCGCAGCTTGCGTCTGGCCACGACCTGACCGTCCACGGCCGGATTGCGTTCGTCGCGATGCTGGGGGATGGCGACCGCGATCACCGCGTAGGACGAGGCGATGGCGATGCCGCATTCGCGCGCCATCGTGGAGGTGCTGTGCCCGCCGAGCAGCGCGGAGGTGAGGGTGTGCACGGCGGTGTGGTGCTCGCTGACCACCGCGCGCAGCTCGCGCACATAGGCCATCGAGATCGCCGAGGTGATCTGGTCGAGCATTTCCACGACCATCTTTGCGCCGTCGACGAGGTTGCCGTAATCCTTGATGGTGGCGTTGGAGACCACCAGATCCAGGCCGATCTTGAAGCCCTCGTGAATCGAGTGGTGGATCGTGTCGATCGGCACGCCCTCGCGCGCCCAGCCCGCCGCGGCGTCCTGCAGTCGCTGCAATTTGGCGGGAATGTCCTGTCCGTCGAGCATGCTCACGGCGAACTCGAGGCAGAGCCGGGTGATGGTCGTGACGTCGCCGCTGATGGCGTCGCCGGGTAAGGTGCCGCAGGGAACCACGTTCTCGACGAAATGCCCGACCATCTGGCGCGATAGGCTCCGGACGTCCTGCAACGGCGAAGACATCGGTCGGCCGGACAAAGTCAAGCTCGGTCTGGCCCCACTGTCGACGGTCATTGGCGACTCCTTCCGCCCAAGATTTTGCTGTGCAGCGCATTCACACTAACCGGATGATCACCGGAGTGGATCGATTCGTCAGGTTCTGTGAGATGACGACGCGGCGGAATTCGCGGCCTTGTGAGCGCTCACAGGACCGGGGAGTCGAGGCTTTCGGCCGTTGCGGTTCACGGGGTTTGTCCAGGGACAACTTTCAATTTGTCGGCAGGTCCGAGTGGAATATCTCCGAGTCGGTTTGTCGCGCAAATCGTCTGGGACGATATGGGCGTCGACGCCTCGCTATCACCGCGGCGAGCGCCGAATTCGAACTACTCGCACCTCGGGGGCGGGGACGGTTCGGGGGGGGCAGGCGGTTACCGGTCCGTCGGACGGATGCGTGGCGGCGTGGCCCGGGAGCCGTCGGACGTACGGCCGGATGGCCCGCCCGCGGCGCACCTTCCGACATTGCGCCGGGCCCGCCCCGACTGGAAGTTGCTCGGCGGTCGCTCGTTGGCGGTGGAGGGCGCGAAATCGCCTCGCGGGCACAGCCGCAGACCGAGGTCGTCGATGGGGGAGTAGCGGCACAACGCGTGATGGCACCGACCTTGCGACCGCGTTCGTCCCAAGCGAGCGCTTGTGTGGGCGAAGACGTGGACGCCGAAAGGGGCCGACCGCGCCGACCGTGCAAGCGGGACAAGGTCGTTCGCGCGGCGCGGGGAGCTGACGGTTTGCCTGCTCGGCTCGGATGCCGCTCCGCCGGGCTGCCGGTAGTATCACCCGAGCCGGACCGGCCACCCAGAAACCTGGGGCTTGCCCGGCACGTGTCGTGCCCCCGATGGTTGCAGTAGCCCGTCTGCCGGGCACGCCACGGCAGGGCAGGCAGTGATGACGAAACGATAGGGGCAGGCGATGAGACCGGCTCTGAGATGTCTTGTCTGGGAACTGGACAACACCATGTGGGACGGCGTCGTGTGCGACGCGACCAGCTCCGCGCCGAGGCCCGCGGCCCTGCGCACGTTGCGGACGTTGAGCGACCGCGGCATCTGGCACGCCGTCGCGAGCCGCAGCGATCGCAACCTCACGCTGGACCGGCTGTACCGGCACGGACTCTACGAGATGTTCTCGGCGCTGGAGATCGGCTGGGGCCGCAAATCCGCCAGCATCGTGCAGATCGCCCGAACCCTCGGCCTGAGCTTGGACACCATCGCGTTCGTCGACGACGAGCCGGTGGAGCGGGCCGAAGTGTCCCGCGCGTTGCCGCAAGTGCGCTGCTACGCGGCCCGCAACATCGACGTACTGACCGCGCTGCCCGACTTCAAGCCGGTGCTCGGCACCGGCCCGACCCCCACGCCGCCGCTCGGCTTCGACCGCGTGCCCGTCTTCTAGCTCGGCCCCGCCCCGCCGGGCCGTCAGGCCTCCCGCAGGAACTTGGCGGCCTGCTCGCCGACGAACACGCTCGGCGCGTGCGTGTGGCCGCGGATCAGCAGCGGCATCACCGACGCGTCGGCGACCCGAAGCCCTTGCACGCCACGAACTTCCAGCCGCGGTGTGACCACGCTGGCCGGGTCGGTGCCCATTCGGCAGGTGCCGACGGGGTGGTAGAGGGTGTGCGAGTAGCCGTTGATCGCCAGTTCGAGGGTGGCCTCGAGTTCGTCCGGCGCGTTCGGCGGATAGATGAGGCTGCCGAGCACCGCCTTCATCGCGGGCGCGTCGGCGATCTTCGCGCAGGTGCGCAGGCCCGCGAGCAGGGCGGCGCGGTCGGCGCCCGCGGAGTCGGACAGGTAGCGGGGATCGATGACCGGCTTGGCGGTCGGATCGGCCGATGCGAGCGCGATCCGCCCGCGGCTGTGCGGGCGCAGCAGCACGGTAGCCAGGATGACGCCGTGTTCGGTCGGATCGACCAAGCCCTCGTAGTAGAACGGTGCGGGCGCGTAGACCAGCTCCAGATCCGGCAGTTCCAGTTCCGGCTTGGACCGGACGAAGCCGTAGGCCTCGCCGACGTTGGAGGTGAGCATGCCGCGGTGGCGCAGCAGGTAGTCGATCAGCTGCCGCGGCTTCTTGTCGGCGCCGAACAGCGAATCCTCGGCGACCCCGTAGCCGATGCCCGCGACCAGGTGGTCCTGCAGATTGGACCCGACCTCGGGCGCGTGCTCCACCACCTCGATCCCGTGCCGGGTCAGTTCGTCGGCGTCACCGATGCCGGAGAGCATGAGCAGCTGCGGACTGTTGATTGCCCCGCCGCACAACACCACCTCGCGGCGCGCGGTGACGGTGCGGGTCTCGCCGTTCTGGCGGTATTCCACGCCGACCGCGCGCTTGCCCTCGAAGATCACGCGAGTGGCGAGGGCTTCGCTGTGCACGGTGAGGTTGTCCCGGCGGAGCGCGGGGCGCAGGTAGGCGTCGGCGGTGCTCCAACGCCTGCCCGCGCGCTGGGTCACCATGGTCTGGCTGAAGCCGTCGGGCTGCGGGCGGTTCGGCGCCTCGACGGTGAAGCCCGACTCCTGCGCCGCCGTCAGGAACGCCGCGGTGGAGGAGCGCGGGCTGCGCTGGTGCGAGACGTACAGCGGTCCGGCCGTGCCCTCGTCGGGGTACTGGGCGTCCTCCACGTTCTCGATCCGGCGGAACTGTTCGACCGCCGCGGCGAATCCCCACTCCTCGCCGGCCAGCAGTGCCCACTCGTCGTAGTCGGCGCGGAAGCCGCGCACCCACATCATGGCGTTCATCGACGACGAGCCGCCGTACATCCGGCCGCGCGGCCAGTACACCTGCCGGTTGTCGAGTTGCGGCTGCGGCTCGGTCAGGTAGTCCCAATCGAGCTCGGAGCGAAACAGTTTCGCGAACGCCGCCGGAATATGGGCGAACTTGTCCTTGTCCGGCGGGCCCGCCTCCAGCACCACCACCTGGGTCCCGGAATCCTCGCTGAGCCGGTTGGCGATCACCGCGCCCGCCGAGCCCGATCCGACGATCACGTAGTCGGCCGAGAGCTGCCCTGCTGCCACTATCCACTCCGATCCACACCGCTTACGGCAAAGATACGGCCAACGACGCCGCCTCGGCCACGTTTCGCGCAGACGCCGCCCGCCGCTTGCGCCTCCGGCATGCTTCTGGCGCGTTGTGCCGCGGTGCCGCGGCGCTGGGACTAGCGTGAAGTAGTGGCCACCCCGGCCACCCAACCTCATCCAACGTCTATCCAAACGACCGAGGAGTGGGTCCATGCCAGCGCAGCGCCGCACCTATCTCGTCCGACTCGATCCCGCGCACTTCACCGACGCCGCCGGTGCGGGGGGAAATCGCGAGAAGCTCTTCGATTGGCTCGGGCCCACCTCCGGCGAGGTCGTCCAGCTCTGCGGCGCCGACCGCGTCGTCGTCTCCTGCACCGGCGCTCTCGCCGATCAGATGAGGGTGCTCGACTACGTCCTCGACGTCGAGCCGCACGAGCCGACCGTGTGATGCGCCGGCACCGACCGCACCGACCCCCCGATCGCGGTTGGTGGACGCCAGTCCGCCCGTAGACCGCGCACGGCCGGAGCGAAGGCGGAGGTACGCACAGATGACGCTGTCGGACACAGTCCGTCCCTAGACCGCGCACGGCCGGAGCGAAGGCGGAGGTACGCACAGATGACGCTGTCGGACACAGTCCGTCCCTAGACCGCGTACGGCCGGAGCGAAGGCGGAGGTACGCCTAGTCGTCGATCGGACGAAGGCCGATGATCGTGCGTGGAGCGGCGTAGATGTAGCGACCGTTGCCCTTCGTGCTGAGCTCGCCCCCACCGGTGATGGCGTCCGGATCGGCGTCGATCGCGAGGAACGGTATGTCCCAGGCGATTTCGCCGGTGCGTGGCTCGACAGCCCACAGGCCGGTGGCGTCGGTGAGGACGGCGACGTGACCGTCCCAGCCGTGCACCGCGCCGAAGCGTTCGGTGTTCGTACGCCAAAGCCGTTGCCCGGTGCGGAGATCGAGCCCGGTCGCGGTCAGGGTCGCGGGATCGTGGAGCAGAGCGACGTCACCGAGCACGGCCGTCGCGGTGCCTCGGTTCGCGCCGCTGCCGTCGCGGTCGGGGCCGGTCTGCACGAGGTCGGGGTTGGTCCACCGGATTGTTCCGTCGCGGCGGTCGTAGGCGACGTCGGCCAGCAGGACGGGAATCGTCGCGTCCGCGGGTCTGTCGATCGTCAGATCGTGCACGCCCTCGCCTTCGGTCGCGACGAGCGTGCGTCCGGTGCGGTCGAAGATCTCGGCGCCGGCCGGCGAATACCCGGCACACCCGGTGTGGTCGTGCAGGACGAGGGCGTCGAAAGTCCGTGTGACGCGAGAACATCCGTGCAGTCCGGCGGTCCATGCCGGATCGCCGCCGCGCAGCTCGAAACCGGCGATGTCGGCGCCGAGGGCGAACACACCCTGCCCGTGCGAGACGTCCAGCGCGTCGGAGGGGAGGTCCTCCCACAACGTGCCCATCGCGAACGCGCGCGTCCAGTAGGCGTCGGGGTCCGCGAGCGTTCCGGCGTGTACCCGAACGTCGTCGGACTCGACATCTCCTTCCGCGACGTAGACGCGATCGTCGGCCGCCGCGAGCGCGAAGACGAGCCAATCGGTGGGTGTTCGGGTGATCGCTCCGCTGGCCACGTCGTAGCCGACCAGGGCAGGCACATCTGCCATCGGGGACGTGAAGCAGATGATGTCGCCGTCGACCGGAGTGTCCGCGCATCCGCCGAGTTCGGCCGCGGGCGCCCGCCAGCGCGTCGCGCCCGTCGCGGCGTCGATGCCGTACATCACCGGGTCGCGCACCATGCCGTCGTCCGCGACGCCGATCACGGTCACGACGGTGTCTCCGGCGTCGACGAAACCCGGTGTGTCCATGTCGTATTCGGTGCCAGCAACCGGATCGCGGAACTCCGCGGACGCTCGCCCGTCGATGGCCGCCGCGTCGATCGACCATGCCAGACCCGGTGCGGCGTCGACGGTTCCGGTGATCTTGCGGGTGCCATCCTCGGGGTGCAGCAGCACCGCGACCGCGCCCGCGCTCGTCACGACGGCGGCCACCGCGGCCAGCACCAGATTGCGAACGCCGGGCGGCCACGCCATCACGACACCTCCAGTCCGGGAGTCAGCGCGATCGCCTCGAGCTGCGCGACGCTCAGCGGCTCGGCGGGACTCTCCGCGACGGAAACCACCTGCACCGTGGCCCCGGACGGTCGGGTGACGACGACGGTGCGCGTCAGCTCCGAGGTTTCCGCGAGAGTCGTTCGCGCCTCGTGGTTCTCGACGACCGTCCCGTCGGGGAGCTGCCGTGTGCCGAGCCGCTCTCCGCTCGGCGGCGCAGCGGATTGCGTAGGCGCCGTTCGACCGGCGCCGATCGCGATGCTCAGCCGCGATCGGTGACCCGCGGCGGTGACACGCACCGCCTGGCACACTCCGCCGGAGTCGTCCGCGCCGGGACGCAGCGCCCCCAGCGGGCGGTCGAGGGTGAGGCCATCCAGGGGGATCCGCGCCAGCACCGCGTCCAGACCGCGCGCTCGGTCCTCATCGATAGGGGCGGAGTCCTCCGTCGTGAGGCGGCAGTCGTCGGGTGGCTCCGGCGTTCCGGGCGGCACGGGTGCCGCGACCCGTATTCCCGGCGCGCTCACCAGGCCGACGAGTTCGTCGACGGACAACGGCACGGTCCCGGTGGGGCCGAGCCCGTATGGCGCGTCGGTGGCAGCGGCCACCACGACGCTGCCGTCGGGTGCGTAGGCGTGGGCGGTGCGGGAGAGGGTGCGCACCCCGTCGACCTGCGACCAGGTGTCGTGTGTGTCGACCGTCGTACCGTCGGCGAGCAGGCGACGCTCGTCGAGGTGCCCGGCGACACAGGGCGGGATCGGCGCGGCGGAATGCCGCACCGATACCCACAGCGATCCAGTCAGATCGCCCCGCCGCAACGTGGCGCGCGCGTCGGTGAAGCCACCGAGCTTCGCGAATTCGGCTGAGTCGTCGAGGGTTACGGGGATCGGCTGGAACAACAGCGACTCACCGACGGGTTCGAAACCGATGACCACTCCGTCGGGCAGCGCCTCGTGCAGCGCGGTCGACATCGCGACGGCCTTGGGCCCGGAGAACCACGGATACGCCGGGTTGTCGTAACCGAATTCGCCGCTGACCATGAAGCCCACCGATCCGCCTTCGTCGGGCGGTTCGACGGCGGCGCAGCCGGGAATGTGTGTCGGATACGTGACCGGCGGCGTGACAACGGCCTGCGGCGGCTCGGCCTCGGCGGTCGTGCTGGTCGTGGTGAGCGGCGTTGTCGTCAGGTCGGGGTCCGGGTCGTGCAGCAACCCGCCGACGATCACGCCGCTCGCCACGATCGCCACGCAGAGCAGGCCTTGCGTCCACGCCGTGACGGCGCGCGACGGCGTGGCATTCGCGTTCGTTGCCTCTGGCACCGTTGCTCCCCTCGGTCCCGACCATTAGATCAATCCGGGGAGCGACGTCGGTCACCAGATTCGCCGCCACCGCGCCTAACGGATCGGCAGCACGCTCAGGACCGGGTCGTAGGCCCAGTTCAGCATTCGCTCGGCATCGTCCTTCGCGATGACGTCGCTGTGCGGTGAGCTGTGCAGGACCACACCGATCAGCGGTATTCCCGCCCGGACCGTCTCGAACAGCAGACAGGTCCCCGCAGCGTCGGTCCATCCGGTTTTGATGCCGATGGTGCCGGGATAGTCGCGCAGCAGCCGGTTCGTGGTCCGCCAGAAGTGTTCACGGTTGCTCGGGCCCGCGGGCACGTGATGGGTCTGCGCGCTGACGATCTCGCGGAACACCGGCTGGCGCATCGCGCGCAGGCCGAGGGTCACCAGGTCCGCCGGTGTGGAGTGGTTGGAGTGGTCGGTGGGGATGGGCAGTCCGCTGGGATCGGTGAAATGTGTTCCCGCCAGCCCCATCTGACGCGCGATATCGTTCATTCGCGCGATGAAGCCGTCCTGGCCGGGCCCGTATGCCTCTGCGAGGGCGTAGGCCGCGTCACAGCCCGAGGGCAGCATCAGCGCGTAGAGGAGCTGTCGCGCGGTGAGTACCTCGCCGGGGACGAGGCCAGCGGTGCTGCCGTCGTGCCTGATGCAGTAGGCGATGGCTTCCTGCGGGACGGTGATGGTCCGGTCGACGTCGCCGGCGTCGATGACGACCACCGCCGTCATCACCTTCGTGATGCTGGCTATGGGGACCGGGGTGTCCGGCTGTCGCGACCACAGTGCCGTGCCGGTGAATCCGTCTGCCAGCACGGCCCCCGACGCGTGCACTCCGTCCGGCTCGGAAGTCAGCCAGGGCAACTGAATATGGGGCATGCCCGCGGCGGGCGCGGATACGACACCATGACTGGCCGCCACGACCAACGCCCCGGAAACGACAGCCTGCAACAAACGGGCAAATGTTCGCATGGCCCACATTGTGCCGTCAGGCCTTATCGATCAGCGGGATTTAGCCGTCCGTATTTCCGCCGGATTTCGGGCCCTAGCATGCAATTGGCAAATACCGTGGCCGGCGCTAGGTCAGTTCCGGCTCCCAGGTCGTGAGAGCCCAGATGACCACCACGCTCAACGCGATGACCACAATGGACCACGCGGGGTAATGGGGCAGGGACAGGAAGTTCGCGAGAATCACCAACGCCGCGATCCCCAGCGCGGAGTACCGACCCCAAGCCGTTCCGAAAAGCACTCCGAGCGCGCAGATCAGCGCCAGAATGCCGAGGACCACATGGATCCAGCCCCATGTCGTCGTGTCGAGCTTGTAGACGTAGTCGGTGCCTGTCACGTAGAGCTCGTCGTCCGCCAGCGCGGAGATGCCCTCCAGGATCGAGGTCACCGCCAGAATCAGGAGCATGCTTGCGGCTGTGATGGATATTCCCATAGCGACGCTCTGGCGCTGGAAGGGCTCTTCCGGGGGCGGGACTTTGTTTCCAGCGGACGTGTTGCCGGTCATGGTCGACTCCTTGCCGGTGCTGAGGATGCGGGGATTCGGAACGCCGCAGCGGCCCGTGGGGTGGACGTCACCACACGGGCCGCTGCGCGATACGCCGGTGGAAAGGTAAGCGGCGCTGTTGATCTGGCGAGCGACGGTCAGCAGTTGCGCGGTGCGGGATGGCCCTTGATCCGGGCGTCCAGCCACGTCATCGCCGCGGGCGCGCCGGCCAATGCCGCGGACAGATGCTCGGGGACGGACACGCGCAGCGTTTCCAGCTGCACCCCCGCATCGCACCAGCGACGGTCGGTGTTCGCGATGGAGCCGACCGGAATCAGCGGGTCGCTCGGCGAATGCCATTCGAACATCGGGATTTCCGGCACGCCGGGGTACAGCTCCAAGCTGTTCTCCTCCACGACCGCCCTGGCATCGGCGGGCATGTCGAAGAAGGGGTTGGAGGCGTAGTCGCGCGCACCGGTGTTGGCGCCGATGGCGAGCAGTTCATTGGTGCAGCTGTTGGCCATCGCGGCGCGGACCTCGAGGCCACGTGGGTTGAGGTGCGCGCCGAGCGGCAGCCGGTTCGGGTACTCCCGTTCCAGGCCGATCGCCACCGCCATGGCCAGTCCGAAGGCCGGGTGCGGGTCGTAGCCCAAAGCCTCCGCCATGGTCCACAAGTTCATCGGTACGCCGCCGATGGCGGCGCCGGCGAGATTCAGCTCGGGCGCGTACGTCGGTTGCAGCGCCGCCGCCCATGAGGTGGCGATGCCGCCGCCCGAGTAGCCCACCATTCCCACCGGGCTGTTCGCCAGACCTAGCTCGGGTAGTCGTTTGGCCGCGCGAATGCCGTCCAAGGTGATCTGGCCACCGAGGCGAGCGGCGCCGAGGGCGAACTGCGGACCGAGATGATCCGGCAGCGCGATACTCCAGCCCTGCTGCAACGCGACGTTCAGAATCGGGGTGGTGAGCGACAGGTTCACATCGTTGTCGTAGAGCCTGCGTGACACCGCGCATTGACTGCCGAGCGAGTTGATGAAGTGTTGATACGACAGCAGCGGCGCGTCCGGCCGGTTGAAGAGGGGGGTGAGGATCGTCGTTGTCGCGGCGATCGGCGTGCCGTGCGAGTCGGTGGACCGGAACTCGACCTGCCGGACGATGGCGCCGGGGAAGAGCGGCAGCGGCGGCAATTCCCGCACGTCCAGCACGTCGCCGGGGCGGTGTGCGGCCAGGTCCGCCGGGGCGGCGTAGAACGGGTCCGGATCGGGTGCGGGATACAGCGGTGCCGCGGTTGCCGTCGTCGCCAGCACAACACCCAGCGCCATACCGCCGAGGGTGCCGAGGACTTGGGTCACGCGGTTGCAGCAATTGCCGGGGAACAGGGAAAACGGACGAGTCACGACCTCTGACCTCCAAGGGGAGCGCGGATACGTCGACGAGCCACCAGCATTCAAATGCCCTCTTCGGCAAACTCCCAGCGACACGCCGAAGGGGTGCGAGTGCGCCGCCAAATCGTGTTCCGGCAGCATCGCCTCGAGGCTCGGTCCCCGACGATGCGTGCGGGTGGATCGGTAGATCGCAGCCCAAGCGGCCGGTACGGTCGCCAGCATGAGCAAGTCGGTCGTGGAGCTGTCCCATCCGATCTCGGACGGCATGCTCACCTACCAAGGCCTGCCTCGCCCGCGAGTCACCCCGGACATTTCGCGTACGCGGTCGCCGCTGATCGACATGGCCTACGAGATCGCCCGCGTGGACATGGTCGGCCACACCGGCACCTACATCGCCGCACCCTTCCATTTCCACGCCGAGGGCGGCGACATCGCCGAGCTGCCGCTGGAGCGGCTGTTCAATGTGCCGATCGTGGTGATCCGTGCGGCGGGGATGCGCGCGGTGGGGCCGGATCTGCTCGGTGACCCCGCCCGGCTGTGGGGCAAGGCGGTGCTCGTGCACACCGGGTGGTCCTCCCGATGGGGTTCGGCCTCGTATCAGGGCCCCGGACATCCGTTCCTGGTCGGCGAGGTCGCGGACGCGCTCGTCGCCGCCAATGTCGCGCTGGTCGGCATCGACTCGCTCGACATCGACGACACGTCCCTGCCGACGCGGCCGTGTCACCACACGCTGCTGGGCGCGGGGATTCCGATCATCGAGCAGATGACGAACCTCCACGCGGTGCCCGACCTCGGCGCCAGGCTGGTCGCGCTGCCCGCGCCGGTGCACGGAACGGGCTCGTTTCCGCTGCGCGCCGTCGCTTGGACCGACTGGTAGCGCCGGTCGCCATACGCAAGGCGGCCCGCGGTCGAATCGACCACGGGCCGCCGGTACTTCGTCGGCCGACCGCGCTCAGCCGGCGGCCGGGGTCTCCTGGTTCGCCGGGCGCACCGGAACGATCGGCAACACGAGCGCGGCGGGCGAGCCTGCCGGTACCACCGGCTTGACCGGGGCGACCGGGGAAATCCGCTGGTACCCCTCGCTTTGCGACGGCCTGGTGTCCACCTCGCCCTTGTTCGGCCAGTAGGCCGCGGCCCGCTCGGCCTGCGCGGTGATGGTCAGCGACGGGTTCACGCCGAGGTTGGCGGAGACCGCCGCGCCGTCCACCACGCTCAGCGTCGGATAACCGAAGACCCGGTGGTAGCCGTCGATGACGCCGTGCTCCGGGTCGGCGCCGATGGTGGCGCCGCCGAGGAAGTGCGCGGTGAGCGGGATGTTGAAGATCTCGCCCCAGCTGCCGCCCGCGATGCCGCCGATCTCGTCGGCCACCTTGCGCGTGACCTCGTTGCCGACCGGGATCCACGTCGGATTCGGTTGGCCGTGGCCCTGTTTGGAGGTGAGCTTGCGTCCGAACACGCCGCGCTTGGTGTAGGTGGTGATCGAGTTGTCCAGGTGCTGCATCACCAGCGAGATGATGGTGCGCTCGCTCCAGTTCTTGGTGCTGAGGAACTGGAACAGGTGCAGCGGATGGCGCAGGACCAGCAGCAGGAATCGCAGCCAGCGCGGGATGCGGCCGCCGCCGTCCACCATCAGCGTCTGCAGCAGACCCATCGAGTTGGAGCCCTTGCCGTAGCGGACGGGTTCGATGTGGGTGTCCGGCGTCGGATGGATCGAGGACGTGATCGCCACGCCCTTGGTGAAGTCGACGCCGGGAGTGACCTTCCTGGTCGCGGCGCCGACGATCGATTCGGAATTGGTGCGGGTCAGCACGCCGAGCCGCTTGGAAAGGCCGGGCAGCACGCCCTTGTCGCGCATGTCGAACAGCAGCTTCTGGGTGCCTCGGGTGCCCGCGGCGAGCACCACGTGCGCGGCGGTGTAGGTCTTGGGCTGTTTGCGGACCACCTTGCCGGTGCGCTTGGTCTCGACGTCCCAGGTGCCGTCGGGCAGCGGCCGCAGCGCGGTGACCGTGGTCATCGGGACGACCTCGGCGCCGGCCTGCTCGGCCAGGTACAGATAGTTCTTGACGAGCGTGTTCTTGGCGCCGAACTTGCAGCCGACCATGCAGTCGCCGCATTCCACGCAGCCGGTGCGCTCGGGGCCGACACCGCCGAAGTACGGATCGGCCACGGTCTTGCCCGGCTCACCGAAGAACACGCCGACCGGGGTTTGCACGAAGGTGTCGCCGACGCCCATGTCCTCGGCGACCTTCTTGAAGATCTCGTCGGCGGGTGTCATGTGCGGATTGCGCACGACGCCGAGCATCTTCTGGGCCTGCTCGTAGTAGGGCGTGAGCTCCGAGCGCCAGTCCGTCATGTCCCGCCACTGCGGGTCCTGGAAGAACGGCTTCGGCGGCACGTAGAGGGTGTTGGCGTAGTTCAGCGAACCGCCGCCGACACCGGCGCCGCCGAGGATCAGTACGTCGCGCAGCAGGTGGATGCGCTGAATGCCGTAACAGCCGAGCGCCGGCGCCCATAGGAACTTGCGTAGGTCCCAGCTGGTCTTGGGGAGTTCGTCGTCGGCGAAGCGCTGACCCGCCTCGAGCACGCCGACCTTGTACCCCTTCTCCACCAGGCGCAGCGCGGTGACGCTGCCGCCGAAACCGGAACCGACGATGAGCACATCGAAGTCGGTTGCTCGCTGGGACATGCGCGGGACTCCTCGAACGGTCGGCAGTGACCCGCGTTACGCTAATGCGGACAGTAGGAGCTGTCAACGAGCGGTCGCCCGGAGTATCTATGCTGAGTCGCGTGTCCCGATACAGCCGTCTTCAGCTGGCCGATCTCAGCGGTGTACCGGCGCGCACCATCCGCTACTACCACTCACTGGGTGTGCTGCCGAAACCCGGTCGCGCAGGCAAGGAGGCGGTGTACACCGACGAACACCTGGATCGGTTGCGCGACATCTCCGGCATGCAGGCGCGCGGGCTGCGCCTGGAGGCGATCCGGGAGGTGTTCGACGCCGAAGCCCAGCGTGGCGCCAACGCCGACTGGCGCTCGGTGCTCGATCCGCGGTATCCCGGTGCGGCGGACCAATCGGTGGTGATCGATGACGACGAACTGTCGTCCCTGCTCGGCGATCGCCGCGCCGACATCCTCGACGAACTCGTCGCCGCCCAGTACGTCGAGCCGTGCGGGGAGGGCTGGCGCATTCCCGATCAGCCGATGCTCAAGGGCGCGCTGATCCTCTACGACGTCGGCACCGACATCACCCTCAGCGGTGCGCTGCGCAAACTCATCCGCGCCAGAATCGCCGAGCTCGCCGACGAGATGGTGCGCACGTTCCGCGACGCGGCCGCGACGAGTTACGGCGGCGAGGGCATCGGCACCGACCTGAGCCGGTTCCGCGAACGCTTCCGCGCCGCCGCGTGGGAGGTCGGCGGTGCGACCTTGGCCGACGAGATCGAGCGCGCGGTCCGCGAACTGGACGGCTGACGGATTCGCGAGCGGTGTTCACTAAAGTGACGCCCATGACGACGCCGCGCGCGCGGGCACGAGCCCAGACGATGGAGGACATCAAGCGGATCGGCCGCGAACATCTGGCCACACACGGCGCCGCGGCGCTGTCGCTGCGCGCGGTGGCCCGCGATCTCGGCGTGGTCTCCTCGGCGGTGTACCGGTACGTACGCAGCCGTGACGAGTTGCTGACCCTGCTCGTCGTCGACGGCTACAACGCCCTCGGCGACGCCGTCGACGACGCCCTCACCGCCGCGCCCGCCGATCCCGCGGAGCGGCTGCGGGTGGCGGGCCGCGCGGTGCGCGCCTGGGCGCTGGCCGAACCCGCTTGGTACGGGCTGCTTTTCGGCTCGCCGGTGCCGGGATACGAGGCGCCCGCCGACCAGACCGTCGATCCCGGTGTGCGGGTGATCGCCACGCTCATGCGGATCTTCGCCGACGCGTACGGTGCGGGCCGCTTGCGGGAGCCGTCCCGCCCGGTCCGCGTCTCGACCGCGCTGGCGGGCAGCTTCGCCGATGTCCGCGACGAATTCGACCTGAACGTGCCGGACTGGTTGGTGGTGCGCGGCGTCGCGGTCTGGAGCGCGCTGTTCGGCGCGGTGAGCTTCGACGTGTTCGACATGTACGGCCGCGACACCTTCGCCGACCGCACCGAGCTGTTCGAGCTGGTCCTGGACAACCTGCTGGACCTGCTGGGTTTCCCCGCCTGACCGCCGAACAAACCTCTCTCGCCCCATTGTGTGGGACCGCCAGTCCCATATATTCTGGATCACAACACGCGAGGAGCGTGCGCAGTGCCGGCGCCCGGCGCCGGCCTGAGCGAGGAGGCATCGATGACGCTGTCCGAATCGGTTCGCACCGGACTGTTCGATCGGGAGTACTGGGAAACGCTGGACACCCTGTCCGAGGGTTCGGTGCACCGGAAGTTCGACCCGTACCTGGACATCGACTGGGACGGCCCCGAATTCGCGATCGACAAGGACGATCCACGATGGATCCTGTCCCCGGAGTTCGATCCGCTCGGCGCGACCGACTGGTACCGAAACCTGCCGCCGCAGCGGCAGATCGAGATCGGCCGCTGGCGCACCGCGAATGTGATCAAGGTGGGCGCGGCCTTCGAGAGCGTGCTGATCCGCGGAATGATGCAGTACATCATGAAGCTGCCCAACGGCTCTCCGGAGTTCCGTTACTGCTTGCACGAGATGACCGAAGAGTGCAATCACATCCAGATGTTCCAGGAGTTGGTCAACCGGATCGGCGTGGATGTGCCCGGCATGCGGCCGATCTTCCGCGCGCTGTCCCCCCTGATCGGCGTGGCGGGCGGCTACGCGCACGTCATCCTGTTCATCGGCATTCTCGGCGGCGAGGAACCGATCGACCACTATCAGAAGGCGATCATCCGCGACGGCGGCAACATCCCGCCCGCCGTGCTGCGCACCATGGAGATCCACATCGCCGAGGAGGCTCGGCACATCTCCTTCGCCAACGAGTTCCTGAAGGCGCACATCGATCGGATGAGCCCCGCGGGTAAAGCCGTGTGCGCCTTGGCCTTTCCGTTGGCCATGCGCTGGCTGGCCGGGGAGATCATGGTGCCGCCGCGCTCGTTCGCCAAGGAGTTCGACATCCCGCGCGAGGTGTTCCGCGACGCGTTCTGGCGGGCGCCGCAGTCGCGCCGGATCCTGTCCGGCTACTTCGGCGACATCCGCAAACTCGCGAGCGAACTGGGTCTGATGAACCCGGTCACCAAGCGGGTGTGGTCGATGCTGCACATCGACGGCGACGCCGCGCGCTACCGCAGCGAACCCGAACGCCGCATCGCCTGAGGTCTTTCGCGGCGCGTCAGGAGGAGCTGTCGACGCTCGCCAACCGAGTGAGCGCGGCGAGCAGCGGTTCGTCGGGATCCAGCGCGAGATGGTGCGCCCGCGCGACTCCGTCCAGCACGCTCCACGTGTAACCGGCGAGCTCGGCGACGAGTTCGTCGCGGCTCATCGGGCGTTCCGGAGCGCGCGCCCAGCGCGACACGGTGGCCTCCGTCATGGACACGATGGCGAAGGTCATCGTGTCCGCGGCCGCCTCGTCCACCACGCCGACCACTCCGGCCAGGCCGGAGACCAGCTGGCGGGTGCGTGCCGCGATCCGGTCCTTCAGGCTGCTCACGCCGTCCACGTCGTTGGGGTCGCCGAGCGCGGGACCGCGGCGCAGGAAGTCGTAGAGACGCGCGTGCTGGTCGATCCAGTCCACCACCTCGGCGATGGTGCGGCGCAGGATGACGTGGATGGAACCGTCGGAGATGTCGAGCGCGGCGTCGATGTCGTCGGTGAACCGATCGCCGATCACCGTCCTGGTGCGCCGGTCGAGTTCCTCGCGACCTGAGAACTGCCGGTACACCACCGATTTCGACAATCCGGAGCGCTCGGTGATCCGCTGCATCGAGACCTCGACGCCCATCGGCGTCTCCTCGATCAATTCGATCAGGGCCGTCACGATGAGCTCGCGCCGCCGAGTGTTGTGCGGCTGCCAGCGCGCCTGCCTGCCACCGGTGGGCTGCGGGGCGGGTGACGACGTCATCGACACGGCTCGAGTTTAGAGCACCGGTGAGATCGCGGGTGGGGATGGCCATGACCGCCGGACCCGCAGGGTGGTGTCGCAAGGGCACCGAGCCCGGCGGTCATGACGTGCCGACCCTAACCGAGTTGTTCGCGGTTCTCTGGAGAATCGCGGTCGGCGCGGTGTGTCACCGGGAATCGACGCGAAACCGCACCGCGAGCCAAACGTATGCGGTTCACATTTACGCAGGTCGGACGGCACACAACGACACGGCAACAAGGTGCCCGAAACTCCACTCTTGCGTAATTGCTCGGCGTATGCTCGCCGTCGTTCGATCGTGGGGATCCGCAGCGGAAACTCGAGCTACGGACCGGAATATGACGCGCGAGGAGGATGTGGTGACTGCCGTAGCTCCCAGGCCGGAGTCGGAACTCGAGGCCGTCCGGCCGTATCCGAGGCGGGTGGGGCCGAAGGGGTCGTTCATCTTGAAGTTGGTCACCACGACCGACCCGAAGGTGCTCGGCACGATGTACCTGACCACATCGATGTCGTTCTTCATGATCGGCGGCCTGATGGCGCTGCTGATGCGCGGCGAACTGGCCAGGCCTGGCATGCAGTTCCTGTCCACCGAGCAGTTCAATCAGCTGTTCACCATGCACGGCACGATCATGCTGCTGTTCTACGCGACGGCCGTGGTGTTCGCCTTCGCCAATCTGATCCTGCCGCTGCAGATCGGCGCACCCGACGTGGCCTTCCCGCGCCTCAATGCCTTCAGCTACTGGCTGTACCTGTTCGGTGCGACCATGGCGACCGCGGGTTTCATCACCCCGGGCGGCGCCGCCGACTTCGGTTGGACCGCGTACCAACCGCTCAGCGACATGATGCACTCGCCGGGAGTCGGCGGTGACATGTGGATCCTCGGTCTGGCGGTCTCGGGTCTCGGCACCATCCTCGGCGCGGTCAACATGATCACCACCGTGGTCTGCTTGCGCGCGCCCGGCATGACCATGTTCCGCCTGCCGATCTTCACCTGGAACATCGTCGTCACCAGCGTGCTGATCCTGCTCGCCTTCCCGATCCTCACCGCCGCGCTGTTCGCGATCGCCTACGACCGCCACCTCGGCGGGCACATCTACGATCCGGCCACCGGCGGGGTGATCCTCTACCAGCATCTGTTCTGGTTCTTCGGCCACCCCGAGGTGTACATCATCGCGCTGCCGTTCTTCGGCATCGTCTCGGAGATCTTCCCGGTCTTCTCCCGCAAGCCGATCTTCGGCTACACCACGCTGGTCTACGCGACCCTCGGCATCGCCGCGCTGTCCGTCGCGGTGTGGGCGCACCACATGTTCGCCACCGGTGCGGTGCTGCTGCCGTTCTTCTCGTTCATGACCTTCCTCATCGCGGTGCCCACCGGCGTGAAGTTCTTCAACTGGATCGGCACGATGTGGCGCGGTCAGCTGACCTTCGAGACGCCGATGCTGTTCTCGATCGGCTTCATCGTCACGTTCCTGTTCGGCGGTCTGTCCGGCGTGATCCTGGCCAGCCCGCCGCTGGACTTCCACGTGTCCGACTCGTACTTCGTGGTCGCGCACTTCCACTACGTGCTCTTCGGCACCATCGCCTTCGCGACGTACGCGGGCATCTACTTCTGGTTCCCGAAGATGACCGGCCGCATGCTCGACGAACGGCTCGGCAAGTGGCACTTCTGGACCACGTTCGTCGGCTTCCACATGACCTTCTTGGTGCAGCACTGGCTCGGTAACGAGGGATTCCCGCGCCGCTACGCCGACTACCTGCCCTCGGACGGATTCACCGGCCTGAACACGGTTTCCACCATCGGGTCGTTCATCCTGGGCGCCTCGCTGCTGCCGTTCGTCTGGAACGTCTTCAAGAGCGCCCGGTACGGCGAACCCGTCACGGTGGACGATCCGTGGGGCTATGGCAACTCGCTGGAGTGGGCCACCACCTGCCCGCCGCCGCGACACAACTTCTACGAGCTGCCGCGCATCCGTTCCGAGCGTCCCGCGTTCGAGCTGCACTACCCGCACATGATCGATCGCATGCGCGCCGAAGCGCACGTGGGCTGGGGTGCGCCGCGGCACGGTGAAGCCGTCATGGAACCGGTCGCGGGCGCGCCCGAAAAGAAGGCCTAGGGTCGCCGAGCGGTCAGGCGGAGGCGAACAGCGGCGCGACGAAATGCTCCAGCATGGCGCGTTCGTCCGCGTCGTCGACGCCGGGGACGGTGAGCAGCGAGACGATCAGCCGGGTCAGCCAGCGCGCCAGCCGCGGCCGGTCGTCGCCGATCGAATCCGGTAGGAAGGCGGTCGCGAGCGCCTCGATCACTTGCGAGGACTGACCGATCTCCACGGCGAGTCCCGCGTCGGCGGGCCGGAACCAGGCGATCAGCAGCGGCTCCGCGCGGACCGCGCGCACCGCGGTGAGCATGGCGGTCACGATCCGCTCGCCCGGATCGGCGATCCCGTCGACCTCCGCGACCACCGCCGCACCGACGCGCCGCGCCTCCCGGTGCACGAAGGCGAGCCGCACCGCGTGCCGGTTCTCGAAGTACCGGTAGACCGTCGCGCGGGAACAGCCCGCCGCCTTGGCGATATCGGCCATCTGGGTGTCGGCGACGCCCCGTTCGGCGAACAGGCGCGCGGCCGCGTCCAGGATCCGTTGCGCGGCCAGTTCGGTGCGCTGCTCGGCCAGCCAGTCGGTGTTCATGCGCTCGCCACGAACGGGACGTGCACCGGCCACCGCACGTAGTTGCCCTCCGCGTAGCGGACGCCGTCCAAGTCGACGGTGAAGTCCGGGCAGCGGGCGAGCAACTCTTGCAACGCGATGGTGGCCTGCATGCGGGCGGCCGCCGCGCCGAGGCAGTGGTGGTTGCCGTGGCCGAAGGTGAGGATGGTCTTCGGCCTGCGGGTGACGTCCAATTCCGCGGCGTCCGGGCCGAATTCGCGTTCGTCGCGGTTGGCCGAGGCGTAGAGCATCAGCGCCCGCCTGCCCGCCGGAATGGTGACGCCCTCGATCTCCACGTCCCTGGTCACGGTGCGGGCCATGTTCTGCACCGGCGAGGTCAGCCGAAGAAACTCGTTGACCGAATCCGGGATCAGGCTCGGATCGTCGATGAGCCGCTTGCGCTGGTCGGGATAGGTGGTCAGCAGCTGGACCGCACCGCCGAGATTTCCGGTGGTGGTGTCGTTGCCGCCGGTGATCATGGTGAAGGCGAAGCCGATGATCTGCAGGATGCCGGGAATGTCGTCGGGTTCGCCGAGGCCGGAGGCCACCAGGTGGGTGATGGTGTCGTCGGCCGGTTCGAGGCGGCGGCGTTCGATCATCGCGGTGAAGTACTGGGTGAGCTCGCCGACGGCAGCCTGCGCCGAGTAGACGTTGCCGCTGGCCGAGGCGGCGACAATGCTGTCGGTCCATTCGTCGAACTTCGGCCTATCCGCGGCTGGTACGCCGAGATAGTGCGCGACCACCATGGTGGGCAGCGGCTTGAACAGCTCGACGGAGATGTCGCCGCCACCGGCTTCGCGCAGCCGCTCGATGCGCTCGACGACGAATTCCCGTACGGCGGGACGGATCTCCTCGACCTGCCGCGGAGTGAAACCCTTGGCCACCCGGCGACGGAAGATCGTGTGGTCGGGGGCATCGGTGAACACGAACGGCTTGTTCTCGCCGAGGCCGATCTTCTCCAGATCGTGATAGTCGACCGTGATGCCCGAGGCCGAGGAGAAGGTCTCGGCGTCGCGCACCGCGTCGTAGACGTCGGCGAAACGGGACAGCACGTAGTAGTCCTCGTCGGGGCGATCCGCCGGAATCACGTGGTGGACCGGATCGTGATCGCGCAGCTCGGCGTACATCGGCCACGGATCGCGCCAGGTCTCGCCGGACCGTAATTCGAACACGCCGTTGTGTGACAAACCCGCTTGCATATATCGACGGTAAGACAAACGATCCATTTTGTCTAGAACGTGTTTCAATGCGATTCCTCGCGCTTCTCATCGCCGCCAAGGGCGATCAGCAAACATCAGTTGTCAACGCAAATCACCTGTACCAACTGTTATCGTCGAAGCTCGCACGCTCTTCGCAATCGAGTGGCAAAGCGGCTTCCGTCCGCTGGCCCGGCCCGTTCGACGGAGGTTTCGATGAGCACAGCCGATCTGATCTTCACCGGCGGCACGATCCTCGCGATGGATCCCGAGCGCGAGGGGGCGCGCGCGGTCGCGGTGTCCGACGGGCGCATCGCCGCGGTCGGTGGAGACGACGTGCTGGCCATGCGCGGACCCGGGACCGAGATGATCGACCTGGGCGATCGCTGCCTGATGCCGGGCTTCGTGGAGGCGCACACCCACCCGACCCAGGATCAGATGCTGTACTCCGACATCGTGATCGACATTCGCCCGGTCACCACCTGTCCGAGCGCCGAGGACGCGCACGCCGAGATTCTGCGCGCGGTCGCCATGGCTCCGGCCGGCCGTCCGTTGATCTTCTACGGCTTGGATGTGCTGTTGCAATCGGGTTTTCCGGAGCCGACCAGGGCGTGGCTGGACGAACTCGGACCCGACCGGCCGATCGTGATCTGGCAGAACTCCGGGCACCTCGCGTGGGCGAACGGGGCGGCCATGCGGTTCGCCGGTCTCTCCGACGACCTGCCGGATCCGGCAGGCGGGCACTACGTCAGGGACGACTACGGCCGGCTCGCCGGCAAGGTCTACGAGACCCCCGCCGTGCTGTCGGTCATCGGGCCCATGCTCGCCGAGCAACTCGCGGGCCCGGAACTGCTCGCCCGCGAACACGCCGACCTCGCGAGCCGCGGTGTCACGCTGTGCAGCGACATGGCCTTCGCCCAGCAGATGCGCCCGCTGACCAGCGCGCTCTATCAGCAGCAGCGAGGCAAGGTGCGGATGCGGGTCTACGAGATGGCCGATCCGGGCGGGGAGTCGTACTGCCCACTGGAGAACGGCGACGACCTGTTCCGCCAGATCGGCATCAAGATCTGGGTCGACGGATCACCGTGGGTCGGCAACATCGACACCTCGTTCCCGTATCTGAACACCCCCGCCACGGCCGCGCTCGGACTCGGGCACGACCACCGCGGCCACGCCAACTACACCGCGGACCAACTGCACCAGATCGTCGGCGCGTACTACCCGATGGGCTGGCAGATCGCCTGCCACGTGCACGGCGATCACGGCGTCGACACGATTCTCGACGTCTACGAGAACGCGCTGGCTCGCCATCCGCGCCGGGATCACCGGCTGCGCTTGGAGCACTGCGGCGCGATGACGCCCGAGCAATTCCGGCGCGCCGCGCGACTCGGCATCACCTGCAGTTTGTTCGTCGATCACGTCTACTACTGGGGCGACGTGCTCGTCGACGACCTGTTCGGCCCCGAGCGCGGCGCCAACTGGGTGCGCACCCGATCGGCACTCGACGCGGGTATGCGCGTGTCGTTCCACAACGACTGCCCGGTCACCGAGGAGGAGCCGCTGCGCAACATGGCGGCGGCGGTGACGCGGACATCGCGCAGCGGACGCGTACTCGCACCGGCGGAAAGGATCACCGTCGACCAGGCGCTGCGTGCCCAGACCATCGACGCGGCGTATCAGCTGTTCGCCGACGACATCACCGGATCCCTCACTCCCGGCAAGTACGCGGACCTGGTCGTCCTGGCCAGGGATCCCCGGCGGGTGCCACCGGAGGAACTGGCCGACATCGAGGTGCGGGCTACGTACTTGGCGGGGGAGCCGACCTTCCAAACCTGACCCCCCGTCTTTTGTGCTCAGTCACAAAAACACTGGAGATTTCGACTCAAGTTTCACAATCCGTGATCGACCCGGCCCACGGCGCAGGCGAATCCCGTTACGTTTGATCGCTGTGCAATTCCGGCCGGAAGGACCCGCTCGTGACCGCTCCCAACATGGCCGATCCTGATCTCATCGTCTCGGGCCGTCCGGTCTCGACCCATCTCAAGGACACCAGGACCCTCTCCCAGCGCATGGTCGGGCACTTCGTGAAGAACGTGGTGCCCTGCGGCACGCTACCCGGCGAGGCGCTCAGCGGCGACGTGACCGCGGTGACCCGGGTGTGTCTGGAACTGGCCGTGCGGATGCTGGACGGCAACGAGGTCGGCGAGGACATCGAGCGAGTCGGCGCCGCGGCCGCGGGCTGGGCGCGCGAGGGCATTCCGATCGACACCATCCAGCACGCCATCCACGAGGGCTTCAAACTCGGCTTCGATCTGATCCTGGCCAATGCCACCACCCAGGACCACGAGAGCCTGGTGAACGTGGCCCGCCGCTTCATGGACATTCTCGACACCATCATCGCGACGGTGTCGGTGGCGTACGTGAAGGAACTTCGCGCCGTGGTGAGCGAACACCACACGGCCGTGCACACGTTGACCTCGGCCCTGCTCGGCGGCAACAGCACCTCGACCATGGCCCGCGAATGCGGAATCCAGATCGCGGAGGCCTACCACGTGCTCGCGCTCGCGGTGCCGCCGCACCGCGACGAACGGAACCCGACGCTGGACAGCAAGGTGGTCGCCCGCCGCAAGCTACGCAGGTTGCAAGCGGAGCTGGCCACCCGGTGCGGCGACAGCGCGCTGTCGCTGCTGAGCGTGGACGGCGGCACCATCCTCATCCCGACCACCACCCTCGACGACGCGGAACTCGACGAGCTGGTCGCCCAATTGTCCAGGGCCGCGCAGGTTCCCGTGCGCGCCAGCGCGGTGGAGGCCACCCCGGAACGCATACCCCAGGCCGCCGATCAGGCGCACGAGCTGCTCGACATGGTGCACCGGATGCACAGCGTGTCGGGCCTCTACCGCTTCAACGACTTGGCGCTGGAATACCAGCTCACTCGGCCCGGCCCGGCGCGCGACTTCCTCGGCTCGCTGCTCGATCCGCTGGACGACTACCCCGAACTGCTGGAAACGCTGCAGGTGCACATCAGCACGAACCTGAACCGGCAGCGCACCGCGCGGCTGCTGCACGTGCACACCAACACCGTCGACTACCGCCTCAAGCGGATCGGCCAGCTCATCGCCTTCGACCCCACCCAGGCATCGGGCCTGTGGTATCTGCGCTCGGCCTTGGTCGCCCGGGCGCACCGCACCGGCGATGTGCCCCCGCCCGTCGGCTTCACCGAGCCGGAAGCCGGCGAACAGGAAGCCGTGGTGCACGACATCGCGGCGCCCCCGCGCGGACGGCGCCCCTGACGCCGGCGCGCGGCCCCGCACCGCACGCCGGGCGGGCGGATCAGCGGGGCACGGTCACCGGATCGGCGCAGCTGGCGAGCGCGTCCACGAACGAGCATTCCTTCGGCAGCCGCGTCGGCAGGTAGTCGGCCGGTACGCCGCCGTGGCTGGTGATGGCGCGGTAGGCCGCGACGGCGTCGGTGGGGCGCCTCGTCAGCGTCGGATCGGTCAGCACGTCGACGGTGTAGAGGCCGAAACGCGGTGTATAGGAGCCCCATTCGTAGTTGTCGGTGAGGCTCCAGTAGTTGTAGCCGATCAGGTCTATGCCGTCGGCCTTGGCGCGCTGCAGCCAGTAGACGGTGTCGCGCAGGTTGTCGGCGCGGCTGTAGGCATCCCAGCGTGGCAGACCGTTCTCGGTGGGCATGCCGTTCTCCACGATGTAGAGCGGCTTGCCGGGAAACGCGCGCGAATAATGTTGCAGCGCATAGTAGATGCCCTCGGGCTGGAGCGGGTTCTTCCACAGCTCGGTGAAGTTCGTCATCCCCGTGAGGTTGTCGGGGGAGAGGCCGTAGTAGTAGTCGATGCCGACGTAGTCCAGCTTCGCGGCGATCTTGTCGATCAGCGGCTTGTTGACCGCGTCCTCGGCGGCCGGGATGTAGGCGACGTTGCTCGTCACCATGGCGCC